>DASYZG010000035.1:0-35238 GCA_035946575.1 Terriglobia bacterium | reverse complement strand
CAGATAGAGCGCGTCCCTGGGAACCATGGTCAGTTCCCAATGCTTGGGAGGGTCATAAATCGGCGGCACGTGCCTGGGCCAGAGCAGTACCAGGGCCACGATAGCGAATCCGTGGGCCACCAGGGAGTAGAAGAGGCCGCGTGCAGGAAACAGGCCGGTGCTTATGCCTCCGTACGCGAAGCTCGGCTCCACAGGCAGACGGGTGCAAGCTGGGACTATCTCGCGCCGTGGGAGGTCAACTGGTTCCTCGGGATGACCCCTCCGCCGGCTAGAATGCGGCTCTAACGCGGGCGCGGTCACGGCCACAGGTGAGTCATGCGGTGGCAGGATCCGCCCTTCGGGATTAGCGACTGGCATTGGTGCAGCGAAAGATGCTTCGACTTGGGCGGAGTGGATGGTCGGCACCGCGTCCTGCTGCGGCAGATCCATGGGCTTGTTATTCTCAGCCGCCGCCGGGTCCGCGGCGACCGGCTTGCGGGCTCGCTCGGCGCCGCTCTCGCCAGGCAACGGGCCGGGCCATCGCTCAAGATCGAGTCTGATGAGCTCCATATCCCACTCTTCGTGGTCAAATCCAGGATCCGGGCAAGCTTCTTTACACGTTACCGAACCGCCCAGAGCGCCCAAGAGTACACGGCAGCCACCGACGCTGTAACTTATTTGGCACTGTTTCTTCTCCACCGCGCGGAAGGCGAGTCGTTCGGACAGTCGCGTGGCAAGCGTCCGATAAACCTCAAGTTCAGAACTTGCTCAGTCGCAGTCAGCAACGAGCATCCCCCCTTTAAACGCGATTCATCTCGCAGGCGAAACGCGTCCGGAAGACCCATCGATGTAATCAGTTAAGCTTTCGGACATCATTGGGAACGAGCGTTAAACAGCCGGTTAGAACGCCTCCCGATTTCTCGCTCAAATCCCGCTTGCAGTTTCTTTTCACCCCCTCGAACGGACCGCAATCATGGACCCAAGGCCAGCCATTGCGCTCGCCAAGCAGTCGTTCGATGACCGGCTGGCACGACCGGAGCGAGCATGTTCGGGTCCAAATGGTTTCGCCCCATCAAATCCAGATGACTGTGGGCAGCGGCTCAACGCCTGCCTCAAGGTGTACCGCACCAGATCGATGACATTCCCCTTCCGGACCTGCCGTCGCTCTCCACGTGCCCGGCACCTCCTTCGAGGTGTCTTACGGTACTGAATTCTCGCGCCCGACCCCGGACATGCGCTAAGCTACGCCTATGGTCGCGCGCGCCTACGCCTTGTTTCAAACGCCGCTCGGCGTGTGCGGCATCACCTGGAGCGAGTCCGCCGGTCGCGGCAGTTCGCCGCACGTCATCTCCTTTCACCTTCCCGAATCGACTCCGGCCGCCACGGAACGTCGGATCGAGCGCACTGCCGGCGCTAGTCGATCGAAGTCGCCGCCGCGTGCCATCGCCGAGATCATCGAGCGCGTTCGCCAGCATCTTTCGGGTCACATTCAGGATTTCCGAAGCGTGACCGTCGATCTCACCTCGGCCGGCGCTTTCGAACGCCGAGTGTACGCAGCCGCACGGGAGATCCCGGCGGGCGAAACGCGAACCTATGGCGAGATCGCGCGGACGCTCGGCCGGCCGGGAGCAGCCCGCGCCGTCGGACAGGCGCTCGGGCGGAATCCCATTCCCCTGATCATTCCCTGCCATCGCGTGCTCGCGGCCGGCAGCAAACCCGGCGGATTCTCGGCACCCGGCGGGCCAGCGACCAAATTGAAGCTGCTCGAAATTGAGCGAGCACCGATCGCTTTCCTTCCCCTGGCTCTGAGCTTCGATTTTGACACCCAGCGTCCACCGGCCAGGGTTCCAAACTGTAGCCTACATCGTGAGCCTCTGCGTTGACCGGCCTGATCGGGCGGCAGGCCTTGGCGTCGAATCCGGACACGGGGCCCTGTCTCGGCCGTCTTGCCACCCCGTGTACCTGCCGGGTTATGATCAACAGCACGGGCGGTCCGAAACCAGCGGCCGCGACGGGCACACGACGGAGGATATCGATGAAACGACTGCTCGGCATTCTGTTGATCCTGATGGCGGCGCAGGCCGCCTGGGCCCAAGACTGGGCGCGCGAACGCCTGGACAAGTCGCCGCGCCATCGCGAGTGGGTGACGGTGAAGCATGACGGCCGCGTCGTCCAGACGTTCGTGGTCTATCCGCAGTCGACAGGCAAGACTCCCGTGGTGCTGATCATTCACGAGATCTTCGGCCTGACGGACTGGGCCGAGGAACTGTCTGACGAGGTGGCGGCCGCTGGCTACATCGCCGTGGCTCCCGACTTGCTCTCCGGCATGGCCCCGAATGGGGGACGCACCAGCGACCTCACCCAGGACAAGGCTATCGAGGCTGTCAGCCATCTCGATCCCGACCAGATCACCGCCGATCTCAACGCCGCCGCCGACTACGCGCTGAAGCTGCCGGCCGCCAACGGCAAGCTCTATGTGGCCGGGTTCTGCTGGGGAGGCGGCCAGAGCTTCCGCTTTGCCACCAACCGCCCCGACCTCGCCGCCGCGTTTGTCTTCTACGGCCCGCCGCCTCCCGAGGACGTGATGACCCGCATCAAGGCGCCGGTCTACGGATTCTATGGCGGGGCCGACGCACGAATTGACGCCACGATCCCGGAAGCTACTGCCGAAATGAAGGCACGCGGGAAGACGTACGAGCCGGTCGTCTACGAAGGCGCCGGCCACGGCTTCATGCGGGCCGGCGAGGCGCCAGACGCCACCGACGCGAATCGCAAGGCGCGCGACCAAGCCTGGGAACGATGGACGGGGCTCCTGAGGCATAGCCAATAGGGTCGTCGGAGCCTTCCAGCAGGGCAAGGCTCGGTGTCCGCTCCCGTGCTTTCCAGGCGAGTGACTGAAAAAACGCGACTTTCCAGCTTCGTCCGTGGGGGTGTTTTGACCCTCTGACGGCCGGCGGCAGCGAGATAAAGCCCTCGGAACCGCGGCCTGCGGCTGGTGCGTCGGCAGCGAAGAGCGCCGAACGCCAATTTGTGGAAGATTTTGCTGACTACAAAGGACATTCCAGCTTCGGACCGACCACATCCTTTGGTTCTCAGCGCCCGGCGCAGTGCCGTCATTTGAAGCGCGGGCATCGGTGCCCGCCACCTGGGCAGCGGGCCATTCCGCTGTGTCCCGGGGCGGGCATGGATGCCTGCCCTCCGAGTAACACCAGCACCATATCGGCGGTTCGCCAGCCCAGGGCACAATGGCCGGTGTCGGGTCCGAAAGCCGAGAAACCTGCGCTTTGGTGAATCCGCAATAGGACGAAGCGGGTGAGACAGACATCTTCCGGAAAATGGCTGATTTTTCAACGCTAAGCTTTTGAAAACAAGGCGTATAGCGAGATTGGCTTCGCCTGCCCTCGACTTGGGAATATCCCGCTGAGCTGAAAGGACTTAAGCCGTTTGGGTTCGGTGGGTTTGCCCGCGCTACCATCGTGGTGCGAGGCAAGCTCTCGGATCCATCAAGACGCCGACCCGCAAAACCGCTCAGGGCGTCGGCCCGATGGCCGCAGTTCGAATCCTCAACTGATGGCGGACGACAGGGGTTGGCGACGAGCGGGGTGAACAGACGGAGGCGCGAGAGCATCGGTGCGCCCGCCCCAGGCTCCCGTACAATTCGTTATTTAGCACCTAGCAATAGAATTGTCAAGTTATTTCAAGCACCTTAACCATGGTTGCCCGGCTCAGAGCAAGAAATATGGCGGGACCAGCCGTCAGAGTAATGCCCCATGGCTTATGGGATCCGGAAGGGCACGTTGCTCTTGAGGGTGTTGCCCGGGGTGGTCACTAGCACGCTCCCGGTGGTCGCTCCTGCGGGTACAGTGGTGGTGATCAAGGAATGCGAGACGACGGTGAACGTGGCCGCGGTGCCATTGAAGGTCACGCTGGTGGCGCCCGTCAGATTCGTTCCCAGGATCTTCACCGCGGCGCCGACCCGGCCGGAAGTGGGGACTGCTTCCACGAAGGGGCGAAGGCCAACCGACAGGCTAAACGTGGTGCCATCGCCGCTGGCGTTTCCGAAAAACGTGCTGGCGCCGTAAAGCTTCCCGCTAGTATCCTGCACCAGCCCCGCCCGAGTGACACCGCCATCCGCACAACCGCTCTGGGAGCAAAAGCTGTAGAGCGTCGTCAGGCGGCCGGCTGGGGTGATCGCGAAGATCGTACCCAAGCCGCTGGTGCCGCCGTTTTGGGTGGTACCGTAGAAACTCCCGTCGCTGGCCTGGATGAGGGAGGCGTAAGGGTTTCCGCCGTCTGTGCCATCAAAGTTGTGAAAAACCGTCTCCGCGCCGCTCGTTGTTATCTTGAAGATGGTCCCGGCGCTGTTGGCGCCGCCAAAATATGTCGTCCCATACAGAATCCCGGCCGAAGGCCCGACGAGCCCTCCGATGGGTCCCTGGCCGTCCGTCAGGGCGCCGGCGAAGCTGTGCAGCGTGGTCAGCGTGCCGGTAGGTGTTATCTTGAATACCGTGCCGCATCCCCCGGAGCAAGCGCCCGTCCCGCCAGAGAACGTGGCTCCGTAGAAGTTCCCATCGTTGGCCTGGAGCAGCGCACCCTCGGGTTCAGCGCCGTCCGCACATCCGCTTTGCGCGCAAAAACTGTACAAGGTTGTTAGCGTGCCGCCGGGCGTCATCTTGAACACGGTGCCGTAGAATTGGGCGCCACCCCCGAAAGTCGTGCCGTAAAAGTTCCCATCGCTGGCCTGAATGAGAGATGAGTACGGTGATGCTCCGTCCGAGAAGCCAAAGCTGTGCAATGTGGTTAGCGTGCCGCCGAGGCTGATCTTGAAAATCGTGCCATTATCGTAAGCCCCGCCGCCAACCGTCGTTCCGTACAGGTTCCCATCGGTGCCCTGGATCAGCGGGCCGAAGAAAGGCTCAAAACCGTCCGCGCAGTTGCTCTGCGAACAAAAGTCGTACAACGTGGTCAAGGTTCCGCCGGGCGTCATTCTGAACACCGTTCCACAACCCACAGAGCACAAGCTACCCGACAACCCGCCGGACTCCGTGGTGCCGTAAAGATTTCCGTCGAGAGCCTGAACCAGCGCGGCGCCAGGATTCGCTCCGTCCGTGCCGTCGAAGGTCACCAAGGTGGTGAAAGTCTGCGCGCACGCCATTGGCGCCGCCACGCACAGAATAAGAAGCGCGTACGCCTGTCTCAGCCCTGCATGTTTCGATCTATTCATAGCAGCCCCTTTCCTGGCCTCAATCCGGGAGTCGTGTTACCGCACCTGAAAGCTCAGATTGCTTGTAAGCTTGGTACCGCCGGCCGCAGTTACCTGGACTTTGCCGGTGGTCGCCCCGCCCGGCACGGTGGTCTTGATTTCGGAACCGGAAACAACCGTGAAGGCAGCCGGCGTTCCGTTGAAAGTGACGCCGATTGAGCCTTTCAGATTGTTACCGAGGATGATGACCGTCGCGCCCACCTTTCCGGAGGTAGGCAGCGTCTTCACGAAAGCGCCCAGGCCCAGCCCTAGGCTGAAGACCGTGCCATCGCCGGTGCCGAGCCCGCCGCCATCGGAGGTTGTTCCGTAAAAGGTCCCATTGGTTCCCTGAACCAGCGCGCCCGTGGGATTCGAGCCGTCCGGGCATCCGCTCTGCAGGCAAAATGTATAGAGCGTGGTCAGCTTGCCCCCCAGGGTGATCCTGAACACCGTCCCGGAATTGGTACCGCAACAGCCGTTGTTGCCGAAGACGGTGGTCCCGTATAGGTTGCCGTCGGTGGCCTGAACCAGCGCAGCCTCAGGGTTCTGTCCGTTATTGCCCGCGAAGCTGAGCAACGTCGTCAGCGCCCCACTGGCGGTGACCCTGAAAACCGTGCCAGCGAGGAGAGCGCCTCCGTTGTAGGTTGTACCGTAGAAGTTCCCGTCCCTGGCCTGTACGAGTCCGCCCCAGGGAGTCTCTCCGTCGGTGCACGGGGTCTGGGCACAAAAGGTGTATAGCGTGGTCAGCGCGCCTCCCGGAGTCAGTTTGAAGACAGTGCCGGCGTTGCTAGTCGGGTCCCCTCCATAAAGAGTCGTACCGTAGAAGTTTCCATCCGTGCCCAAGGCAAGCGTGGACGCCGGTCCGTAACCGTCGGCGCACCCACTATGTGGGCAGAAACTGTAGACCGTGGTCAGGACGCCACCCGGGGTGATCTTGAAGGCGGTTCCACAGCCATCGGAGCAGAAGATACTGGTTCCGCCATAGGCCGTGGTGCCGTAGAAGTTCCCGTCCGTACCCAGGACAAGTCCGGCCTGCGGCAAGGCGCCGTCCGGGCAGCCATCCACATTGCAAAAGCTGTAGAGGGTAGTGAGCGAGCCCGACGGGCTGATCCGGAAGATTGTCCCCTCCTGAAACGTCCCGCCGTCGAAGGTTGTTCCATAGAGGTTCCCGTCGGTCCCGAGCGCAAGTCCGCCGTAAGGGTTGGTCCCATCGGCACAGTTGAACTGCGAGCAGAAACTGTAGAGCGTCGTCAGAGTGCCCCCCGGCGTGATCCTGAAGATCGTCCCTAATTGGGCCGCTCCACCCAGATTGGTCGTTCCGTAAAGATTCCCGTTCGTACCCTGGACCAGCGGCGCCAGGGGCTGCTGGCCGTTCGTCCCGTCGAAACTCGCCAGCGTTTTGAACGTCTGTGCTCCGGCGGCCGTGGCCGCCCCTACACCAATCAGCAACAGGCCGCACGCCCTGGCGAGCCAGTTTAGTCTGTTCATGGCAATCTCCTTTGTGACACCCTGCTTTGTAAGCACTGAGCTCAAGCCCGGCGGCACGCTTTGTCCTTGCGGAACTCGTGACATATCCTAAAATCGCGCTCCAGTCTCATGAAGGAGTTACGCGAGGACTTCTTCGCACTCGGCCACTTTTCGCCTCGACACCGGCCAGCGGGTATGTGGCGGAACGGCGATCATCTGCCAATCTGCGATCGTCGCATGCCATAACCATTCCTGGGCGAAGCCTCAGCTGGTAAGTACGGTTCGGAGGCCGACTTCAGACATTGTTGCCGAGCCGGAAGATCGGCTCCGCACCACCAGCGCGAGCCATGAGCGAGTGGGTCTCTTCCTCGTTAATCGGCTGGAAGTTCTGAGCCACGTCCATGGCCCGCCGGAACCACTCCGGGTTACCGGGCGGGATGGCAGCGGTGAGATAGGGCCGCGAAAGCGTCCAGCGGTAGGCCAGCGACGCCTCTTCGGGCAGCTCGCAGGGTTCGTACCAGCACTTGGGCGTGTGCGCGGACTCGGGCAGATTCGCCGGATACTTGCCCTTGGCCATGGCTTTGATTGCGAGATACCCGACGCCTTTCCGCCGGGCGTGCTCGAGGACCTGGGGGCCGAAGTTGGCCTTGGAGAAGAGCACGAAATTGGTAGGAAAGAGAATGGAGTCGAAGTGGGCCCGGTCCATGGCAGCGATCGCCGTCTCGACCGAATGGCAGGAGAATCCAAGGTAGCGCACCTTTCCCGCCTTTTGCGCCGCCACAAAGGCCCCCATGGCGCCACTCGGTCCGAAGATCCGGTCGAGTTCCGCCGTCTTGGTCAGGGCGTGGTGCTGGTAGAGGTCGAAGTGGTCGGTCTTCAGGCGCTTGAGGGAGGCATCGAGATCGTTCATGGCTCCGGCTTTGTCGCGGAAGTTGGTTTTGCAGGCCAGAAAGGATCGATTGCGATAGGGCGCGAGGGCGGGACCCAGGTGCTCCTCGGCGTCGCCGTAGTCGGGAGCGATGTCGAAGTAATTGATGCCGCGATCGACCGCCTCCGCCACGATGTTGTTGGCGAACGACTGATCGACCGACATCACCACGATACCGCCGAATCCGATCATGGATAACTGCTCGCCGGTTTTGCCGAGCGGCCGCCTGGCGATCGGTTTGTCGGGTGTCTTTGCCGGCCGCGCTCCGAGCAGTTCGGCGGCGGCGGCGAGCCAAGTGGCCCCTAGCGCTCCTTTTCCGAAGGTCTCCTTGAAGAAGTGTCGTCGATCCATGGTGCGCACCTCCTGTGGTCGTTGTTAATAGTCATACCCCTGCAGCTCACCGGCGTCAATGCAGGGCGGCCACAAGGGCCGCCCGTACGTCGCCATTCCTTGATTGCGGCACCTTTGCAGACGCCACGACTGAGGGCGCGGGTCGAGGGGAATGAGGCAATCTCGACCGACGTGGATTCCCGCTTGCGCTAAATGAAACCTCCGTGGCCTCAGTGGTAAAAAGCCTCAACACAAAGGTCACGGAGGCCCCCAGTGAACCCTTTGCCTGGTCTTTTTAGACCACAGAGTGCACAGAGACGCCCGTGATAGGATAGATTCGCCATCGGGCGAGCGGCAGCAATGCAAGGCAAGTACGTGGGCGATGACTCGCCGGAAGAATCCCATGGATCGCCGGTCGATTCTGAAATCGTTGACAGCGGCAGGCGCTGGCGTGGCGGCGTATTCCCCAAGGACAGCCGCGGCGGCGCAGTCTGGCGTAACGGCGCAGTCCAGTGCCGCGACTCCGGCTGCGCCGGGCCCGATCAAAATCACGCGCATTCGCTTCTACCACAACCCGACCTCGCCTCCGTCGTTCAATCAGAGCTTCCACATCGTAACCGTGGAGACCGACCAGGGAATCACCGGTATCGGCGAAGGCGGATCCAAGGGCACGATCGAGCAGTGCGCGGCGATGATCATCGGCGAGGACGCGTTCAACACCGATCACCTCTGGCAGATGATGTTCCGCGGCTACTTCTACCCCGCGGGCCGCGAGAAGCTCGACGCTTTGGGCGCGATCGACCTCGCCCTGTGGGACACCAGGGGAAAGGCGCTGGGCGTGCCGGTTTACGACCTGATCGGCGGGCTCGCCCGGAATCACGTAGAGTGTTACTCCACTGGCTTCCCTCGTCACGGCACCCTGGAGGAAACGGCACGCGCCTGCATCGAGGCTGGATTTCGGGCTTTTCGCTACGCCACCGCCGATCCGCCCGCGGGCCAGGCTTTCAATTCACACCAGGCCGTGCGGCAGACCTACGCGGATTGCGCGCAGGTTCGCGCCGGAGTGGGCAAGGACGGTGACTGGGCGCTCGATTACCACACCCGCTTCGACTTTCCTGACGCGGTGCGTCTGAGCGCGCTGATCGAACCGCTGGAGCCTTACTTCGCCGAAGACCTTGTCCGCTCGGAGGATCCGGGCGTTTATCGCGAGCTGCGCGCGCACGTCAAGGTGCCCATTGCGGTAGGCGAGCAGTTCGGATCGAAGTGGGACATTAGAGACCTCATCGAGCAGCAGCTCATCGACTACGCGCGCGTGACGCTGCCCAACGTGGGCGGAATCACCGAATACCTCAAGATCGCGGCGCTCTGCGAAACGCACTCCGTGGGCCTGATCCCTCACTTCACCGGACCCGTGGCGGAAGCGGCGCTCGTCCACGCCTGCGCGCCTTTTCCCGGACCTGTGCTGATGGAGATGCTCGGCGACGGCCTCCACACGATCCCGCATCTGCCGGAGTGCTACGACTTCCGAGACGGAAAGATGTGGCCCAACCGCCGGCCTGGGCTCGGCGTTACGCTCGACACCAAGCCGCTCCAGCTCGTTTCCACCATCACGAAGCGCGTTCGTCCGATTCCAATGCTGGAGCGTCCGGACGGATCGATTACGAATTGGTAGATTTGGGATTCTCGGTTTTCAGTTCTCAGTCGTGAGTCTTTTGACGCACGTCTTCGGGATGTCCGAAGCTCAGAACTGAGGACTGAACACTGGAGAACCGAAGACTGAGAACTTCTTCATGCGCTGGCTCCTGATCCTCTGGATCTTCATCCTGAGCGCGGTCGCCTATCTTGACCGCGTGAACATCTCGATCGCCGGCGCCTCGATCGCCACCGAGTATCACCTTACTGACGTCCGTCTCGGGTACGTCTTCAGCTCATTCCTGATCGGCTACGCGGTCTGCCAGGCCCCCGCGGGACGCCTCGCCGATCGATTCGGTCCGCGACGCGTGATCGCACTGGCCGTGGTGTGGTGGGGGCTGTTCACCGCCCTCACGGCCAGCGTGCCGGTGGGTGCGGGCATGGCGCTGGCCCTGCTGATCACGATCCGCGTGCTTCTGGGAGCCGGCGAAGCGGTGATTTATCCAGCGTCAAACCAGTTTGTCTCCAGATGGATTCCAACCACCGAGCGCGGCCTCGCCAATGGGCTCATTTTCGCGGGCGTGGGTGCCGGCGCGGGCGTAACGCCGCCGCTGATCGCCTACATCATGATTCACCACGGTTGGCGCGCCGCTTTCTGGGTGAGCGCCGCACTGGGCGTGATCGCCGGCGCCGTCTGGTTTGTGGCCGCGCGCGACACCCCGGAGCGTCATCCGTGGGTATCAGCCCGTGAGCGGCAGCACATCGAATCGGGACTGACGCTGGACGCGGGCGCCGTCGCGCAACAGCGCACCAACCGGCCACGCAACCAGGAAGAACACCTCCCCTGGCGGGTGATCCTGACCAGCCGGGAAGTGCTGGCGATGGCGCTCAGCTATTTTACCTACGGCTACGTGGCCTGGATTTTTTTCAGTTGGTTCTTCATCTATCTCAACCGCGTACGGGGCTTGGACCTGAGGGCCAGCGCCTTCTTTTCCATGCTGCCGTTCCTGGCCATGGCGGCGGGGTCGCTGGGCGGCGGCGCCATCAGCGACGCACTCACACGCCACTCCGGCAAGCACTCCGGGCGATGCGTCTTCTCGCTGGTCGTGATGCTGCTCGCGGCCGCTTTTCTTGTCTCCGGAGCGTATGCGCATAGCGCCCCCCTCGCCAGCATCGTGCTCGCGGGCGGGGCCGGCTCGCTCTACCTCAGCCAGAGTTGCTACTGGTCCGTGACGGCCGACATTGCCGGCAACTCGTCGGGAACGGTCTCCGGGCTGATGAACATGGGCGGACAGCTTGGCGGCGCGGTCACGGCGTCGCTGACACCGGCGATTGCCGACGCTTATGGGTGGACAGCGTCGTTCCTGGTGGCGGCAGGCCTTTGCGCGCTCGGCGGCCTGGCCTGGCTGCTGGTCGATCCCGAACATCAACTCGATCGAACGGAGGCAGCCGGAGGGCAATAACCCATGAAGCTCAGTTCTTCTCGAAGGCAGGCGATCAAGGCCATCGGCGCGGCGGCCGTGGTGGCGCCGATTGGGCCCGCATTGGCGCGCAAGTTGCATGGAGTCCCGCCCGCAATGCCGATGATGGGAGAAGGCCCCGACACGCCAAAGATCTGCCTGGAAATGGGTGGCGGCGATCTCGCCACGGGCCGCTTGAGCGGCGCCGGCATGCGGCAAGTGAAGCAATTGGGCGTGAGTCACGTGCTCATGGGCGGGCCGCCGGTTCCGTGGCGGGAGGAAGAGATCCGCTCGCTCATGGATCGCCTCAAAGCAGGCGGCCTCGAGCTTGGCAACCTGATGATCGGCGGTTTTCCCCAGACTCTATATGGCCAGCCAGGCCGCGACCAAGAGATCGATAAAGTGCGGCAGTCGATTCGTGCCGCCGGCCGCGCGGGTCTGCCGGTGGTGGAGTACAACTTCTACGCTCATCGGCTGGTGGAAGGCTATTACGAAGTGACGGGCAGAGGCGGAGCCGGCCTGACCGCCTTCGATTACGATCGCGTGAAAGACCTCCCACCCCGGCCCGGCGAGGGCGTTCATACCCTGGGCGAGATGTGGGACAACATTACCTACTTCCTGAAGGCGGTCGTGCCGGTCGCCGAGGAGTCCGGCGTGCGCATGGCCCTGCACCCCAACGATCCGCCGGCGCCGCTCAGCCGCGGGTCAGGCCAGATCATGGCGACGCTGGCGGGCTGGAAACATCTGATCGAAATCGTGCCGAGCAAGTCCAACGGCATCACCTTCGACTGCGGCGTGACGCGCGAGATCGGCGAGGATCCGGTTGAGGTCTGCCGCTACTTCGGAGAGCGCGACCGCATCAATCACGTGCACTTCCGCAACGTCCGGGTCGAAACGCCGGGCCTGAAATACACCGAGGTCTTCATCGACGAAGGCCAGGCGGATATGTTCGCGGTGATGAAGGAGCTGGTGCGGCTGAAGTATCCGCGGCTGGTCTATCCCGAACATCCACGCGGGCTCGACTACGACCGCGAGCGGCCGGGCTTCAAGTCATACTATCCGGGTGGCGGCGGATACGCGGGATTCGCGTACAACGCGGGATACGCGCGGGCTATGCTGCAGGCCGCGCTGGCGTCCTAAATTAGCTCCACACGCGATCCCACGATCGTTCATGATCCCACTCGGTTGTCGGTTCGAAATAGCCGGTTCCAGGCAGCAGGTGCCGGCGGACCAGATCTTCGTTGAGCGTCACGCCGAGGCCAGGTTTGTCGGGCACGGTGATCCAGCCGTGATTGACGATCGGCTTCCCGACGCCCTCCACGAGGTCGCTCCACCACGGCACGTCGAGGGAGTGATTCTCGAGCGCCAGAAAATTCAGGGTCGCGGCGGCGCAGTGAACATTCGCCATGCAACTCACGGGCGTGCCTGCGAAGTGCATCGCCATCGGCACGCCAAACTCCCAAGCCATGTCACCGATCTTGTGAGTCTCCAGGATCCCACCCGAGGTCGCGAGGTCGGGATGGATCTTGCTCACGGCGCGAGCTTCGCACAGCGTGCGAAAGCCCTCTTTCAGATAAATGTCCTCGCCGGTCAGGATCGGCGTGGGGCTTTCGAGCGAAATCTGCTTGAGAAGGTCCGTATACTCCCACGGAATCACATCTTCCATCCAGGAGAGATTGTATTTTTCATATGCCTTGCCGACCCGGATGATCGACTTCACTCCGAGATGGCCCAGATGATCCATCGACAGTGGGATCTCCATCCCGACCGCGTCGCGAACCGCGGCCACGTATTCTTCGAGCAGTCCGATGCCTTTGTCGGTCACCTCCATGGCGAGCAGCGGATGCGGAATCATGGTCCGGTCCCATTCGCTCAGCTCCGAGCGGACCGTGACGGTACCAGGCTTGTCGGCGACCATTTCCACGCCCAGATCCATCTTGAGCCATGTCAGCCCCATCACCTCCTTGCGCTCCTTCATGCGCTGCGCATAGATTTTGGGGTCGTTGGACTCGGTCGTATCGGCATACACGCGAATCTTGTCGCGAAGCTTGCCGCCGAGCATCACGTGGACCGGGACGCTGTAGACCTTGCCGGCGATGTCCCAGAGCGCCATCTCGATCGCGCAGACGCCGCCTGCCTGGCGCGCTGGGCCTCCGAATTGCTTGATCTTGCGGAAAATCCGGTCAACCTGCAGGGGATTTTCACCCAGAATCCGGCTCTTCAGCATCAAGGCGTAGGTGGGACTTGCGCCATCTCGCACTTCGCCGAGGCCGCAGACTCCCTGATTGGTGTCGATGCGGATGATGGGGCACGGGCTCGGTCCGGGTTTGACGACGGTCGCCACGCGGAGGTCGGTGATCTTCAGGGTCGACGGGCTGGAATTCGTGTTCACGCCCTGCGGGTAGGCTTCCATCGGCTCGGTGGCGAGCAACGCGGCTCCCAGGGCGGCCGCGGAACCCTTCAGGATTCCGCGGCGATTCACGAGATGCGGTTCGCTAGTCTTCATGCATGCTCCCCTTGGCGTCAATCCTTGATTCCAGATTCTCGATTCTCGATTGCGCAGTTCACATTTCTGCTTGTTGATCTGCTCCTGAAGGGATGGGGCTGCGAAGCGGGCTAGTTCTCCGGCATCCTCAGCTGCGACCCTTTCTCTTCCAACCACTTGTTGAATTCCTCGATCATCGGCCGCGACCACTTGCGGTCGATTTCGCCCGGCGTGTACCTGCCCTCACGCAGCATCTGGTGTCCCCATTCGTCAACCAAGTGCGTCATCTGAGCCTTGTCGATCACTTCCTGTGCCAGTTGCGGCGGAATGAAGGTGAGGCCCTCGGGATCGCTCACCACCACGTCGCCCGGCATCACCGTCACATGTCCAATGCGGATCGGGACGTTGATGCCCATCAGCGTGACCTCGCGAAGTGCCGAGGGATCGACACCTCGAACGAAAACGTGCATGCCTTTGATTTCGGAAATTCCGGTCTCGTCGCGCACAGACCCGTCCACGACGAGGCCGTTGTGACTCTTGGCGAAGATCGAGGTCGCCAGGTTGTCGCCGGCGTAGGTGCCATCCTGAATCTTCCCGAACAGATCGACCACCAGAACGTCGCCGGGCGACAGCAGGTCGATCGGCCAGGAGTTCTGCGCACCGATGCGGCCCTCCTGTTTCCCGGCGCCGTTGATGACGGCATTGACGTCCGGGCGCAGCGGCATGAACACAGCGGTGAAGACCCGGCCTACCATGCGTCCGCCGGGGTTGATCTCGTGCCACCCACCTTCAAACTGATGTGCGTAGCCGTGCGACTGGAGGACACCCCAGGCTTCCTCGGCGTCAACGTCCTTCAGGCCGTCGAGGATGGAATCCGGCACCTTGGGGCGCCCGTCGGGGAATCGGTCGCCATGCCACTCGCGGGTGAACCTGATGCGCTGGTCGCTGGAGAACATCCCCAGTTGCCCGTTGGCTGGAAGGGCCAACAGAAAACCCGCCGCGATCGCAGCGCAAACCGAACTGGTTCGGCTCATGTTCTCGTCTCCTCCACATCACTGGCGTTCCTCTTGGCAAGGGGCAGCCTGCCGGACAGCACCTGCTCAAGACGTTCAGGCTGCCCGGAGACGAAGGCGCTTCGGAGCGCCTGCTGTGTCCCCCTCGGGCAACGGGTGAGATTACCAATTTTCGCAGGCGTTATCCACTCCAACCAGTTTCAAAGAGCGTCCACCCAGGCCACCAAAGACGAGGGCGCGCCCCCATTATCACAGCCGAGCCCTTACAGCGATTCCCAGGCGCACATCCAAGTCTCACCTGATTGGTTAGAGGGGTGGCACCGAATAGACTAGGCAATCCGGTTTCGCAGCGTCGTCGGCCTGGGGGACATCGGCCAAGCGGCGGCAGGCGACTCGGCATTTTATGAACGTTGGAGTTACCAGTCCCAAGCAGCTTGTCCGAAAGAGCCTCTGCGCACTTCTGTCAAACCTCGATGGCGTGTCAGGCGTGCTCGACATCAGCAGCCCGTTTGATTGCTCCGAGTTGCTCAGAAAAGCGGCGCTCGACGTCGTGCTCCTCGACGGGTCCGAACTGGTCGCGGACCTGGAAGTCATCTCGCATCTGCGCTCTCTGATCCCGGCCGCCGCCGTTCTTGTGCTTGTGGAGGAGGAGAACGACGAATACCATTGTGAGGCCATCTGGAGGGGCGCGCGCGGTTTCATCTCCAAGGATTGCGCACCTGAAGTCCTCGAAAAGGCTCTGAAGGCGACGTCCAAGGGCGAAATGTGGATCGGCCATGTTACCGCCACCCGCGTCATCGGCCGACTGTTGCAGCGCCAGCCTAATGAACCCGCAGGGCAACCCCTCCTAAGTCCCCGTGAACATGAGATTCTCGCTCTCGTGGCAGAAGGGTATCGCAACAAAGAGATCGCTTCCATTCTGGGTGTCTCTGAAAACACAATTCGCGCCCACATTGCTTCCCTTTATCGCAAACTTCAAGTCAGCGGGCGTGTGGAAGCAGCATTATATTACTTCGGCAAGGGCAAAAAGAATGGCCGACCACCGCTCCTCGCTCCTCACGATGAAGACGAAAGTTCGATTACTCGTGCCTTTCCCCGCAATCTCTCGACCATCCAAGCGCAGTAGTTTCGTAGTCTTTTCGCAGACTCAATTTTCCACTCACTTCGGCACTCGCTTTTCCTGAAGATCCCTCCTCTTGCTGCCCGCGCGGCGCGTTACCGCCCGCAACTCAACCATGCGCCAAGCACCCCGGGGCTCAGTCATCTGGAGAATTACGAACAGGCTCCGGAATTTGACAGGAACTCTGCCTTTCAGACTAGGCGTAGTTGCCATCGCTGCTCGTGCCGCTTCATCCGGAATAATCGACACAACTGCACAATCAGCCAATTGTTTGTTTTGGCTCGGCTTGGAACAATGCCGTCTGCGCGGGAAAACAGAAGCGCTCGGTGAGTCGGCTAATGGTCGGAGAACGGCGTGCCCAAGAGAGATTTCGGATTGAATGCCCCGTGCTCGTAGGCCGCCGGGAGCCGGACACAGCTATGGACGTGATCAAGGGACAGCTGCTGGACGTCGGATCAAGGGGCGCACGACTGCTGGTACGGGAGTCGCTTGAGGTGGGCGCGGAAGTAGTCATTGAGTTGGAGCTGCTTAGCCCCCGGCGGGGACTTACCCGGATCCGCTTTCAAGGAACAGTTCTGCGCTCGCAATCCCAGCACGAGGTGGCCGTCAGCTTTCCCGAACCGGGAACATTCTTGAGAAGCGGACTGGAGGGTGTCGAGCAGGCAAAACACGGAGTGACCGAGGAAGATGAGTGAGCGCTCTTCGGCCACGCTTCGCTCCTTGTTGTGCCCCGACTCGCACGGGCTTGGGTCGGCTGTGAGACATAACTAGAACGGGCGGCTTACAGGAAACAGGTGCCTGTAAGTCACGGGGCGGAGCTTTAGCTCTCGGTTAGACTCCGGAGAAGTCCATAGGGCTCACATGAGGTGAGAAACGGAATGAGGTCAACCGGCATGGCGCGCCTTATCATCGCTCTCGTCTTCGGGCTGGGCGTTGTCCTTCCGATGAGCGCACGGCAGACGAAGCCGGCCGGGGCGAGCTCGACAAGTGCAGCTTCCCAAGTTGTCAATGTGTCCTCAGCGATGGCTGCCGATTACAGGATCAGCCCGGACGATGAGCTGGAAATCCAAGTCCTTGATGTTCCTGAGGCTTCGGGCACTTTTCGCGTAGCCGCGGACGGTAGTCTGGATCTGCCGTTGCTCTCCCGTCCCGTGCGCGCAGATGGCCTTACTTTGGGTCAGGTAGCTGATCAGATCTCGCAGAACCTCCGGACCTCGGGGATGGTTAGCCACGCTCACGTAAACGTCAAGGTGCAATCATCGCGCGTGCACGCCATCACGATAGCGGGCGCGGTGAAGAAACCCCAGGTTTACCCGATCTTTTCCCGAATGACGCTCCTCGACGCCATCTCCGAAGCTCAAGGGCTGGCCGATGACGCCGGGGACACGGCGATCATTACGCGAGGTCCGATTGCCACGCGTCTGCTGGCCGGGACCGTTTTGGACCATCGGGACCCGGCCGATTTCAGAGCATCAGACGCCAGCAGCTCCACCATCGATTTGAGGCGGCTGCTCGAAAATGGAGATCCCACACTCAACGTGGAGCTGTATCCGGGTGACCGGGTCACGGTGCGGCGTGCGGGTGTGGTGTACGTAGTGGGCGCCGTGAACAAGGCTGGCGGATTCGCGCTTCACGAAGATCGCGGGGACATGACCATCCTGAAAGCGATCGCGCTTGCCGACGATTTGAAATCCACCGCCATCGCAAAAAAGGCGATTATCATCCGCAAAACCCCGGGTGCCTCCGGGGGCGGTCGCGAAATACCAGTCAACGTTCGAAAAATTCTTTACGGCCGTGCGCCGGACCAGGAACTGATCGCGAACGACATTCTTTTCGTACCAGACAGTAGCAGCAAGCGCGCCCTTCACCGCGCCGGCGAAGCTGCCGCCGAAGCCGCGGCGCTCATGGCCTATCGAGTTCCCTGAATCCTGGCGGGCGGCGGCAAAACGAACATGGATCAGCGATTGCAGAAGCATCTACAAGAGCCAGCTCCCGCCGACTACGAGGCTGAAGTGCGGAATCCGGCCGATACGGGCGGGTCGGATGGCTCGTATCTCGACCTGCGGCGAAATCTCGAGATCCCCAAACGGCGTCGCTGGACTATCTTCACCACGGCACTCATTGCCGTCACTTTTGCGACGGTGTATGCGTTCAAGACTAAACCGGTATATCGAGCCACGGGGCAGATCGAGATTGATAACGAGACGCCTGAGGTCCAGTCTCTGCAGGACACTTATCGCGGGCTGCCGAATTCGGATGATACCTTCCTTAAAACGCAGGTCCGAGTGCTCGAAAGCGACAGCCTCGCGCTCAAAACCATTGCCCAACTCGACCTTGGTGACAAGTTGGAGTTTCTTCCGCAGTCCCACGCATACCAGGCAAGGGAACACGAGTCGCGTCTGGAACGTGGCAAGCTTCTGGACGAATTCAGAAGCCGCCTCGGGATCACCCTGGTGCCCGAGAGCCGCGTTATCGAAATCAGCTTTGAAAGCGCGAACCCGAACCTGGCGGCGCAAGTCGTCAACGCGCTGGTAAGCAATTACGTGGAATACAACTTCCACGAGAAATACGACGCCACCCGTCAGGTGAGCGGCTGGATGGAGCAGCAACTCGGCGAGTTGAAGGCCAAAGTAGAGAAGTCTCAAAAGGCGCTCGTCGATTATGAGCGGCAGAACGCCATCGTGAATATTGGCGATAAGCAGAATGTCGCTGAGGAGAAATTGTCGGACCTGGATCGGGACCTGACCGTTGCAGAGAGTGATCGGGCCCAGAAAGAATCCTTATACAATCTGGTGAAGTCCGATGAAAAGCAGGTAGCCTTCGTCGCTCAGAATGACTTGCTGCAAAAACTGGAGGAAAAATACGCTGACCTCAAGGCCCAGTATGTCGATGTTCTCGGCCAATACGGCCCGAATTTCCCGAAAGTGGTCCGGCTTCGCGATGAAGTTAACGAGATGCAGTCGCTGATCAACGCCGAGCGCGAACGCACCGTGGCTCAGATTCAAAACGACTATTTGGCCGCTGTCGGCAGGGAGAACCTGCTTGCGGCGGCAGTGAATCGGCAGAAGGCGGAGGTAGGCAGACTCAACGAGCTCCTGATCCAGCGCAACCTTCTGAAACAGGAATTCGAAAGCAACCAGCAGCTCTATGATAGCCTCCAGCAGCGCCTCAAAGACGCCACAGTCTCGGCCGGCCTTCGAGCCACCGACGTTCACGTTGTGGACCGAGCTTTGGCCCCGGCCATTCCGGTACGCCCCCGAAAAATCCGGAGTATCACCGTGGGTCTCATTGCCGGCCTGCTCGTCGGACTGGCCCTGGCATTTGTACAGGAAAGCGTAGACTCGTCGCTGAAGACTGCCGAAGACGCCGAGCGACTAATTGGGGTGCCTTCGCTAGCCAGCGTTCCGGTGGCTCGACCGCACCGCTCCGGGCACCTGCTCAGTTGGCGGCCTGGAGCCTCGCCTAACGGGTCAGCCGCCCTTACCGCCTTGCGCAATCCACTTTCGCATCAGGCGGAGTCCTATCGCGCCCTGCGCACAGCCATTCTGTTCTCCACCGCTCCTCGACCGCCTCAAGCTCTTCTCGTCACCAGCGCCCACCCCGGTGAAGGCAAGACGTGCACTTCGATTAATCTCGGCGTGGTGTTGGCTCAGCTCGGCGGCCGTGTGCTGATCGTAGACAGCGACCTGAGGAAGCCAGGCGTGTCTCAGGCTTTACACATCGAATCCGGCTCGGACGGACTGACCGCGGTTCTGACGGGTGCCTGCGAGCTTGGGGTGGCGATCCAGCCCGTGGAGTCTGGGAGCAACGTCTGGGTACTTCCGGCCGGCCCGAGCCCTCCAAATCCGGCAGAGTTGCTGTCATCAGCGAGGATGGAAGAAGTTCTGAAGCAAGCACGGGACAGCTTCGACTACGTCATTCTCGATTCGCCTCCTGTCCTCATGTTCACCGATGCCAGCGTTCTTTCAATTCTCGTTGACGGCATCGTTCTTGTAGTGAACACAGGCAGCACGGCTCGAAACGCTCTGCTGCGCTCCTCCCGAATGCTCCGAACCGCCGGAGGCCGGGTCCTTGGCCTGGTGATGAACCGATCGGATGCGGACCGGAACGATTACGGGAGCTATGACGCATACTACTACCGGGCTGCAAACGAGGGCGAACCCGTTTCCGCCAACGGTCACAAGTAGCGCTCGAACGCCCCAGGCTGTCCGCCGTTTGCATGACGCCACCATCTCGCCAAAATAACAGTCGAGGACTTGAGAAGAGTGCAATGCCGAGGGGAGCCATCACCCGCCCTCAGAGACTACTCGAAAACACCTGCCTAAGGCGGCATTCTGGCAGGTGGTGGCAAAAAGCTCTACTCGTGTTGGTCCTGGGTACCCCGGCTGTACTGGTCGGAGGTAAAGCTGCCGAGATTGTTTTCGTGTCAGCCTGCATGCATGTTGGAACCTTGCCCGCACTCCGCCGGGCGCGCGCCGCGGACCCACAGGACCCGGAAATCTCAGAGCGGATTGGCCAAGCCGGGCTGTACGACTTTCTGGATTCCGATCCCGGTGCTGCCCTCAAGAATCTCCGGCGGGCGGTTACATTGGCGCCAGCCAGACCGGCATATTGGGAGAACCTCGGCCTGGCATTGGAATCTGTCCACGAATACCCTGCCGCCCAGGCGGCCCTTGCACATGCCCGAGATCTGGATCCGCTGAGCCCACAAGCTCACTGGGTGGTCGCAAACTGCGATCTGAGTGCAGATGACACTAGTAGTGCGCTCTCGGAGCTGAGGAAAGCGCTTGATCTCGACGGGAGCTACTCCAAGCCCGTATACGATTTCTGCCTGCGGGCCGGCATTGCTCCGCGCACCGTCGCGAAGCTGGTGCTGCCTGTTCGCGACCGGGCCAGGTTCCAGATCGATTACGCCGCTTACCTTGTTGGCCGAGACCAGACCGGCGCCTCCGCCGAGATCTGGAACGATGCTATCGTCAGCGGCCAGCCGCTCGAGTTTGCGTGGGCGCAACCGTACATCGACGAACTAATGCGCGATCGGAAATTCCCCACCGCCTGTCGAGCTTGGAGAGATCTCGAACGGCTCGGCGTAATTCCGAATCCGCAAAGTACGGATCACGGCGAGCTGATGTTCAACGGCGGGTTTGAACGTGAGCCGCTGAATGCCGGGTTCGACTGGCACTACGCTCGATTGGCATTCGTTCAGCTCGATTTCGACGACTCCGGCGCTCATCAGGGTCGCAAATGCCTTCGTATAGATTTCACGACGCGGGAGAATCGCGAGTACATACCGCTGTACCAGGACGTGGCGACTAAAGCAAATCAGCTATACCTGCTGACGGCCTCTGTAAAATCGGACGGGATTACATCACTCAGTGGCCCGCGCTTGCGTGTAGTTAACCTCAAGCGGCCCGCAACCCTGGACGTAGCGAGTGAGCAGACATTGGGGACAACCGCTTGGCACAGGATTCAATTGAGATTTGCCACCGGTCGCGATACGCATTTCGTGCAGGTCTTCGTCTGGCGTCCACAGAGTGTGAACTTTCCCACCGAAATCTCAGGTAGCTTCTGGCTCGACGACGTTACCTTGAAGCCAGTCGCATGACGTCGGCGCATCGCCGTTTAAATGCCAGGCATCACCCTGTCAATTACCGAAGCCTCTGAGACACCGCCGGAGGTCGGCCCAAACGAGGTTTGCCCTGAATCGGGGAAACCGTCTTGTATTGTAGCCATTCCCCTCGTCCTGGCTCTCATCGCCGGGCCACTGGCTTTTGGCGCGGTTGAATCCTGGGGATGGGCTTCCCTGGTGTTCCTCGCGATGGCGGCGTTCGGATTTTGGGTGGCATCCTGCGTTCAACGCGATCTCATGGAATTCGTCTGGTCGCCGCTCTATCTTCCGGGCGCACTGTTCCTGCTTCTCGGCCTGGTTCAGTTACTCACCCACCGTACCGTCGATTCAATCTCGACACGCAACTCGATGATCGAACTGGCAGGAGTTCTGGTCTCTTTCTCGCTCACACTGCAGCTTTCTACAGCAAAGAATCCTGACGCATGGCGAACCGTGGGTCTGGGCGTGATCGTCTACACGTTCGCAATGGCTCTCTTCGCGGTTATTCAGTACCTCTCAAGTGGCGGTAAGCTTTTTTGGCGCATAACACCCCACACCGGCGGCTGGATCTTCGGGCCCTACGTCAATCACGACCATTACGCGGGCCTCATGGAGATGCTGATACCCCTTTCCGCCGGCTTCGCCATGGCACTCTATCGCCGGCACAGGGTGACCATCGCGATCAGTTTCGCAATCCTGTTCGCGATAGCGTCGGTTCTGCTGTCGGGATCGCGGGGAGGATTGATTTGCCTGCTGCTCGAGGCCGGCCTATTTCTCTTTGCCCTGCTCGAGAATCAGTCGGACCGCCGGGCAAGCTCGGTGATTATCCAAGTGGCGGCGGCGCTGGCAATCGCATTTGTCGCCTTCCTCTGGATGGATAGTGGACAGGTCGTCAAGCACTTGGAAACGGTCTTCGAGCCGTCTCACGCGTCCGATGTCAGCTTCACCTATCGGCGCCAGACAGCCTTGGACTCTCTGCGCCTTTTTCGGGAACACTGGCCACTCGGAACCGGCCTGGGATCCTTTCAGTACGGCTTTCCCAAATATCAGAGCCTTCCGGGCGACGCCGTCTGGGACCACGCCCACGACGACTTCGTCGAGGCCCTGGCGGAGACAGGAGTCGCGGGCGGCTTGCTCGTCCTATCGGCGCTGATCATCTGGTTTCGCCTGGCATTTCGAAGACTCCGGCAACGGCTAAGGACCGGCAGCGGCTGGATTCAATTCGGGGCCGCGCTCGGCTGCTGCGGACTGCTGCTGCACAGTCTCTTTGACTTCAATCTTCACATTCCCGCGAATGCACTATGGTTCGCTGTCTGCGCTGCTTTGGCGACCGCACCGACGTCTATGCGGCAGCTGCCGCAATCTTAGATCACATCGGAGGTAATAGTGTCGACCGCTTCAATGCCCGTCACGTCTCCTGCGTCTGAAGGGGTGCAGGTAAGAACGCAAACAACCAGGAAGCCTTTTCCCTTCCTCAATCTCAAGGCGCAGTATGCGGAAATTGAGACGTCAGTCCGCGACGCGCTGGACCGGGTACTCAGCAGTCAGGTCTTCATCCTGGGTGAGGAGGTGAACGCGTTCGAGGCCGAGATGGCGTCCGTCATCGACGCGCCGCATGCGATCGGATGTGCTTCCGGATCCGATGCACTCCTGCTCTCGCTCATGGCGCTGGAGGTCGGCCCTGGCGACGAGGTTATCACCACGCCATTCACATTTGTCGCGACGGTCGGGGCTGTCGTGCGGCTCGGCGCTCGTCCGGTATTTGTCGACATCGACTCTGCGACTTTCAATATCGATTCGAGTCAGCTTGATGCCGCGGTTAGCGCGCGAACCCGCGCGATCATTCCGGTCCACTTGTTCGGCCTGGCCGCGGACATGGATCGAGTCATGGAGATCGCCACGACGAAGAATATCCCGGTGGTCGAAGATGCCGCCCAGGCCATCGGGGCCCGCTATCGAGGCCGGACCGTTGGCAGCTTCGGTGCTACGGGCTGCTTCAGCTTTTTCCCGTCCAAGAATCTGGGCGGAGCCGGAGACGGCGGCCTGATCACGACCGCAAGTCGCGCTCTTGCCGAGCGTCTGCGATTGCTCAGGGCACATGGCGCAAAGACGAAATATCACTATGACCTGGTGGGCATCAACAGCCGGTTGGATTCCCTGCAAGCCGCCATTCTGCGAGCCAAGCTGCCGCATCTTCATCGCTGGAGCGAGTCTCGAATAGACAACGCCGGGCGCTACCGCAGATTCTTTGCGGATGCCGGGTTGCTTGACGTGATCACTCTGCCCACCTCTTCAGCGGGGTCCGTCCACGTTTACAACCAATTCACCATCCGCACCCGTGAACGGGACCGCCTTCGGGACTTTCTGAAGGACCGCGGCATCCCGAGCGAAATCTACTACCCGGTACCCCTTCACCTGCAGCGCGCCTTCGAGTTTCTCGGTTACAAACAGGACCAATTCCCAAAAGCTGAATCCGCGAGCCGGGAGGTCCTCTCCCTTCCCATCGGCCCGACCCTGCAGCCGCAGCAGCAGGCCGAGGTTGTCGAGGTAATCGCCGGGTTCTATGGACGCTGAGCGGCGCCGCAGAAAGGAAGGAGTCGAGATGGCTGATTCAATGCCGCACGTTGCCGTAGTGGGCTGTGGCTATTGGGGTAAGAACCTGGTACGTAATTTCCATCAACTGGGAGCCCTTCGCGCCGTCTGCGATTCGGATTCCGGACGGGCGGCCGAATTGGCCGCACGTTACGGAGTCGAGTCCATATCTGATATCGATCAGTTGCTGAACATGCCTGACGTTCGGGCCGTCGCGGTTGCCACACCGGCAGCCCTGCACTTTCAGGTTGGCCGCAAGGCCTTGCTTGCGGGAAAAGATTTGTTTATGGAGAAGCCCCTTGCCTTGTCACTCGACGAGGCACAGCAGTTGATCGATATGGCCTCGCATTTCCAACAGGTCCTGATGGTCGGGCACCTTCTGCAATACCATCCCGCGCTCCTCGAACTCAAGCGGCGCGTCGCCCAGGGCGACCTTGGCCGGATCCAGTACATCTGCTCGAACCGGCTGAATCTGGGTAAACTGCGAACTGAGGAGAATATCCTGTGGAGCTTTGCTCCGCACGACGTCTCGGCAATTCTCTACCTGCTCGGCGAAATTCCAACCAACGTTACCGCACACGGAAGCTGCCACCTGAACCCCTCGGTCGCCGACGTCACCACGACGCATCTTCAGTTCTCGAGCGGAGTCGCGGCCCACATCTTCGTCAGCTGGCTCCATCCCTTCAAGGAGCAGAAGCTCGTGGTGGTAGCCGATCGCAAGATGGCCGTGTTTGATGACACAGAGTGCGATCGCAAGCTGGTGCTTTACCGGCATCAAATCGATTGGCTCGACCGGGCGCCTGTCGCGCGCAAGGCCGAAGCCGAAGTCATACCGCTCCCGGCCGAGGAGCCCTTGCAAACCGAGTGCCGGCACTTCCTCGAGTGCGTTCGAGAAAGGACAACGCCGCGCACCGATGGCCAGGAAGGGCTGCGCGTGCTTCGAGTGCTCGATGCCTGCGAGAAGTCGTTACGGAGCGGCGGCAGGCTCGCCCTGGAAGCGCCATCCCAGCCATACTTCGCTCATCCCACCGCAGTAATCGACGAGCCCTGCGAGATCGGGGAGAAGACGCGCATCTGGCACTTCTCCCACATTATGTCGGGGAGCAAGCTCGGCAAGCGCTGCAATCTCGGACAGAACGTCGTGGTCTCACCCGGATGCCGCATCGGCGACAACGTGAAGATCCAGAACAATGTGTCGATCTACACCGGTGTCGAGCTTGAGGACGACGTCTTCTGTGGCCCGTCGATGGTGTTCACCAACGTGATCAATCCGCGCAGCCACATCGAGCGCAAGCACGAGTATCGGCGCACGTTGGTCCGGAGAGGCGCGTCTCTCGGGGCCAATTCCACAGTGGTGTGCGGCGTGACGATCGGTACGTATGCCTTCGTTGCCGCCGGCGCCGTCGTCACCCATGACGTACCGGATTACGCGCTCGTCATGGGCGTACCCGCCAGGCAGACCGGCTGGGTGTGCCGGTGCGGTGTCGGGCTGAAGCTCTCGGGCGACGCGGCCCAATGCTCCGCCTGCGGTGAAACCTATATTCTCCGTGAAGGGCGCCTGTGTGACGAGCGCGCTGTCGAAGCCTGTGCTTAAGCGCGGAGGGGCAGCGGCCCGCAAACTCGTCAGCCGGTGGCGAGGGCTGTCCTTGCATCCGCTGGCTCGTGACTTTGGTCTGACGTCGGTCACGGAGCTCGCTGTTCTGATCGCCGGTCTGGCAATCGTGTCCCTCGTCGGACGGCTGATGGGTGTAGTCGCGCTGGGTGAATACCTCTTGCTCCGGCGGGTTCTTGCCTGGTTGCAGCCGGCTGAGTTGCTCGGCCAGGGAAACGCCCTGCCACGGTTCGTCGCCTATGGAATCGGCGGCCCTGAACGGGAACTCCGCGGATACCTTGGAATCTCTCTTGCCACTGGCGGCAGCCTGGCGGCGCTCATCTGTCTGGCTCTCTACGCCGGAAGATCCGTCTTCGGTCGATGGCTTTTTGGCAGCGCGGAGATGGCGCGGCTGATCCTGCCCTTGGGGCTGATCGCCTTCGGCATGACCGTTCACAATTGCGCTTACGGATACTTCCGCGGACGTCTGGACCTGGTCCGGGCGAATACCCTTCAGGCGCTCGATGTCGTAATCGTTCCGGTGGCTGCGGTTGTAGTGCTGGCACGAACTCATTCCATACCGCTGATCGTCGGCGCGACCGGGCTCGTCGTCCTCGGATGTGCACTCGCGGCTTGCGTCTCTGTCTTGCGGCACGGAGCTTGCGTTGGCCCCGCTGGAACTGGGGCTGCCGCCAGCGGCCTGCTGAAGTACGGATTGCCTCGTGTTCCCGGAGATTTCGCCCTCGGAGCGTTCCTGGCCCTTGGGCCGCTGGTCGCGATGCGCTTCGTGCCGGTGTCGCAGGTCACATCCCTGTTGATCGGGATCAGCATCCTGTCCGCCGTTAGCGCCAGCGCCACACCCGTTGGCACACTCATGCTTTCCAAGGTCAGCATGATGCTGGTGCAGGACCGCAAGCCCGAAGTTCGGATCCACCTTCGATATCTCCTCGCGGCAGCGGTGGTCTTGTCGACTTTCGTGTGCCTCCAACTCGTGGTCTTCACCGACAGCCTGCTGCGCCTGTGGTTGGGCCGGCAATTCGGCGGCCAGATCGCGGTCGTAAGGATCATCCTTCTCGCCATCCCCTTCTACCTGGTCTACTGCTGTCTCCGCGGCTCGGTGGACGCAGCCAGCGTCACCGCCTACAACACGCGCAACCTGCTGCGCTCGCTTGGTCTCTTCGTGATTCTGCTGCTGGCCGTGGTGAAGCTCATGCCTCCCGCCCTCAGTCTCGAGGGCGTAGCCGCGGGCCTGCTACTCGCGTCCGCTTCTCTCGCCGCGCTGACCCTGCGGAGCACCCGAAAGCTGCTTGGCCTGACCATGCCGTGGCGCCTGGCCGTCCCCGGTTTGCTGATGGGACTCGCAATAACCGCTGTAACGGTTCTGGCGCGTGACGTGATCGGACCGGGACTTAGCTCGCTCGAATCTCTGCTACTGGCAATCCCGGCCGCTCTCAGTTTTGCACTCGTGCTGAGAACGACCAGATCACCCTGGCTCGTCTTCTTTCTGGAACTCGCCTTCCAAGGCACATCTGCAGATTCTGCTGCCCACTGCTCGCCACATTCGAAAATCGGAACCCTCGCTGTGTCCGAAATCACCGATTAGCGCGCCGATTCTATGTGTGGAATCTGTGGATATGCTGCATTTGATGCTTTCGCAGGCGAGCCGCCGCTCGGAGCCATGACGGCCGCACTGGCGCATCGCGGTCCCGATGGCAGCGCTACTTGGCGGGACGAGAAGCGCCGGATCGGACTGGGACACACGCGGCTCTCAATCATCGATCTCCAGAGCGGCGCCCAACCCATGAAATCGGTCGACAGCCGCTTTGTGATCGTCTTCAACGGCGAGATTTACAACTTTCGCTCTCTCCGTCAGGAACTCAACAACCTGGGCCACGCCTTCGCCACCCAGTCGGACACGGAGGTTATCCTGGAGGCGTATCGTCGCTGGGGGAACTGCTGCCTCGAACGTCTGCGGGGCATGTTTGCCTTCGCCCTTTACGACACCCGTGACCACAAGCTGTTCCTGGCCCGCGACCGCACCGGCGTGAAGCCTCTTTACCATCACCGCGGAAACGGCGGCTTCATCTTCGGATCGGAGCTTAAAGCCCTTCTTGCCGCGCCGGCCGTGCCGCGGCGTCTCGACTATCAAGCCCTTGCGGAATTCCTTCGGCTGGGATACGCACTGCCGCCCGCCACATTTTTCAGCGATGTTCGAGAGCTTGAGCCTGGTTCCTGGCTTGAACTGTCGCCGTCGGGGATCGCCCGCGGACAGTTCTGGGAATGGAGAAGAACTCCGGCCGATTGGGGCGAAGATGACGCGCTCGAAATCAGTGAACAGGCGCTCATTGAAAGCCTCAGGGACCACCTGGTCTCTGACGTGCCCATCGGAGCGTTCCTCAGCGGCGGCATTGACTCTTCCCTGCTCGTGGCACTACTCGTACGGAAGCTCGGAGTTCAGATCGACACCTTCCACGTTCGGTTCAGCGAGTCACGTTATGACGAATCGGAGTACGCCCGGGCGGTTGCCGAACGTCTCGGCACTCACCATCACGAGGTGATGGCGGACGACCTCGGCCGGTCCGGCGATGACGTGAAAGCGCTGGACTTTGCCGATCGCGTCCTGGCGCAATTCGATCAGCCTTTTGGCGACTCCTCAGCGATTCCCACGTACTTGGTCTGCAGGGAGATCCGGAAACACGTCAAGGTGGCCATCTCGGGCGATGGCGGGGACGAGATGTTCGGCGGATATTCGCGATTCTGGTATGCCGACCTCGCCCACCGCCTGGCCGGGATGCCGCCGTGGTTGCTTTGGGGCGTGACCAAAACCTCATCCGCCTTGCGGATGTTCTCGCCGGACGGGTTCCGTGAAACCCGGAGGTTATTGACCGCCGCGGCGCCGGGAAATGGGGATCGCCTGCTGTCGATCTGTAACTACATTGGGCGCGCCGAGCTTCCTCTGGTGCTGCAGCCCGCGGCGTACGAACGAGTGGGTGATTATGAGCCTCGCTTCGGCCTGAACGGCCTTAGCGGCGGCCCGTCGGGCGCCGATCTGATCGATTCCACCGTCCGGTTCACGCTTCCCGGTGATTATCTCAGGAAGGTTGACATCATGAGCAGCGCGCACGGCCTCGAAGTGCGCGTGCCCTTCCTGGGCGAGCCGGTACTCGAATGTGCTGCGCAACTGCCGCACTCGCTCAAGTATCGCGGCTCGAGGAACAAGCTATTGTTGCGAAAATTGGCCGAACGCTACCTGCCGCCGAAGGTCGCCGCCAAGCCCAAGTGGGGGTTTGGAATACCCCTCGATGGATGGCTGGGACGCCTCGGACGGGAAGCGGTTCGACGAATGCTCGAGTCGCCTCGAGCGGAGATTCATGCCGTCATCCGCCGTAAATACTCCTCTCCCTTGTTGGAGAGCTTCGTGACCCGGCAATGGGACCGCTCGGCCCTTAGCCGCTTCGGGCTATATCAGCGCGTCTACGCGCTTTGGAGCCTGGAGCGCTGGTTCGAGCGCTGGCGGCCAAGCTTATGAACCACACGCTCCGTGTGCTTTTCGTGATACCCGGAGACGGTTCCGGTTCCTCGATGATCTTCGTTCGCAGGCAGATCGATTCCCTACGCTCGGCCGGGGTCACCGCAGCGGAGTTTTACCTGCCCACCCGGACCTCGCCTGCCGGCCTGCTGAGAGAGCGCCACCGCTTGCGACAGATGCTGCGGGACTTTGCCCCGCATCTGGTCCACGCACAGTATGGCACCGTCACGGCCTGCTTCTGCCTGTTGTCGACGCGCTTGCCTGTCGTCATAACCTTTCGGAACAGCGACCTGAACCCCTGCCCGGAGATTTCACGGGTCCGGTCGGCGGTGGGCAGGCTCCTTTCGCAGTTCGCCGTGCTGGGCGCTTCGGCGATCACCTGTGTCAGCGAGCAGCTTCGCGGGCGGCTATGGTGGCGGCGCGAAGCCGCCCAGGTAATCCCGAGCGGAGTGGACTTGGACGTCTTCTACCCTCGCTCGAAGGGCGAAGCCCGCGCCGAACTCGGCTGGCGCATGGACGAACGCGTGATCGTGTTTAACGCCGGTGGCGACCCCCTCAGGAAGCGTTTGGACCTGGCCCAAAGGGCCGCCGAGATGACCAGCAGCTCGCTGGACGCAGTCAGGCTGTGCGTACTCGATGGAGGCACCCCGCCTGGCAGCGTTCCTGTGTACCTGAATGCAGCCGACTGCCTTCTGGTTACAAGCCTCTTTGAAGGATCGCCCAATATTGTGAAGGAAGCTATGGCCTGTGACCTGCCAGTCATCTCGGTGGATGTCGGCGACGTGAGAGAGCGCCTGGACGGCATCTGTCCCTCGGCGATCGTCAGCCCGGAGCCGAACGAAATCGCTCGGCAGCTCGTCGAGGTGCTTTCCAGACCGGTACGCTCCAATGGCTCCACGAAAGTTGAAGAGATCTCCACCAGGGCCGTGGCGGGCAGAATTCTGAGAGTCTATCAGGCAGCGTTAGGACGGAAGGAGTTTGTAAGGCCGGGCGACGTGCCGGTGGCCGTTGCGGCCGCGCGTTCCGCCCGAGTCAAGGACGACCGCACTGTGAATCCGCGGAGGCGCGAGGGCCACGGCACATAGTCCAAGAGGCGTGACGAAACCGCGTCCTGCAAGCCGCAATTCCGGGGAGCACCACCCAAAACCGTGGAGTATTACGAACTCCTCACCTCTGAGACGCTGGTCATCGCCGCTCTGGCAGCAACCCTATGGCTGCGTACACGGAACGTCTCGATCATGCTCGGCATCGGTGTGCTCTATTACTGGTCCCTTTACGGAGCGTGGTCTCTCGTTGACGACATGCTCGGAGGATCCTCGGGCCGGCTTTACGGGTATCTCGAAGCGAAGATGTTTGCCATCAACCTGGATGGCTACTACTTCGAAACGCTCGTCTATTATGGGCTTTTTATCGTCGTGGTCGAGCTCACGTTGCTGTTTCTGGCGAGGCCGGGTTCGCCGCCGCGGACCCTGGGACAGCCTCTCTATCTTTCGCACCTCTGCATCCTCCTGTTTGCCGCATCGGCTGGCTTCCTGAGCTATCTTTTGATACGGCCATACCTGGGCGAGGCGCTGCAACTCGGCCTCTCGGGTTACAAGGCCACGCGGGATAGCTCACCCTACTTCTCTATCCACCAGGTTCTGAACCGGGCGGCACTGATTATCGTGGCGCTTGGCTTTGCCACGCGGTGCTCGGGCGAGAAGCCCAGGCTCCTGGAGGGCGACCGGCACCCCTGGACCCTTCCGGCGTACCTGGTGGTTATCGCTGGACTCTACGGCTTCAATTTCGTGCTGGGAAACAAGAATGAGCCGCTTAACGCCGGTCTGGCAGGCGGTCTGCTTTACCTATACAACCGCCGGCGCCCCAGGCTACTGCCCGTGGCCGTCACGGCAACGGCGGGCATGTGCGGCCTTTGGCTGATCGACCATTTTCGCGCCTACCCACTGAGCCAGATCACCGGGCAATTCAGAAATCTGGATTTCTCCTCGCTGCTTGGCGATTCCTACGGCTTGGTGAACAGCAGCAATGAGTGCTTCGCCGCTCACTTTTCCCTGTACGGTGTCCTGGCCTATCACATTACACCCGTGCTTGGTCGAAGCTTTGTGAGCTTGGCGGCTTCGATGGTGCCTCATCTCTTGTGGAAATCGCGGCCTGCCGATATCTACACCTACTACGTCTCCAGCGTCGGCGCGGTCGGCGGTCAGGGCTACACGATTCATCACGCTACGGGCTGGTACCTGAATTTCGGTGCCGCCGGGGTGCCTTTGGGAGCGCTCGTGCTGGGCTCTGCCTGGAGCGCCTGCCTGAACGCTCACCGGAACCGAATGCGTGCGGCGTCGCGCTGGGGCCTCGCCTTCCGCTCCCTCGCGCCGTGCCTGTTCGCGGCCTTTCTCCCCAACATGGTTCGCGCCGGCATCGAGGGCTACAAATCGCTGCTGCTCGAGGGCCTGCTCATCCCGATTACGGTGCTGGCCATGGCCGGCTGGCGGATGAAGAAACTTACGCCTCGCGCGGCAGCGGCGAGGCTGGCCCCCGGATCAGACGGTCATGGATTGACCCATCGTCCCGCACCGGGCCGTTCAACCCTGGGGCAGAGACCCGGGCTCCAGACCCCATGAAAATCGCAACCATCGTCGGCGCCCGCCCGCAGTTCGTCAAGGCAGCCGTCGTCTCGCGGCCCTTGCGCCGCCTCGCCCGCGAAGTGCTGGTCCATACCGGCCAGCATTACGACGCCAACATGAGCGACGTGTTCTTTGCGGAGCTTGAGATTCCCTCCCCCGACTACCATCTCGCGGTGGGCTCGGCCCCGCACGGCGAGCAGACCGGCGAAATGCTCAAGCAGATCGAGCGCGTCCTGCTCGCTGAGAAGCCGGATTCCGTACTCGTCTACGGCGATACCAACTCGACCCTGGCCGGAGCCCTCGCGGCTGCCAAGCTGCACATTCCCGTCGCGCACGTCGAAGCTGGGCTGCGCAGCTTCAACCGGCGAATGCCCGAGGAAGTGAACCGGGTGGTCACCGACCACCTCTCCTCCCTGCTCTTTGCCCCCACCGACGCGGCGGTATTCAATCTGGAGCGGGAAGGCCTGACGGCCGGAGTCTGCCACGTGGGCGACGTGATGTACGATGCCGCCCTCCATTACCTGGAGCAGGCCCGCAAGCGTTCGAAGGTCCTGGAACGCTGTCAGCTTCGCCCCGGGGAGTATGTGCTGGCCACTTTGCACCGGGCCGAAAACACTGACGAACCTGGGAGATTGCGGAGCATTATGTCGGCTTTCATCGAGGTCTCGCGCGAGGCCCCGGTGGTTTTCCCGGTTCATCCCCGCACCCGGCGTCTGATCGACGCTCTGCCTCAAGTGCCGGGCGGGTCGCTGTTGATGATCGAGCCGGTCTCCTACTTCGACATGCTGCAGCTGGAGTCGAGTGCCCGCTGCATTGTCACCGACTCGGGCGGCGTGCAAAAGGAAGCGTTCTTTTTCCGTGTGCCCTGCGTCACCACGCGCGACGAGTCCGAGTGGGTGGAGACCCTCGAGACTTCCTGGAACACGCTGGCGGGAGCCGACGCGGCCAGAATCGTCAGCGCAGTGCGCAAGGCCTCGCCTGGAAGCTCCGGCGCATGGCCCTACGGCAGAGGCAACAGCGCACAGCAGATCGTTCACGTGCTGACGTCCGGCGCGCTTCCGCCATTGGACATCCTTGCGCGAACTTCCGGGCCCTTTCATGAGCGCGTAATGGTACGGCCACGCACCAGCAGCGTGACCACCCACCCGGACAATCCCTTGTCCTGAATGGGAAAGCAACTGCGGCTCCGTCCGCCTCCGTTCCGCGGATCCAACGGAGACACGGCCGGCCCCGCAGCCGGTATCGCAGGGGCCCTTCCTGGGCGTCAACAACAAGAATTCGCCTAAGTCGTTGAATGCATTGTGAAAATAAACTTTCCAAATTTTCTCACTTTTCTCACTTTTCTCCATTGTCCCAAATTCAGGGAGGACAATAGGCATGTCGGGCCTTCGTGTCCGACGATTTTGCGGGAGAGAGAAGGCAGGGGAAGTCGATTTTGCGCAAAACAAAGCCATCAGGTGCTTGATAAAACAGGGACTTACCATTTTTCATAGGCGTTGAAAGCCATCAGGTAATTGAAAAGAAAAGAGTTAAGTCTTTAAAGCCATCAGGTTGTTGGTAGGCAAAGGTTTAGGCGTGTTTTGAGGACAGAAAAATCATGTTCTCGAGGGCAAAAGGGGTCGATTTTGGCCGGATAGCGACGGTTGATTGGTGCAGCCCAAGACAGCGAAGCGGGCGAGGTCCTGCGGTCCACGGCGGGTCCTTTTGGAGCCCTTGGTGATCTTCAACCGGCTGCGAATCTATGCGTATCCTATTCATTACACAGTATTTTCCTCCTGAAACCGGAGCGCCGCAGAACCGGATCTCCGACCTTGCGCTTCGGCTGTCGAAGTCGGGGCATTCCGTGACCATCCTGACCGCGTTCCCCAATTACCCGGAGGGCCGCGTCGCGGGCGCCTATCGCCGCCGGCTGCGGATGATCGACCTCTGGTGCGGGCTCAGAGTGGTCAGGACCTGGATCTACGCAACGCCCAGCAAAGGCTTCATCCCACGGCTGTGCAACTACTTCTCGTTCGTGCTCTCTTCGATGATTCTCGGCGCGCGCGCCGCCGGCGGCCAGGACGTGCTGATCGTGGAATCGCCGCCGCTCTTTCTCGGACTCGCTGGCCTCGTCATCAGCCGGATCAAGCGGGCGCGCCTGGTGTTCAACGTGTCGGACCTCTGGCCGGAATCGGCGGTGGCGCTGGGCGTGATCCGCAACCGCGCCTTGATCCGATTTGCCGGCCGTCTTGAACGCTTCATCTACGAGCACTCCGACCTGATCAGCGGTCAGACGCGCGGCATCATTTCCAGCATCGGCGCCCGCGTGTCTCAGAGGCCTTTATACCTTCTCACCAACGGCGTCGCTGCCGAACGCTTTCCCACGGCGGCCGATCGTTTTCGCAAAGACGTGCTGCTTCGGCTCGAACCTGCACTCCGGGACAAGCTCATCGTGGGCTACGCCGGACTCCACGGCCTGGCACAAGGCCTTGAGACGGTGCTCGAAGCCGCGCGGCTGCTGCGCGATCGCGACCATATCGCCTTCGTCCTCATCGGCGACGGCGTGGAGAAGCCACGGCTGAAAGAAATGGCCGGCAACCTGGATCTCACCAATGTCTTTTTCCTGGATTCGCAACCCCGGGAGAGAATGCCCGGAATTCTCGCCGGCTTTGATGCCGCGCTCATCCCGCTCAAGCGGCTGGACCTCTTCAAAGGCGCGCTGCCTTCCAAAATGTTTGAAGCGATGGCGGCGGGGCTGCCCTTGCTGGTGATGATCGACGGGGAGGCGCGCGCCCTGATGGAGACGGCCGAAGCCGGTGTGTACGTGGAACCGGGGAATCCGCAGGCTCTCGCGCAGGCTGTTACCGCGCTGGCGGCGGATCCGGACCGCGGCCGGCAACTGGGCGGGAATGGACGCCGCTTTGTGCGGCGGCACTTCGATCGGGCCATCATCGCCAGGCGATTCGAGCACGCCCTGCTCACCCTTTGCTGCGCCGACCGCGATATCGAAGAAACCCCGATTGAGGTGGAACCATGAGTTCCCTGCCCTCGCTCGACCTGGAGCGTGCGCGCGTGGAAGCGGCGTATGGACGGCGCGATGCCCGTCGCGATGCCCGGCTCTATTCCTATTTCAGTGCGGCGAACCTGCTCAGCATCCAGGAACGCGAGCGCCGGGTGATCGCTCTGCTGGCCGCGCACGGTCTCGCCGATCTCGCATCGCTCAAGATCCTCGAGGTCGGCTGCGGCTCCGGATCCTGGCTGCGGCAGTTCATCCACTGGGGCGCCAGGCCGGAGAACCTGGCCGGAGTCGATTTACTCCTGCCGCGCCTGGTTCAGGGACGGCGGCTCTGTCCGCCCGCGGTGTGCCTCGGATGCCAGAACGCCAGGCAGTTGGCCTTCGCCACGGGTTCGTTCGATCTGGTGGTTGCGTCCACACTCTTCAGTTCCATCCTCAGCGAAGGCGCACGGGCGCAGGTCGCGGCAGAAATCCTGCGCGTGCTGGCGCGTGGCGGCGCCGTCCTCTGGTACGACTTCTTCCGCAACAATCCCGCGAATCCCGACGTGCGGGGCGTGACGAGGACGGAAATCGAGAGGCTCTTTCCGGGATGTGCGGTGAATGCGGAACGCGTCACCCTGGCCCCGCCGCTGGCGCGGCGGCTGGC
>DASYZG010000034.1:0-32691 GCA_035946575.1 Terriglobia bacterium | reverse complement strand
TTCCAACGAGCCGCCCAAAGTGATCGGCTTGGAATCGGAATCGGTGATCGGATTCATCCCGGAATCGTGATCGGATTCATTTCGGAATGCTGATCGGATCGATCCCGGAATCCCGCCCGCCTTGGCCCGGAATCCTCACTCAGCAGCCTGGCCAGCGAACAACGAAGCGGCAAATCTATAAGGGCCTCTGGCGTCACTATTCAGACGCCACGCAGTTTGATCGGTCATTTCGGGCGCTAGTGAATGCTGACGAGCTTGTCGCGGAGCGCGGTGCCAAAAACATGTGGATTGTCTCGATTGCGTGAATAGGGAGAGTGGACGCGTGGACAGTTATCTTGCAGAAATCACGACACTTATCTGTCCACGTGTCCACGAGAAGAGTTGGTGGTCATGGCGGCCGTCCCATACGAGAAGCTGATCGAGACCCTTCGCCGCGGCGAATGGAACGAATCGCGAACGGATGCTTTCGACCCACTGGCCTCTGCCTGCTCTCACCCGTGCGGTAATAAGCGCTCCGAGGCTGAGCTTAGCCAGCGGATTCATCAGCCCTGCCCAGGACAACGCCGGGTGAAGAGAGAACGAGCAAAGGTACAGTGCGCCGAGCGTGACTGCTGGCACTGCTCAGGCGTCGGCGTGTGCTCGTGCATCGTTTGCACCGAGACTCTGCAGCCGGGCGAGCGTGGGCAATGTCTCGTGTGTCACGGAAGCGGAAAGGTGATTGCGTGGGTACAGTGATAGCGACCCCTGAGCCTGGTTTCCTGGAATTGCTGGAGCAAATCGGAGCACGCCCGGCTGGTCTACGACGACGCGACTGTCCCGACTGTGGAGGGAAACGAACAGTTGCAGTGGACGAGGAGCGCGCATTGTTCTACTGCCATCATGCTGGATGCAACTTTCACGGCGGAGTCGGTGCCCTTCGGAAGCGGCTTGGGCTTCGGCGCGAGTGGCTGCCGCGTTCAGAATACCTCCGCCAGCAACGGGAGCGAGAGCGGACGCATGAGGCGGCGCGCAGACTCGAGGGGGCAGTCCGTTCCCGCAGGAGGAAATTGCTGGATTCGCTCCGAGAATTGGACGAACTTGCGACGCTGGCACCCGATGCCGCGCCTACTGAAGTGGTTTGGGCGAGGCTCTCCTCGACATACCGGCAGCGGTCCACAGTGCTGGCGGAACTTGCAATCCTCGAAAACTGGAGTGCGCGAGACATGGTGTCGTTTCTGCTCGGCACTCAGCAGGGGCGAAAAGAAGCGATTGACGACGTACTGTCCGCAGGTGGTCTCTACGGCAGCGACGGCAGATTCGTCGAGGTGCCAGTATGACAGGTACGCAGGGCCGTTGATACGGCAGGTCTGATGAAGCTCAAATGGCAAGACCATTCAATTTCGAACGGTCCGTTGCGGCGCAGAATCCAATACCCTCGGATGACCTCCTCTCTTCCGAAAGGACTCTCGCTCGCTTGATCGCCCTCGCCTACGCAGCGGATCATCCCGAGTTGTTTGGTAAAAGTCACGAGAGCGTTAATATAGTGGGCAGCCGTCCCGAGGAATCCGAAGCGAAGCAAATACCGCCGGAGAGCCTTACTAACCGCGACGGCCGGAGGAAATATGCCCGCCTGGAGTGAACTTCTGCAGGACCTTACCCGTGTCTCCAAGGCCAACGATTCAGATCAGTCAACCCTTCCCGACAAGGCATTTGCTTGGGCTAGGGTTTCTACGAAGATGCAAGAGCAGCGCGGCCTTTCGATACCTGAGCAACTCAGAGACATTCGCGGTAACGCCCCAGCCCAAAACGCGCAGATTACTCGGGAATTCAGCTCGGTCGGGAGCGTCTTTCGGCATCGTGGTGATCGTCCGGAGTTTGAACGCATGATTGCTCAAGCCAAGGCTGAGGGCGTAAAGAAGATTTTTGTGCATGATTTGTCTCGTCTCTCGCGTGACAGCGAGGGGGGAAGGGCCCTCGTCCGCAAGCTGCGCTCTGACGGAATCGAGATCATTTCACTCAATGATCCCCGAATTGATCCAGAGACGCCGATGGGCGTGTACGTGGAGGCGCTCACGTTTGCCAAGGGCGAAGCATACAGCCTAGACGTGGCTTTCCACACCAGGAAAGGCTGCCGTGCCAATATCCAGGCTCGCGATCCTGAAACGGGGTGGTGCTACAAAAACGGGGGTCTCCCACCCTGGGGATATCGATCTGTTCGATTGCAGCGCGGCTTGGATAAACGAGGTCTCCCTCTGATCAAGTGTGTTTGGGCTCTCGATGACATCGTCGTGGCTGGTCGTCCGACACACGGGTGGGTGCGCCACTGTTTGGTGGAACGGGCGGCTGCCGGCGCCTCATTAGCCGAGCTTCGGGACTTTTGTAATCAGACGGGCATCCCGGCCCGCCGGAAGGCGTACTGGGGAACCTCAACTTGGAATGCCATACTCCAGCCCAGCGTGCTCATGCAGTTCTGTGGGTACGGCGTATGGAACGTGCACACGAAGAAAGGACGCGAACGGCCTCCGGATGAGTGGGTCATTGTGCCCAACGCCCATCCGGCTCTTATCAGCGAAGACGAAGCGCGGGCGATCATGGCGGCTCGCCGCCGAGCCCAAGGGACAGCGGCGATTCTGGCAGGCTCGGGGAGGAGCGAGACGTCGCCGTATCTGTTAAGTGGAGGGATATTCAAGTGCCAGCGTTGCGGCTCCAACATGATTGGCTTTCGCACATCCAGCGGGGAGTACTACATCTGCGGGAGCCAGCCCTATCGCAAGGGCATGGGATGCGGGCGGCCAGGCGTGTACGTTCCACGACGTGCCGTAGAAGCCGAGGTTTGCAAGGGGCTCAGCGAATTGCTCAATTTGTGTGCCGACCCGGATAGGTTCACGCGGCAGGTGAATGCGGAGCTACGACGACACTGGGAGGAGGTCTACGGACATGCCGGCAGGTCCACAGCGCCCAAGCAACTTGAACAGGTAGAGGCGAAGATCGCCAACATCCGACGCACCGTCGAAGATGGCTTCGCCGATGCAAGTTGGGCGAATGCACGACTCCGCGAGCTTCTTGCCGAACGTGAGCGATTCGCAGCCGCACTCGACCGAGGCAAGCCACCGCAACTCGATTCTCATACGGTGATGGCGTACCGGCGAGAGACCGAAAAACTGATGAACTCGGGCCAGCCTGCGGAACGAAAGCGGCTGCTGCGCGTCTGGGTGCAGGAGATCAAACTCGAACCTCAGAGGTTGGAAGTTAAGATCAGCTACCGCCTGCCAGAGGCTGTTATGAAAGGCGTGGTTGCGGGGGCTGGATTTGAACCAGCGACCTTTGGGTTATGAGCCCAACGAGCTACCTGACTGCTCCACCCCGCATTTCGATTATATCGACTCTCCGGGATTCTGCCAATCTCAAATTCAATCGCAAATTTCAACCTCTCCATTTTCCAAGGTCGCAAATTCCAAGATCCCTGATCCAAACCCGGAGAGCGCTCTCTACCCGAGAGGGCGAAGGGCTGTGTCGATGGGCTGCGCGAGCTTCTTCGGTGCACGTTCCACGCCTCAGGTATACTTTCTCCGTTGACCGGTCTTGGCGCGAGTCAAGGCCCGGTCAAACGCCACCATGATTAAACCCGACAACCGCGCGGCAAACCGCACGCTACCTCCCCCCACCGCCCAGTTGAGGAATCGGTTCACGCTGGTTTTTCTGGCCCTTGCCAGCTTTCTGATGCTTGTACTTTGCTACATCATGGCCAGGTCCTTTCTGGCCGCAATCCTGTTCGCCGTGGTCATGGCCGTCGCCTTTTACCCCGTTCATGCGCGCATTTGGACCCGGATTCGCGGTCCCAATAAGGCGGCATTTGTCTCTACTCTGGTCGTCCTCACGGTGGTGGTTTTGCCCGTGGTGGCCCTGGCCCATGTGGTAACCGGTGAAATCCGCGATGCCTATACGTTTCTGGCCGTACGGAGCTCTGAAAGTGGAGGACTGATTCCCTGGGTTACCACTGAGCTTCAAAAGCCGTTGGAGGCAATCGGGCGCCATGTGGACCTGAACGCACTCAATTTGCGCGGGGAATTGCAGGCCCGCCTGGAGGAATGGAGCGCCTCGATCGTGCGTTCGGCCGCGGATATCGCCCGGCACCTCGGGTCTTTCCTCCTGAATGCCGCCATCAGCTTCTTCGCGCTCTTCTTTCTGTTCCGCGAGGGTCGGCGGGTGCGGCTGACGATGGCTGCCCTCCTGCCTCTCGACACCGGGCGTGTGGACCGGCTGTTCACGAGTATCGGGGACACTATCATCGCTAACGTATACGGAGTCTTGGCGGTGGCCGTGGCGCAGGCAGCTCTGACCGGCGCTGCTCTGGCGGCGCTCGGGGTGGGCTCACCGGTCCTGCTGGGAGTACTCACTGCCGGTTGCTCTTTGGTGCCGGTCTTCGGCGCGTCACTCGTATGGCTTCCCGCGTCCATCGTCCTGGTGGCGAGCGGGCACTGGGTGAAGGGCCTGATTTTGCTGATCTGGGGAGCAGCCGTCGTCAGCACGTCCGATCACATCATTCGGACATACATCGTGGGCGGGCGCGTAAAGATGAACACGTTCTTCGTCTTCCTCTCGCTACTCGGCGGGATAGAAGCATTCGGGATCCTGGGCATTTTCATCGGCCCTTTGATTCTGTCCGTCACCGCGGCGCTGCTCGGAATGCTGCATGAGGAGATGCGCGATTGGCAAAAGCAGGAACCGCCGGAAAGTCCGGCCGCTGACACCGGACTTGCCGGTTGATGCCAGCCGCGTCGGAGCTGGGAGAAATGGCAAAGATACGGCGAACGCAAATGGAGCATTCCGGCCCGGCAGGAGGTCTGGTGTGATGCAGTGGCTCATTCGCTGGATCAGTCCGGTTCGCAGCGTTGATGACTCCTCTGGTTTTCGACACAGGGTCTGCGCCGGCCTAGCCTGCCTCATTTTCTGCTGCTAGCACGGAAGGCTCTCGGTAGGACCTGAGTTTCTCCGCCATGGAGGAGAGGGTATTCACCGCTCGGTCGTGGTGTCCGCGGCGGAGAAGAACGCGAGCGGAGAGCCCGGACGGCAATCGCGCGTGGAGAATCGCCGGTCCCGCGACTGCTCCCGCTCGCGTTTGTGACCTGCTAACTGGCGCTGAGATTGGCTGCGGCAGTACTGAACACTGTCTTGATCGCGTTCGCCAGTGTGCTCATGGAAGTGATTGCCGCGAGCGCCACCAGAACCAGCAACAAGCCGTATTCCGTCAGGTCCTGGCCTTCTTCTTCGCGCCACAACCTGGTCATCAGATTCTTCATTTCACCCTCCTCTGGTTTACAATTCGAGGCAGCTCGCCCCCACGATGCGTGCCACAACGGCCATCATAGGGGCGCCGATCCGGGTTTGCAAAGTGACAAACAACTAGCTGTTAAAGGTGGGTATACCGAGAGCGATAATACAGGTGGTCGGCCGTTGGGGAATTGCGAGACAGTTTGTTAAACGAGCTTCGGAAGCACTTCGTTCCGAACGCAGCGCCTGCTTCTGGGAATGACGAGGCTAAAGAGTTTTTCGAGGATGAGCAGAAATTGTGTTTCATGCCCCCGCCGCCCGCGGTTACTCTCCCACGGTTGCCTTCACGGGAGCCGACAGCGCCAAGTGGCCCCAGGAGATCCTCAAGGTGGCGTTCTTCGGACTATCGGCCTTGAGATCCGTGAGGACGATGGTGAGCTTCTCCACAGTAGTCGACCCTGCCGCTTCGATATTCATGGGTACCGTGAACTCGACGGTGGCTCTTTGGATTTGAAAAGCGTCCAGGTGGGCTTTGCGTACCTTGACCGGATCAATGAAGGCCAGGCTCCACGAAGATCCGTCGGCGGACCGCTCCAGACCGAGGAAGTACATCCCGGGCTTGATCGATTTGCCTGAGATCGTAATCGGCAGGTCCGTGTAGAGATTCGACCAGAAATTGCTGCCCAGGCGCCAGACCTTCCCTTTGGTGATGCTGTCGAAGGTGGCGGGATCCTCATAGTCCCGGCGCCAGACGGGCCGTCCGTAGTTGAAAGCGATCTGGCCGGCCGCCTGGTCCGCGGTCTCGTTCCAGTACAGCAGCCGGGCGGAGCCGCGATCGTCCGGCGGGTCGCCGCCTCCTACGGCAAACCTCGCGCTTCCCTGAGCCCGCAACGTTCCTGCTGTCAGCAGCACAAGCGCAGCTACCAGTAGTTTCCCTCTCATGATCATTCCTTGTTAGACAGGTCCCAGTCGGATGGTTGAGTCCCAGCCTGGGCTGCCTCATTTCCTGCTGCTAGCACGGAAGGCGCTCGGAGCCTACCCACAATTGAGCCAACGCTCTGAGGTTATCTCTGTAGGTGCGTGTTACCAGGTATTCCTTCCCGCCTCTTACACGCAGACTACACTCTCCCGTGGGCAACGGTTGGATCTCCTCCACCGCCGAAATATTCACCACGACCGAGCGGTGGATGCGAATAAAACCGTAGGGCCTGAGCTTCTCCGCCATGGAGGAGAGCGTCTCGCGCAGCAAATAGGGACTGGTCCGGTGCCGCAACATGACGTAGTTACCCTCTGCTTGCACGGCCACAATTTCGGCTAAATCCAGGAGCAGAATTCTACCTTTTGTCTTGAACGCGATTCGTGGGCGCGAGACTCGGATGCGGCTCGCAGCGTCCCCTCGCGCCGGGCCAACCGAAGTGCCCACCTCAGCGTGAGTGCCTTGTTCCCCAAACATCTCGCGTGCCACGGCCTTCTGATCCAGAACCTCGCGGGTGCTCATGATGGGAACCCTCGCATTCGCATTGCTCGCTTTCCTCGAACTTCTTTTTGCCCGAAACAGGGGTGACGAGCGCACCTCTCCCAAAGGGAAGGTCCTACATCACCGGGGCGGCGGACCCGTCTGACCACCTGCCCACCGGAACGACAAACACGTCGATGGGTTGAGCGCCTTTGAATTGTGAATTCAGCATGACCGGCGATTTCGGCAGATCGGCACCCCAGGCCTTGCCGTCGAGCGGAGGCTCATAAAACATCAAGTGAGCGACGTTGTGATCATCGTCATCGGTGAGGTAAGCCCGCCTCGACATCATGTAACTCATGGCGCCGGGTTCGAGCGGCGGAAGTTCGCCTTTTTCAAACGCCGCCTTGTTGCCCTTGATGATCTCAATCTTCGTCCGCCCCGCCAGCGCCATCTCGGTTCTCTTGTAAGTGATTGGCAAGACCGATCGCGCGGCCGGCGGATTGAAACAGATCGGCCCTCGAATCCTGGGGTTCCAGAACTGGGGAGAGTCGGAAGGGCCCATCCACGCTCTCTCGACAAGACACACAAAACCGTTCTTCCCCTCGACGGCAGCTTCGTAGCCATGGCGCCCGAGAACCATAACCTTTGCCTCGCCCGATATGGCATCGGGCGCCGCGCTTCGAGCCAGGGCAATCTCGGCATTCCGGTCTGGCATGAGGTACTGATCGAGCGGCGCCATTTTCGCATAGGCTGTTTTGGGAGCACCTGCCTGCCCCTGCTTCGTTCCCGTGAGCCCCAGGAGCAGAGAGAAACTGAAAACAGCTACCATTCCCAGACTTCGCTTCATCGTGTTCCTCCTGACTCAGAATCGCCGCCCGGCCTCCCAAGGTAGCCCTGCTGAAAATACTTGTTCCTTCGCTCCGGCAGTTTGTTGAAAAACCCATCCACGCCGCCATTCCCAGGAGCCGAAGGCGACAAGGAATCTCGTGTTGCCTCAATTTCAAAGCGAGATTCCTCGCTGCGCGGGGAATAAACGCCACTCGAAACGTTTCGCAACAAACGGCCAGAGGTTAGGTCCGCCCGGTGCTCACGGCCGACGGAAAGCTCGATTGGGCGCCGAAATAGCACTCAATCGATTCCAACTTTCCGTTCTTGATTCGGAGATACTCCACGTTCCGGAATGATTTGCCGTTCCTGGTGTGGCATAGATACTTCACAAAAGCATCGTCCGCGCCCGTGGCGATCCGCTCCAGGTCAAAGCGTTTGATGAAATCGATCTGTGTTTCCCAGCATCGCATCTTGAAAGTACTCTTGCTGATGTGGTCGTCACCGTTCGCGCTCGAGAAAGTGAAATCATCGGCGAGCAGCTCATCCACCGGGCCCCAGTCCCTCTTTTCCCAGGCTGCGTACCACTTCCGGATCAATTCCTCGTTGGTTAGATTCCGCCCATCCCGTGAGCTTGCCGTTGCCGCCCCCGGCGGGCTCACGGCGCCAACCAGCGCCCAAGCTCCCGTGGCGAGCAGATTCCTGCGTGACACTCCGATGCTTGCCATTGTTCGTTACCCCTTTTTCAGGATGCAGTTTGAAACCTTCCCTCCCGTCATACAGACCGGTTGGTATGTCGCACATCCAGTCACCCCGCTGCAATTGGAGCCGTCATCGCCGCTTGTGGTTGCCCGGGGTGCGAAGAGAATTCAGCCAGCCCACGATATTTCCGATTCCTACATTCCACACCTTTGGATCCTGCGCATTTTTTGCTAGCACTTCGTAGCCTTCGACCATCGCGATCAGAAAGCTTGCCGTCCCTTCCGGAACCAGGTCGCCACGCACGGCCCCCTGCGACTGCCCCCTTCGCAAAGTCATAGCAATTGCTTCTTGCCAGGCATGGAAGACGGTCGCCAGTCGCCTGCGAAACTGTTCGTCGAGGAGCGACATCTCCTGCGTCAAATTGACCAGGGGACAGCCGGCCTTTACATCTCTGGGGCCATGGGGTATGGCCCGTACAACGGCGATCAAAGCGTCGATTGGGTCCTTGTCTTTGCTCCGTTGAAGCGGGAGCATCCACCTGTCATGGGTGAGTTTTGCGATGATCTCTTCGATGATGGCGTGCCCCAGGGCTTCTTTGCCGTCGAAGTGGTAATAGAGCGCACCCTTGGTAACGCGCGCGGCGGTGAGAATGGTGTCGATGCCGGCGCTCTGAAAGCCTGACCGGTAGACCTCCCGGAAAGCCGCTTGCAGCAGGCGTTCCCGCGTACGCTCGGGAGCACGCAGGCGTGGCGTTCTGTCGCGACCACCGGACATACCGACTAGTCTGTATGCTCGTCGTCCCAAAGTCAATCCAATTCGATTGGATTTCTTCACGTTCCGAATTTCATAAATCACCTTCGCGTTTATGAAAAGTGGGAGAAACAGCCGCTTTCGCCCGTTGGGGACCGTCCCCGGAGGCTGTTCCTTCGCCACTCGGTTTCGCAATCTGAAGTCTTCGGCCCGTCGTGTCGCGTCATCGCTGCCAACGTGGAACACCACCTGCTTGATCTGAACCGCCCGTTAGCGGTTGGACCGCGCCGAGCGGGCACCCGGGGGTCGCCACATCTCGGCACGGAGACTTTGCCCAAAGCAAAAGGAGGAGATATGAGCGTGCTAAGACGGTTGGGAAGGTTCTGGATACCGTGGGTTGCGACGGTCGTTTTAGCTTGCTTCAGCGATGCAGTCGCGCAAGCGAGCTACAAAGTTACGGATTTGGGCGTTCTGCGCAGTGCGAATAATCTGGGTTGCGCCATGTCGGTCAATAATGAAGGCTGGACGGAGGTCATGTCCGCGACCATGCCACCGGGGGAGGAGGATAGCTTGTTCGGGCAGCTTCTAAACGGACGGGCGGCGATGGTGATCGACGGATTCAAGGTCGACCTGGGCACCCTCGGAGGACAGAACAGTTGGATGAACTGGGGCGAGATCAACGACTTCGGGAAGATCGTCGGTTTTTCCGAAACGAATGTCCCGGACCCGAACGGCGAAGACATTTGTGGCTTCGGCACACACCTTACGTGTCGCCCGTTTCTCTGGCAAAGCGGCCACATGAGCGCCCTCCCGACGCTTGGCGGAAATAACGGGCAGGCGAGTGCGATCAATAACGCGGGACTGATAGCAGGGTTTGCGGAAAACGGTGCCGTGGACTCCACCTGCCCGTCCAACACAACCAACAACCGGATTCAGCTGCCGGTGTTGTGGGAAAAGGGCAAAGCCCAAGCTCTTCCTACGGGCAGCGATCCGGACGGGGACGCATTTTGGATCAACGATCAAGGCCAGGCCGTAGGCGACACGGGAACCTGCGGCGGCGCGACGATTCACGCCGTATCCTGGGAAAACGGCACTGCCTTCCAGCTTCCCGACCTCGGAACCGGCGCGATCGCCCAGGGCATTAACGACCAGGGCGAAATTGTCGGGACGGTTGGAAGCTCGGACGGTACAACCCAATATGGGGCGCTCTGGCAGAACGGCGCACTCACAAATCTCGGCACTCTGCCGGGAGATTTGGCCGCCATCGCCACCGGCATCAACAACCAGGGCCAGGTGGTGGGAAGCACCTGGGACTCCAACTTCGAGTGGTCGCACGCTTTCATCTGGCAGGACGGTGTGATGAGGGACCTGAACCGGCTGTTTCCTGCAAGTTCCAACCTCTACGCAACCATGGCCAACAAAATCAACGAGCGCGGACAAATCTCGGGTATGGCAATCGTACTCAGCGGGCCGGATAAGGGCAATATCCACGCCTTTCTGGCAACCCCTGTAAACGCAAGCGTAGGCACGTCGGTTGCAGACGTCGTACCGACGCACCCGAAATCCAATTTGCCCCTGAATGTTGGCAAACGGCCACTGCAGAGGTTCGGAATCATCCGATTCGGGCGATGAAGACATTTTCCCGGGTGGCGGCGGCAGGGTGTCGCCGCCACCCCCAGCAGGCGGGCTCATACCCACCTCCGCAGCACGCCGCTGACAAACGTGTGGCGGCGGCTTCCCGCCGCCGCGCGCGTATTAAGAGCATTGGACTTATGACGAGGTAAACTCGCCGCTACGCTGCTTCAATCGTGTGTTTCAGCAGCCTGCTGGGAGCCAACACCCTTGGCCCATGGTGCCGGTCGCGGAGCTGCATGTTGCCGGGGTTTGTTCGAGATCGGCCCGCTCGTGCCGGTCAGATCGGCGTAGCCATACCTCTGCGCCAGGACTTGGATTCTAGGGCCCACGCGACTACCATCAAGATGCAGTGAGTGACTGGCGCTCCTACGATAACATCGCTGAACGCTACGACCTCGTGTGGTCTGCGCGCTTTGAAGCGGTGGCCCGCCACATGAGCTCGTTCGTCCCCCCCGGAAGTGATGACCGAGTCCTGGATATCGGCACCGGGACCGGTATCGTCCTCAAGGTGCTCGCCGAGCGTCCGACGAGGGCGGCGCTCATGGTGGGTTGCGATCGCTCGGCGGGAATGCTCGCGCGCGCAAGGACCGGCGCAGGGAAGCGCCTGCCGCCGGTGCAAATGGTCGCCGCCGAAGCCACCGCCTTGCCGTTTGCCGAGCAAAGCTTCGATCTCGTAACCGCCAGCTTTGTCCTCTCACATGTTCCCGGCTATCCCACCGCGCTTGCGGAGATTTCTCGGATCCTGAAGGCTTCGGGAAGGATTGCCGTATCGAGCTGGGCGCCTCCTTCGGACCCTTACAACGCTGCCTGGGATGAATACCTGGCCGGAATTATCGACCCTGTGGAAGCCCGGCGTGCGGTCGCGCAGGTAATCCCTTGGGAAGAACACTTCTCGCAGGAGGGCGCCTTGCAATCGGCTCTGAGGCGCGCCGGCTTCGCGGCTACAGCGGCCGCGACGATCGATGTGGATTGCGATTCCACGGTCGACGAGTTCGTCGAGGATCGCCAGCTCAGTTCCGGGGGCCGCTGGGCTCGCCACGAGCTTGGGGAGGAGCCCTGGACACGCGTTCGGGCTGCACTGGGCGAGCGGCTTCGTGCGCGCTTCGGACCCTGCTTGCGATACCACCGCCGCGCGTTTATCGTAACGGCCAGGAAGACGTAAGAGTCGGAAAGTCGGCTGCCACAAGTCGACAGTCAACGGAGCAGTTGACGGCCCTATGTGAAAGATCTTCCAGATGGATTCCCGCTTTCGCCGGCGATCTCCCTGAGATGATTAGATCAACCAATTACACGAGTGTCGAGGAATGGCCCTTGCCCGACTGCCGACTGTTACCCGTCACTCAGTCGTTCTGGTACCATAGCTTTTGCTCGATCTCCGTTTCTCGTAAGGGTGAAAAATGGCTGGCTCTTCGAACCCGCACAGACCGCGGCCGAATTCTGCGCTCGCCAGATGGCGTTGACCTGGGCCCGCGACGCGCGCCGGACTTGTGGGCCGCGCCCTGATTGACCGGCGCGATTTTGGAGTGAGTTGGAACCGTACGTTGAACAAAGGAGGTTGTCCTCAAAAACGAGGTGGAGATCACTGAAGCCATCCTGGAGCGTTTATGATTGCCATGCCCGCTGAGGAATCCCCTCGGCAACTTGCCAGGGCCTTGCAGGAAGGGCGCGCGCGGACCCTGGAACTGATCGCCGATCTGAGCGACGAGCAGATGATCGGGCCGCGCCTCGCCATCGTCAACCCGCTGCGCTGGGAGATCGGCCACGTGGCTTGGTTCCAGGAGTACTGGGTCCTGCGTCACTTCCGCAAGGAAGCTCCCACCCGGCGCGAGGGCGACTCCCTTTACGATTCCGCGCGCATCGCGCACGACATTCGCTGGGATCTGCCGCTGCCCTCCAAAGCCGAGACGCTGGCCTACATTCAACACGTCCTCGACCGCGTCCTGGAAAAGCAGGAGAACCCCGGGCCCGCAGCCGGCGATGGGACGGAGGAGTACGATGAAGCATATTTCATGCGCCTCGCTCTCTTTCACGAGTGCATGCACGCCGAAGCGATCACGTACACCCGCCAGACGCTGAATTACGCTGCGCCCGGGATCAGCGGCGCTCGGAGTAGGAGCGGCAGTCCTGAGGCCGTCACTTCAGAAGGGGGCGATGGCCGGCATTTGCGACCGGTTCTCGGAGACGCCGAGATTCCCGGCGGCACTTTCCTCCTGGGCAGTACTCGCAACACGGCGTTCGTGTTTGACAACGAGCAGTGGGCGCACCCGGTCACCCTGAAACCATTTCGCATGTCGCGCACCGCAGTGTCCAATACCGAGTTCGCCGCATTCGTCGACGACGCCGGCTACCAGCGGCGTGATCTTTGGACAGAGGAGGGATGGCGATGGCGTGTGAGCGCAGTGGCGGACCATCCCGTCTACTGGCAGAAGCAGGCGGGCGGCCGATGGCTGCGGCGCAACTTCGACGAGTGGATCCGGCTTGAGCCGCGCCGGCCCGTGCTGCACGTCAACTGGTATGAGGCCGACGCTTACTGCCGCTGGGCCGGGCGCCGTCTGCCCACCGAAGCGGAATGGGAGATGGCCGCGAGCGCCGAGCCCAGCTCTGACCGGCGCGGCCTCACGCCTCACAAGCGTTTGTTCCCCTGGGGCGATGAAGCTCCGACGCCGGCCCGCGCCAACCTCGACTGGCGGGCGATGGACTCGGTCGACGTGGACGCCCTGCCGGCGGGCGACAGCGCTTTCGGTTGCCGTCAGATGATCGGCAACGTGTGGGAGTGGACAGCGACCGATTTCGGACCTTATCCCGGATTCTCTCCCGGCCCTTACAAGGAGTATTCCGCTCCCTGGTTCGAAGACCACAAGGTGCTGCGCGGCGGCTGCTGGGCCACACGCTCCGGCCTGATCCGGAACAACTACCGCAATTTCTACCAACCCCACCGGCGAGACGTCTGGTGCGGCTTTCGAACTTGCGCCTTGTGAGAGGTGCCCGGTAAGGCCAGTCTGTCAGTGCGTCAGTTCCAGGTGGCGGATTGAGATACTGACATACTGACCAACCGACACTCGGGCCGGCACCTGCCGTCTATGAGGATTGGAATCGTCACTCCCGCGCCGCCTCGATCCCGCTACGGCAACAGGGTGACAGCCCTCCGTTGGGCCCGCATTCTGAAAGGGCTTGGCCACCGGGTTCGGACGAAGCAAGCCTACGAAGGCGAGCCCTACGACCTGCTGATCGCGCTGCACGCCCGGCGCAGTTACCCGTCGGCGCTGCGGTTTCATCGCGCCCATCCGGAGCGTCCCCTGATCGTTGCCCTCACAGGAACGGACCTTTATCACGACCTGCCGCAAAGCGGGAGGGCTCGGAAGTCCCTGGAACTGGCCACGCTTCTGGTCGCACTGCAGCGTAAAGTCAGCGAGGAGCTGGAACCTCATCTGCACAGCAAGGTCCGCGTCATCCACCAGTCCGTCTCCCTCCCGCCCGGGCCGCCGCGCTTCGACTGCGGCGGCTCTCGGCGGACCTTCGACGTGTGCGTGATCGGACACTTGCGGCCCGTCAAGGATCCCTTTCGCGCGGCGCTTGCCGCCCGGCGGCTTCCGGCTTCCTCGCGCGTCCGGATTTTGCACGTCGGCGCGGCCATGGATGAAGCGATGGCCGAACGCGCGCGGGCCGAAATGAAGATCAATCGCCGATACCGGTGGCTTGGCGAGCAGCCGCGCTGGCGGGTGCGGCAGATCCTTGAACGGAGCGCCGTCTGCGTGCTCTCATCGAAGCTGGAGGGCGGAGCCAACATTGTGTCCGAGGCGATCGTCGCGGGCACGCCAGTGATTGCCTCGCGAATCGCAGGTTCCGTGGGCCTGCTGGGCGAAGACTACCCGGCCTACTTCGAGGTGGGCGATACCAACGGTCTGGCGCAGCTTCTCAACCGCGCTTCGACAGATGGAGAATTCCTGCGCCGGCTGAGTTCTCACTGCCGGAAGCTCGTCCCGCTGTTTGATCCCCGTCGCGAAAGGAAGGTTTGGAGACAGTTGCTCGCCGAACTAAGACCAGTGCTTGTGGCGGCTCGATGATTGCCGCTGGGCGTTAGATTTCGCGGGAAAGAGATCCAGACATCCACCGAATTCTCATGCGGATTCGTTTCCGTCCCGTCGAGGCGAAATAAAAGCGAACCTGGCGGCAGTTTTTCGGGTTTTTGCCAAACGAAGCCGTTAGGTCATTGAGAATACATGACATACGTTTTGGGCTTCCCGAGATCCACTAGACGCGGACCCCGGTTTCGCGGGCCGGGAATGTGACCCTGCTGTGCTATCGTGAATCCACGGGGGCGCACAGCCTTGAGCCATGGCTGGGCGAGACAGTGGTCCGAAAGAAGCTGCTGAAGAGGACACGGAAGAGAGCCAAAACCCGGCCCTCTCCGGAAAGGCTGCTCGGAGAACTCATGAAACCAAAAAACGCGCTTATCTTTGCGTGCATCTCCATTCTGTTGGCGATGCCGTTGGTGGTCAGAACCAGTCAATTCTCTCCGCGATCACGAACGTTTCTCTTCACCTACCAGGTGACGCTCAAGGCTGTTCCTGAGAATGCCCGGCGTGTGCGTATCTGGATACCGCGTCCGGTGTCGGACGCCCATCAAACCGTGGTCCTGAAATCCGTCCATGGACCGGTTCAGCTTCGCGAAACTACTGAGAAGACGCACGGCAATCACATGCTCTATGGCGAAATGCTTCATGCGCCGGGGGCGGCGGAGTTTACGATCGAGTATCAGGTCACGCGCCGGGAGTACTCCCGAGGTGATTTCCAGGATCTCGTCAAGGCCGATCCTGGACGTCGCGGACCGCTGCCGGTTTCTCTACGCCTGTGCCTCTTACCCAACCGCCTCGTTCCGGTGGGCGGGAGGATAAAGCATCTGGCGGACGAAAACACGCGCGGCGCGCGCGGTCCGGTCGAGCAGGCGCACGCGCTCTACGACTACGTCTTCCACACGGTGCGCTATGACAAGTCGGGAACCGGCTGGGGCCGTGGCGATTCCTTATGGGTGTGCGACAGCAAGCACGGCAATTGCACCGACTTCCACTCACTGTTCATCTCGCTGGTACGTGCCGAGGGTATTCCCGCGCGCTTCGAGATTGGATTTCCGCTTCCCCCCGATTCCACCGCGGGCACGATTCCCGGCTATCACTGCTGGGCGGAATTCTATGTCGATGGCACGGGCTGGATTCCCGTGGACATCTCCGAAGCCTGGCAGGACCCGCGCAAGCACGATTACTTCTTCGGTTCCGTCGACGCCAACCGGGTCCAGTTCACCATGGGCCGGGACCTGGTGCTCCAGCCGCGGCCGGACGGTCCCCCGCTCAACTACTTCGTCTACCCCTATGTGGAAATCGATGGCCGGCCGTCCGATGGAGTCGAGAAGAAGTTCGCTTTCCGCGATCTCAGCGCTAGCAAATGATCGCGCAGCATCCTATCGAGGTTCGCAGAATACTGAACAAGGCCATGGCTGTAGCACGCCTGTCCCAGGCGCGCCAGTCGCGGGCGGGCCGCCCGCGCTACAGCACAAGCCTGTCCAATAATCTGCGAACCTCAATCATTTCGGCGCAGGGGCGGCGCCCAGGCCGAAATCACGGATTGAGTCCCAGCAGGCGCGCCGCATTTTCGTAGTAGACCTTGCGCAAGATCGGTTCCGGCAGGCCGAGCCCGTAGATCTTCCAGCGCCCCTGCGGCGGAACCGGCGACGGCGCGTAGTCAAAGTACTCGTCCGTGGTCTCGAGAAAGCGATAGTAGATCCCGTACAGCTTGGCGGTAAACGTCTGCTGCGGAGTTTCGACGGAGTTCGGCGTGGCGTCGGTGCCGAACATGATGCGGTCCTGATACTTCTCAAAAAACGCCCGCGAGCCGCGTGGCTGGCGTCCGAGCTCGCCAATCCGGGCCGCCAGCTCAACGTGCATGTTGGGAAGCCGGTCCAGCCACTCGGAGACCAGGGCCAGGTTCTCCGCGTCGCCGCCCACGTGCAGGGCGATGAATTGCGTGCGCGGGTGCCGCGCGAACACGCGGTTGCGCGCTTCCAGGAGCTCCAGATTGCTCGGGAAATCCTTTCCATAGAACGACCAGTCGGGATGTGCGTTCAATTCCTCATAGCGCTCGTTGAAGCGATCGATGGGCAGAAAGAAAGCTTCGGGATCCGAGGTGTGGATGGCGACGGGCATCTTCAGGCTGCCGCACGCGTCCCACATGGCGTCGAAGCGCGGATCGTCAACCTTCACCAGCGGGCCCGAGGACACGTTCTCCCGCAGATATAGACCGAGAACTTTGAGCACCTTGAGACCGCGCGCTCCGGCGCGGTGCGCGCTCTCGATCTGGTCCGCCTGAAACCGGCTGTAGTCCGGCTGATTCGTACGCTCCCACCAGGGCTCGGTGAACACCAGGAAGCGGCCGGGGTGCGCGGTCTGGTACTTGCTGATGGCGGATTCGAGGCCCGTGCCCACGCCGCCGGTCAGGTCGATCATGGTGCGAATGTTCGTGCGGTCCATGACGCCAAGCGCGCTCTCCGGCTGAGCGAGAAAACGAATCTCCTGGCCAAGCGGCACGCCATTCTTGCGCTTCGCGACAAATGAAAGATGAGTGTGCACGTCGATCACCGGAAAGCGCGAGCGCGCCACCAGGTGCTCCCGGGTGTGGAGCATGCTCTTCGGTTCATAGTCTTTGAGCGCCAGCGGACAGCCTTCTGGCGCCGGCCCCGCCGCCGCTTGGGCGGCGCGTGCCGATCGCAATCCTCCGGCCAGCACCCCTCCGGCAACTCTCTGGAACCAGCCGCGACGGTCGATCATCTTCACGCTCCTTTGCCTCGGGCGACGGGTGGAATCGCAGGCACTGCGCCTATGCCCGGCTGAAAATCCCCCCGTTCATCCCAAAGTCGGAAGTATACGTCCAATGCCCTGCTCCGCGTTTGCTTGTCTTCTGGCGTGGGATTATGGTAGGAGCGATAGAACACCCGGACGCGTCGGCGCGGCAGGCTTTCAGGCAATATAATGAGCGCCGTCTGACCGGAAGAGGTGGCGAGTGTCAATAGCCCTCACCGAATTCGCGGCGCGAATCGAGAGGCCGGGTCCTCCCGCGGCCCGGCCCGAAACGAAGCGCTGTTTGGCGCTCGACGCGTTTCGCGGCTTCATCATGGTGGTCCTGGCCTCGCGGGGCCTCGGATTCTCCGCGTTGCAGGGCGACCCCGCCTGGGGACACGTGGCGCGCTGGTTCGATCACGTGCCATGGCAGGGCGGCGTCTTCTGGGACATGATTCAGCCGGCCTTCATGTTCATGGTCGGCCTGGCGATGCCGTTCGCGCTGGCCCGCAGGCGCGAACTGGGCGCAAGCGAGCGAGATAACCTCCACCACGTGCTGGTGCGCGCGCTGCGACTCATCATCCTGAGCCAGATCATCATCTGGGTGAGCGCCGGGCGGATCAAGCCACAGTTGATCAACGTTCTTTCGCAGATCGCTTTCACCTATGTTCTGACCTACCTTATTATGCGCTGGCCCTGGCGTTATCAGGCCCTTACGGCCGTGGCTTTGCTCGCCGGATGGACAGCATTGCTCTTCGCTTTTCCCGGCCCGGACGGGCCGTTTTCGAGACACGACCACATCGGTTTGGTCGTTGACCGGGCGATTTTCCACTACGATTACGACCCCGCCTACTCAACGCTGAATTTCATCGCCAGTACGGTCTGGACACTCAGCGGCGCGTGGGTTGGCCGGCTGATCATGGAGTCGAAATCGCACGCGCGCAGTCTGCAGCGCCTGGCCGCGGGGACGATTCTATGCTTCGTCGCCGCCTTCGGGTTGAGGCCGTGGATACCGTTTATCAAGCAGCTTTGCACGGCGTCTTTTATCCTTTACAGCCTGGGCTGGGTTTTGCTGATGCTGATCGGATTCTATGCCTTGACAGAGGTCGCAGGTTACCGCAAATGGACCTTTCCGCTCGTCGTGGTAGGCATGAACTCGATTTTCATCTACTTCGTCAGCGAGGTCTTGTTCGGTTGGCTCAATCGTGCCCTGGGCGTGTTCACCTTCCACTACAATTTCATCGGCAAGCTCGCGCCCGTCGCCCAATCTACCACTGTGCTCGCCGCCATGTGGTTGATGTGCCTTTGGCTTTACCGCCGGAGGATCTTCTTCAAAATCTGACCGGCCGGGCTCGCCGCGGGAAAGGCCCCTCCGGCTCGGGCTGGACGCCTTTTGACGAACGCGAACGTACCTCGGCGCCTGCATCGGAGACGACGCAGGCGCCAGCCCTTGTATTCCCGTGATCTGCGCCGCCGCTACTTGCTCGATGAGGATGCCGCTCCGCGCTTGCACTCCCAGGTGCCACTATGTTCGCCCTGGGTCCAATCGCCCTTCATCGCGGCCTTCCCGTCAGGCGCGCCCGCGACGTCGATGGTGCCTTCTTCCTCTTCGAAATGCAATTCCAACTTGCCGTTCTTGAATGATCCGTTCTTCACGTCGTGGTTCTGGTTCGTACCGTCGGGTGTGGGCGCCGTGAAGTTCCCGGTCACCTGCTCACCCGTCTGCTCCAGATTGAAGGTGTACTGCATGTCACCTTCTCCGGTGCCGTGAGCCACGCACGACCAGGTTCCGGCAACCGGACTCTTCGTTTTTGCGGAGGCCAATCCGGCGAAGCCGGGCACAAACAGCGATACCATCAGGATCGTTCCGAATTGCATTCTCATCTTCTTATCCCTCAGTTTTGAACTTTGGCGCGACGCCAGCCTGGCAGATCCGGGCGCAGGGCGCGCTGGTAATACTACGCGCCGCCCGGTGAATTGGTTCCACTGCAGATTTCCACTTGGCGTGAATTTGCCGCTCCACGCGACCTGCTGCGCCTGACGACGCCAGCTCCCGGTTGGGTGTTGTCCACACCCGGACACTACGTCCGCTTGCACGCGCTTCCCGGCTGCGGTGATAATCTAAATCACGGCACTAATCCTGAGGAGTTCGTCCTATGAAATCCGTCCTGGTGTGGCTGCTTGCCACCGCGTCGATCGGCTGGGCGCCGCCATCTCAAACTCAGGCTCAATCTCAAGGCGCCGCGCAGGCCGGGGATCCGGCCGCGGTCCTGAGTGAAGCCAGTTCCGTCTATCGGCAGGCATCGAATCTACAAATCAAGGGGACGAAGGTCCGCGAGCAGCACGACGAGTTCGTGGACGAAGTCGCGCGCACACCCTTCGAGCTGGTCCTCACGCCTGACAACAAGTTCCTTCAGAAAGCACAAGGGGAGGCCGGCGACGTCCTGCAGATCTGCGACGGCGAACAGCACTGGACCTATCTCCCGCAGACAAACAGGTATTCATCCGCTCCCGGCACCCCCAGCCCGACCAGCCTCTTCAATACCGCGATCGATCTGCGCTACCTGACCACGGGTCTGCTGAGCGCCAAACGCCTCCGCCAGGAGACGCTCGAGGCCGACGGCGTGCAGCGCTTCTGCGATGTCATCGAAGCCCATTACGAACGCCCCAACCAGGGATCGGCGGAATTCGGCGACGTTCTCTTCTGGATCGACACCCGCTCGCACCTGGTGTGGAAGACCCGGACGCCCGTGACCGTGAAGATTGGTGCGTTCGGAACCGAGGTCTCCTACACCGAAACCACGCTTTACACCGACGTTCGCCTGAGTCAGGACCTGCCCGCGGGCATTTTCAAATTCACGCCTCCCCCTGGAGCCTGGGAGGAAGGGGCCAATGCGCCCGATCCCCGCACCTTGTACGTCGGGCACCCGGCGCCCGATTTCACCCTGCGCAATCTGGATGGCAGCCAGACGCAGCTCTCGGCGCTCAGAGGCCAGGTGGTTTTGCTCGACTTCTGGGCGACCTGGTGCGGCCCCTGCCGCTACACCATGCCCAGGCTCGACAACCTTTCGAAGAAATTCAAGAGTCAGGGCGTGGTCATCATGGGAATCGACGACAATGAGGACGAGCAGACCGTTCGCGACTTCATCCGCGAGCACCACTTCGAATATCCCATCCTGCTTTCCTCGCGGCGCGATGGCGTCCTCGATCATTACTCGGTGCGCGGCCTGCCCACCATGGTGCTGATCGACCGGAACGGCGTTGTGGCCGACTACAAACTCGGCTATGGAAACGAGACCGAGGACGATCTCCGGGCCGACCTCGCGCGGGTGTCCGGCGCCGGCTATATTCCGCCCCGCCCGGCCGCCACAAGCGTGACCGGGGAAGCGGGCGCGCCCCTGGACAATTGGCCCGAGCCCAAGACGCCGGATGACTTCCTGCGGCGCGGCTATGAGCACCTACGGCTGCACAACTATCCCCTGGCAACCGCCGACGCGAGCTCGGCGCTGAAACTCAAACCCGACTGGACGTCCGCCCTGCGGCTGCGCGCCCATGCCGCCTACGAAGCCAGGGATTACGCCTCGGCCATCAAGGACTGCACCGCCGTTCTGGCCGAGCATCCCGACTGGGCCGAGATGTACGACGCTCGCGGCCTGGCCCAGTCCGCCTCCGGCCGGCCCGATCTCGCCATTCCAGACTACACCGAGGCCGTCAAGTACGATCCTTACCTCGCCGAAGCTTACAACGATCGGGGCTGGGCTTACTTCCAGACCGGCAACGTGGCGCTCGCCATTCAGGACCTGAATCACGCCCTCGAAATCGTCCCGCAGTATGCGACGGCGCATGAGAATCGGGCCAAGGCGTTCGACAAGCAGAACGATCTACAGAGCGAGTTGATCGATCTCGAGGATCTGCTGCGCCTGGCGCCCGCGAACCCGTGGGCGAAAGCGCAGCGCGCGGATGTGTTGCGGAGGCTGAGCGCGACCAGCAACAGTCCGCCGGTCGCAGCGCAGTAAATCGCCGGCACATCGCCCACTCTGTAGCATGTAGTCTCTGTTTTGAAAACTTCTTCTCTGTGACCTCTGCGGATTCTCCGTGGTCTCTGTGTTGAAGCTTTTTGGGGTCGCGTCAGGGCGTGCCAGACCCCATCGGGTCCTGCCGGAATCGGGCTGGGTCACGGTTCCGATGCTGACCCCTTCCGAGGGCGTTATCGAGCTGTTTCGGCGGAACTACGAACGATCAACCGGCCGGCACTCAGGGCACGCCCGACCCCGTACCCGTGACCCGTGAGGGACTTCTACAACCTAAGTTCTTGAAAAGACAGCGAAAATAAATATTCTCAAATTTCTCACTTTTCTCACTTTTCTCCATTGTCCCATTTTGGGGTGGTAGGCTCGAAGCATGCTGAGGCAGGCTCTGGAATTCGCAGTCGGCAACCCGACTGTGGTGCAGGCATCTTGCCTGCCGCGCGCCCGACGCAGGCTGCGAAGCCTCCACGACAAACTGAGAGCGGGGGGAATCGATTTTTGCGCAAAACAAAGCCATCATATGCTTGATAAAAAGCCTGTTACCATTTTTCATAGGGCTCGAAAGCCATCAGGTAATTGAAAAGAAAAGAGTTAAGCGTTGAAAGCCATCAGGTTACTGATGGACAATGGTTTAACATTGGATTTGAGGTGACAAAAAAGCTGTCTTGGCGCACAAAGCAGCACCATTTTGGCAATTCACCTTGTAGTAGTGTTTCAGTTTGTTGGTGCAGGCATCTTGCCTGCCGTGCGCCAGACGCAGGCCGGAAGCCTGCACCACAAACTGCGACGCGGCCGCTTTTTGTACCGTCCCGTGACAGGCCGTCTGCAACGGTGTATAAAGAGGAATAAGGGACATCACCCTCGCTGCTCGTCCCGACCTTGCCTTCAGGACTACGCCCATGCCCAACACTCGAGAATCGAATCCGTTCGGAGCGCGCAAGGCGTTCGGTAGAGCCGGATCGAGTGCCGCCGGCGCGCCGGTGATCTACAGCCTGCCCGCACTCGAGCAGGCCGGACTCGGCACGGTTTCGCGCTTGCCGGTGTCGATCCGCATCCTGCTCGAATCGCTGCTGCGCAATACCGACGGGCGGCTGATCACCGAAGACGATGTCAAGGCGCTTGCGGCCTGGAATCCGAAAGCGTCCGGTGGCGGGCGCGAGTTGCCCTTTCGTCCGGCTCGCGTGATCCTGCAGGACTTTACCGGTGTTCCGGCGGTGGTCGATCTCGCTTCCATGCGCTCGGCCATGAAGCGGCTGGGCGGCGATCCGGCGCGCATCAATCCGCTGGTTCCCGTCGACCTGGTGATCGATCACTCCGTGCAGGTGGACGCATTCGGCACGCCGCGCGCCCTCGCGCTCAATGCGGAAATCGAGTTCAAGCGCAATCGCGAACGCTACGAATTTCTGCGCTGGGGGCAGCGGGCCTTCCGCAACTTCCGCGTGGTGCCGCCCGCAACCGGCATCGTGCACCAGGTGAATCTCGAGTACCTGGCGAAGGTCGTGGTCCGGCGCGAGGTGAACGGTGAACAGCAGGTCTTCCCGGACACGCTGGTGGGCACGGACTCGCATACGACCATGATCAACGGCCTCGGCGTGCTCGGCTGGGGCGTGGGCGGCATCGAAGCGGAGGCCGCCATGCTTGGCCAGCCGTACTACATGCTCACGCCGCAAGTGGTCGGCTTCAAAATGCACGGCCGGTTGCGCGAAGGCGTGAACGCCACCGATCTCGTGCTCACCGTCACGGAGATGCTCCGCAAGAAGGGCGTGGTGGAGAAGTTCGTCGAGTTCTATGGACCGGGGCTCTCGCAAATGTCGCTGCCCGACCGCGCCACTATCGCCAACATGGCGCCCGAGTACGGCGCCACCATGGGATTCTTCCCGGTCGACGACGAAACGCTGCGCTACCTGCGGGCGACCGGCCGTGCCGACGAGGAAGTGGACCGCGTGGAGCGCTACACCAGGGAACAGGGCCTCTTCCGCACCGATTCCACGCCCGATCCCGTCTTCAGCGACACCCTCGAACTCGATCTTGGCACCGTCGAAACCACGCTCGCCGGTCCCAAGCGCCCGCAGGACCGCGTGCCGCTTTCGCGCTTGAAGGAGTCGTTCCGCAGTTCGCTGACTGCGTCCACCAACGAACGCGGATTCGGGTTGGGCGACGCCGAACTGAAGCGCACCGCGACCGTGCAATCGAACGGCACGCGCGAGAGCCTGGGCAATGGCGCGGTGGTGATCGCCGCCATTACGTCCTGCACCAACACCTCGAATCCTTCCGTGATGCTCGGCGCGGGCCTGCTGGCGCAGAAGGCCGCCGACCGGGGCCTTAAGGTTCCCTCCTATGTGAAGACCAGCCTGGCGCCGGGATCGAAGGTGGTCACCGAGTATCTGAAGGAAGCGGGTGTGATGCCGGCGCTCGAGTCTCTGGGCTTCGGGCTCGTCGGCTACGGATGTACCACGTGCATCGGCAACAGCGGACCGCTGCCCGAGCCGGTCGCGAACGCCTTGAACGCAAATCCCGTCGTCACCGCGGCCGTGCTCTCGGGCAATCGCAATTTCGAGGGGCGCATTCATCCCCAGGTCAAGGCGAATTATCTGGCATCGCCGCCACTGGTGGTGGCCTTTGCGCTCGCGGGCACGGTCGACATCGATCTCGACCGCGATCCGCTGGGCAAGGACCGCGACGGGCATCCCGTGCATCTGCGCGACATCTGGCCGAGCCGGGCGGAGGTGGACGCCGCCATGAGCCGCGCCGTCCGTCCCGAGATGTTCCGCCGGAGCTACGCCAACGTCTGGGACGGCAATCCTACCTGGAATGCGGTGCCCGTCTCTGGCGGCGATCTCTACGATTTCAAGCCGGAATCGACTTACATCCAGGAACCGCCGTTCTTCACCGGCATGACGCTCGACCTGCAGCCAGTGCAGCCCATCCGCGGCGCGCGGGTGCTGGCGGTGCTCGGCGACTCGGTCACCACAGACCACATTTCGCCGGCGGGCGACATCGCGTTGAACAGCCCTGCGGGCGAGTATCTGGTCGAACATCACGTCGAAAAGCGCGACTTCAATTCCTACGGCTCGCGGCGCGGCAACGATCGCGTGATGGTGCGCGGTACCTTCGCCAACATCCGCTTACGGAATCTTCTGGCGCCGGGCACCGAAGGCGGCGTCACCCTGCATCTGCCCGACCGCGAGCAGATGACCATCTACGATGCCGCCGTCCGCTATCGGAAAGAGGGCGTGCCGCTGCTGGTGATCGCGGGCAAGGAATATGGCGCGGGCTCGTCGCGCGACTGGGCCGCCAAGGGAACGCTGCTCCTCGGCGTGCGCGCCGTGATCGCCGAGTCCTACGAGCGCATCCACCGCAGCAACCTTGTCGGCATGGGCGTGCTGCCGCTGGTTTTCAAGCCGGGAGACAACTCATCTAGCCTAGCTCTGACGGGTGAAGAGTCTTACGAAATCGAGGGGCTCGGCGGCGACATCCGTCCGCGCCAGGAATTGACGGTCACCGCGACCGCGGCCGATGGACCGCGAAAACAATTTCAGGCGATCGCGCGGCTCGATTCGCAGGTTGACGTGGACTACTACCGCAACGGCGGCATTCTGCAGACGGTGCTGCGCAGCCTGGCCCGGCGCGCCTGACCCGGCAACGCGTCACTTGCGGTCGAGAATCAGGCAGGTGATGTCGTCATGCTGCGGCGCATGACCCACGAAAGCCTCGATCGCAGTCATCAATCCGTGGAGCGCCTGTGCGGGCGGGCTCGCGCGCCCGAGTTGCAGCCCGGAGAGCAGGCGCGGCTCGCCAAACTGGTTCGCCCCCGAATCCTCCGCCTCGACCACGCCGTCGGTGAAGATCACCACCCGGTCGCCCGCGGCCAGCACGGTCTCACCCGATTGATAGGCCGCGCGCTGCATGATGCCGAGCGGCAGTCCGCCTTCGCCCAGGCGGTCGAGGTTGCCGCCGGCGCGCAGCAGCATCGGCTCGTTGTGTCCGGCATTAACGTAGGTCAGCGTCGAGGTGGCGAGATCGAGTTCCGCGATGAAAGCGGTGGTGAAGCGGCGTCCGCTCTGGCTGTGCTCGCACGCGTAGGAGTTGAGGCCGGCGACGAGTTCGAGGAGCGCTGTCGGCTCGAGCGCCAGCGTCCGCAGGCTCGCCTGAAAGGTCGCCATCAGCAGCGCGGCCGGTACGCTCTTCCCCGCAACGTCCGCCACTACGACCAGGAGCCGCTGCGTGTCGGGGCCCTGCGTAGCCCCGGCGGCGCCGTCCGACTTCGGCGTGCGCAGAAAGGCGTCGTAGTAGTCGCCAGCGACGGTGTTGGCGGCGCGCGAGGCGAAAGCGATCTCAACGCCGGGAATCACCGGCGGCGTATCGGGCACCAGCCAGTGCTGGATTTCCTTGGCGATCTCCAGGTCGCGCTTCATGGTGACGCGGTCGGCAAGTTCGAGCGCCAGCAGCAGGAGCAGGCCGATGGCACCCAGAACGGCCTCGCCGCCGCCGATGTTGACCACCGTGTGCTCGGCGACGTTGATCTCGGTGCCGAAGATGCCAAGCAGCACAAGAAAGAGAGAAAGAACCAGCAGCACGCGCCGCGCAGGCGAGAGCTTCATCACCATCGCCCAGAACAACTCCCGGGCGATTCTCCAGTGGCGCTTCCAATGCGGCTCGCCAGGCACCAGCTCCCAATCGACCTCCTTGGAGTACATCGCGTAGCCGGCGCGCGCGTCCGCCTTGAACTGCCCCCAAAGGTCCTGCATCGCGAGGCCTTCACTGACGCGGCGCCAGAACGAGCGGACGTTGTCGGCGGCGCGGTCGAGTCCCGAACGCCGATACTGGTACGGTCCTCTGTTCCAATCGTGCATGGCAGTGATTATAGAGTAGCCCAAGCGGGTTCTCGACCGGGCTCACTTCGGGCCGAGAACGCGATTGAAGAGCTCGCGGACCTGCTTCCGCGCGTCGTCGAGATGCGCGAGCGGCGGACTGTGGGCTCCGAGCAGCCCCCAGCGCCGCAGCAGATGTGCCACGCCCTCGGACTGCCCTGGCCGATCGCGCCAGCCGCGCGACGCCCGGCCGGTCACGAGGCGCACGGCGTGATCGAGCGCGCGCAAATAGGTGATACCGTCGAGCAGGACACGTGCCTCGCCCTGCGGCAGGCATCCGGCCGAAGTCAGGGCTGCGATCTGGTCAGGCATCTTCGCGCCCGGGTGCAAAGCCAATCGATGGCGGATGCGGAGATACGAAACCACGAAGTCCGCGTCGTAGTAGCCGCCCGCCGAGGTCTTGGTCGGCGCAGCCTTGGCCTTGATCTCCTTCTCGAGACGGCTCCGCATCTCACCGAGCGATGCCGCAAGGGCCGCATCGCCGGCGAAACGTCCGAAAACGCGCGCCATCACGCCTCCGGTCGCGCTTCGTCCCGCATCCGCATCGCCGGCAACCGGGCACAGCTTGAGGTAGGTCAATGCCTCCCAGGGCTGCGCCGCCGTAACCACGTAATCGAACAGCGCGTCCTCCGTGACCACCAATTCTCCTTCCCGGCCGCGCGGGCGCAGCCGCGTATCGACGGCAAATACCACGCCGTCCTTTGTGTAGCTGGAGAGCCCTTCGATCGTTCGCTCGGCCAGGCGCGTGCATCGCGCGATGCTCTCCGGAGGGGCGCCCGGCGGCGCGACAAAAAGCAAATCAGCATCCGAGCCGAGGTCGAACTCGCTGAGGCCGAGCCTGCCCAGGGCCAGCACGGCCAGTCCCGGACACACCGGCGGCTCGACCCCGGCGACGAATGGCGCGCGGCCCGCAATGGCAAAGGCCGTGGCGATGGCGGTCGCGGCGAGATTCGACCACCGGCTGAGCGCGGCAAAGAGATCGTCAAGCTTCGCGCAATCCCGAAGTCCGAGGGCGAGGGCTCGAACATGATAGTCGTGACGCAGCAAAGACAGCCCCTCAACGAAGCCCAGTCCTTCTTCCGTGGCCCACGCGAAGGGCCGTGCCGGTCGATCCCCGATCGGCGGAGCGCCCGCCGCGGAAAGGCTTTCAATCGCCGGTTCGAGCACCATCGGCAGCTGTGCGCCTGCAAAATCCGGCTGTTCCGCAGCGCCGGCCTCCGCAAGTTCCGCGACATGACGCACAAGCTCGCCCGAAAGATGATCGCTAACGCGCAGAGCTTCGAGAGCGCGTTCCATGGCCGCCGGATGATCGCCGGCCGCGGCCAGTGCCTCGGGCGCGGCGAGCAAGGCAGCAGCAAATCGCGCGAGACGCGGCCGCGCGCGAGCCGGCAGCGCAGCGTCCCGAATCAATGGGGCGATGTCGGGCGCTTGCGCCTCCAGCAGCCGCAGCAGCGAAGCCTGCGAATGACGATACAGTTCCGAGCCGGCGAGCGGAGGCGTGAGTTCGAACGGTGCGAGCGGACGTTCCACGCGAGCGGGCGAAATCAGCCGGCGCGCCATGATCTTCACCTGATCCATCAGCGCGTCCAAACGCTTCCGGAGCGCTGCGCCGGGCGTGGACTCGGCGCCGGGTTCCACGCCCGTGCGGCGCGCGAGCAGGTCCAAGGCCTGCGGATCGCGCGGCAGACGATGACTCTGCCGTCCCCGATCGAGCTGGATCCGATGTTCCACGCGCCGCAGGAACTCGTACGCCGATGCCAGGGCAGCGTAGTCGCGATCCGACAGCAATTCCTTGTCGTTGAGCTTGCGCAGGGCGTGCAGAGTTCCGCCAGAACGCACCCACGGTTCGCGCGCCCCGTAAAGGCGCTGCAGGCACTGCGTGAGGAACTCAATGTCACGGAGGCCGCCGGGATGCAACTTCACGTCGAGGCTATCAGCGTGTCCCTCGAGCAGGCGCTCGCTGATCCGCGCGCGGCTGAGCAGCACGCTGGAAATGGCGGCGGGATCGGCGGGCGAGCCATAGACAAACGGCTCCACCCCGCGCAGGAAGGCCCGCGTCAGCCGCACGTCGCCTGCCGAGTGTCGCGCCTTGATGAGCATCTGCAGCTCCCAATCGCGCGCGCGATGGCCGTAGTAATCGAGCGCAGCGTCGAGTGCCAGCGTCAGGTCGCCCTGATCGCCTTCCGGCCGCAGGCGCAGATCGACACGGAACGCCTGGCCGGCGACGGTGGGCTCGGTAAGCTCCCGGGTGACGGCCTGCGCTAGGCGAACGAAGTATTCCTTGTTCGAGATGGAAGTGTCCGGCGGCCCTGAGCCGGACGTCTCACCGTCACGCGCGTAAAGAAACAGAAGGTCGATGTCGGAACTGTAATTCAACTCGTTTCCGCCCAGCTTTCCCAGCGAGATGATGCTGAAGCCGCTGCGCGTCACGCGGCTCTGCGCGTCGCGATACTGCGGCGGCCCGAAGCGCTTCTGCAATTCCTGCTCCGCGTGCCGCAACGCTTCCCCGAGAATGACGTCGGCGACGGTGGAGAGTTCGAGCGTGGTTTCGGCAAGCGTTGCGATGCCAAGAACGTCTTTCAATGCAATCTTGACGTATTGCCGCCGCTTGAATCGTCCGAGCTGCCGGGCCGGGTCCGGCGAGGACTGCATGACTGCGAACCGGGCATAGTCCTCCGAAAGATCGACCATCGACGGCGGCGCGCCGAAGCTGCGGTCGCGTGCAAGCTGGACGGCCATCGACGGCTCGGCGAGAAACACCTCGGCGATGGAACTGCCGAAACCGAAGGCCGCGGCGAGATAGGTGAGCGCCATCGGGCGCCGCGCGATCTCGCGCAGGACGTCGGCCGGAGCCGCGTGGACGTAACGATCGAGCAGATGCAGCACTGCGGGCGCATCCGGGGACTGCGCCAACAGGGCCGAAAGCGGAGCAGAAACCCTCGCGCCCAGCCGTGACGTGATCCGGTCGAAAATGCTCCTGGCTTTTTCGGGGTCTCGAAAGCGGGCCCAGTCGATGTGGCGCGGCATCAGGCAGGATTATAACCCGGAGCATTTGCGGCCGGGCGGTCATTGGCCTCCTCGGCTACGTCACGCTGGGCTTCGGCGTCCCGGACGTGCTCTTCGGCAAGGCGGGCCGCTTAACGTACTCGGCCGGAATATTGCCGGTGAGGGTCTTCAAGAAGGCGATAATCGAGTCGACCTCGTCTTCTCGTAACTGCCTCCCAAGCTGGTACTTTCCCATCTCTTTGACCGCCTCATTCAAGCTTTCTACCTTTCCGTTGTGGAAGTACGGTGCGGTCCTTTCGACGTTTCGCAGGGACGGCACCTTGAACACCATACGATCATCTTCTTGTTTCGTAACCTGCTGCCGTCCGGCATCGGAGGCGTCGGGGTACGGCGTCGCGGCGCCGAGCTTACGATAGGCCTGTCCGCCGAGGTAGGTTCCCGCATGGCAGGTCTGGCAGCCGGCCTGGATGAACTGATTGAATCCGGCCTTCTCAGCGTCAGTCAGCGCGCTCTGGTCTCCGCTAAGAAAGCGGTCCCAGCGGGAAGGGGTCACCAGGCCGCGCTCGAAGGCACCGATGGCGAGGGTCATGTTCTCGACGGTGATGGGATCGTCTTCGCCCGGGAAAGCCTTCCGGAAGGCATCCACATAGCCTGGAATCGATTTCAGAACAGCCAGGACCTGCTGCTCGGAAGGCATCGCCATCTCGACCGGGTTCATCACCGGTCCCTTCGCCTGCTCCTCCACATCGCGCGCGCGGCCGTCCCAGAACTGCGCCAAGTGGCCGGCGGCGTTGTAAACCGTCGGTGCGTTGCGCGTGCCTTTCTGGTTCTTGAAGCCATCAGAGACCCGCAGGCCGTCAACGCCGTACTTCCGGAGATCGTGGCAGGTGTTGCAAGAGATCCTCTGATTCCGCGACAGTCTCGGTTCGTAATAGAGCATGCGCCCGAGATTGACCTTGGCCTCGGTTACGGGATTGCTGTCGGATGCGATGATCCGGGGCAGCGGCTTGAACGACTTGAGTTCCGCCGGATCGACGGCAACCACCGTCAGGCTGCGGCTGCTGACTTGAATTCCGGCTGCGACCGCAACCGCGAGTGCAAACGCAGATAACGCGCTGGTCTTCATTCCAGTCCTCCGCCCGCGTGGGGCAAGTGAGTTCGCCGGGGATTTTGGGAAGCCGCTCCGGGGTGGCGGCCCTGCGATCCAAGCATGCCGCGGCAGCGCGCGGACGCGCGGTGACACGCGTCACACAGCAACGGTTCTCGGGGTTGAGGGTTGGGGATTGGGGTTGGAGCCTGACGAGTGAGGGAATGGCGAAGTGAAGGATGAAGGCCATTCAGACTTCATACTTCAGCCTTCGTCCTTATCGCTGGCGCGCTTCCCTATCCCCCACTCGCACCATCAGCACGATCAGATGTCGTAATACAGGGCGAACTCGTACGGATGCGGACGCGTGTTCACGGCCTGGACCTCGTTCTTCATCTTGTAGTCGATCCAGGTCTCGATCAACTCCTCGCTGAAGACGTCGCCCTTGAGCAGGAACTCGTGATCCTTCTCCAGAGCCTTGAGCGACTCCTCGAGCGATCCCGGCATGGAGGGTACTTTCTTCATCTCCTCGGGCCCGAGGTCGTAAATGTCCTTGTCGAGCGGTTCGCCGGGCTCGAACTTGTTCTCGATGCCATCCAAGCCCGCCATCAGCATGGCGCCGAAGGCGAGGTACGGATTGCAGGACGGGTCGGGCGGACGGAACTCCAGCCGCTTCGCCTTGGGGCTCGCCGAGTACATCGGGATGCGAACGGCGGCGCTGCGATTCCTGCGTGAGTAGGCTAGATTCACCGGGGCCTCGAAGCCCGGTACCAAGCGCTTGTAGGAATTCGTGGTGGGCGCGATGATGGCCGCCAGCGCCTGCGCGTGCTTCAGCAGTCCGCCGATGTACCAGAGCGCGAGATGGCTGAGTCCCGCGTACTGGTCGCCGGCAAACAGGGGCTTGCCGTCTTTCCACAGGCTCTGGTGCGTGTGCATGCCGTTGCCGTTGTCGCCGAAAATGGGCTTGGGCATGAACGTCACCGTCTTGCCGTACTGCCGGGCCACGTTGCGGATGACATACTTGTAAATCATCATGTTGTCGGCCGAAGTCACCAGGGCGTTGAAGCGCTGATCGATTTCGCACTGGCCGCCGGTGGCCACTTCGTGGTGATGGCACTCGATCTCGAGTCCGGCGCGCTCCATGGCCATCACCATCTCCGAGCGCAGATCCTGATAGTGGTCGGTGGGCGGCACCGGGAAGTAGCCTTCCTTGTAGCGCGGGCGGTAACCCAGGTTGTCCTTCTCGCGGCCCGAGTTCCAGCGCCCTTCCTCGGCATCGATGAAGTAGTAGCCGTGCTGCTGCGCCTGGTCGAAGCGGATGTTGTCAAAGATGAAGAACTCGGCCTCGGCGCCGAAATACGCCGTGTCCGCGACGCCCGTGTAGGCAAGATACTGCACGGCCTTCTTGGCCACGTTGCGCGGGTCGCGCAGGTAGCGCTGCTTGGTGAGCGGATCAATGATGTCGCCGATCAGCACCAGCGTGGGCGCGTCCGTGAAGGGGTCGATCATGCACCAGTTCGGGTCTGGGACCAGCAGCATGTCGCTCTCGTGGATGGCAGCCCAGCCGCGGATGCTGGAGCCGTCCATGCCAAAACCGTCCTCGAACGAGCTTTCGTCGAGCTGGTGAATGGGAAAGGAAACGTGATGCCAGAGTCCGGGCAGGTCCGTGAAACGGACATCCACGATTTTGGCGTTGTTTGATTTCGCAAACTCCAATACACCCTTCGCGTCCATGTAACCTCCACAAAAGATTTTTTCCGGGGGTGAAACAGCCCTTCACGAATGACGGGATTTCCTTCGGGCCTTTTACAATATCGCGGCTGACCGGATTCGTCAAGAAGTCGAAAGACAGTCAACAGTCGACCGTTGACGGTTGACAGGCCAAGCCGGGCGACTTCTGTGACTCTCGATTTCGCGCGGTCGCGCCCGGCTATTCCTTCATCATGACCCGCCGCGTTTGCCTGCTTGCCGTCTTTCTCCTCTCGCCTTTTTCTCCTCCTTTTTATCCCCCGATTTCTCGGTCTCGAAACTGTCGACTCTGTCTGATTTCCAGGCACATTTCGATCGAAAACAGCCTCTTTCGTGCTACTCGATGTAGCCCAAGTTTGGTTGATTCCTTCGAAAATTCGTGTATGTCGTTGATTCTGCAATATGGTTCTCTATGCCTTCGGGGTTTGGGCGAGGTCCAGCGAGCGGACGCGAATACCCAGCCTGCCGAGCCGCCGGACATGGTGATGAATCAGTCGGGTCC
>DASYZG010000033.1:0-32509 GCA_035946575.1 Terriglobia bacterium | reverse complement strand
TCTGACCTCGACTCCGGACGAGCTTCAAGTCAAAAGGGGTTGGGTTATGGATTGGGCGCTCAGAAGCCGTCGATCAGCCACGCGTTCGCCTGCGACGTCTCGGCTCGAATTGCGATGTGGCGGCCGTCAGGGGAGGGGATTGCCCAAGCCGGCGTCATCTGGTAATGGCGCCAGAGGGGCGCGACGCTGCCACCGAGGCCGACGCGCAGCAAGGTGGCGGTGGAGCGCGCTGTGTTCTGAGCGGCCACAAACAGGCTGCGGGAATCCGGCGCCCAATCGAGAGAGCTTAGATTGAAGTATTTCGGAACGGTAATCGCGCGCGTTTCCCGGGTACGCAGCGAAATCAACTGGATCTGATTCAGGTTCCACTCAATTCTGGAAACGGCGAATTGCGAGCCATCGGGAGAAGGCGACCAGTTGTAGTCTCCGTTCGGGTCGACGGGAATTCGCAGCAATTCCGCCCCATTTCCCGTCATAGGATTGAACGCCGTAATGACCAGTTCCCTCCGCGCCTCCGACCTCGCCCCGTAGGCGCAGAAGCCATCAGGGCCGCTCGTGCAGCGGAAGGTGTCCGCCAGTCCTTTCACCTCGAACAATTCCTCGGGCGTGCCTCCCTCGACGGGAACCCGGAAGAACGTGCGTCCGGGTTGCGGCAGGGCCGACAGCGGCGACGACGGGTGGCCCGGCGCCGGCGGAGACTGGTCAGGCGCCTTTACTGAAGTAGCGTCGAAGATAAGCGATGAGCCGTCGGGACTATTGCGAAGAGTGTCCACGCTCAAGCCCGGCCAGGTGGCAACTACCTGCGACGTGGCGGCGTCCAACGCGTGCCTGTAGATTCCTTCGGTTCCGGTGCGATCGGAAACGAAAATCACCTCGCGCGAATCGGGCGTCCAGGCGAGCGGCTGGTTGGAATAGTCGTCGGCCGTGAGCCGTCTCACGTTGACGAGGTGCGAGGCGCTGTTCGGAAGGTCTCCGACAAACACCGAGCTGTGGGCGTTGGCGCGCACCAGGGCGAGATGCTTGCCGTCCACGGTGGCGCTCAGGCTTCGCACCGAGAACCCTGACCAGTCTGTCAGGCGTCGAGGCTTTCCCTCCGGAACGCCGCTCCTGCCATCCACGTGCATTTCCCAGAGGTTATGCGTTTCGACCGGAGCATCTTGCCGGCCCTGTAAATAGATGAATCGTCCCGGCGACGTCCACGCGAAATCATCGACGCTGCGGCCTGAGTAAATGGTGGTTCCATGAGTCCCGTCAAGGTCACAGCTCCGCAGGACCGCTTGCTTCGTATAGCTGTCTTCGCGGTGCACGTCTTCAAACGCCAGCCGGCCGCTGGCGGGAGACCATGCCAGGCGCGGGCCGAATCCGTGGAGATCGCCGGCCGTCAGAATCTCTCGCGGCGACTCGCCGTGGGAATCTGTCAGCCAGATCTCGCCGTAACCCAGTCGCGTGGCACCGCTCAAAAAAGCAATATGGGAGCCATCGGGTGAAACCGCACCGCCGCCTTCGAAGCCGTCCGCGAGCTTCTGCGCGGGCGATCCGTCGATCGGAACGGACCACGAACTGGCGGGCTTTCCGGAGACGAAAAGGAAGGCGACAAACCGGGAGGAATTGGGATACCATCCGCCGAAGTGCCAGACCCCGTTCTCACGCTCCACCGAGGCCAGCGAGGCCAGGTCTTGAATCACGCCCGTGTCCAGGAGGAGCAGGTGTATTCCTTGCTGGTCGGAATAGCCCAGGTAGCGTCCATCAGGTGAGAGGACGGCGCTTTGCACCGGGATGTCCTGGGGGTTGGCCGTCAGTGGGCGCATGCTCAACTGGAACGGGGGCGCTTGCTTGGGTCCGCCCGCGAGCACCCACATCAGGCTTCCCGTGACCGCCAGAACGAGCACTGGCAGCGCGACGAGCCACGGCAACCGGCGGGAGATCAGCTTTTCGGTCCAGCCGCGCGCCACGGCGGAGCCTGGCGTCGGAGCATCCTCCTCGACGGGCGCGATGAAACGGTAGCCACGGCGTGGGATGGTTTCGATGAAGCGCGGCTTCCCGGCTTTGTCCCTGAGGGCGGCGCGCAGCTTGTTCACAGCCGTGTTGAGTCCGTCCTCGAAAAGCCCGTACTCCTGACCGGGCCACAGCTTCTCCTGAAGCTCCTGGCGGGTAATCAACTCTCCCGGATGCTCCAAAAGCATTCTCAGGATGCAAAGTGGCTGATCAGCGAGATAGATCTTGGCCCCGTTGCGGCGCAGTTCTCCGCTTACCAAGTCGCACTGAAACGGTCCGAAGCGCAGGATTCGCCGGAAACGGCTCGATTCCGCCATCCGAGGCCCCCAGAAGCAAGTGCCGGCAATCGTATCACAAATTGCCATTGGCGGCCCATCGAGGTGTCGTATCTAGCGAATCTCAAGGCTGTAAGACTATGAAGAAGCTGATGATACATGTTTAGAAATAAATTAGATAGAGCTTAGCTGCCCTTCATTGCAGTCGCAGACAAGTACCCATAGCCTTGGACCAATTCCCCAGGTGAGTTAGGCAGTAAAGGGGGGCGGCGACGACATACTTTCCGGTGTCGTCGCTGGCCCTCGCCGAATCCTTGTCCACAGTAGTGACAAGTGGTAGGCAGTAACGGGCTGTGATCGGCGGTTCGAGAATAGGGGAAGGCTTGGCTTTCTCCTGTAAACATGGGAAGATCAGCCCATGAAGACCGCTTTGGAGAATCCCGACTCGCATTCCTTCGCCGCCCGCAAGCAATGCTGGTTTTGAGATGGGTGCTGTCTCCGCTTCCCGGAGTGAAGTTCAACCCCAGCGCCGCCAGGCACTCGTCTGGCCGCGCGAGCACGGCGCGTGGGGCATTGTGCTGGTCGCCTTGTTCACCGGAGCGGGTGCCGGACTTTCCTCGGCTCAGAACCTTCCGCCGTTGTTCTGGCTGACGCTTGCCGTGGTGGCCGCCTTTTGCCTTCGCACCCCGATTGAAAACAGCCTGCCCGCTTCGCCCTTTCGCCCGAGGACAGCGGCCGAATGGCGTTCGGTGATGACGGCGAGTGCCGCCTACGCAGTTTGTGGCGGCTTCGCAGTCTGGATGCTGGCCCGTGCCGGCGTCTTGAATCTGTTCTGGAAGCCAGGCTTGGCCGCCGCCGGGCTGTTCGCCTTGCAGGCTGTGATCAAGCGCGCCGGGCGCAGCTATCGCGCGCCGGGTGAAGTGGTCGGAGCTTTCGGGCTGGCCCTCACCGCCGTCGGCGGGTGGGCCGTTGCGACCGGGCAGATTAACAGCCAGGCCGTCGCGCTATGGATTCTGAACGGGCTCTTTGCCACCATTCAGATCATTTACGTTCAGTTTCGAATACGCGCCGCGCGCGGAGGCTCGTTCCCCAAAGCCTCTACTCGCCGGCGTCTCCTCATCGGGGAGATGTTCGTTTTCTTAGTGCTCGTTGCGGGCGCAAGCGCCGGCGTGATGCCCGCCCTGGCGCTGGTCGCTTTCCTGCCCATTCTCGTTGACGTCGTAAACTGGTCTCTCCGCGCGACTTCCCAGCCGCTCGAGATTCACCGCCTCGGAAGATCTCAGCTGGCTCATTCCATCTTGTTTGGACTCCTTCTCATCACGGCCTTTCGTTTGCCGTTTCCATGAAAGCGCGCAGCCTCGCTGCCATTCCGAGGAGCCAAAAAGGCGACGAGGAATCCGCTTCTCTTTGAGCTAGACCAGTTGTCATTCCGAGGAGCCCGAGGCAACGGGGAACCTGCTTGTACTCTTCGAATCAAAGGCAGACGGCCCGGCCCGAAAAGCTTCGGCACTCGGTATGACGTAAACCGAAGTGTCGACAACTGAATCGCGTGCCCGCGCTTGACTGGCGTGCGGAGGCGCCAGATACTAGCGTCGCGGGGTGAGGGGTTTTGGGGGAGAGATGCGAACGCAAGCCTCCTGGCTTCTTCGTTGGACCATAATGAGTGGCCGCCTGCACATCCGGGTTCGCTGGGGGAGCGCCCTTCCGATCACCGCGGTTTGGGCAGCCGCGGTCACATGCCTCTTCCTCACTGCGCCTGTCGCGCGGGCACAGGACAGCGCCAAGCCTGAAATTACCTCCCAGGACTCCCAGCCCAGCTTCCAGTTGCGGATACAGCACAACGAAGTCGTCGTGCGCGTGGTGGTGCGCGATGCGAAGGGCCGGACCGTCCGAGGGCTTCAGAAAGACGATTTCCGCATCTTTGACAACAAGCGTCTGCAGATCATCACGCATTTCGCGGCCGAGGGGTCAGCGACTTCTAACGCCGGAGCGGTTGCGGAAGTGCCCAAGGCAAAGATGCCTGAAAGCAAGCCGGCGGCCGCAGCGCCGATCGTCCTGCCCTCGCGCTACATGGCGCTTTACTTTGACGACGTGCACCTGCAATTTGGCGATCTGGCCGTAACGCGGGCCGCCGCCGGACGCTACCTCGATGCCAACCTCCATCCAAGTGACCGCGCGGCGATCTTTACGTCGTCCGGCCAGGACCAGCTCGACTTCACCGATGATCGCAACAGGCTGCACGCCGATCTGAACAAGTTGATGCCGCGGCCCATTTTCGGCATCGACAAGGATGAGTGTCCGCCGCTCACGCCCTATCAGGCCTACAGGATCGTCCATGAGAATGACCCCTTCACACTGCAGGCAGCGCAGGCGGATGCCTACATCTGTCACTGCCAGGAGCTTGGCCGCACGGACCAGCAGTGCGCGTCCGAAGCCACAGGTCTTGTCATGCCCGTGGCCGTGCGGACTGAGAGCCGCGCGGACGGTGAAACGCACTATGCGATTGACGGCCTGCGGCACATTTGCCAGCGGATGACGGGCCTGCCCGGCCAGCACACCATCGTCACGGTGTCGCCGGGTTTTCTGACCCTGACCCAGGGATTTGTCTTGAACGAGCTTGTGGACCTGGCCTTGCGCCAGAACATCGTCATCAGCACCATGGACGCCCGCGGGCTCTACGCGCTCATACCGCATGGCGACGCCAGCCAGAGGCCCCTGGTGATCGCGGGCCGGCCTGATCTGGAGGCCAACAAGGTCTTCAACCAGAACGATAGCGCCGAGCGCGAAGCGGATGTGCTCGAGGAACTGGCGTCCGACACCGGCGGCGTGTACTTCCACAACAGCAACGATCTTGATGACGGATTCCGCCGCGCGGGCTCATTCCCCGACGCTTCTTATGTGCTCGCCTTTGCGCCTCCCAATCTGAAGATGGACGGCCGGTTGCACAACCTGAAAGTAATCCTGGCCAGCAACCCGGACCGCGACGTCGTCCAGGCGCGCCGGGGCTACTTCGCCCCCACGAAGATCGAGGATGCAGCGACCCTCGCCAAGGAACAACTCGACCAAATGATCTTCTCCCAGGAGGAGGCGCAGGCGATTCCGCTCCAGGTGCACACTCAGTATTTCGAGGACAATCCGGGCACAGCCAGGCTCTCGGTGCTCGCCCACGTGGACGTGAGCCGGCTGCCGTTTCGCAAGTCCGAAGGGCGTAACGTGGAGAATCTCACCGTGGTGACGGCTGTCTTTGACCGCGAAGGGAATTGCGTGAGCGGCGTCGAAAAGAAGATCGAATTTCACCTGCTGGATTCGACTCTGGAGCGCATCGACCACAGCGGCCTCAGCACGAAGACCAGCCTCTCGGTGAAGGCGGGCACGTACCTGATTCGCGAAGTCGTCCAGGAATCCGAGGGTGGCGCGGTGTCGGCTTCGAACACCCAGGTGGACATTCCCTGAGCCCGCGACTGGCCGCGATATCCGCTTCCAGCGATTCCCTTGATCCTGAGCTATGATCTTGCCGGGTGCTCTCCCATGAAACTTTACCGCGCGCGCGCGGCCGTCAGGCGGATCGGCCTGACCGTGGCCCTTCTGCCCTGCCGGGCGATGACAGCTTTCCCGGGACAGAATCCCGCAAGCAGCACCAGGAACGCGGCACCGGAAATCACTACCCAGGAACGCAGCCGAACTTCGAGATTCGCGTCCGGCACAACGAGGTGATGCTGCGCGTCGGAGTCCGCGACCCGAAAGGCAACGCGGTCTGGGACCTTCACCAGAAGCCGGGAACGTATCTCGTGCGCGAGGTTGTCCAGGACTCAGAGAGCGGTCAGATGCCGCCGCTGAACGCCCAGGTGGAGATCCCATAGGGGTTGTCCGATTGGACCGGCGAGCGGCCACAAGCGCGGCCTGCATCGAACTCGGGGAAGCACCTGCTCCCGGCTTGACTTGCGATACTGCCCGCCAGATACTACTACCGGCACAGGGACGAGGGGACCCGGCTGGCCGGCCGCCCTTCGCCGTCTTCGCCTGCGGCGCACCCATGAGCAGAGTGAATTCCCGCTTCTTGCGGAGTCGCACTCGCGTGCCTGGCAGCGATCAGGCCGAGCCCGCGCCATCCCGTCCCCGATTGGGATCAGTTGCGCAAAACCTGTGAAGGAAGGTGAACGATGAGAACGAGAGCCGGGCAGTGGTTGTTGCTGGTGGTTGCCCTCACGCTGGCGGCCGCGCGACTAGGCGGACCGCAACCGGTGCTTGCCCAGAATGACGCCCAGCAGGTCACGGCGGCCCAGGGCGAGCCGGTGGTGACCACGATTCACAGGGAATCGAACCTGGTGCTGGTGGATTCGGTGGTGACGGACAAGAAGAACCACTACATCGAGGATCTCAAGGCTACGGACTTCCACGTCTTCGATAACAACGAGGAGCAGAAGATCATCTCCTTCACCGGTCCTGGTCCGGCGGGGACGGGGAGCACGGTGGCGCCGCACGCTCCCGGACAGCGGCGTTACATGGTGCTCTTCTTCGACGACTCGACCATGGGACTGGCGGACCAGGCGCGGGCGCGCAAGGCCGCGGCTCAATTTGTCGACAAGACGGCTTCACAGGACCGCGAAATGGCGGTGGTGGAATTCACTGGCGTGTTCCGGCTGGTGCAGAATTTCACCGACAACTCGGACCTGCTGGCGCGGGCCGTAGGGAGCGTCAAGGTCGCGGCCGTGAATCCGAATGACACATCCGCCAGCCCTTCAGCGGCCATTGCCAGTTCCAGCATCAACACGCCTCCGGCGACCGTGATCGGCAATCCAGCGGCCATCGGCACCGCCGGGGGTTTCTCGCTGAACACCGTGGCGGGCGACTTCGGCGCACGCGATCTGCTCTTCGCGCTGCGCGATGTCATCAAGCTGCTGGCGCCCATCCCCGGCCGAAAGACCTTGATTCTTTTCTCGGCTGGCTTCGTGCTCGACGACATCCTCATGCCGGAACTGACCGCCACCATCGACGCGGCCAACAAGGCGAACGTGGCCATCTACCCGCTCGACGTGCGCGGCCTGTTTACAGGAATGCCCGACGCGACTTCCTCACTGCAGCTCCCGCCCGGCTTGATCAATTCGGACAGCCGCAAGCCCGACTCGCATCCCGATTATCCGCATTACAACGGCCTGCTGGCACTTCTGTGGCCTCAGCACGGCGGTGGCGGTGGCGGCGGTACGGCCGGCGGCGGTACGGCCGGCGGCGGAGCGGGTGGCGGTGGCGGGCGCGGCGGGGGAGGGCCCGTCGGTGGCGGCGGCATTAGTGGAGGCGGAGTTGGCGGTGGTGGACGCGGCGGCACCGGCGGTACGGGCAGTACGGGAGGAACCGGTGGTGGCCGCGGTGGCACGGGCGGTACAGGCGGGACGGGTGGCGGACGGGGCGGCAACGGCGGGACGGGTAATGGTGGCCGCGGTGGCGCGGGCGGCACAGGCGGTGGACGCGGCGGCGCCGGAGGCGGAATCTACACCGGACCCGGGGCCGTGAACACGCTCTACGGGAATCCCAACTTTCTGCCCAACGCCAATATCATGTTCCCGACCCAGGCGACGGCCACGCAGGATGTGCTTTATGCCCTGGCGAATGGAACCGGGGGATTTCCAATTCTCAACAACAACGACTTTCTTGCGGGACTGGATCGGATCGCCCACGAGCTCGACGAGTACTACACCCTCGGCTATGCGCCTTCCGATCTGAGCCACGACGGCAGCTATCACACCATCAAGGTGAAGGTTGACACCAAGGGTCTCGAAGTCCGGGCGCGCAACGGTTATTACGATACCCGGGGCGTGGACGCGCTGGCAGGGAAGCCACAGGGAAAGGCCCTGGAGGCCGAGCTGGCGGGTGGGCAAGCCGGCAGCACTCACCTGGCCGCGGAGGCTTCGTACTTCTATACCGCGGCCAACGACGCGCTGGTGAACGTCGCGCTGGCCCTTCCCTCCGACGCTTTCAACTTTGAGAAGGAGAAGAAAAGGTTCACGTGCGATATCACCATTCTGGGCGTTGCCTATCGTCCCGACGGCTCGGTGGCCGCACGCTTCAGTGACTCGCGATCGCTCGATTTCGACAAGCAACAATACAAGGACTTCGCCAATACCGGATTCACATATCGCAGCGGCTTCGACATCGCGCCCGGCCAGTACACGCTGAAGATCGCGGTGGGTACGGGCGGTAACGGCGCAGCCAGGCAGGACATCCCGATCGCGGTGCAACCTTACAATGGCAATCAGTTCAGCATCAGCGGGGTGATGTTGAGCAACCAGTTCCAGTCCGTCGCGCACTCTGCGGTGAGTCTGGATGAGGCGCTGCTCGAAGATCAGAAGACGTTCGTAGCCCAGGGCGTCGAGATTCAACCGTCCGCCAGCAACAGCTTCAAGGCCGGACAGCAGCTGGCGCTTTACGTTGAGGTGTACGAGCCCGCACTGACCGCCGCCGCCGCACCCACCGTACAACTCCAGTACGAAGTCATCAATGTCAAAACCAACGCGCCTGTGGCGACCGACGCGGCTCCGCTCGCCAATTTCGTCAAGGCGGGGAATCCGGTGATTCCCGTAGGGCTGCCGATCAGGACGGAGGGTTTCCAGGCAGGTCAATACGAAGTTGAAGTGCTGGCCAGCGATTCGAGCGGCAATCGGTCGCCGGTGCAGCGCGCCACCTTCACCCTGAATTAGGGCCTGTGGGGGCCGGCCGCGGTGCCTGCCCGGTTCAGGCCCCGCGCCCGCCGCGGCGTTGTCATCAGGACTCCCTAGGTTTGCGAGGGATCCCTGCGTGTAGCCCGGCCACCGAGTCATGCCGTCCGCCAATTCCGCCCAGTCACGCCGTTCGGCCCCCGCGGGTACCGCTGGCCCGCGTGTGCGTCGCGCGCTGCTGCGCTGGTTCTACATCCACAAACGTTCGCTGCCGTGGCGTGCCTCGTCCGACCCTTACAGCGTCTGGGTCTCGGAAGTGATGCTGCAACAGACCCAGGTCGCTACCGTCGTTCCCTACTACCTGCGATTTCTGAATGCCTTCCCCACGGTTGATGATCTGGCGCGGGCACCGCTCGAGCGCGTACTGCAACTGTGGTCCGGCCTCGGGTACTACCGCCGCGCCCGTCAATTGCACGCTGCAGCGCGAACGGTGGTCGAGAAGTTCGACGGCCGGTTTCCGGCGACGCTGCAGGATGCCCGGCAGCTTCCCGGCGTGGGAAACTACACAGCGGCGGCCGTGCTCAGCATCGCGTACGGCTTGGCCTTGCCGGCACTCGACGGCAACGTGGCAAGAGTGGTCGCGCGCCTCGAAGCCCTGCCCGGGAGCCTGGCTGAATCCGCTTTTCGCCGCAAGATTGAGGCGAAGCTCGCGGGACTCTTCACCGGCGCGGTCGTCGGCCGTCACAACGATTGGAACCGTGGTGACCTGAATCAGGCGCTGATGGAGCTGGGCCAGACGATATGCCTGCCGAAGGCGCCGCAGTGCCCGGTATGCCCGGTTCGCGCTGCCTGCCGCGGCCGGGCGAGCCGCCGCCCGGAGGCGTTTCCTTCGCCGCGGCCACGCCGCGCCAGCGAAGAGCATCATCTGGCTGCCGCCGTGATCCTCAGCCCGGCAGACGCGCGGCGAAGTAGAGTCCGCGGATCGGTCAACGGCCGGGGCTCGGTATTGTTAGCGCGCGGTTTGGACCATGGCCTGATGGAGGACTTGTGGAACTTCCCTTCGGCATTCGGCGCTTCCGCCGCTGAGGCCCGCGCCCGCCTTGAGACCAGGCTCGCAGATCTTTGCGGAGCCCCGGCAGCGCTCGGGGCTGAGATAGCCCGGGTTCGCCACAGCGTGACCTATCGACAGATTCATGTGCGCGTCTACCGCGGGTTCCTGAACGACCCGCCACCCGCGGGATTCCGCTGGCTCCCTGCCTCGGAGTTCGGCCGCGCCGCCGTCTCGCAGCTCACGCGCAAGATCGCGGCGGCAAGTTCGACTGCGCTAAACTGAACTCGTGTCCACCGAATCGAGTGCCGCCAGGCGGGACCGTGCCTCGGATGGCGCGCGGCCGGGGCTGCGGCGTTACTTCGAGCTTTCCCTGACGGGCGCGCTGGCGACCGCTTTCCTCACGCTCGCCCTCACGGGCAGGCTCGACCGCGCGGCGGTTGGGTTCTTCGCGGCCGTCCTCTTGCTGCGCGCGGCCGTTGTCGCGGCCGGCCGGGATTGGCGGCTTCCGCCTCGCGCCGTGACCGTCCTCAGCATCCTGTACGTCGCGTTTTTTCCCCTTGATCTCCTCTACCTTGCGAACGGCCCGACACTGCTCGATCGGACGCTGGTGGCCGGCATTCATCTGGTGTTCTTTACCGCGGCCGTGAAGATCCTGTCGTCGTCGAAGCCCCGGGACTACACCTATCTGGGCGCGCTGTCTTTTCTCCTGATGCTGGCGGCCGCAATCCTGACCGTCGGCGCCATCTACGTGGCAGGCTTGTGTGTTTATCTGCTCTTCGCGGTCTCGGCTCTCATCAGTTATGATGTCGTTCGTCCTTCATTTACCGGGGCGCCCCGGTTTGAGCCTTCCCCAACGCCCACTCAACGTGCAGAGCCGGCGTTGGTCAAAACCACCGCTGGAATTGCGCTCAGCATCGTGCCGCTGGCGGCGCTGCTCTTCTTCGCCATACCCCGTTATCACAGCGGATATTGGTCCGGCGCCGGGTTCTCGAGTGAGCACCTTACCGGATTCTCTGACAGCGTCGAACTGGGCGACCTCGGGAGGCTGCTGCGCTCCAACAAGGTTGTCATGCGCTTGACGGTCGAGGGCGACCCCCGGCGTTTTCAGGGCGAAAAGCTGCGGGGCGTGGCGCTGGACGAATTCGATGGACGCCGCTGGTTCAGCCGCTCCCACAACGAGCGCTTCCTCGGGCCGGAGTTGCCGCAACAGTTCAGTCTGCGGTTCTCGCCCGAGACCTCGGGCAGTGTGACGCGGTACCGGGTGCTCCTCGAGCCGCTTTACACCGACGTACTGTTTGTTGCGGGCCATCCCCGTCGCATTGACGCGCCGTTGCGCTTCCTGCTGGTTGACCCGGCAGGCTCGCTGCATAATCCGCAGCACCTGGCGGCGCCGTTTGGGTATGGCGTGGTAGCGGACATGAACCTGCCGTCGCCTCGCGAATTGCGCGCCGCCCCGGCCGTCGATCCTGGAGGCCTTGAGATCGCCGACCTGGGTTTGCCGCGGCTCGACCCGCGGATCGGCGTGCTGGCCCGGCAGGTGACGGCCGGTGTGGTCAACAATTACGACCGCGCGATGGCGCTCAAGAGCTATCTGCGCGGGCACTACGCTTACACGCTGGACCTGCCGCGCGTTGACCCCGCCGATCCTGTGGCTGGATTCCTGTTCGGAGCCCGCCGCGGCAATTGCGAGTATTTCGCCGCCGCCCTGGCCGTGATGCTGCGGACGATCGGTATTCCCGCCCGTCTGGTGAACGGATTCGTGGCCGGTGACTACAATCGCGTGGGCGGAGACTTCATCGTGCGCGGGCGCGATGCGCATAGCTGGGTCGAAGTCTATTTTCCGCGCTACGGCTGGATTCCCTTTGACGCCACGCCGGCGGGTCCGCCGCCCGCGTCCGGGATTTTGGAGCAGTATCTCGACGCCGCCGAACTTTTCTGGAGTGATTGGATCGTGGATTATGACTTCGGACATCAGGCGCAGCTGGCGCTCAACGTCGAAAGCGAGTACGACCGGGTCGACCAGCGGTTCGGCGCTCTTCGCAAGCGCTGGCAGGACGCGGGCACGGGGCGCCTGGCCGGGGCGGGGAGATGGCTCGCCCGGCATCGTCTGCAGGCGATCGCGTTTGTGGTCCTGATGCTCGCGCTGGCGGCGCTGGCCGCGCGACGACCGGAGTGGATCGAGGAATGGCGCGCCGCCCTGGCTTGGAAACTGGCGCGGCGCGGCGTCCGGCTCTCGGTGCCAGCCGCGCGGATTGGTTACGAGCGCTTCCTGCGGTGCTGCTCCCGCTGCGGGATTATCAAGGCGCCGGCGGAGACGCCGCTCGAATTCGCCAGCCGCCTGCCGGTTGCTTCCGCCCGTCCCCCCGTCACGGCCCTCACGGAGCTGTATCTCTCCGCGCGCTTCGGCCACCGCGCGGTTGCGCCGGAAACCTTCGAGTCGTCGCTCAGCGCCGCTCTTGAAGCCGTCCGGACGCCGCACGGAACCCGCTGAGCTTGACTCCCCCTGATTGCCGGCGGCTTTCCGCCGCGCGTGTGGTAGACTCATGTGCCTTCGAACCGCAGAGACTCGCGCGAAAACTCGCAAAGGAGACGGATCATGAAGCGACGGACGGGACGAATCGCAGGGACGCTGGTGGGTTGCACGCTGCTGTTCGGCGTAAGTTTCAGCACGAGGGCTCAGAATTCGACGACGACGAAGACCCCCGGGGGCAGCTCGGAGGCGTATTGTTCGGCCACCGGTGGCGTGGCCGAAAACATGTACCCCGCGTACGGCACCAACGGCGGCACTGCTTTGCGCCTGGCGGGACTGCAAGGATTCTGCGTTTACACGGCGTCCGACCAGTCGCAGATCTATCTGCTGCTCTCCACGCTGGCCACGGATCATCCTTCCCTGGCGGCTCTGGCCTATTATGCCGAGGTGCAGCCCACGGGCGGCTGCCAGGGGAATCCGGCTTCCTGCTATTGCACGCAGCTCGGAGGATCGGACCTGTTTGGGGGCGTCAACGCGGCGGGCGGCGGCTGGATTCCTCAGAATAACTCCTCGTTCGTGTTGGAAGCCTGTATCTTCCCCGACCTGTCGTCGATTGACTCGTGGGGCTTGTATTATCACTCGGCAGGGATTATTCGCGGCGTCGACCTGAGCACGGTGTTGCGGTACAAGAGTCCGTACAACGCCAAGAAAGAATAGGCGGCGACCTCGATGCATCGTTCCGAGCGGAGCCAGGAAGCAGATTAACTGGTGCCAGAAACGGTCCGCCCGCATACGTCGCACTTGCTCCGGAACTCCCACCGATCCTTGCCGGTGGCCTGCGCCTCGAAATGCATCAAGCCGTGGCAGCTCTGCGGGGCGAACTTGTGCGGTTCGGGCGCCTTCCCGCCACCGGCGAGACACGAGCGACATCGGCGGTCGCCGGGCGTGTGAGCCCGCCCGCCCTCAAAGACGCGCCAGCTACGGCGCGCAACCACGTCTGTTAGCCTTGCCAAAACTTTTGTCATGGAATACATATTATTTAAGCAACAGTATTTATGTCAATAATAATTTGTGAGCTATAAAACCTCCCTATTCCCCCCCTCTTCGCCACCCTTCCGCGACCCAGGCGAGGCGTTGAAGGACATGAGCAGGGGCTACCGGCCCCGGCGCTGACGCGTCATACTGGTTTACGGAGCTCACATGACGAACAGGCTTGTCCCGCTGCTGGTTCTCAGCGCTTTTTGGCTGGCGTGCACTCATGGATCGATCAAGGTCGTGGTCAACCCGGCCACGGCCACCGTGCAGGTAGGGACAAACGAGCAGTTCATGGCCACCGTCACCGGCGCTACCGAAACCGGCGTGACCTGGCAGGTGAATACCATCCCGGGCGGCAATTCGACCGTCGGCACGATCACTGATGGCGGACTCTACACGGCGCCGCAGCAGGTTCCCGATCCCGATACGGTGACCGTCACGGCCGTCTCGAAGGCCAATACGGTCGCCAACGGTTCCGCGGTGGTCACCGTCAGCAGCTCGCCGCAGCTCAACATCACGCCCAGCTCCGGCACCGTGGCGGCCGGAGGCACGCAGCAATTCCTGGTGAATGGCGGCGCGACGCAAGTGAACTGGCAGGTGAACGGGACGGCCGGCGGCAGCGCCGCGGCGGGCACGATCTCCGACAAGGGATTGTACACGGCGCCGGCAATTCCGCCCGCCGGGCAGTCGGTGACGATCACGGCCGTGTCGCAGTCTGACCCCACGCTGACCAATTCGGTCAACATCACGATCGCACCCAGTGTGGCCACGCTCCAAGGCTCCTACACGTTTCTGATGAACGGGCAGAGTGGCGGCAGCTCCCAGCTGGAGGCAGGAAATTTCCAGGCCGACGGCAAAGGCAACATCACGAACGGCATTGAAGACGTGAACGGCCCGAGCGGCGTGTTGCTGCAGGTCTCGTTTACCGGGACTTACACGATGGGCAACGATGGCCGCGGCGTCCTGACCCTGAAGCCATCGGCGGCGAGCGGGCTCAACACGGAAACCGATGAAATTGTCCTGATCTCGAACACACGCGCCCGGCTGATCCGCTATGACACACTGGGCACTGGTACCGGCACGCTCGACCTTAACGACACGTCGGCGTTCTCGGCGGCATCGCTCAGCGGCAATTACGTCCTCAGCCTCAGCGGCAGTGCGGTTACGGGCCAGGAACTCGCCGCCATCGCTTTGCTTACGCTCAACGGGAAGAATGCCGTCACCAGCGGCCTGATGGACCAGAATGCCAATACGCTGCTCAACCAGAACATCTCCCTGAGCGGGCCATTCCTGGTGAGTTCGAACGGCCGCGGCACCATGACGCTGACGGGCAAGCTGGGCACGTTCGATTTTGCCTTCTACATCATCTCGGCCGGCACGTTCCGCCTGATCTCGCTCGACGCCGCCCCGCAGTGGTCGGGGACGGCCACGGCGCAGCAGGGGTCCAACTTCACCAACGCCGGCCTGGACGGCGGGATGATCTACCTGACCAGCGGCGAGATCCAGAGCCTGCCGGCAGCCGACGCGGGCCAGTTCACGGCCAATGGCAACGGCGGGATTACCAACGGCATTGGCGACCAGAATGAGAACGGCACCATCACCACGGGTTATTCGTTCACAGGGAACTACTCTGTCGCAAGCAATGGTCACGGGACTTTGAGCCTCACCAGCACGGCGCGGGGGAATTTCACCTATGCCTTCTACCTCATCGCGAATGGCCAGGCCGCGTTGATGCGCACCGACACCGGCGGCGACTCGATCGGCGATCTCAACGTGCAAAGCCAGGCCCAATTCTCCTCGAGCAATCTCAGCGGTCCTTACGCCCTGACGGTCTCCGGGACCTCGAGCACGGGCTTCATCGACAAACTGATTGCCTTTACGGCGGGTTCCGGGGGCAGCATCACCGGGAACGAGAATGACAACACCGCCCAGAGCCCGAGCGTGAATCTGACCATGACCGCGACGACAACCGTGAGCTCGAACGGCCGGGGCGTGATGACCGTGAAAGCCGGCGGAAATACCAGGACGCTCGATTTCTACATGCTGTCGCCCACCGAGCTCTATGTGATCGGGATGGACTCCGACCAGGTGCTGAGAGGCGGGTCGGAACAGCAGTTTCCGCAGACGAGCCCGTGATTCCAGGCGTGGCGGCGCCGGAAGCGAAGGTATGGAGCCCGAGGCAGTCAAATCCATGGGAAGCCGATCGGAGCATGTTGATGCCGGGGAGGACCCCGGCCAAGCCCAATGTGTGAGGCCGCCTCGCTGGCGGCAGAGTGGAGCAGCCGCGGCCGCGAAGGTGTAACAAAGTGTAACTGAACCGGGGATGCAGTGGCTCCCGCGGGCCCAGCTTAGGTGGTTTCCAGAGCGAGAAGCACAGCGAAACCATCCTTTCCGCGAAAATCGGCCTTTTTTGCCGAGTAAACCACTGAAAACAGGCGGGATAACCTCAATGGGTTTGGCGGACGTCATTTCTGGCCAAAACGTCTGACCCTGCATGGGTTAACCTCAATGGGTTTGCCTGGCTTTGGTCTGCTTTCTCATGCCCGCCTGTGCAATAGTTGGAGGCCTCGAAGTTCCTGGCAGCCGCCGACCTGGCGGCGACACCGAGAGCCGAGTCGCCTGGCAGCGGGCCGAGGTGCCGATGCCCCTTTGACCGGGTCCGCGAACCGGCCTGGTGTCGCAGTCTGAGCCCGAACGCCGGTGACGCTTTCCACAGCTCGCTCCCGACAGCAAGCGCGACTTTGTGCAAGAGTTTGCTGAATCCAAAGGACATTCCAGCTTCGGCTCGACCACATCTTTTCGATCTTCGCTGGGTCGTGCCTTCGAACGCGCACCAACCCGTCCACGAGAGAACATGGCGCCCCGGACCGAGGCCGATCTTGCAAGGCATCCGATTGAAAACGCGGGGCTTTCCAGCTTCGTCCGTAGGGATGATTTTCGCCCCCTTGTAACGGCCGTGCATCAAGGAACAGGTGGTGAGTGGGAAGTGCCGAGCGGTTGATTTGAAGGTGTGGGCGCGGCGGCCTGCCCGGGCGGCTGCAGCGAGGGTTCGGGAGCGGCAGGGCATGGGAATCCCCCAAACAAGAGCATGTCGCCCCACCCGAGAGACAGCCTAGCACATGACTCGCCGGATGTCAAGATAGCTCAATTATACTATCTAGCCTAGTTGCCGTCACATTGCTCCCAACAGTTCGGTGTTGTCGTGAACCAGTGGAACCAGCGCGGCTCAAGCCTCGGGCGGACACGCAGGTCCGCCCCTACGTTCATTGCCCCTACGGTCTGTGGGCACAGGTCCGCCCCTACGATTTGCACGACCGCGTGGATGTGATTCGGCATGACGACCGCGCAATCCAATTCAACCTTGGCGAATTTTCGCGGCAATTCGTGGCACCACACCTGCACCATCTGCCCCGCCAGGTTTAACACCATCCGGTCCTCAACAACTTCTCCGAACAGGCGCCGCCTCTCCTCGGTGCCGACTGTCACAAAATAGGCACCCGGCTGGGAATAATCGTATCCCCGCAGGCGTATCGACCGGCGATGATGGATGGTGGGATCGAACGCCATCGAGATACCCTGTGGTTTACGAACCGCCCCTACGCGTACAACAGCGGCATAAAGCCGCCGCTACGAGCGAACCGGCGATCGTATTCAGTTGATCCGGCGGCTACTTTGGTATTTTCAATATCCAAAGGGCGTTGGCCTCGCTCACCGAGGTTACGCTGTTGCCGTAATTGGCGGTCTCCCCGCCTGTCGGATAACCCCATTGGTCCACGCCTGGAGCGATGACCGCCTCCACGCCGTCGTAAGGGTTGTCGTGAATGGAAACCAGGCCCTGGTTCAACTGCTGAAAATCCTGTATGGCCCACCAGTCGAAACCAACGAAGGGGTAAGAATTGTTATATCCGGGAGTGCCGAGCAGGTAGCCAATCGTGTTGTAGTATTGCTGCCCTCTATTGGCCTGAGTGCCGAGGTCGCCCTGGTTGGTATTGGTCCAGCATGACATCGCCGAGTCCGGCTGGGCAATCTGGGTGGAAAAATTGAGCAGCGGCAGGTCGCCGAAGTACTGGGTAATGTACTGATAGCTGGATTCGAAAACGTTGGGGCTGGGGGTGGGATACCAATAGTGCAGGTTGACATAGGCTCCGTCAATATAGGGCGCGGCGCCCTCCATAAATCGACTGAAGGCGGGAGCGCCCCAGGAACCTATGGTATCGAGCCCAAGATAGGGGATCTGGGAAACGGCGCGCAGTCCGTTGCGCATCGTCTGAAAGTACTCGGCTGCCGCCTGCGACACCCAGCCGTCCAGATCAGCTCCCAATTGTCGATTGGCATTGGGCACCGCGTTGTGGGCGCCGCCACCCCCGACGCAGGAGAAGAAGGCCGGATAATTTGGGTCGGCGTCTTCCAGGCAGAAGGGGTTGGTTCCCACCCAGGCGGCGTTGCTGCCGCTCTCGTCCATGAGGCCCGTGCCGCCGCTCATCCAGCCGTTATAGGTGTAGCTGAGAGTGATGGCGGCGCCGCTCGCCGGGGGGGTCACGAATGTGATCGTCAGAAGACCGTTGGAGTAGTTGAGATTGCTGGAGGCTTCGGTAACGTAATTTTTAACCGGGCTGACAATGGAGCCAACCGAGGCTGCTGTGGCAGCACAGCCCAGGCTGTGAATGTACCAGGGACAGTCGCCAGCCTTAGCCGTTCCAGCGACAGCAATCACAACGCTCTGCGGTGACACTGGGCTGTGCGCCAGCGTGTACGTGAAGACGGTGGTTTTGCCGTCTCCGGTTCCGGCCGACTCTCCCTTCACCTGGACGCCGGTTGAATCGAACGTGGTGTAGTTTGAGGTCCAGGCGGCATTGAGTGCTTTGATGTTGGCCTGATATTTGTTCCACAGGTAGTCACGAAGGCTGCAGGGAGAGGAAATTGAGCAGGAAGACGGGTTGAGCGCATTCGCCTTCATGTGCACGGCCGTATCGCTGAAGAGAAATGGGCCTTTGTTGGCGAAACGAGTGGTTTTGACAAGCGTCTGCATGGGCGTGGCGATCAGCGTGATCCAGCCCATGTTGGCGTTGGTGTGACCCGAGGTAAAATCCGGGCCGGCACCAGAACCCCAGAAGTAGTCGGAATCATCGGTAAACTCGCCCAGGATCCAGGGGTTGTTACTTCGCAGCAAAGCGTGATTCGAGTTCTTGAGCTCCTGGGACTGCTCGAAGGCCAACTTGGCGTCAAAAACGTCGGGAAGGGACCCTCCCCTCCAAAACTGATAATTTGAATTGACGCCGTTCAGCAGGTCTTTGAGAGGCTCGCTGAGATAGCCATCGAAGTTGGCCATGGCGTATTCAGCCGGTTTATCCTCGGCCAAATACGGCATTTTGATCGGGCAGACACCCCCCTTCCACGAACAATTCTTGCAGGTCGTATTGGGATTCAGGTATGCCGAGGAATCCTGCCCAATGGAATTGAATCCCCACAACTGCAGGCGGCGGAGCGTCTGAAAGCCCCAGGTATAAGTTGCGTCCCCATATTTGCTGACGTAGGTGTTGTAGGTGTTGTTGCCCTGGCAGTCGTAGGTCGGATTCCCGTTCGGCGTGGCGTTTCCAACCGAGTTGGAGATAAAGAGGTGCCCGGCGGGGTCGCAGAACCACCAGCGGTTGCTGACCCTTGTCAGAACGAAGTGCCCGGTGGTATTGGTGCATGAGGACGACATCACGCCGCCATACTGGTCGAAGGTTGTGCCGGCGCGGGCGCGCGCGGCCGCCAGGAGCACGAGGGATACCATGAAAAACGAGGCGACAACGAAACGGTGTTTCATTCAACTCCTCCAAAATGGCACAAACCGGGCTTATGGTAAGGCCGGTGGCGGCCGACGTGGGTGTTGTCAGGCGGCTAGTCCACCTTCGGAAAGGACAAAAGATCGTCGCCACGGCGGCTGCGGATGCCGAGATTGAAGGCGATGGCGTTGAGTCGCGACTTCCGCGGGAGGGGAAGCAGCGGCCATACGGTCAAGCCGCGCTTCCGTCCCGCGAGTCAGGTGGCAACCATTGGGGAGTCAACCACCTGAAAGGGTAGATTGCGTGCGACGAATTCGGGCCAGGGAGTGTCAGCCTCGAATCACCGCGGATCAGACGATTGTCGTTGCGGCCCCGCCGATCGGAGGTTCGGGGAGCGTTCCGACGCGATGGTCAAAAGCATGCTGCCTGCCAATTCAAGGCGGCTGCTTAGGGCCTTTCTTTCGAGGGACGGCGGGTGTGACTGGAAGTGGGATCGTAGTCAGTCGGACCCAGCAGCGGGTCTCCCGAAGACCCGGCGGTTGATCGCCCGGGGAGATCCCGGGGGGGATAATCCCGCCGATCTTATGGAACGGCGATGGCGACTTTTCCCCGCGCGTGCTTTTCCGCGACATACCGGATGGCCTCGGCGGCTTCGCTCAAACTGTAGCAGCGGTCGATGACCGGCGTCACTTGTCCGGACTCCATGAGGCGGGCGATCAGGATCAGGTCCGCCCGGCGGGCTTTCGCGACGAAGGCAACCATCCTTTGGCTGATGAGAGGTGAAAAGACCGCGGGCTTGATCATCAAGGCCGCAAAGTCGAGCATCCCTCGGCCTCCCAGCGCTCCGGCCCCGACGTAGGCGCCGCCGACGCTGAGGACGCGCCGGCACGCTCGCAACGAATGGTTGGACACGAGGTCGAAGACCAGATCGTAGCGTTCGCGGCCGGTGGTGAAGTCCTCGCGGGTGTAATCGATGACGTGATCGGCGCCGAGCGATCGGAGCATCTCTACATTGCTGGTGCCGCACACGGCGGTCACTTCGGCGCCGAACGCTTTTGCGATCTGCACCGCGAACGTGCCCACGCCGCCGGACGCGCCGTTGATCAGGACCTTCTGCGCTGCCTGGGTCTGACCTTCGACCTGGCCCTCGATCTGGCCTCTGATGTGACCATACTCGCGAAGGCCCTGCAGTGCGGTGAGCGCCGCAATCGGCGTGGCGGCGGCCTGTTCGAAGGTGATGTTACGAGGCTTCAAGGCCAACGCGGATTCCGCGATGCAGGCATGCTCGGCCAAGGCTCCGCGGCACGCGCCGAAGACCTCGTCCCCGGGTTTGATTCCGGTTACGCTCCGGCCTAGGGATTCCACTTCGCCCGCCACATCACGCCCGATGCGCGGATCGTTTGGCCTGCGCAGGCCGAAGGCGAGTCGCATGAGGTACGGCTTGCCTCTCATGAGGTGCGAGTCGAGCGGATTCACGGCCGCGGCGCGGACGCGGATCAGAACCTCGTTGTCTTCGGGAACCGGCTTCTCAGTCTCCATGATCCGGACGACGTCCGGAGTTCCGTACCCGGTGTAGAGGGCGGCTTTCATGTGCGGATCGCGACCTGTGCCGCGCGGCGCCCGCGTGGAGGTCGCGGCCAGGCTCGACTAAATGGTCTCGAGCGCCAGTTCCAGATCGCGGATGATGTCGTGCCAGTCCTCGAGACCGATCGACAGCCGGATGCCTTCCGGATGCATGCCAAAGGCGCGCTTCTGCTCGTCGGGCAACGCCGAGTGGGTCATGGAGAAAGGGTGCTCGATCAAGGTTTTGACTTGTCCGAGACTCACGGCCAGCGTGATGGAATAAGCGTGCTCGGCAAGATAGTTCACCAGCTTCTCGGCTTTTGAGGGTTTGCCCGGTTCACCTCTCATGACGAAGTAGAGCATGCTTCCGGGAGCGAACTTGCCTTCGGGACTCACCATCTGCCGGTGGGCCATGGCCTTTTGCGGGAAGCAATCGAGGCCGGGATAGTTCACCGACGATACCTTGGGATGCTTGCAGAGGAACTCGCCGACACGCTGCGCTGTCTTCTGCATGTTGGTCATGCGCGTGGCCAGCGTGGGCAGCCCGTAGACCAGCACCGTCCAGGCGCTGCGGGCGTTAAGCACGCCGCCGAAATCCTTGCGATAGAGCATGAGCTGGTGGTACCACTCGGACGAAGTCACCACGGCTCCGCCCATGTCGGTGCCGAAACCCCCGATCCCTTTCGTAAGGCTTTCGACCACCACGTCCGCGCCCAGGCTCAGCGGCCGCTGGCACTGGGGCGTGGCGAACGTGTTGTCGACGACGACCAGCAGACGATTCTCGGGCGTGCGGTGACGATTCGCCTCGTTGGCGATGGCGCGCACGGACGCGATATCGATCAGTTGGAGCGTGGGATTGATGGGCGTCTCGAAGTAGAGCACGCGCGTGGCGGGTGTGATCTTGCCCGCCAGCGATTCAGGATTGAAGAAGTCGGCGAAACGAGTCTTGATTCCGAAGCGCGGCAGCCAGTTGGTCATCTGGCTGAACGTGCAGCCATAAAGGATCTCGTGGGCCAGCGCCTCCTGGCCTTGTGCCAGCGTCGCTCCCAGGGCGGCGCTGACCGCGGCCATGCCCGTCGCATAGGAGACGCAGATTTCGCCGCCTTCCGCGTAGGCCAGGTTCTCCTCCAGCATGCCCCGCGTAGGCTCGTTCAGGCGGTCGTAGATGTAGATCGGTTGGTGCCCGCTGGCCTGCTCCGCGGCGGACGCAAATTGCTCGAACCCTCTGGCGCCCCGCTCCAGGGAACTCAGCCGGAAGGCCGTCGACTGCGACACCGGCGGGACCACGTGATGGTCGTAGTCCCATTTGCGGCTTTCAAAATTCCCGTGAATCAGGTGGGTGCGAAGCCGATAGTCTTCTTTCCGCTGGTGGCGCCTGCGAGTCTCCATCGTCACACCCCCTGAGTGCGGCGGTCAGGACACTGCCGCTACAGCATGTAATCTATAGGGTTTCGCTGCGGGCGGATGTGATGCGCGACACAGAGGGCGGGGAATTATGGCGTCACCACCGGCACCTGGTATCTGAGGCCTGCTCCATCGGACCGGCAGGGTGCGGCAATTTCTACCCGGCGACGGACCAGAGGCCCGGAAGTTGCCGGCTCACAGGTCTCGTTTCAACTCGTTTACCGCCGCCGGCTTACATCGCCCGCTTTGGATGGGCCCGCTACTTGCCGGGCGCTAAGCAGCGCGGAACCGGATCTTTCCCGCCGCGAAACGCCGGGGGAGGGGAGACGCCGAACGCTGAAGTCCGGCGATCTCATAAGCAGGAGGGTGTCAATGAGGCCTGGCAGGCTGCTGAAAAGCATGTAGCGGCGGCTTCAGGCCGCCACGCGTGTATTGAGAGAGTTGGACTTATGGCGAGGTAAACTCGCCGCCACGCTCCTCAAACCGTGTCTTTCAGCAGCGTGATAGCCTAGTACGCAAGCCTGGTAGCAGGGGAAATACCACGAGGTGAAGGGCAGGATTAAAGGAAAAGGCCGGACGGACCAGCCGGAACGTGCGTCAGGAGAACGAGGGCGCTGACGAGAAAGCGGGCGGCAAGGTTCAGAAGAAGATCGGCCAGATTGAGAAGGTATTTGGGAGTTAGCTTCGCCCGAGAACGGAGCAAGAAGCCTTACGATCGGGAATCTCGCGCCAAGGAGCTACGATGAAGAGAATTCTGTGGGTGCTGCTTATGCCCGTTGCCGCAGCGGTTCTTGTGACCTCGACAGGAAGACGAATATTCGGTCACGATGATCCGCAAACCGCGAAACAGGACATGAAAGCGGCGGGACGGCAGAGCAAGCGCGCGGCCAAGGACACCGGACGCGCCGCCAAGAGGACGTCAAAGAGGGCGGCGCACAGGTCAGCGCGCAAGGTACACAGGGTATCCGGCAAAGTCGAGAACAAGACTCAGACCCCGCCGTAATCCGTGGGTGGCGGCAGCATCTTTCATCCTGTTGCCAGCCTGCTACGCGTGCGAAGCAGGGGACGCAGGTGTCAGGCCGTGCCGCCGCATAATTTCCGCCATCTTGACGCGGTCCGGGGGCCCTCCGGCAGCGGCGTCGATCACCTCCGCGGCCTCGCGGAAATACTGCGGTCCGATGGCCGCCGGCGTGATCACGCAGAGCGCCTTCGCGTCCTGGCTGCCGTTGTTGTCGAACCGGTGAATGGCGCCGCGCCGAATACAGAGAGCCTGCCCCGGCCCGACATCGATTTGCTTTCCATCAACGGTCCAGGTCAGCACGCCGTCGACGCCGTAGATCGTCTCCTCGTAATGGTCATGGCTATGCGCCGGGGCGGTCAGGCGCTGCGCGCTCGGGACAAAAAGCTCAAAGGCGGCGATGCTGCCGGTCGAACTCTGTCCGGTGAGCAGGAAGCGCACCGCCAGTGGCCCCAGGCGGATCGTCTCGTCGGAAGGATTGACGCGGGGCTCGATCGTTTGTTCCGTCATGTGTTTTTCTCCCTGTACTTGTCGTCCACGTAGCGCTGAAACATCGATCCCAACGCCGTGGTAACCCTCCCGGAGACCCTCCATTTCATCTCACCGCCTTCGGCCGAGGCGACGAATCCCACGCCGGCCACCTCGCGCGTGGTCGAGCTGATGAACACTTCCTCGGCCCTCGAGAGATCGCCGGGCGTGAGCACCTGCTCACGCAGTTCGATTCCGGCCCGGGGCGCAATCTCGAACAGGACGTCGCGCGTCACTCCGGCAAGGCATCCGGACGCAAGCGGCGGCGTGAGCACGTTTCCGCCGATCACCAGGAACACGTTCGCCGACGTGCATTCGGCCAGTTCGCCGCGCTCGTTCAGCAGCAGGGCGTCATCGTAACCCTGCCGGCGGGCGCGCTCGGCGAGCAGGGAGTTCTGCGCCCAGGAGAGCATCTTGGCGCCTGCCAGCACTCCGGCCGAGTAGAGGGCGTGCGGCACGATGAGCAGCCGATGCTCCGCCGGCCAGGGTACGAGATCGCGGGTGAAGACCAGGAGATCGGTCGCCGGACGCGGCGCCTCATCCGCCCAGAGCCCGCCCTGATTGCGGACGAACCACACACGCGCCATGCCCTCAGGACGCTGGTTCGCGCGCGCCAGTTCCACGATGCTGCTCGCCACCGCAGACTCGCTGTAGATCATCTCGATCCCCAGGCGCGTGGCATCGCGCCTCATGCGTTCCCAGTGGCGGTGGAACTCAAAGGGCTGGCTGCGGTAGATGCGCAGCGTGGTGAACACGCCCCAGCCGGCCAGGAGTCCGGCCTGCCCGGGCGAAAGCCGGGCCTCGGCGAGTGGAGTAAGGCTGCCGTTGTGCAGAATCAGAGGGTCCATGATTGACGATTGGCCGATTGACGATTGCTATGCCTGCTGCCCTCGGCAGGCGGGATGAGACACCACCACCCACGAATCGACAATCGACAATCGTCAGTCTTATGACTGGCCGTGCACGGTGAAGGCGTAGTCGAAGCGCACGCGGCAGCGCGTGGACGGCGGCAAGTGGACTTCCGGGCCGTGGGGAATCAGCACGTAGCCACCCAGCACTCCCGCGGTGGCCACGGAGGCGGCGGTGGCGGCGACGGTGGCGCCGGCGATCCTGGGAATCACGAGCAGCCCGCCGGAGCCGATCAGAGTTCCGCTAATCAGATTCCAGGAAAGCTGCCGGCCACCCCTCAGATAACCTTCGCTGTCGAGGCGCATTCTGCCGGGGTGCTCGATCGCCGAGAGGCGCGCCAGCACAGGCTCGCTTTCACCGCTCGGCAGCCAAACCTCATCAAAGCGGAATCCGATCTCGGCCGGACGATGCAGCCGGCCCGCCGGACGCACGCGCGTCACGTGCCCATAGAGCAAGGTCCCCTCGGGCAGCGCCAGTTGCCCGTCCACATAGATGGGCTGAGTTAATTGGCCCTCAACCGGGTCGCGGACCTGGGCGAGCTTGGTGTGGATGCCCGAGAGCAGCATCACGCTCGCCTCGGTCTCCGCAGGAACGGTCAGACCCACCGAGGTCCGCGCCATGAGCGCGCTCGGCGGACCGCCTGCCAGAAGAAGGGAAGCGCCTGTCAGGATAAGGGCAGGAGCCAATGTGCTGTAACCAAGCTTGATTCTCATGCGAAGGGCCCACCTCTCTGTCTGCCTCACGGCAGCGCCCGACAAAAGTTGAGGAGTTCCTGCCTCGCCCTCAACACTCCTCCCCGCAGACTGCGGTTATTATCCGTCCGGAGGCCAATGGAAAGCAAGGGGTTTAATACCCGGGAGCGACTCCCGGGGCCGGCCGCAAACCATTGTGCGTGGCTGGGCGGCCACGAAAGACCGATGTCGAAATTTGAAACACGACCCCGCCCGGACCCCTACCGTTTGCCGCTCTACCGCCAGAGCGACGTGGTCCCATGCGTTTGCAGGGGAGCTTCGAGACACACCACCCCTCCTGCTCTTTGCGGCCATGCAAAGGCGATGTTACACGGAGATGAATTAACCGCCTGTTGAGGACCTGCTATGTCGCTGTCTTTGTGACGCGATCGGCCTGAGGTCCCTTCTGCCCTTGTACGACCTCAAACTCAACCGGGTCCCCCTCATTGAGGGTCTTGAAGCCATCCATGGAGATGGCCGAGTAATGAACGAACACGTCAGGGCCGCTATCCTGGCCGATGAAACCGTATCCCTTCGTGTTGTTGAACCACTTTACTTTTCCCTGAAGTCGAGCCACTTGCCATGCCTCCTTCGCTGCGTTCTGTCCGAATCAGTCCCCCTAGATAGGCACGGACTTTCCACATGCCGCATCCCGCAACGGGGTACGAGTCGTGTGCCGGAACCCAAGCGTGCGCTTGGTCCCGGCGGAATTCAATATCCGAACTAATAGGGTCTTGTCAAGAGGATAATGGAATCAGATTAGATTCTTCGTTGGTTGGACCACCAACGCCCCCCGGAAAGGTCCGTCGGAGGCTATAGATTCAGCAGCTCCCGGAGTTTTCGCGTCTGGGCGCGGCTGACGGGGATCTCGGACTGCTTGCGGTCGTCCATCTTCAGCTGATAGGAGCTCTTGAACCAGGGAATCACTTCTTTAATTCGATTAATGTTGATAAGATACGACCGGTGCACGCGCCAGAAGACCTTGGGATCGAGCGCGTTCTGCAGCTCCTCGACGGTGCGGAAGTTCGACTGCCCCTCGAAGTCGCGCGTGATAATGCTGATGACGCCGTCCTCGATGCTGGCGTAGACCACGTCGTCGGAGTCGAGCAGATAAAGCCGCCCGCCGGCCTTCACCACCAGTTTGTTCTTCTGGGGTACCGGGCGGCGCTCGAGCATCTCGACCACTCTATCGAGCTTCTGCGTGGCGTCCGCCGTCTCGGTGGCGGGTCGCACGCGGGCCAGCGCCTTTTCCAGACGCGCGCGGGAGATCGGCTTGAGAAGATAATCCGCCGCGTTCACCTCGAATGCCTGGACGGCGTACTGGTCATAGGCGGTCACGAACACCACCTGCGGCAGGCGAATCTTTTTCTCGATGAGCCTCTTGATCACGCCAAAGCCGTCGAGCCCCGGCATCTGGACGTCCAGAAAGAGCAGACTGGGGCTCAGTTCTTTGACCAGGTTCACGGCCTCCACGCCGTTCTTGCCCTGGCCGACCACTTCAACCTCGGGGAAAGCCTTCAGCAGGTATGCCAGTTCGTCGCGCGCGGGCTGCTCATCGTCCACGATCAGTGCTCTCATCTTCATGGGATCCCCTCGTGACCCAGTATACGGGAGTGATGCCGGAATTGGGGAGAAGGGAGGCATTAGGCAGTCGGCGATTGCCCGTAGCCGGGTTTCGGCAGCCGGTTGTCGCTGCCAAGTTCACCGCTCGTTACTTGCTGCCACTTGACGCTCGCCACTTGGCGGTACTCAGCCGACCCATTACCCACTCGTCACTCTTCTTGTTATCTGCCATCACTTGTGTTATTACAAGCTGCATCGTTCGCGTGCGGAGGAAGCAATGCGACACGTAACAAGCGCGGGAAACGTACTCCTTGTGATCCCTGTCGCCGTGGCGATCATTATCGCGGCAGGGTGGCCGGCTCAGGCGCAGACGCCCGCTTGCCAGGATGAAGACGCTATGGCCCAGAGCATGGTTCAGGACGTGGCCAGCAGCGTGGACGCGATCAAAAAGGAAAGCGAGAGCGACTTCGAGTCCAAGTATCACCAGAAGGCGCTGACGAACAAGCTGACGTTCGCCTTGAATGCCGTCAATGGCGCCATCACGTGCCTCGACAAGGCCTCAGGCGACCCCACGACCGCCAGCCGCAAGGACGCGGATTCGAAACTGAAGGCCAAGCTGGCTGGCTATCATGACGAGCTGAAGGCGAAGACCGAGCCCAAGGCCGCCAAGGAGTTGATCGCCACTTTCGACTTGCCCCCGGCCACCCCGGCGGCAACGGCGTCAAAGTAGCGGAGGATTCGCCGCGTGCCCCGACTTCGTGTTCTCAACAGCCGCACCTTGTACCAGGGGCGCGTCGTAACGCTGAAGCTTGACCAGATCATTGAGCCGGGCGGCCTGCGTGCCCGGCGCGAAGTCGTTGTCCATCCAGGTTCGGTGGTCGTCATTCCCCGCCTGGCGGACGGGCGGATCGTTCTGGTGCGGCAGTACCGCTATGCCGCCCGGCAGAGTCTGTGGGAACTGGTAGCCGGTGGGCTCGATGGGCGGGAGACGGTGCTCGCCGCCGCCCGCCGCGAGCTGCTGGAGGAGACCGGCTACCGTTCCCGCAGGATGCGCCGTCTCTTCAGCTTCTACCCCAGCCCCGGCGTGCTCACCGAGCGCATGCATTTGGTGGAAGCGCGCGATCTCACCCTGACCAAGGCCACGCCCGAGGAAGACGAGCGTATCGAGGTCGGACGCTTTCCCGAGTCAGAGCTGCGCCGCATGCTCGAGTCCGGCAGGATCCACGACGGCAAAACGCTGGTCGGACTGCTGTGGACCTTTCAGGCCTGAGCGCCCCCGGTCTCCCGCCATCCATTTTGGTATGACATCCACAATATGACATCCACATCTTGACAATCAAATGGAGCAATGCTATCGTGTTTGCTCGGTGGCACAGCCGGTCCTCGCTGTGCCCGTTTTCACCATTGGGAGAATCGCATGAACGAATCGAATACGGACGTTATTCAGGGCACCCTCGACATGCTGATCCTCAAGACGCTCAGCCTCGGACCGTTGCACGGCTTCGGCATCGCCCGCCGCGTCGAGCAGGTCTCGCGCGGCGTCTTCAAGGTGAATCCCGGGTCGCTGCTGACCGCGCTGCAGCGTCTGGAGCGCGCCGGATGGCTCGACTCCGAATGGCGCGAGACCCAAAACTCGCGCCGCGCCAGGTTCTATACGCTTACCCGCTCAGGCCGGAAGCAGCTCGAGGCTGAGACCGCCAGCTGGAACCGGCGTGCCTCGGCGATCGCGCGGCTGCTCAAAGCGGAGGCATGACCCATGTCACTCTGGCGCCAGATTACCCGCGGTACGCGCGCGCTCGCGCATCGAGCAGCCGCGGACCAGGACGTCAACGACGAGGTCGCGCATTATATCGAGCAGGCGACGGCCGAACTCGTGGCGCGCGGGCTCTCCCCCGCAGACGCGCGGCGCCGGGTTCGGCTCGATCTCGGCAGCGCCACTGCCGTTCACGAGCAGGTGCGCTCTTCCGGCTGGGAGAATGGAGTTGAAGTCCTGCTCGCCGACTTGCGATATGCCGGGCGGCGCCTTTTGAGCAATCCGGGGTTCACGGCGGTCTGCGCCCTGACGCTCGCTCTCGGCATCGGCGCCAGTGCCGCCATCTTTAGCGCTATCAATCCTGTTCTTTTCGAGCCGCTCCCGTACCCGCACGCCAATCGCATCGTGATGATCTGGGACATTTTTCAGGGCGAGCGCTCGGATGTGACCTTTCAGACCTATCGTGAGTTGGAGAAACGCAGCCATTCCTTTAGCCGGATTGCGGCCTATGAAGGCTGGCAACCGACCATGACCGGCGCGGCCGAACCCGAGCGGCTCGACGGCCAAAGCGTGAGCTGGCAGTACTTCCGCGCCCTCGGCGTCGTGCCGGCCCTCGGACGCGACTTCATCGAGTCCGACGACGCCTTTCACGGGCCGAACGTCGCCATTCTCAGCGACGCGCTCTGGCGGCGCCGCTTCGGCGGCACCCGGGCGATCGTGGGACGTTCGGTTACGCTCGACGGCGACAGTTATACCATCATCGGCGTGATGCCGCGCGGCTTCGAAGACGTTCCCGCGGCTTCCACCGGGATCTGGTCGGCCATGCAGTACGATCCGGGGCATATCGAGGATCAGAAGAGCACCGAGTGGGGCCATCACCTGCGGTTGCTCGGCAGGCTGGAGGCAGGCGTCAGCCTCGACGGTGCCCGTCGTGACCTCAACGCCATCGCGCGCGCGCCGGTTCCGGAATTCCCGCGCCCGCGCTGGGCTGCGCTCGACAATGGACTCGTTGTCGACTCGCTCCAGGCCGACGTCACGCGCGGCGTCAGGCCCGCCCTGCTCGCGATTCTGGGCGCGGTGCTGCTCCTGCTTGCGATCGCCTGCGTAAACGTCACCAGCCTGCTGCTGGCGCGCGGCGCGCAGCGCCAGGGCGAATTCGCTATGCGCGCTGCGCTGGGCGCGAGCCGCTCCAGATTGATCCGGCAAGTGTTGACCGAAAGCCTGCTGCTCAGCTTCGCTGGCGGCGCGCTCGGGATTCTGGTGGCCGTGAACGGCGTGCGCGCGCTGGTGGCGCTGAGCCCGCCCGGTCTGCCGCGCGTGGACGCCATCACCGTCAACGGGCCTGTACTCGCTTTCGCATTCCTCGTTACCACACTGATCGGTCTTGCCGTCGGTCTCTTTCCCGCGGTGCACGTCTCCCGAGACGACTTGCGCGCCGGATTGCAGGGCAACGCGCGCCAGACCGCCGGCAGTCATCAAGTCACACGCCGCGCGCTGGTGGTCGCCGAGGTGTCGCTTGCTATCGTCCTGCTGGTGAGCGCCGGCCTGCTGCTGCACAGCCTCAATCGCCTGTTTCGCGTCGATCCCGGCTTCGATCCCTCGCACATGCTGACCATGCAGGTGCAGACGTCCGGTCACAAATTCGACGACCTCGCGAGCGCACCCGGGGTGGGCCCATCGCTGCGGCGCCAATTCTTCTCCCAGGCGCTCGACTCGGTGCGCCGCGTCCCGGGTGTGAGCGCGGCCGCTTTTACCAGCCTGCTGCCGTTCACGAGTCCCGAACTCAGCATTTACGGCACGCATTTCGAGAAGAACCAGGGCGGGTTCGACGTGTTTCGCTACGTGGTCTCCCCCGGCTATTTCGAAACCATGCGAATCCCGCTGCTGCGCGGTCGCCTGCTCGATGAGCACGACCTTGAAGGATCGGCGCCAGTCACGGTGATCAGCGCCTCCCTGGCCCGACACGAATTCGGCAGCGAGAATCCCATCGGCCAGCACGTCCACATCGGGCCCACCGACCGGCCCTGGTTCACCATCGTGGGCGTGGTCGCGGACGTCAAGCAGGTGTCGCTGGCCGACAACCAGTTGGACGAGGTCTACATCACGCCCGCGCAGTCGTGGTTTGCTGACGACGTCATGGCGCTGGTGGTCCGCGCCCGCGGCGAGGCGGCGGCGCTCACCCCTGCTGTTCGCAAGGCCATCTGGTCGGTGGACCGGGATGAGCCGATCGTCGAGGTCTCGACCATGGACCGCCTCGTCGCCGAAACCGCTGCCGAGCGCCGCTTCGCGCTGATTCTGTTCGAGGCGTTTGGACTGGTGGCCCTGGTGCTCGCGGCCACGGGCATCTACGGCGTGCTCTCGGGGAGCGTCAACGAGCGGATGCGCGAGATCGGCGTGCGCTCGGCGCTGGGCGCAACCCGCGGCAATATCCTCGGCCTCGTGATAGGGCAGGGCATGACGCTCACCGCCATCGGCATACTGATCGGACTTGGGGTCGCCGTGCTCGCGAGCCAGGCGCTGGTCACACTGCTCTTCGGCATCTCCCGCCTCGATGCCGCCACTTACGCGGGCGTGATCGGCCTGCTCGGGTGCGTTGCCGGAATCGCTTGCTGGCTCCCCGCCTGGCGCGCCGCTCGAGTCGATCCCGCGATTACCCTGAGGGCGGAGTAGGCTTTCCAGGCATTCGGCCCCACGCCGGACAGCTTCACACGGGCGTCTTGGAGGGTGCGAAAGAATCAACGGGTGCCGGCGATCCCTGTCGTCGCGCTTGTCGCGCTTGACTTCTTTTACCGATCAGTATATTAGTAAAAGATAAGCACAGGCTGATCTACGCCAGGGACATACGGATGGCCTCGCTGACGGTCAACTCGAATCAGGCGCGCGCTGCCGGGTCAGAGCGTGGCCCTTTGGTTTCGGGACTTGGGCAAGATCGCGAGCGCTGTGCGCCCGGGCTCTCCGAAGCCTTCGGCGAAAGCAGCATCAGCCTGGAAATCACCCGCTTCACCGGTTGTATCCCTCCACCGAACCCATTCTTCTAACTGGCACATTCAATTGCACTTATCCCCTGATTTTCCGGCTGGAACGGGAAGATTTTTTAAAATCGAACCCAAACCTGTAAGACATTGATGGCAAATCTTTTAGCCATGGAAAATGGCGGATTTCCGCAAAGATTTCAACTCCGATTTTTGGCCCAAACAAAGCTAGGAATTGGCCAAATCGAACTCGAAATCGCCCAAGGGAAGTTGGGAAATGGAAACGAAGCTGAGAATGGGATTCGTCGGACACGATCCTGCGCTGCGGCTCGCAAGTTGAGTCGGCTCAATGTGATCATCGGCGGCGCTGGTTCGCCTTCGCCCGCTTCTTTGCCGTTCTCTGCGACGGCGCTTTGCCCAATGACACCTGCACCGAGCGCGGCAGATTTGCGAGCACCAGTTCGTACGCGTCGCCGAGCAACCGTCCGAGTTCCGCGCGCGACAGCGCCGACTCGTTCTGCAGCGCGACCCACTTGGCTCGCGCGAGATAAGGCGCTGGAATAATCCCGGGCCGCTCGACGAGTTCGGCGAAGTTCTCATCCGAGCACTTGAATGAGAGGCACACCGGCGCAGGCTCGGTCGGCATGACGGCGTACATCTTGCCGCCGATTTTGAACACGAGATCGATTCCCCATTTGCACGTGCTCCGTGGTGTGCGGCAGAGACAGGCAGCGCTGGCGAATCCATTCGACGTCCACGGTGGCGCGATTCTAGCACAGCTTCTGGCGCGCCAGCTTTTGAGTGCGGCAGCTTGCTGCCGCCTT
>DASYZG010000032.1:0-64051 GCA_035946575.1 Terriglobia bacterium | reverse complement strand
CCAGTACTGTAACCCAACAACTCTTCTTATGAATGTCCACTCCGAGGTATAACATCTCAGGGGGTGCTCCTTTCGATTCAGATTCGGTTTCCAGATACCCGAATCCTACTCGAATTCAGCCGCCCCCTTCATAGCATCAGATCGAAGATCTGCGATCGGATGGATTTCCCCAGAAATCGCACAGCTTCGCTGTGCGCCAGCCGGCGGACACCTTCACGCAGATTCAATGTGTAGGAGAGTCGCTCGCGTCAGCCATCGGCGATGTCGTGAAGGGCACAACGCGAGGGTCCACCGCTGCGTGTTACACTCGCCCTAGCGAGTCGCAATTTAAGCGAGTCCAATGCTCGCTTCGTGCTTTACGTGCCGCATCAGATCAAGGGCGGGAATACGCGGGGGTGGCGGAACTGGTAGACGCAAGGGACTTAAAATCCCTTGTCCCTAACGGGACGTGAGGGTTCGATTCCCTCCCTCCGCACCAAGCGTTTGTTGAACCTACAGGCAGGGCGGGCTGGTGCAGATCGAAGATCTGCGATTGGATGGATTTCCCCTGAAATCGCACAGCTTCGCTGTGCGCCAGCCGGCCGGGATCGCGTAGAGCTTCTCCTACTATTTTGCTGAAAGCGTTCGTCAATCTCGTAAGTTACTGCCTGCCATTTCGAGATACCCTTCATTGGTAGTGACTCATTTTGTATGAGTCACCACCCCTTCATTCAACAACTTCATTCAACAACTTGACACTCTTCAGCCAGTGTGATAACAAGTCTCCCAGCAAAGGTGTTGGGGAAACATCCACTCAGGAAAACGACGGTGCGGAAGCTCATGTTCAAGCGAGGTGTACCCATCGCGATTGGTGCCATTTTCACGGCCTCAGCGCCGGGCGGCTACACGCGCACCAGCACGGCCAGCGTCTGCACGGGTCTCGGAGTCTCGGTTCAATCTGAAGTAAAGCTGACACGTCAAAGGGAGGAGCGATGCGACGGTGGTTAGTTGCGCTCTACTTTGTAGCCGCTGCGGCATACGGTCAAACCTGGAGTGAACTTGGGCCGGTGGCGCGCTATGGCCACACCGCCGTGTTTGATCCCATGACGCAGCAGATGATCGTATTCGGGGGCCTCGGCGCCGATGGCCCCTTTAACGACGCCTGGGCCGACACCGCGTATCTGACCAGCTCGCACAACCTGAAATGGACGCAGGTGATTGGATCGAGCACGCGCGATGGGAGCAGCGATGCAAAAGCCGGCTTGACGCCCGTGCGGAACGCCAATGGCGAGGCACCGCCCCGCGCCTATACGGCGGCGGTGTTCTGGAGCACTCAAAGCCAGATCATCCTGTGGGGAGGGCTGATTCAAGGCTCCCAGGACTATTATGATGCCCATGAGTTCAACCTGGTCCTGACCAACCTGAAATGGACTCACGATGGCCCCCGGGCACGGCAGGCGCACACCGCCGTCTATGATCCGGACACGAATTCAATGATCATTTTCGGCGGGAGCCACTCTGCCGCTTTCGGACCGATAAACGACACATTTGTCACCCCTGTCTCCGCCCCCAACGAAAACTGGCAAGGCGAGGTCAACCTCAAAAATCCCCCGACGCCGGTTTACGGGCATGTGGCGGGATACAGTCCTTCCAGCCGGGTCATGGTGGTGGCAACAGGAGCGACGGGCACGGGCGCACTCGGTCCTTGCCTCAACAGCGTCTGGCAACTCGCGAACGCCAACCTGGCCGGCAATCCATCCTGGAGCCAGCCGGTTGTGACCGGGAATCCGCCCTCGACCCGGGCCTTCTCGGCGGCGATCTACGATTCGGTCAGCGACTCACTCACCATCTTCGGCGGGGCGGATTGTAATGGCCACTACCTGAAGGATCTGTGGACGCTCAATGGCGCAACGGGCGCGGCGCCCTACTGGACGGAACTTACCACGCAGGGCGCGGCACCGAAAGCACGTGAGGGCGCAACTGCTGTGTACGACCCCGGTTCGAACACCCTGGTCCTGTTTGGTGGGGATCAAGGGGCGAAGACCTACCTTGATGATGTGTGGACGCTCAGTAATGCCAACGGAGCCGACAGCGGTTCGAGCACCTGGACCAGGCTCAATCCGGCCGGGCCTGCGCCTTCGGCGCGCTCAGGCCACTGGGCTGTCTATAATCCCGCGACCAACGTCATGTACATCGGCAGCGGCGATTCGGCCTCCGGCCTGCTCTCCGACACCTGGCAACTGACGGGGGCGAACGGCCTCGGTGGTACACCGGCATGGTCGGAGCTCACGACCACCGGAAATCTTCCGAACACACAAGCGAGCGCGATACTCGCAGGGAACTCGATTGTAACCTTTGGCGGAGAAGTCCCGACAACCGACTTTTTCAGCGCCACTTATGATATTGCTGACGTGCTCGTGATCAACTAGGTTCGCCATGGTCTTCCCTGCAAGAACGGCGGGCGAGCGAGATCAAGCTTGTCCCGCCGCTCTTATGGCGATGATCTGCTGACTGGCTCGCCGGTCCGGGCGGAGTGAACCCGCCAGGCGCCTCAACCAGTACTTCCGATCCAGAAGCGCGTGACCGCGCGCGGCCTCGTCGCCATCGACGAGCCGCCCCGTCGCAGGCAACCACTGGCCCTTAACCGTTCCGCGTATGGTACAGGGAGCGATCTTGACGCCCGGGTTGTTGCGGATTCGCTTCACTTTTCCGGCATCGCGCTCGCTGACGACGTAGAGCATCGCCGGATCGCTATCGTCCCTGGCAAACCAGACGGGAGTGCGGACAGGGGTGCCGCTCCGGCGATAGGTTTCGAGGCTCAGATACTTTTCGCTCGCGAATGCTGCGAGGGTGTCGTCAGCCACAGCGTCCATACTTCCGGTTTTTCAGCCTCGTAAACAAGCATCAACCCAGCGCGGCTCGCCGCAACCAAATGGACAAGAAGTGGCGAGTGGCCAGCCCCAAGAATCTTCGCGCGCTGCGAAGGGGTTCGGGATTTGTAGTCCAGAGTCCACAGAGGAATCACAGAGAGTACAAAGAGCCGAGACTCAGTCTGTTGAGATCCAGAGATGCGTAACTGCCATTAAAGAAGGGCAGAGGTCCGTTCAATATGGGGAATAGGCCAGGCCTTTGCTCTTGCGATCGACAAGCAGCTTGAGCGCCGGCGTCTGGTTATTGATCATCACCAGGATCGTGACGGTCTGCGAGCTCGCCGAAGTGGCCTCCAGGATGTCGAAGTTGCGAATCTTCCCGTAATCCCCCTGCGGACCCCAATCCTTGATGAAATCGTCGTAGGAGTAGCTGGGACTCGGCTGCCAGATCTTGTAGGCAGCTTTGTAGTCGCCGCGCTCGAGCGCTTGCATGAAGTGCGTCACGGTGCGCTGCTCGGGATAATCCCACAACAGGTACGCGCTAACGCCGATCACAATAGCGGCGATCGCGCCTATGAGGATGTAGCGTCCGATGGGACGTTCGGGCCGGGGGGGGTGGCGTCGAGTAGAGTCATCGGGGGCTCGCGTGTTCAACGTAACCATCGATTGTAACCCACGCGGCGCAGCCGCTGCAGGCGTGATTTGCCGGCCTGCTTGTCGCCTTCACGCGCGGACCTATGATTCTGAATCCGGGCTCCGCACGACAATGGTGTGCGCTGTCGAGTCGAAGGTGGCCGCAGATTTCGTACAAAGCTACCTATCCCTAAAAACCATATTACCTTCTGTGGTATCGCCGCTATTGTGACTTGACGTCCAACGAAGCGCGGACGATTCTTGAAAAACGCCGGACGCTTGGAGAGTTCGCAAGGGGGAAGCGTAGACTTCAGATTACCGAAGTAAGGCAAGTCCAAAAGCCGTAAGCAGGCCGCGGGCTGCGGCCGGCATCTTGCAGGAACCCGCGCAAGAGCGTCTCAGGTCAGAGGCTCGCGGGCAGGGGGGAAAATGACGCGCCGTATCAACAAAAGTGCAGGGTCTGTGCTCGCCACGCTGAGTTTAATAGTATTGATCGGTGGATTTGGCGTGCACGCCGAAGCCGCCGCAAATCCCGTTCCCTACATCGTGAACATTTCGCCCGTGACGGTCGCGCCGGGCGGCGCCCAATTCAATTTGACCGTGAACGGCGCCAATTTCGTGAACGGCTCCACGGTGGTCTGGGGAACTCACCAGGGTACCCAGCACCTGGTCACCACTTTCGTCAGCAGCGACCAGTTGACCGCCACGGTTCCCGCAGCCGAGGTCGCGAACGCGGGGACGGCATCTATTACAGTGCAGAATTCTGGCGCGGCGCTCTCGAACCCGGCCTACTTGGCCGTTACCCTGCCTGCGGCCTCGCTCGCTTTCCGGCGAACAACGCAATCTCCCTCGGGAGGCAACCACCCCAACGTTCCGATTATCGGTGACTTCAATGGCGATGGAATCCCGGACATGGCCGTTTCGAATAACCAGTCAACCGGGTCCCAGGTGTCCGTCTTTCTCGGCATCGGAAGCGGCTCTTTTAGCGGTGCCACGAACTATACCGCGGCATCGGCCTGCGGCGCCGGCGGGACGGCGCCGTGTGATCCTGAGGGTATGCTGGCCGGAGACTTCAACGGCGACGGCTACCTCGACCTGGCGGTGGCCAACAGGGGTGATGCCACCATCACCGTCCTGCTGGGCTCTGCCAGCGGAACCTTTAGCGTATTGTCGCCAACCACGACTGGAAGCCAGCCTTACGTCATTGCGGCGGCGGATTTCAACCGGGATGGAAAATTGGACCTCGTGGTCGCCTGCCAGGGGCCGCTGGGCGGCCCGGGTTTTGTGGACATTCTGCTCGGCAACAATGACGGCACGTTTGCAGCTCCCGTACAGTACGGCTCGATCGGGCTGCCAGAAGGCATAGCCCTCGGGGACTTCAACGGCGACGGATTCCTCGACGTTGCTGTCAGCGACTTCAACAACAACGAAATCTGGCTCCTGACGGGGAACGGAGACGGCACGTTTTCTTCTGGAATCGCCTATACGACGGCCCAGGAGCCCGCCGGCCTCGTGGCGAATGACTTCAACGGCGACGGCTACACCGACCTTGCGGTTGCGGACCTCATGAGCAACGCCGTGTCGGTCCTGCTCAACAGCAAAACCAGCAGCACCTTCCTGCCCCATGTGGAGTTTCCCGTCGCGGGTGGCGGGTACTTTCTCGGCAGCGCCGATCTCACGGGCAGTGGCACTCCCAGCGTTGCGGTCGCCGATTACTCTTCCAACGTGTTTTCGTCGCTCTTCGGAAATGGCGATGGCACGTTCCAATCCTACGCGAGCTATTCAACCGATCCGAGCGCTAACTCGGTCTTCGGTCTTGCGCTCGCGGACCTCAATGCTGATGGACGATATGACGTGGTCACCACCGACGCCCCCGACGACCTCGTCGAGGTGCTGCTACAGACGGCAACGTTGAATCCCAGTCCGTTGTCTCTGTCGTTCCCCAGTACGGCACTGGGATCCGAAAGCGCCTCGCAGACGATTACCCTCACGAACTCGGGCAGCGCCGCGCTGGTCATCAGTCAGATTTCGAGTCTTGATTCCAAGGATTTTCCCGCGACCAATACCTGCGGCGCCCTGCCGGCGACTTTGTGGGTGGGAGCCGGCTGCACCATCAGCGTCAACTTCACACCGGCAACCGAAGGTAGTCTCTCGAGCTCCATCAGCATCACCGATAATGCGTCCCCAACCGCGCAGACGGTGGCGGTTAGCGGCGTCGGTCTCGCACCTGAGGCCAGCGTTGGCCCCGGCAGCCTCAGCTTCGGCAACCAATTCGCAGGCACCAGCAGCACGGCCCAAACCGTCACGCTGACGAACAACGGCAACGCCGCCCTGAATATCAGCAGCATCGCCGTGAGCAGCGGCTATTCGCTGACCAACACCTGCGGGGCGTCGCTGGCGGCGAGCTCGAGTTGCTCGATCAAGGTGACCTTCAAGCCCACGGTCCTCGGTGCCGCCAACGGAACCCTCACGGTTACCGACAACTCCAACGGCTCGGGGAGCACCAGCCAGACGGTCACGCTGACCGGAACAGGCATCGGTCCTACGGCGGGAGTCTCTCCGGCCAGCCTGACTTTCACGAGTCAGATGGTGAATAGCACCAGCGCGACTCAGAACGTCACTCTGAACAATACGGGCACGGCCGCGCTCACCATCACCAGCATCGTCATCGGCGGCGGCAACGCCGGCGACTTCTCCCAGACGAACAACTGCGGCGCGTCCGTAGCCCAGAACGCAAGCTGCTCGATTTCGCTGAGCTTCAAACCCACAGCCTCGGGCACGCGCGGCGCTACAGTGACGGTGACCGACAATAACAATGGCGTCAGCGGCAGTACGCAGGTAGCGAACCTGACAGGTACGGCTGTGGCTCCCGTCGCCGCCGTTTCACCGTCGAACCTGCCCGCCTTCGCAGGGACTCTGCTGGGAACCAGCAGCAGCGCGCAGGCAGTGACTTTGTCCAATACGGGCTCCGCCTCGCTGTCCGTCACCGCTATCGCCATCAGCGGCACCAACAGCAGCGACTTCACTCAGACGAACAATTGCGGAACGTCCGTTGCGGCCGGAGCAAACTGCACCGTCAACGTCACCTTCAAGCCCGCCGCAACCGGGTCGCGCACCGCCAGCCTGGTGCTGACGGACAACAACAACGCGGTCAGCAGCAGCACCGAGACCGTGGCCCTTTCCGGCACAGGCACCGCTCCGGTTGCCAGTGTCTCACCTGCCAGTTTGCCGGCCTTTGCCGGTCAACTCGTGGGGACCAGCAGCCCCGCCCAAGTCCTGACTGTGTCCAACACCGGCACTGCGGCGCTCACGATATCGAGCGTTGCCTTGAGCGGGACCAATAGTGCTGATTTTCTCGAGAGCAGCGCTTGCGGCACTTCTGTGGCCGCGGGATCAAGCTGCACGATCAACGTGACGTTTACCCCGGCGGCTACCGGCACCTTAAGCGCCACGCTGACTGTTACGGATAACAACAACGGCGTGTCGGGCAGCGCCCAGACAGTCAGCCTCACCGGCACCGGCACCCAGCCGGCGGTAAAACTGTCGGCGTCCACCCTGAGCTTTTCGAACGAAAACGTGGGCACGGCCAGCGCGGTGCAGCCCGTTACGATCACCAACAGCGGAACGGCCGCACTCGTGCTGACCAGCATCACGGCGAGCGGCGATTTCACCGTCAGCAACCCCTGCGGCAGCTCCCTGGGCGTGGGAGCCAGTTGCACCGTGAACGTGTCCTTCAAACCGGCCGCAGTGGGTTCGCGGACCGGTGTGATGACGATTGCGGACGACGCGGTACCCGCGACCCAGAAGGTCTCCCTCAGCGGCACGGGACTGGGCGCGGAGGCAAGCCTCTCCGTGAGCACCCTGACCTTCGGCGCCGAACTGGCCGGCGTCACCAGCTCTGCTCAAAGCGTCACTCTCAAGAACACCGGCAACGCCGCCTTGACAATCAGCGGTATCGCCGCGGGCGGAGACTTTGCCGAAACCAACACTTGCGGTTCCAGCCTGGCAGCGGGTGCGTCGTGCACCGTCTCGGTGACGTTTGCGGCCAAAGCTGGCGGCGCCCGCACCGGTTCTCTGACGCTGACGGACAACGCGGTAGGGGGCAACCAGACCGTGGCGCTGTCGGGCACCGGCCAGGACTTCACCCTGACCGCGTCCTCGTCTTCGGCGAGCGTTTCCCCGGGGCAGGCCGCCAGCTATACGTTGACCTTGACGCCTTCGGCCAGCTTCACCGAGTCGGTATCACTCGCTTGCACCGGCCCGACGTCGAGTTCCGAGACCAGTTGCGCAGTTTCGCCCGCTTCCATCTCGCCGGCCGGCGCCACTTCAGTCACGGTGACCGTCAACACCACGGCGGCAGCACACCTGTTGCCGGTTTCGCGTCCGAATCCGACCCTTCCCGGAGGACAGGGCGGATGGCTGTTGGTTGCCCTCGCCGGCCTGGCGGCAATCACATGGCTGGCGCGGCGGCCCCAGGTCATGCCGGTGCGGCTGCGTCTGACCCTGGTGACTGCTTCGATCGCGGCAATTCTCGCGCTCGGCATGACAGCTTGCGGCGGCGGCGGTAGCAGCAGTATCACGCCCACGCCCAATGCCGGCACGCCGCGTGGGAACTATACGATGACGGTGACCGGCTCCGCGACTTCGGGAGCGGTCACCGACAGTCACAGTGTTGCACTCACGATGACCGTTCAATAAGGGCTGCGGCCCAGCCCGACAAACAAAAACCGCGACGAGTGGCGCTTCCCATTCGTCGCGGTTTTTTTGTTTTCAGCGCTGTCCGAAATCAGCTGCCTTCATTGCCTCGGAGGCCTGCGCTCCTGCTGACGTGGTGCAGCCTGAGGCTGGGGCGCCGCGCGTCGCGGAGCCGCCGTGGCTCTGCCTGCGCTACGCTGCTGCGGCACTGCTCGTGGAGCAGGCTGGAGGCGGGGCGCTGGCCGTGTAGCTCGCGGAGCGCTGTACCGGGCGGGGCCGGCGCTGCGCTGCCGTGGAACAGATTGCGTTCTCGTCATGGGACGGGGCGTGGCAGTCCGCGGAGCACTATAGGTTCGGCCGGCGCTTCGCGTTCGGGGTACAGACTCGGTTCGGGTTTGCGGACGAGGAGTCACTGTCCGGGTGGTATTCCTACGCGGCGTTGCGGCCGGAGCCGTGCGCGTTGGACTGTAACGCGTGTTTCTGGTCGGAGTTGTCCGTGTGGCCCGCGGCGCCATCGTTCGGGACGGAGCCGGGGTGGCAGCACGTCGCGTGGGTTGCATACGGTTAGGAGCCGTTCGCCGAGCCCCGGCGCGCGTGGCCGGTGCGCTGTTCGGGTGGCGTGTTATCAAAGGACGGGTTCCGCCGCCGCCCGGGTTCGGTCTTCGCATCGCCGGACGGTTGGCTGTGGCGGCCGTTCGGTTTCCCGCTTTGGCCGTGGCAGCCGCTCGCGCGAGGGCCGGGTTAAAGGGTCCGCCTGCGCGGGTGGCGCGCACAACGCCACGCCCGCTCAATACCCCAGGTCTCGCAGTTGCAGCCACAGCAGGCGCTCCGTGGTTTACTGACGCCCACTGCGAACGGTTTCCACGCGCGGCCTGGACTTGCTGCCTCTGAGCCGCGGTGGGCGGATCATGACGTCCCTGCGCCGCGGCTAGCTGTGCTGCTGTCGGCCGGGCCGTGAGGCCGCCGTTCCCACCGTTATAGCTGACATTGCTCACCGTCGTGTTGTTGATGACGGTCTTGTTGTACACGTTCGTAATGTTCGTGGTACTGATGTTGTTCACGGCCCGGTTATAGAAGAACCCGCCGTTGTTCCAATATCCTCCGGCATAGCCGAATCCTGTGTAGCCGAAGCCGTAGTTGATGCCTCCATAGAAGCCGACCTCCGGCCCCCAATAACCGACGTTCCAGACGTAGGCACCGCCATTCCATCCCCAGTAGCCGGGCGTCCAGAGGGCGCCCACGAACGGCGCTGTGACCCACGTGCCGGGAACCCAGTAGTAGCCGGCGTCAGGATCCCAGGCCCAATAACCGGGAGTCCAGATGTATCCCGGCCCGGGGCAGATCGGCTGCGTGTATACCGGTAGTGGCGGAGGGGCAATTCCCACCGACACCCCAATCCCGATCCCTATTTGAGCGCGGGCCGGCGCAGGATTGAGCAGCATTGCTGATACCAGCACAATCGAAGTAATCAGCAAGGCAACAGCCCTCTGAAAATTGCCGTCGAAATCGCAAATAGCTCCATCCAGGTTTTGTCTTCTCATCGGAGCACCTCACAACCGTTGCAAGCAATGGTTGTGCCAAATGCCCCGCGCGACGAGCTAAGTAGAACTCCTGGAACCGGTTGTCGAGTGCCCGGGAAATGCCCGGCGAGCCCCGATTGCTGCCCGCTCGCGCAAAATCTACACATGGAGTTGCACGAAAGAGTGCGGCTGCGTCGGAAATGGTTTTAGTACCTTTGTCGTGGAGTTCTGTGACTTTCGGGCGGAACATTTTGGACAACCTGGATTTGGTCCTCTGTTCTATGGGCTTGAGGCCGAGATTTTGGACGTCCACCTTTTGACTTTCGACTCTTGACTTTCGACTTTCCTGTTTGGCTCCGGCTCTTCCGGGGTTAGGGTAGTTTCCGGAACGCCGGAGCGCGGCCCCGAACGCGGTTTCCGCCGCGGCCACGTCGAGGCGGGCGTCCCCGAGGCGGCCCTTCAATCGCCGCCCTTACTCAACGTACCCGGTCATGTAGGCGCCCATCACGATCGCGAACACCGACCAGAGCGCCGCCTTGCGGCCACGGATGTATCCGGCGTCAGCCAACAACTTCGCCGCCACCAGCGCGAAGCCGAAAATCGAGAACCACAAGTGTTCATGGCGCACCACCGTCATCGACGCCATCGCGCGCTGCATGCTCGGGCTCGACGCCGAACCGCTGCTCATCGCCATTTGCATCTCAGGCCCGCCATGCTTGTGGAAGAACAGGTAGACCGCTCCGAACGTCCCGAGAATCGGAAGACCAAACTTGGCGAGGAATCCCGACAGCCGGTCCGCGGCACGCAACAACTCGATCACGGCGATCAGAATCACCAGCAGCAGAAAGATGCGGTGCTGCAGATCCTCGGGATCGTTCAAGCTCGCCGAAAAGCTCATGGGCCCAACCGGCCACGCTTCCGGATCGTTGCGAAAGAAGAGAAACTCCGCCAGTCCAAACAGGACCATGGGCGGGGCATAGCGCGCCCAGGTGCGGCGCGGCCACTGCAGGCCTGCAATGAGCGCGGTCAGGCCCCAGAGCAGCAGAAACCAGCCGGCGCCTCGGTGGTTGAACATGGACCACGTTCTGTCCTCGCACCAGGAGTGATCGAGCGACGACGGAGCGGACGGCCGGGCGGTCGCAGCACTCATGCCGGCCATGCCCGGCATATCCGGCATGGCCTGCCCGGCCGCCCCTTGAGATCTGCTGGATGAGGCTGGCGCGGCTGCTGGAGGATCTTGTGAATTCGCGAGCGATGGCCGCAGGTCAAGGCTCGAGCCGATGAATCCCGAAAGAAGCAAGGCGAGAACCGCCCATCGAAGTTTATTGCCCACGAGAATCCGCCCCCTTGCTTATTGATTGTAACGATCGTTCAGCCAGGCGAGGCTTGCAGAAGGACCTCAATCGGTGACGAACGGGTGCTCGAGCGATGAGCTCTGCCCGGTAAACAGTTCCGCTCCATTTTCCGTGATGTGCATGTCGTCCTCAAGCCGGACGCCGAACTCGCCGCGGATGTAGATGCCGGGCTCGTCGCTGAACATCATGTTGGGCGCAAGCTTCAGCGTGTCGCCTTTCACCAGGTACGGCCACTCGTGCATGTCCATGCCGATGCCGTGGCCCACGCGATGGGTGAAGTAGGTGTAGCCCGGGCCATAGCCGGCATCCACGATCACCTTGCGCGCCGCCGCGTCCACGTCCTGGGCCGCGATTCCCGGCCGAGCCGTCTCGAGCGCCGCTTTCTGCGCGCGATGCACGATGTCGAAGACCTGGCGCATTTTGTCCCAGTTCTTCCCGGGCGGCCTGCCGAGCACAAAGGTGCGAGTGATGTCGGAGAGATACCCTTCCACGAAGCAGCCATCGTCAATCATGACGATCTCACCCTCGCGAATCGTCTGCGGCTGGCGTGAGCCGTGCGGCAGCGCGGTGTAGGCGCCCACGTTGACGCTGGCCCCACCGGGGAATCCGAGCTGATGGTAAGCCTCACCGATCAGTTGCTGAAGCTGGTGCTGCGTCATGCCGGGTTGGAGCGCGCGCCACGCGGCCTCGTACGCCGTGATCGTCACCTGGGCGGCGAGGCGCATCAGGGCGATCTCGTGATCGCTTTTGTGCATGCGGCATCCCGCCGTTACGCGCGTACCGCTGACGATTTCGAGCGCGGGCGCAGACGTCGCCACACCATTGCTGAACACGAACTCAACGCGCTCTTCCATGCCGAGCCGCCCGCTCACCATGCCGCGATCTTTCAGGCCCTGCGCCACGCGTTCGTACGGGCTCTCGTCCTCCTGCCAGACGCGGATCTCGGCGTTTGCTCCGAGCGGCCCTTGCGCGATCTGCTCTTCGGCGCGGTCGCGCTCGAAGGCCGGACAGACGTAGAAAGGCGCGCCTTTGGCAGGCAGGATCAGGGCAAACAGGCGCTCGCCGCCGCCCCAGCGCATGTTCGTGAAGTACATCATGGACGTGCCGCCCGTGAGCATCAGCGCGTCGAGATGATTCTCGGTCATCAATCGCCGGGCGTTCTCGATGCGCGCCTTACGCTCGTCAATGGTGATCGGTTGCGCCTGGTCCTTCATCGACTTCAGCGCGGCGATGGGTGCCGGCAAGGTAGCGGCGGACGCCGAAGCGGAGGGATTCTGCTGTGCTTCGACATGTGAAGGTATCGCAGAACTGAGAGACGCGATGGCCGTGGTGCCCATCGCCCGCAAGAAGCCACGTCGAGAACCCAATGATCCTCCCCCCTGGGGGTGTCCCAATTTGACGTAGGGGCGGTTCGTGAACCGCCCGGCGTGCGTCACGAGGTGCCAACCCGGACACCGCAATCGTGCAGCTTTGTTCCCGATCCCGGCTCGGGGTGGTTCACGAACCGCCTCTCTCGCCAGCACCACGCCCCGCCGATCGGCAGTTCATAGACGCATGCTCCGGCGCCGCCATCGGACGCTCGGGTACCGGCATCAGGCGGCCATGCCGCACATCATAAGTCGCATCCTGCCAGTGGATACGGCTCACAAACAGACTTGCGAACCATATCACAAAGGCGAGAGCATCGCGAAGGGGCAGCAGCCACCACCTGGTTTTCACCAATCGATCGCGGAGGCCCCGGAATCCGAGCGTGAACGCCAGCGCCAGGCGCAGCACAACGAAAGCGGCAAGGACCGCTGCCGAAATTCTCCACGAGGGCGCGACGATGGCGGCGGCAATAACCCAGGGCAGACCTTGAGCAAACAGAAATCCGACATGACCCCACGGCTGCGACGTTCGCGTTACGATGGCCCAGCGCAGGTGATGCCGGAAGTAGCTGCGAAAATCGCGCGTGCTGCACTCGGTCTCCGGCGTTGTCTCGGCGAATTCCATGCGGAAGCCCTGGGCGGCAACCCGGCCGCCAAGTTCGTGATCATCGGCGGCGGCGTCAGCCAGCGCTTCGAATCCGCCGATCGCAGCCAGCGCCTCGCGGCGCACCGCCATGGTAGCGCCCAGCGCGAACCGCAAGCCGAGTCCCCGCGCCACCAGGACGCCGGCCATGAAGTCCGTTGTGAGACTCAGGCCTTCGAGTTCGGACCAGACGTTTCGTTCCGTCGACCCGCGGTAGAGGCAGGTCGCGACCCCGACGCGGGGATCGCGAAACGCGGCGGCGACGCGGCGGAGATAGTCGGGCTCGACCGAGATGTCGCCGTCACTCACCACGAGGATGTCGTGTCTCGCTTCTCTGGCGAGGCGGCACAGCTTGACGACTTTGTCATTTGAGCCGAACCCCGCCGCGCCGGACCTGGCCGAATCCGGTCCCCCCGAAGCCGGCATCGCTGACCCGACCAGCAACCGGATGGACGGCGCGGGAAACTCCGCCATCAGCCTGCGGATCACCGGAATGACCGCATCGTCACGGTCGTTGACGCCGAAGAGGATTTCGTAACCGGGGTAATCCTGCCGGCAGAAGCTCGCGAGATTCCGATACGCGTCGCGATACGATCCGCGCATGGGCTTGAGGACGCTCAGCGGCGGCGCGAAGCCGGACGCAGGCTGGTTGCGGCGGCGGAAGAAAGACCATGCGCACACCATGGCAGCGCTGTAGAAGATCAGGGGCACCACTGCCGCCGCCATAATCAGGGTTCGAAGATGGATGACGACCACCGCGGATTCTCCTCGTGACTTTCCCTTGTGGCACGCTCGTCCCGCCCGCGATTTGCGCTTCCCTGCGACAGGCGCACTCCAGCATCAAGTCAGGCTTACGAGCGCGACGCCGGCAGAGACCAGCACGATGCCCGCCCAGCGCAACGGCGTAAGCCGCTCCCCGAGCAGGAACTTGGCGCCCAGCGCCCCGGTCACGTACCCCATTGCCGTCGCCGGAATCACGAAGCTCACGTCCGCCCAGGAAAGCAGCGCCAGCACGAAGAACAACCCCAGCGCGAGCAGCGCCATTCCCGTCCAGAACCACTTCACCCGTGCCGCGCGACCCAGGAAATTAATGAGCGAGCGCGGTGAAAAATGATGCAGTTCACCGAGCTGCTTCATAGCATGCGACACGGACAGCTCGCCGCCGGACGCGCCCAGCACCGCGAGAGCGAGGAACAACGGTGTGCGCATGCTAGCCCGGCTCCCCGCCTGCCGGAGTGCGGCTCACCAGCGCCACGCCGGCGCAGATCAGGGCTACGCCTGACCAGCGCAGCGGGCTGACCTTCTCGTCGAGGAAGCATAGGCTCATCAGCGGCACGAGCGCGTAGCTCGCCGCCGCGACCGGCATCACGAAGCTGTAGTCGGCCCAGGAGAGCACTACCATGAACATGACGAGAAACAGCAGCAGGCTGCCGATCCCGAGCCAGATCCAGCCGCTGGTGAACGCGCTCGCGAAGAGCGCCAGCAAGGCCGAGGGAGACCAGTCGCGGAGTCCGCCCACCTGCTTCATTCCCTTGCCGAGCAGGACGTTCCCGCTGGCGGCGAAGAAGACGATCGGCGCCAGCAAGGCGTAGGTCTTCCATTGCAGGCTGGTCATGGGGACTCGTAAGGGCGGGTTTTAACCCGCCCCTACCACTACCACATACGAGGGCAGGGTGGAAACCGGCCCCTGCATACCTACATCGCTAGGCTATAGACGGTGGCGCCTTGCGCGCGTAACGCCAGCGCTCGGCGCGCAGTTTCAGGAACTCCACGCCTTCATGGTACAGCCGCTTCCGTTCCGTCGCGTCCCAGATCCCCCGGCGGACGATGCGCCAGATCACCCGGGGCCGGAAGTAATAGGCGTCGTAAAAACGGTTGACGGCTGCCATCATGTCCTGCCGCCCGAGGCCCGGATACTCGAGGTGCGGAAGCTGGTGCCCGTCCGGGTCCGCAACGGCGTCCGAGGTCATCAGGTTGTTCGTCCGGGCATAGTCGTACAGCTCGGTTCCGGGCAGCGCGTGCGCGATTGACACCTGGATGGTCTCGGTGTCGAGCTCTTTGGCGAATTCGATGGTGCGCGCGATGCTCTGCGGCGTCTCGCCGGGAAGCCCGATGATGAAATCTCCGTGGATGAGAATACCCACCTTCTTGCAGTTCCTGGCGAAAGCGCGCGCCTTCTCGACGTTGGTCCCTTTCCTGATGTTTTTCAGGATCTGCGGATCGCCCGATTCGAACCCCACCACGAACTTGCGCGCGCCCGCGTCGGCCATGGCTTTCAGCGTCTCGTAATCGCTGTGGACCCGGCAGTTGCACGACCAGCGGAAGCCGAGCGGCTTGAATTGGCGGCAAAGCTCGAGCACGCGGTCCCGGCGGATGTTGAACGTGTCGTCATCGAAGAAGAATTCTTTCGCCTGCGGAAAAAGCTTCAGCGCCTGCCTCACTTCGGCCACGACGTTGTCGACCGAGCGGACCCGCCAGGCGTGGCCGGAGAGCGTCTGTGGCCAGAGGCAGAAGGTGCAGACGGCGGGACACCCGCGGCTGGTGTAAAACGAAACGTAGGGGTAGAGGAGAAACGGCATGTTGTAGCGCTCGATCTCGAGGTCGCGCTTGTAAACTTCGGTGGCGAAAGGCAGGCGATCGAGCTCGGCCGTCGAGAGGGGCGCCGGCGTGGGGTTATGGACGATTGTCCCGTCTCGGCGCCCATTTTGGCGCCCGTCTCGGCGATAACTGACGCCGGGAATTTCGCTGATCGGGCGGCCTTGGGCGAAGTCCACTACGGCGTGATCGAATTCGCCGCGCACCACAAAGTCGATATCGGCGCCGGCCGCCAGGCTCTCCGCAGGCTGCACCTGGACTGGCGGGCCCACGAAGGCGATCTTCAGACCGGGCTTCGCCTCTTTCATCCGGCGCGCGAGGCGCGTATCGCTCTCGAAGCCGACCGTCGACGTGAAGATCACCACGAACTCGTAATCGGCGGCGATGGCCACGGTCTGCTCGGGCGTGATGTGATGCGGCGGCGCGTCCAGCAGGCGGCTGCCGGGAAGCATCCCGGCGGCGTAGGTGAGCCAGGTCGGATACCAGAAGGCTTCAGCCTCGCGCGTGGCCTGCCAGCGCGAGCCCGCGCCGCCGTCGAATTTCTCGAAGCTGGGCGGATTCAGCAGAAGCGTCTTCATCACCGAGGACATCCCCACCCCTTTTTCACCGGTATGCTTTCCAGCGGCTGACCGGATCCCTCGCTGCCTCCCATTCTACTCGATTCAAAACCTCGATTTCGCTTCGTTTCTGGCAAGACGGTTGACTCCCCTGACTGCAGCCTCCGAACCGATGTAAAGAAACTGCCGGGCTGGGCGCCTGTTCCGATGAGCCGGGAAGCGTCACATGAAGGGGTGATTTCCGTCACCGATAGAGACCCGGCGACAAGGTAATGGTTGCGTCAGCAGAGGAGGAGGTAACCATGGTCTGCCCAAAATGCGCGAAGCGTGACATCGAACCCGGTGATGCTTTCTGTCGGCACTGCGGGTTCTCTCTGGCAATTGCTGCGTGGGGGCCCGAAAGCGCCGGCGGCGTCGCTGAACCAAAGTCCGTCACGGCGACGAATTCAGACGGCAGCAAAGGCTTACTACTCTTGGGTGCGGCGATACTTGTCCTGGTCCCGCTGATCATACTGGCCACCGCCCCTTGGATGGGGTGGCTCAACTTTGTGGGCAGCGTCCTACCTTGGTTTTTCGGCGCCCTGGCGCTGGCGGGGTTCGCCACCATCTTCATCGGACTTGGGCTGTACCGCGCTCATTAAGGCGCCAATAGTGGTCGCGAGAGAAGGCGCAGGGGCACTCTTGCCTGTGCGGATCTCGCCCGCTCTGTGCGGTGACACAAGCCGGGTGTAGGTGTGCTGCTGTAGCCTATATCATGAGCCTACTCATACAAATATTTCCCATTGACAAATACCGGAGCTGAGTTACCATACCTCCCCTTGCCTCAGCGCACCCCCGGCCGCCGGTATTGGAGGTCCTCATGTCACTGCTTAAGCGCCTTAGCTTTACTCCTAAGAAGCACGAAGCTAATCAGCCCAATGCACAGCTCTCCCAAGGACCAGCCACGGTCGAGGGCATCGAACGCATCCGCGTCGAGCGCCTCCTGGTCCCGTTCGCCGAGACGGCGGCATTTCGTCAGGTCAAGCAGATTACGGAAATGCTGACTCAATTTCGTCAGATCCGGCGGCAGGGACAAGGGAATTCCGAAAAGAGGCAGGCGGAAGAGGCTCCGGAAATCAAAAATGACGGTAAGTCCCACGATGTTGTTGATAACAAAGGACCGAGCTCCGAGGCGGTGGATAAGTCCCACGATATTCTTGAAAACAGGGAACATAGCTGTTTCTGGTACGATTTTGGGGGTCGAAGGGCGGAAGTCGAAACTGGAGAACCGGGAAACGGGCAACCGGTGCTAAAATCACGGATTCCGGAGGAAAATTAAAGGTGGGGGGCGGGACAACATCAGCGTCAACTCTGTGGCGGTCGCGTGGCGGCGCTTTTGACCTCCATGCCTTCATGGAGCGGTCGGTGCTGGCAAGGTGGGCGCTGGCGCCGGTGCTGGTCGGCATTGCCTCGGCGGTTGACCTTATCCTGCAGACGTATGACATTCGGCGGCCCACCCCGGAGGTCTTGCTGGTCGCCATCGTCATCACGGTCTGGTACGGGGGCACCGGGCCAGGGTTGCTGGCGGTCACTCTGGCCGTGCTTTCCCTGCTTTACTTTTTTTTGCCGCCCAACAACTCCTTCGTCGTCAGCCGTCCCGATTTGCTGTACGCCGTCAGCTACATCTTTTTCGCCGTGCTGACGGACTGGTTCAGTTCGGTCCGGCGCCGGACGGAGCGCGCCCTGGAGCACGCGCGGTCCGACCTCGAGATCAAGGTCGCGGAGCGCACGGCGGAACTCGAGGTCCGAAATCAGACCCTGCAGCTTGAGGTCGCCGAGCGCAAGCGGGCAGAAGAGGAACTTCGGCGCAGCGAGGCTTATCTTGCGCAGGCACAGCATTTGAGCCACACGGGCAGTTGGGCCTGGGCGTCCACGTCGGGGATGGTTTCTCTCTCACAGGAAGCGCTCCGCATCTACGGGCTGAACATCGCCCAGGCGTCTTGCGCTCCCGACGATTTGCTGAGCGCGGTTGTTCCCGAAGACAGCGCCGGGCTCGAGAGCTACGTGACGAGCGCCATCCAGGAGCACCGGGATTTCGAGGTCGATTACAGGATTACTTTGCCCGACGGGACTGTCCGGTTTCTCCACAGTGTCGGACGTCCGGTGGTGAGCGGGTCGGGCGAACTTGCGGAATTGATCGGTACCACCATGGACGTCACCGATCGCAAGCTTGCCGAGCAGGGCCTTCAGGAAGCGAAGTCAGAATTGGCGCATGTCGCTCGCGTGCAGGCCATGGGTGAACTGACGGCCTCCATCGCGCACGAGATCAACCAGCCGCTGGCCGCGGTGGTGGCGAACGCCGACGCCTGCACCCGGTTGCTCGCCCGCGAATCCATCAACATGGCCGAACTACGCGACGCCGTGGGCGACATCGCCGAAGCGGGGGCCCGCGCGGGCGAAGTGATTGCCCGCATACGGGCCTTCCTGAGGAAAACGCCGGTGCCCGTCCGGTGCCGGCTCGACTTGAACGGTGTGATCCAGGAAGTTCTGGACCTGACACGGAGCGAGCTCGACCGGCACGGCGTGGCGCTGCGCTGCGACCTCGAGTCCGGTCTTCCGGAGGTGCAGGGCGATCGCGTGGAGCTGCAGCAGGTCATCCTGAATCTGGTCATGAACAGCATCGAGGCCATGGCGCCGGAGACCGGCAGGCCGCGCGTGCTGGCCATCGGGTCGAAAACCGCCAGTGACGGCGCGGTGCAGGTGACGGTCAGCGATTCCGGCATCGGTCTGCCGGCGGAGACGCCGGGCCGCATTTTCGACGCCTTCTTTACCACCAAGCCCGAGGGCCTCGGGCTGGGACTGCCCATCAGCCGGTCCATCATCGAATCGCACGGCGGGCGGCTCTGCGCCGCGGGCAACGAAGGAGGCTCCGGCACGACGCTCCGGTTCATTCTTCCCGCTTGCGATCGGGAGACAGCATGAGCGAGACGCCCATCATCTTCGTCGTCGAGGATGAGAAGCTGGTGCGGCGGGCTCTGGAGAGGCTGATTCGCGCCGCGGGCTTCGAGGTCCGTGTTTTCCCCTCGGCCCGGGAGTTCCTCGCCGCCCCCCGGCCCGACGCACCGGCCTGCCTGGTTCTGGACGTGCGCCTGCCGGACTTGAGCGGCATGGATCTGCAGCAGGAACTGAGCCAGGCTCGGGACGATCTGCCCATCGTCTTTGTCACCGGCCATGGCGACATCCCCATGACGGTTCGAGCCATCAAGGCTGGCGCCGTGGAGTTCCTCACCAAGCCGTTCCGTGACCAGGACCTTCTGCGGGCCATCGAGCAGGGCATCAAATTAAGCCGGGCGGCCCGGGAGCATCGCAGGGAAATGGGGGCGCTCCGGCAGGGCTACGATTCGCTGACGGCCCGCGAGCGGGAAGTCTTTCCCCTGGTCACCAGCGGCATGCTCAACAAGCAGATCGCGGTCCGGCTCGGGACGAGCGAAAAGACCATCAAGGTCCATCGCGGGCAGGTGATGCACAAGATGCGGGCGTCCTCGCTCGCTGACCTGGTCCGCATGGGCGAAAAGCTCGGAATTCGCCCGCCCAACCCCGATTAGGACCAAAGTCCAATAGACCCGCATCCCGGCCGCGAGCTATGTTGCATCTCTATTCGTCTTGGACACCGTGCGCAGGAGAGGGGGGCGCGCGGTATCAGTACAGGTCAGAGGGAAGCCAGCGAGCGTCTCTCCGCAAGGCCAAGATCTCCTCAGGAGTCCGCGTACGATAGCGAGGCGCAAGGTGCCGGGCGTTGTTATCGGCAGGACCTCGGACACTCCTCAGATCAAACGGATTGGAGAAGACCGCATGAACATCGGACAACGCCTCAGAAGCCTGCGGAAGTCCAAGGGACTATCGCTCGGCGACGTTCAGGAACGAACGGGCATGCACGGTTCTCATTTGTCGCGCGTCGAAACCGGCCGGATCGTGCCCAGCCTGGAAACGCTGCAAAGGTGGGCGTGGGCACTTGACGCGGAGCTGTATCAGTTCTTCCTGGAAGACGGCCAAAGCCTGCCGCCTGGTGCCACCAATCGCGGCGCGATGCGCTCCCTCGACTCGCGCGAAGAGCGGCTGGTGGATCTTTTTGGACGCATGGACGTCCGCAACCAGGATCTTATTCTCTCTCTGGCCGAGTCCGTCGACAGGCACTTGCCAAAGGCGGTTGGGAACCCGGCTCGCAAGCCCGGCCCGCGCCCGGGTGCCTTCTCCTCTGGCGGCCGTACCTTCGCCAAACTGACGGCGCGTGAGACTTCCGATGTGGACGTCGAGCTTGTTGCTGGAGAAAGCCGCTGACGGGCTGCCAAAAAACGTGTAGCGGCGGCTTTATGCTGCCAAGCGCGTGTTGAGAGTCTTGGAGTTATGGCGAGGTAAACTCGCCGCTACCCTCGTCAAACTGTGTTTTGCAGCAGCCCGCTGGTCTGGAAGACCTTCCGCTTCCGCCCCGCGCTCTGTACGGCTGAATCCTGTCGATCTTTTCCTCTCCGGCCCTGCACCTGTCTACTGCTTCTCACAGACCGCACCCCGGGGCACGTACTCCGTCTTGTTATCACTGAAGCAGGCGTCGACGGTAGCTTGCCCGAATTCCTGCACCGTCGCGGGCGGGATATCCGAGGGATTAATCTGCTTGAACTCGAACTCAATGTTACCGTCCTGCCCGACCGTGGCGAGCGCGTAGCCGTAGACGTCCGTCTGATGGACCCCGGACCCGGCCAGGTCTTTGGGAAGGCGGTAGCGGACGGCTCCGCCCGTACCCACAATCCAACCGGACAGCACGTCCTGAGGCTTGCGGCAGGCTGTGGCGTAAACATTGCTCATCACAAAATGCGAGTGGCTTGCCAGGACGTATACGTGCTTGCCCGAAGCCTGTTGAAGCTGGAGCAGTTCGGTGTACACCTGGCGTCCGCTTTGGGTGCCGGCAGGAGACTCGTTCATGCTGTGTCCGGAGGAGATGCTGTCGGGCAGCGCCTCGTGCATCCCGAGCACTACGGAGCGCACCGCCGGATTGGCCGTGTCGCGGCTCAATACCTTTTGAAGCCAGGCGAGCTGGGCGGAGTCAAACTGGTCGGGGGTGGCGTTGTCGAGGGTGATGAAATCCACACCGCGCTCGATCCAGTGATAGTAGGTGCGAAGCTGGTGATCGGAAGCATCGTCGGCAAGGCGCTGGGCTTCGATCGTTGGCGTCAGCAGCCAGTCGGCAAACTGAATCATCCAGTCCACGCGCGAGTGGGGCGGAATCGTCTCATGATTGCCGATGGCGAGGTAAACGGGCATGTTCCCGAAAGGGTTGAGCTGATGCTCGATGAAGTCAGGCCAGGCCTGGGCCTCGTACTGCGCGATCGTTGCCTTGGGATGCAGCGCGCGGTAGTCCTGATCAAAGTCGTAGGTGGCGCGATCGTCGCCAAGATGCCAGAAGAACGCGGCCCCGCCGGCCTTGGCGCCCGCCGCGATCGCGGGCATCACCACGTCTCCGCAATTGCGGGAGTCGCCGGAGAACGCGAAGCGCCAGGAGCCGCCGGATTGCGCGGCAAGGGTTCCGGATAAACTGGCCACGATCACGACGACGACGGCGGCGCCAAGAAGATTACCAGGTGAAATCGCCTTGAATGCTATCATGCCAACCTCGGGAGTTCAGTTTGGTTTTTGCCTCCCTGAGAGCATATCTCAATTCGCCTGGTTCCAGTTTGCAGGGGGAGCGAGGCAAGTCGCACGTGAGGGGAATTCGAGGTCCAGGTTTGGCGGTTGTGAATCATCCGGTCATAATACCCATCATCATCGCAGCAGCTCTGCCGGCACTGATCAGCTCATCCCTGGCAGCGCGAGCGCAGGCTCAATCCAGACAGGAGCCGTCGAGCGGGTGGCACCACTTTGGCGAACACAGGGCCTCGACCGTGCCCGCTTCCCACCCCTTCGCGGCCATGGAAAGGGAGATGTACGAGCTCATCAACCGCGATCGCGCCGCGAACTCCAGTCCGGCCGGCCAGCCCCTGCCGCCCTTGCGCTGGAACGATCAAGTGGCCGCCGTCGCCCGCGCACACTCCCGCGACATGGTGTCACACGGATACTTCGGCCATGTGGACCCGGAGGGTCGCTCCCCGGGAATGCGCCTGAAAGCGGCCGGTATCGTCTGGCAGGCAGCCGGCGAGAACATCGCCACGGACATAAGTGTAAACCGCGCCGAGTCCGCTTTTATGAGGGAACCGCCCGGCGTCCGGAACCATCGCTCCAATATCCTCAGCTCCAAATTCACCGAGGTAGGCGTGGGCATCGCGGCCGGACCGGGCGGCGAGCTGTACATCACGCAAGACTTCATGAAGCCCGCCGCAAGTCTGAGAGGCGCTTTCCCACGCTAGCAGGCTGCTGAAAAGCGTGTAGCGGCGGCTTCAGGCCGCCGCGCGTGTATTGAGTGACTTGGGCCGTAGGGGCGGGTTTCAAACCCGCCCCTACCAGGCGGGTGAGGGGAGGCATCCGAAAACGATTGTCACCGCATTTTGTGATTCTCAATAGGCCACACGGTGGCCTTACACGCGGTAGTACTCGCGGTACCAATCGACGAATCGGGCGATGCCGTCCTCGATCGAGGTCTGCGGCTGATAGCCGGTGTCGCGAACCAGTTCGTCGAGGTTGGCATAGGTCGCGGGCACGTCTCCCGGTTGCATCGGCAGCAGCGTTTTCCGCGCGGTCTTGCCGAGCTTCCGCTCCAGGATCTCGACGAACGTCGCCAGCTCGACAGGGCGGCGGCTGGCGATGTTGTAAATGCGATAGGGGGCGGAACTGGTGTCGGGACGTCGATCGCTCCAACCGGGATCGGGCCGGGCGGTCCGATCAAGCAGCAGCAGCACGGCGTTAACCGCATCGTCCACGTAGGTGAAGTCACGCTGCATGCGCCCCTGGTTGAAGAGCTCAATAGGCTCGTCCTGCAGAATGGCGCGTGTGAAGAGGAAGAGCGCCATGTCCGGACGGCCCCAGGGCCCGTAGACCGTGAAGAATCGCAGGCCGGTCACGGGCAGGCGGTAAAGATGAGCGTAGGCGTGCGCCATCAGCTCGTTCGCTTTCTTGGTGGCGGCATAAAGGCTCACCGGATGATCGGCGGGATCGCGCTCCGCGAAGGGCATCTGCGTGTTGCCGCCATAAACGGAACTCGAGGAAGCAAAGAGCAGGTGACCCGCGCCCGAGTGGCGGCAGCCCTCCAGCACGTTCAGGAATCCGGAAAGGTTGGCCTCGGCATACACGTGCGGATGCGTCACGGAATAGCGCACGCCCGCCTGTGCCGCGAGATGAACCACGCTCGGGAAGCGTTCCTCAGCGAAGAGCTTCTCGATGGCCGCCCGGTCGTTGAGCGCCAGGCGCACGAAACGGAATCGATCGCTGCCTTTCGCCTCGAGCAGCGCCAGCCGCGCTCGCTTGAGATTCACGTCGTAGTATTCGTTCAGGCTGTCGAGACCGACCACCTCATTGCCGCGCTCGAGGAGCCGGCGTGTGAGATGAAAGCCGATGAATCCCGCGCACCCCGTAACCAGCACTTTAGCCATGGGCGTAATTTTACACGCGATCGCCGCCGCAGGGTTGAGCGGCCCGGCCGATGCCTCAGTTTGCGGTGCAGTCATCTTGCCTGCGTCATGGATCAGGCGCAGGCCGGGAAGCCTGCACCCCAAACTGAGGCACTACGGCGGCCCGGCTGGGATTGACTTGGGATAGAATTTGAGACAAGGGGCCGTCCGCGACCCAGCAGGTCCGCGACCGGTAAACTCCCATGGCTGCCTCTGATCTCGCACGGTCGCTGCGCCGCATCACCTCGTCCGACCGCGTCCTCTCAAACCCGGACGATCTGATGCTCTACGAGTACGACGCGCTTTCATCGCGCCGTGTGCCCGACGCCGTCGTCTTCCCGGAAAGCACCGAAGAGGTCTCAGCGATCGTCAGGCTTGCGGCCGGCTCAGGTGTGCCCGTGATCGCGCGCGGGGCGGGCACGGGATTGAGCGGCGGCGCGGTGGTGATCGAATCCGGCATGATCGTGTCGCTGGCGCGCATGAAAAAAATCCTCGATATTGATATCGAGAACGAACGCGCGCGCGTGCAGCCCGGGGTGGTCAATTTTGACCTCTCGCTGGCCGTGGCCGACCAGGGATACTGCTACGTCCCCGATCCTTCCAGCCAGAAGGCCTGCACGCTGGGTGGCAATGTAGCGGAGAACTCCGGCGGTCCGCATACGCTGTGCGCGGGCGTGACCACGAACCACGTCCTCGGCCTCGAGGTCGTCCTGCCGGACGGCAGCGTGATCCACACCGGCGCGCCCCACTGGGATCGGCCGGGCTATGATCTCACCGGGCTCATGGTGGGTTCGGAAGGCACCCTGGGAATTGTAACCGGGATCACCGTCCGGCTCACGCGTCTGCCGGAAGCCGTCAAGACCCTGCTGGCGGTCTACGATCAGGTGCGGGACGCTACCGCCACGGTGGCGGCGGTGACGGCGCGCGGCATCACACCGGCGGCGCTGGAAATGATGGACGGCTTCATGCTGCGCGCGATCGAAGCCGCCACCCACGCGGGCTTTCCTCTGGACGCCGCCGCGGTGCTGCTTCTCGAGCTCGAAGGTCTGAAGGAAGAGGTGGAAGAGACCGCGCTCGAACTTGAGGCCATCGCCGCCGGGAATCACGCCCGCAGCATTCGCACCGCCCGGAGTTCCGAAGAACGCGATCTGCTCTGGCGCGGGCGCAAGAACGCCTTTGGCGCCATCGGGCGCCTCGCGCCCAATTATTACGTGCAGGACGGGGTGATCCCGCGCACGCGCCTGGTGCAGATGCTCGATTACATCGGCGAGGTTGAGCAGCGGTTCGGTTTGCACATCGGCAACATCTTCCACGCCGGTGACGGCAATCTCCACCCGCTGATCCTGTTCGACGGCCGCGACCCTGAGCAGCGCAGGCGCGTGGTGCAGGCGGCCGAGGCCATCATGACGCGTTGCGTCGAACTGGGTGGATCCATTACGGGCGAGCACGGCGTGGGAATCGAAAAGAACGAGCTTATGCCTCTGATTTTCTCCGAAGACGACCTGGAGATGATGCGGCGGATCAAGTCGCTTTTCAATCCGCGCGGATTGCTGAATCCCGGGAAAGTGCTGCCCTCCGGCAAGGTTTGCGGTGAACTCCGGATTCAGGTGAGCTAGGCAGCTCGTGGATCCGCCGTAGATTTTCGACAAAGCATCACATATAATGTGACTCTATGAAGACAGCAACTGTTCGAGATCTTCGCTATCACTTTTCGGAAGTTGAGGCGCGTCTGAGGCAGGGCGAGGAGATCGTGATTCGCAAGCGGAATCGGCCCATCGCCAAATTGGTGCCGCTCCCGCCTCAGCCCGAGGCCGGTGATTACCCCGACTTTGCAGCTCGGCAGAAGAAGATTTTCGGCAACAAAGTGTTGCCGGTAAGCGGGGCCGAGATCGTAGCCTGGGACCGTGGCGAGCGATGAATGCCTACGCAGACACCAGTTTTCTGTTTTCGCTCTATGTCGTCGACGTTCACAGCCGGGTTGCTCGCTCACTCGCGCTGAGGCTCCGGCCGGTGTTCATCCTTACGGCGCTGCACGAACTCGAGTTGGTGAACGCGATGGAATTGGCGGTCTTCCGCCGCTATATCAGCGCCGGCGAGGCCCGCGCGGCGCGGCACGATTTCGAGCGTGACCTCAACCGCTGGCCCCTCAAGCCCCTGCCCGCCGACGCCTTTGCCCGCTCAGTCAGACTGGCGGAGCGCCACACCGCCAGGACCGGAGCACGCTCGCTGGACATTCTCCACGTTGCCGCGGCTCTCGCCATGGATGCGGAGGCCTTTCTGACCTTTGATATCCGGCCGCGCAGATTGGCAGCCGCGGAGGGGCTGCGCGTGACGTTCTGATGAGCGCAGTAGCAACAGGAGTCGCGATGGATTTCACTTCGATCGCCAGCGGCGACCGCGGATCGGTCGCGCCGGAGATATGCGCCGCATATGCGGTGGACGGCGTGACGCCCTCGTGTGCCCTGCGCCCTTCGACGCCAGAGCAAGTGGCCGAGATGCTGAAGTATGCGGCGGCTCGCGGCCTCGCCGTCATTCCCTGCGGAAACGGGACCAAACTCGGCCTAGGAGCACCACCACAGCGCTACGATGCGGCTCTTTGCCTGCGTGACCTGAATCGGGCCACCTACTACGAGCCCGACGATCTGGTGGCGAGCGTCGAGCCCGGGATGACCCTGGGCATGTTGCAGCAGATGCTGGGCGAGCATCGGTTGTGGCTGCCGCTCGATCCCGCGGGCGGAGATCGCGCCACAATCGGCGGCATTCTGGCGGCGAATTCCGCAGGGCCGCTGCGGCTGCGCTATGGCGGCCCGCGCGACATGGTTCTCGGGATGAAAATCGCCACGCCCGAAGGAAAGATCGTCAAAACCGGCGGACGCGTGGTGAAAAACGTCGCCGGTTACGATCTGGCTAAACTTCTCATCGGCTCCTACGGCACCCTAGGCGTGATCGTCGAGGCGACGCTCAAGCTCTATCCGCGAATCGCAACTCGGACCACCTGGACAATCGAAATGGAATCATTCGCGTCCGCCCGCGAATTCCGCCGGCGCCTGCTCGCCTCGCCGCTGCGACCGCTGCGCGCGGTGCTGCTGAACGCCGCCGCTCGCACCTTGGCGGACTCGGGCGGTGGGGAGGGCGTTGAGAGTTCCGGGCCTGAGATCGTGGTCGAGGCAGGCGGCTCTGAGCGCGTCCTGACCAGGTATCAAACCGAACTGGGCGCGCTCGCGGCCGGTATCAATGCCACGATCAACCGCAGGGAGGATTCCGCGGCGCGCGGCGTGTGGGCTCGGGTCGCGGATTTCGGGAATTGGGTCACACGCGAATGCCATGCTGCGTGCGTGCTCCGGGCCGCGCTTCCCATCGCCGCCGCTGAAGACTTCCTGGAGCGCACCGAGGCGGAAGGCCGCGATGACGGCTGGCAACTGGCAGGGGCGGCGCAGCTTGGCGTGGGCGTGGTCGAAGTGGGTTTCAGCCCGAACCCCGAGCCCCGAATCCCGAGTCTTGCGACGATTGAGAAATTGCGGCGCGCAGCCGCGACTCTTGGCGGCAGCACGGTCGTGGCCCATTGCCCTCATGATCTTAAGTCGAAGCTGGACGTCTGGGGCCCGCCGGGCGACGATTTCGAAACCATGCGAAGCCTGAAAGCGGCCTGGGATCCGAAGTCGACTTTGACGCCGGGACGATTCGTGGGAGGATTGTGAATAGGCGTGCTGTCCAGTATTTAGGCGGACAATGGAGCGGCGACTTTACGTCGCCATGACTTCAGCATTCTCAATTCGTGGCGGCATAAAGCCGTCGCTACGAGCGCGGCAATTGTCCATCGATTTGGCGGGCAGTACGCCAAAACCCAGCATCCCTTTGGGGAAGCGAAGATGCCAAGCAGGAATTACGGTGACGGATTCGGGCTTGCCAGCCAGTGGCGGCCAAACAGGGCTAAACTATTGAATCCATGGCGAAAATAAATTTTCCCAACTTTCTCACTTTTCTCCATTGTCCCATTTTGGGGTGGTAGGCTCGAAGTATGCTGAAGCAGGCTCTGCAATTCGCGGCCGGCAACCCGATTGTGGTGCAGGCATCTTGCCTGCCGTCCGCAATATCTCGGTTTGTGGTGCAAGGCATCTTGCCTGCCGCCCGCAATGTCTCGGTTTGTGGTGCAGGCATCTTGCCTGCCGCGCCAGACGCAGGCTGGGAAGCCTGCACCACCAACTGGAGAGGAGCGAGCGAAGGGAATCGGTTTTTGCGCCAAACAAAGCCATCAGGTATTTGAAAACAAATGGGCTTACCATTTTCCATAGGGCTCGAAAGCCATCAGGTACTTGAAAAGAAATGAGTTAAGCATTGAAAGCCGTCAGGTTATTGATAGACAGAGGTTTACATTGAATCTGAGGCGATAAAAAGGCTGTCTGGACGCGTGAAGCAGCCCATTTTGGCCAGTTTGGAGGCCCAATCGATCCTCGGCGACCCCCCGGCCCCGGATGTCCCGGAGGGGGCTGAGGAGGTCGCGCTGGCGAACTCCCCTCCTGGACAGGAGGCGCCCGGGAGTGGTCGAACCCGGGAACAGGTGAAGCAGTCAACAAATGGGTCAAACGCTTAATCCGCCAATCCCTCAACCTCCTGAAGAACCGCGCTCCAACTTCGGACCCGGCGAAGCGCCGAGCTGGGACTATTACTCGAAGTGCATCCATTGCGGACTGTGTTTGAACGCCTGCCCGACTTACCGTGAACTCGGCCAGGAGATGGACTCGCCACGCGGCCGCATTTACCAGATGATCCAGGTGGCCGAAGGACGCCTCCCGCTCGGGCCCAACGTGGTGCATCACCTCGATCTTTGCCTCGATTGCCGCGCCTGCGAGACTGCGTGTCCGTCCGGCGTCCAGTACGGACGACTGATCGAGACGGCTCGGGGCCAGATTGAGCGCTGGTACAGCCGTCCTCCGGTCGAGCATTGGCTGCGCGAGATGTTCCTGGGCGAGATCGTGCCTTATCGCCGTCGGCTCGAAATGTCGGGCCGATTCCTGCGGCTGTTCCAGCGCTCCGCGATCGAGTCTCTGACCGGGAGTGTGCTCCGGCTGCTGCCCGGACGTTTAGCCAGGGTCGCGCGTCTCGCCCCGCGGATGGAAGACCCGTTCTTCTTCGATCGGTTGGGGACGGTGGTTCCCGCTCGCGGCGAGCGCCGGTACCGCGTGGCGTTTTTTGCCGGCTGCATCGCGAACCTCGCCTTCGCCGGTCTGAACGACGCCACCGTGCGCGTTCTGGCCCGCAACGGCTGCGAGGTCGTGATCCCCGGGAATCAAGGTTGCTGCGGAGCGCTTCAGGTCCACGCCGGCATGCGCGACGTGGCGCGAAAGCTCGCTCGCGTCAACATCGAGGCATTTGCGGGTGCCGGGTTTGACGCCATCATCACGAATGCAGCCGGCTGCGGCTCAGTACTGAAGGAGTACGAGCAACTGTTTGAGGCGGAGGATTCGGACATGCTGGAGCCGGCGCGCCGTTTCGCTTCCCGCATGCGCGACGCCACCGAGTTCCTGGCCGGTATCGAGTTCAACCGTGATTTTCGGCCGGTCTGCGAACGCGTGACCTACCAGGATCCCTGCCACCTGCTGCACGCCCAGCGCATTCGCTCCGCGCCCCGCAAACTGATCGCCGCTGTGCCGGGCGTCGAATTCATCGAACTGAAGGAGACCGAGATTTGCTGCGGTAGCGCCGGGATCTATAATGTGACCCAGAATGAAATGGCGGAGCGGCTGCTGGCCAACAAAATGCGGCGAATCGACCAGACCGGCGCGAGCACAATCCTGACCGCCAACCCGGGATGCCTGCTGCAGCTGCGCGCCGGAGCCGCAGCATCTGACAGTGGCGGTCGAAAGCGGCGCGTGTTGCACGTGCTCGAATTCCTGGATGAGGCGTATAAAGCGTGACCACAGGCACCCTTCGGCGCATAGCGCCTGAGGCGGCCGAGGAGGATCGTCGGGCGGGCAAGAGTCGCATCACACCTTACGGGCGCGTGCTGCCTGAAGGTGGGAGGTTGAACGATCGACTTTGAGAGGAGCCTGGTAAATTGGTAGGGTCCATTGTGGTACAGGCTTCCAGCCTGCACGAAATGGATTGACCCGAGGGAGCACGCAAGATGCGTGCCCCACAGCGTGCACAACAACGGAGGCATCGATGACAGACGGCGCGGCAGTTCAGCAGGAACGGCTTGATGCGCTTCTTGACGAGCGGCGTACGTTCGCGCCCGCCGAGGAATTCCGGCGGCAGGCCAATGCGGCCGACCCCGCCATCTATCAGCGCGCCGCCAATGACCTCGAAGCGTTCTGGGCGGACGAGGCCAGACGCCTCGACTGGTTCAAGCCCTGGGACAAGGTGCTCGAATGGAATTTTCCCTGGGCGAAGTGGTTCGTGGGCGGCAAGCTGAATGTCGCTTACAACTGTGTCGACCGCCACGCCGCCGGCCCGCGCCGCAACAAGGCGGCGATCATCTGGGAGGGCGAACCGGGCGACTCGCGCGTGCTCACCTTTGGGATGATGCAGAGCGAGGTGAATCGATTTGCCAACGTGCTGAAATCGCTTGGTGTGCGCAAAGGCGACCGCGTGGCGATCTACATGGGCATGGTGCCGGAGCTGCCCATCGCGCTCCTGGCCTGCGCCAAAATCGGGGCGCCACACAGCGTGGTGTTCGGCGGATTCTCGGCGGAGTCGCTGCGCGAGCGCATCAACGACGCCGAGGCGAAGATTCTGATCACCTGCGACGGTGCCTGGCGGCGCGGCCACATTGTCCACCTGAAGCACAATGCCGACGAGGCGCTGCACGGCACGCCCTCCATCGAGAAAGTGATCGTGGTACACCGCGTCGGCGAGCGTGCCGAAGCCGCCATGCACGAAGGACGCGATCTGTGGTGGCATCACCTCGTCGAGCATGCTTCGGACAGATGCGAAGCCGAGCCGATGGACGCCGAAGACATTCTGTACCTCCTCTATACGAGCGGCACCACCGGCAAGCCCAAGGGGATCGTGCACACCACCGGCGGATATCTGGTGGGTACCGCGGCAACGCATCGCTACATCTTTGATGTGAAGGAGAACGACGTCTACTGGTGCACGGCCGATATTGGATGGGTGACGGGCCACTCCTACATCGTTTACGGGCCGCTCGCGAACGGAACGACCAGCCTGATGTACGAAGGCTCGCCGGATTATCCCGACCGCGGCCGATTCTGGCAGATCGCGCAGAAGTACGGGGTCAATATCCTCTACACCGCACCCACGGCCATCCGCACGTTCATGCGCTGGGGGACGGAATGGCCGGCGAAGTACGATCTCTCGGCCTTGCGGCTTCTCGGCACAGTCGGCGAGCCCATCAACCCCGAAGCCTGGATCTGGTATCACCGCCACATCGGACGCGAGCGATGCCCTATTGTCGACACCTGGTGGCAGACGGAGACCGGCATGTGCATGATCACGCCGCTTCCGGGTCTCATCGCGACCAAGCCTGGCTCCGCCACGCGTCCGTTCCCCGGGATCGATGCCGAAGTGCTCGACGAGAAAGGCCAGAAAGTCGGACCCGGTGCGGGCGGCTATTTGGTATTGAACAAGCCGTGGCCGGCGATGTTCCGCACCATCTATGGTGATCCCGAGCGCTACGTGCGGCAATACTGGTCGCGGTATCCGGGACGGTACTTCGCGGGTGATGGCGCCAAGGTGGACGAAGACGGCTATTTCTGGCTGCTCGGCCGCGTGGACGATGTGATGAACGTCTCCGGCCATCGCATCTCGACGTACGAAGTCGAGAGCGCGCTGGTGGACCATCCCGCGGTGGCGGAAGCGGCGGTGATCGGCAAGACGCACGACGTGAAAGGCCAAGCAATCAGCGCCTTTGTGACGCTCAAAGAGGGCACGGCTGCGACGGATCACTTGAAGGAAGAGTTGAAACAGCACGTTGCGCACAAGATCGGGGCGCTGGCGCGGCCGGACGACATCTTTTTCAGCGCTGAGCTTCCCAAAACGCGCAGCGCCAAAATCATGCGGCGCCTGCTGCGCGACATCGCCGAGGGCCGCGTGCTCGGCGATACCACCACGCTTGCCGATCCGGCGGTCGTAGCCGGCCTGCGTCAGCAGTACGAAGCGAAGGAGTGAGATCATCGGGCGAATCTGTGGTGCAGGCATCTTGCCTGCGGTGTGCGCCCAAACGCAGGCTGGGAAGCCTGCACCACAAACTGAGACAGCATCGCTCGTCGCGGCCCGGCTTCAATCACTCAAACTGCACGTCGTCGATCTGGAAGGAAAACTTGCCCGGCTCAGGGCCGCCCGAGAACAACACACCCTCCAGATCATGACCGTCCATGCCCCGGAACGAAGCGAAGGGGAAGGTGTAGTGTTTCCAGTCCGGGCCGGCCACAAAGTTCTGCCATGCAGGGATTGGTCCCGCGCTGGAGGCAAACATCATCACCCGGTATGTCCTCCCGTCGCCCTTGGCCCAGAAACTGATGGCCTTCCTGGACGACAGATTGGCCGGAGCGAACGGCTGAGCGCCGGGCATGAACATGGCTCCGGCCCAGGGGAACGCGTAACCGGGCAGAATGTCGCCGTAGATCTCGAGCGAGCCTTTGCTGCCCTGGGCGCCACCGTCCACGACTTTGAAATCGGCCGCCGACTTGCCGCCCATCATGGAGTCCGTCGACTTCACCCAGCCGGAGCCGAAGTTCGTTGCGGGTGTCCCAGCGTCGAAATCACTCACCAGGCCGGACTCCGAACCTGCCGGCGCCCCGGCGGCGGTTTTGTTCGCCCTCTCCACCTGAGCGCGCCAGGCCTCGCGGTCAGCCTGAACTCCGAGCTTCCACACGGCGACGATGGCGCGCGTCGCCTTGATGTCCGTGGTCGGATCGCCCTTGACCAGCAGGAGATCAGCGCGCAAACCTGGCGCGATGCGTCCGCGATCCTCGAGATGAAAGGCGTGCGCCGGGGCGGAGGTCGCAGCCACAAGAGCCGCCTGCGGCGTCAGGCCGGCCTCGACCAGCAGTTCCAGCTCACGATGCAGACTGGCGCCGAACGTAGTGCCCGGATTGGGTGCATCCGCGCCCGCCAGAATCGGTACACCGGCAGCCTGCAGCAGACGAATACTCGCCGGAGCGGCGTCGTAATCGCAGTGCTCCCCAGGACGTTGGGGGAAACTCTGCTTGAGACTGACGATCGCTGACTCAGGCAGGTAGGGACTGATCTCAGGATCGCTGATCAATGGCTCTCCGCTCGGCGTGCCGCAGATACTCTTGAGGACACTGAGTGTGGGGACCACGAAGGCGTGATGCTCGGCGACGAACTGGCCGAAGTCCGCGTCAGGCGCGCGGTCGATAAAGAGATGCATCAGTCCATCAGCGCCGGCGTTGATGGCGTCGCGGGCGCCTTGATATGAGCCGATGTGAGCCACAGCCATCTTGCCTCGGCGATGGGCCGCTTCCACCACCGCGGCCATCGTAGCTTTGCTCAAAGTGGGAAGATGCATTTCGTAAGCGCGGCCATCGTCGTAAATGATCTTGATGTAGTCGGACCCTTCCGCGATGCGCGCGTCGACGAAGGCTCGGGCGTCCTGGGGCGAGCTTAGCGTGGGGATCTTCAGACCGTACTCGGTGCCGTGTCCGCCGGGCGCGGTGACCACCGTGCCCGCCGAGCGCAAGTCCGCATAGTCGAGGTCCTGTCCGGCGGCCTGTTCCTTCCGGATTTGCCGGGCCAGCTTCCAATCCATGAACATGTCGAGATCTGTGGTGACGCCGAAAACCAGCGATTGCTTCAGCGCGTCGCGATCGAGGACGTGCACGTGCGCGTCGATGAGGCCGGGCAGCAGGGTGTCGCCCCTTCCGTCGATCACCTGAGCTCCCGACGGCGGCTTGAGGCCGGAGCCGACGGCCAAAATCCTGCCGTCTTGCACGATCACCGTGTCCGCCGGACTGACGTGTTCGCCGTCAAACACCCCCACATGCTCAATAGCAAAGGGCCCTTTACTCACCTTTGCCGCAGACCCGCTGGTTTGGGACTGGCCGGAATTGTCCAGATTATTGAGGGCCCGCGACCACCCAGCCATGGCGGAGCCGTTGGCGTTCATCCAGGCGCCCATGCCAAGGAAGGGGAAGAGGAATATGAGCGCCCAGAGCTTGGCCGACTTCGAGATCTTCTCGTCTTTTTCCCAGCGAAACAGCTTCCACGCGAAGGCAGACCCGAAAAAGCCGGAGGTAATCAGGGCCAACAGCTCCGGAGTGTGACGGAGGAGTGGCTCCGACTGCGACATGACGCCTTGGAACGCGCTGACCAGATAGGTTGCGGGCAGGAACGCGGCTACGGACTGCAACCAATGCGGCAGAGCTCCCAGGGGAATAGTGGCGCCGGAGAGAAAAAGCAGGGGGAAGAAGGCGATGTTGTTGTAGACCTGGGCCTCCTGCATGGTGTTGGCCACGCTGGCGATGGTCAATCCAAAGCCAGCAAAGGCGAAGCTTCCGGCCGTGACCAGAATCCAAAGGTCAAGGATGCTGATCGTCATCGGCATGTGGAAGAAGAGGCGGGCGCATCCCAGCATCACGGCCACGGTTGGTATCAGGAGCAGATAGCCGGCGAGCATGCTGCTCATGACGATGGCTCCCGGACCGATCGGCGCTAACCGGTAACGGCGCAGGCTCCCGCGCTCGCGCTCTGCCACGGACCGCATGCCGAGGCCCCACAGCGAGCTGCCGATCACCTGCAGCACGATTACCGGTCCGAACAGGAACGCCATTCCGGCGGGACTGCCGTGGGCAAAAATGCCCCCATAAGCGAACAGAAAGATGAGCGGGAAAATGAACGTGAAGAAGAGCGCCACTTTGGTGCGCATGGCGAGCCGGATGTTCAGCAGCGCAATTCGGATTGCCGCCATCATCGTCACCTAAGCCCGCAGAACCATTCCAGCCGCTGATCAATCCTCGATCGAGCGCCCCGTCATCTCCACAAAGACATCCTCGAGCGACGGCCGCGTGATGTGCAGGTCCACCAGCGTATTGCCCTCGGTCTCGATCATGTGCACCAGGGCGACCACGGCCTTGGCCACCGGATCGACGCGAAGGAAATAAGCTCCGTCGCGTTCCGCGCACTCCAGCACGGCGTCGAGCCCTCGCAGCCGCCCGGCAGAGGCCGGTTTTTCCAGCCGGACCTCAATGCGCGCGCCTTCGCCGGATTTCCGCACAAGCTCGCGCGGCGTGCCCAGGGCGACGATCCGGCCGTGATCGACGATGGCCACTCGATCGCAAAGGCGTTCCGCCTCCTCGATGTAATGCGTAGTCAGCAGCACGGTGCGGTGCTCGGCGCGCAATTGCTCGATCAGGGCGTAGATGTCGCGGCGCACCATGGCATCGAGACCGGCCGTCGGCTCATCGAGCAGCACCAGTTCCGGAGTGTTGACGAGCGCCAGCGCCAGCGCCAGGCGCTGCTTCTGTCCTCCGGAGAGCGTTTCGTAGTAAGCGCGGCGCTTCTCCCCCAGCCCGAATCGCTCCATGAGGTCATCAACCGCGATGGTACGCTCGTAGAAGCTCGCAAAAAGGCGAAGCGCCTCTTCCACCGTGATCTTGTCGGGCAGGATGGTGTTTTGAAGCTGCGCGCCAATGCGCTGCTTGAGTTGCTGGCTCTCGCGCGCCGGCTCCAGCCCGCAGACACGCACGGTGCCGGCGTCGGGCTGGCGCAGTCCCTCGAGAATCTCGATGGTGCTCGTTTTGCCCGCGCCGTTCGGCCCGAGCAATCCGAAGACCTCGCCCTCCCGGATCTCGAAACTGATGTCCCGGATGGCCTCAACCTCACCGTAGCTCTTGCGAAGGCCACTCACCTGCACGATCGCCGAACCGTTCCTGGCGCTCACGCGCACGCTCCTCCCGCCTCAAGACGAGGCCGCTCCACCTTATCGCAAGCGCCGCGCAGCCTCAAGCCTGCTCTCTTCGGAGCTACGAATGGAACGGGACGGAGTTACAGCTGGCGGGCTCTCGGCGGTAGCGGCGCTGTCCTCAGCGCGGACGAACGGCAGCGGCGCCCGGCTTTGGACGGTCCAACACGAGCGATTCCTTATCCTGCACCGAACGGGCCGGAGGCTCAGCGGATGCACCGCAGAAACCACCGAGGTCACAGAGCCGCGGTCTCCGTGCCTTTAGTGGCGTCCGTGATGCGTCTGACAAGCAATCCCGCCGCTGCCCCTGAGATCTACTGGACGGTCTGTGCGCCCTGCACAGGTTCCGCGCCCGGAATATTCGGCGGATGCGTCACCCGACCCTGCTTGGCGTCTCCGATCTCGACGTGATAGCGATTGAGCGTTGTGCCGGTCGCCTGGCTGAACTGCGTCAGAGCCGTGGCAAAGGTCTGAAACGCCTTGGACTCATTTCCCTCGGCGGTAGTCAGATCGCGCTGATCCTGAATCAACTGGAACGTGGTGGTTTCGCCCAGTTGGAATTTCTTGCGATCGGCGTCGAGCGTCTGTCGGGCGAGATCGACCGCCTTGATGGTGGCATTGATCTGCGCCTTCGCCTGCGTTATGGCGATCTCGGCATTGCGCACGTCCTGGGCAATGGTGTTCTTCTCCTGCTGAAGCTGGGTCTGCAATTGACGCTGTTCGAAGAGGGCCCTGGCGGCATCGGCCTGCTCGGTGCGATTCCGGAGGGGAATCTGCAGGTTGATGCCGTACGAGTAGTAGGGATACGTGCCGTGGAACAGGCCGGTCAGCGACTGCAGAATGCCGTTCTGCTTGACCCCGGTAACGGTCGCCGGCACGACCGAACTGCCCAAGACGCACGTGTTCGAAAGCGGGTTGAACACATAATTCCCCGTGCAGCCATAGAGCGCCTGGTTGCCGGAGAGCCCGGAAGGCGTGTAGCTCGCGAATGCGGTCAGGGTCGGCAGCAGCTGATTGCGAACCGCTTTCAGCGTGATCGCCTGGTTGGCGAGGTTCAGATCGGCTTCGTTGATTTCAGGACGGTTCTGATAGGCCACTTGCAGCGCCTGTTCAACGGGAGGAACGCTCTCGGCTTCCGCCGCCGGGAACTTGTCCGTAGGATCGATCTCGATTGCCGCCAGGTCCGGGGTGACCTGCTTTGAAATCTCAGTCTTCACGACCTGCTCCTGCTGCTTGAGCGTGGTCTGCGCCACAATCAGGGTCTGCTGGTCGGTGGCCAACTCGGATTCGGCCCGCACCACCTCGATGGGCGCGAGCGTGCCGATTTGAACCTGTTTCTTGTTGTCGTCGAGCAGATGCTGGGAGTAATTGACGGCCTCCTGCGCGACTCCCACGTTCTGACGGTCGTAAAGCAGCGTGTAGTAGTCGTTCACGACCTGTGCGACCGTGGTCATCACCTGCACGCGGAAAGCAGAGTCTTCAAACTTCATGTCATTTTGGGCGATGCGGATGAACTTGGCGTTGGCCCGGTATCCGAAGCCGTTCAACAACTGCTGGTCGATGCCGAAGAACATCCCGGTGGGTACCTCGGGATTGAACAGAGCCGCCGGCGAGGTGCTGCTCTCGCGGAAGCCGTTAATTCCGACGGCGTAACTGGTGCCCGTAAGGAACCCCTGGCCATAGAAACTACTCATGCTCATAATATGGCTCGCCACCGTGGGAGCGAGATTCACGGTCTGGTAGTTCAAAGGATTCACGTTGTAGGCCCATCCGTAGTTGAAGCCGGCGACCGGGTCGCAGCAGGAGATCGTGCCAATGTTAATCGGGCCGCCGCCGCCGAGCGCGCCGCCGCCGCTGGTGCTGCTGCCCCCGCTGGAGCTGCTCAGGCCGCCGCCGATGGCCCCCGCAAACAGAGACTGGGACTGAAAGGCGCCTGCCACGCCGCGGGTGGCGCCGCCGGCACGCGCGCGAAGCAAGTCGAGTTGTGCGTAAGGAATGTTGTAGCGCGCGACTGCGATCGTCAGGTTGTTCTCCAGCGCCAGGGCGATGGCGTCATCGAGCGAGAGCACGAGCTTGCCGCTCACCATGAGCGAATGGAGCAGTTGCGAGTTGCTCATGCTCGGCTCGGGCACGGGCTCGGGCACGAAAGTCGAGAAGAAGTTCGGAAACGTGTGGCTCCGGCTGTAATCGAAGTTCGTGGCGCCGGGCGGGAGTCCGCCTGACGGCTCCGCTTGCGAAGCCTGCGTGGGGTTCGCCGGGGCCTCGGTCGAAACGCCATTTTGCTGGGCTCCGAGGCAGGCCGCGCCCAGGCCGATCCCGAGGCACCCGAGCAACAGGTATTTTGCGAGCGCCGGTACGCTGGAAAGTCTCATGTTTGCATCTCCTTGCCGAGGGAAATCTTTTGTCGGTTTCAAACTACAATTACGAAACTCTGATGCATGAAGTTTCAGCCGGTCAGGGCGTCTCCGGTCGTGGTGTCATCGCCGGTGCTATGCCCGCGAACCGTCGGCCCCCATTCAAACCGCCACAATGGAAACAAAGTACGACGCACGCGGAATTCCACCCGCTCTCTACGTAAGCCTCACATCGTGATAGGGATAATCGCAGGCCGAGGGGCACCTTCTGACCAGCCCCGCAAAGGCCTGTCCGAAAATGGACAGCATCAAGCGACGTGAGGCTCATACATCCGCCATGCCTTCCTGCGTGTGCTCCGTGCTCCCGAAAAGGCTCCAACCTGGCGATCGCGGCGACGCTGCGCTCGCGCGATTATCTCGGCTAGAATCAACCGGCGAAGGCGCCCGTGCATCTCCGCCCATGTCAGTCACGAGGATCTCCTCGCGCGATTGGCGTCGATGGCGTCCAAAAGTGGCTCTTTTTCGCATTAAAGACATGGTTTTTACCCTTTCAAAACATGCCTAAATCACAGCCCATCAATAACCTGATGGCTTTCAAAGCTTAACTCATTTCTTTTCAAGTACCTGATGGCTTTCTGGCCCTATGAAAAATAGTAAGTCTAATTTTTTCAAATACCTGATGGCTTTGTTTAGCGCAAAAATCGATTCCCCTCGCTCTCTCCTCTCCAGCTTGTGGCAAAAGGCTTTGTCTGGCGGGCGGCAGGCAAGATGCCTGCACCACAAACTCACGCAGGGAAGATGCCTGCACCACAACCGGGTTGCCGACCGCGAATTGCAGAGCCTGCTTCAGCATACTTCGAGCCTACCACCCCAAAATGGGACAATGGAGAAAAGTGAGAAAAGTGAGAAAATTGAGAAAGTTTATTTTCGCAGCAGATTCAATAGCTTAGCCGGATTTTGGTCCCAGCGTCGCTTGCTGCAGCCCAATCGGCCAAAGGTGGGTGGCGGGTGGCTAAGGTGCTGCCCAGTATTCAGGGGGACAATGTAGCGGCGACTTTACGTCGTCATAATCTCAGCATTCTCAATTCGCGGTGGCGGCATAAAGCCGCCGCGACGTGCACGCCGGTTGTCCGTCTGTTTAGCGGACAGTGCACTGGTGGCGAGCCCCAAGAATCTTCGCGCGCCGCGAAGAAGTTCAAAATTTGAGGCTTCTCCCCAGAGCTCATCCCCGGAGCTCACAGAGAACCAGCCAGATCGGCTGGGAGCTTTCCGACTCGATGGTTTATCTTGAATCATGCCCGCGAAGACCACCAAGGGCGCCCGGCGTAACCTGCGCCTGCTGCTGGCATACGACGGCAGCAGCTTTCACGGCTGGCAGCGGCAACCCGGGCTCGCGACGGTGCAGGCCTGCGTCGAGGACTCGATCACCGGAATCGTCAGGGAACCGGTGAAGCTCTACGGCTCCGGACGAACCGACGCCGGAGTCCATGCTCTCGGACAGGTGGCAAATTTCACCACCTCGTGCCGCATCCCGGCGGCGAATCTGCAGCGCGCCCTCAACGATATTCTGCCTGCGGACATACGCGTGCGTACTGTGGACGAGGTCGCCCCGGACTTTCATGCCCGCTACGCCGTGCGCTCGAAGATCTATCGTTACCGGATTCTGCAGGCTAACGTCTGCCCGCCGTTTCTCTGGCGGTACGTCTGGCATTACCCTCACGCCCTCGACCGCCGATCGATGGCGCGAGCGGCACGAGTTTTCGCCGGCACGCACGATTTTACGTCGTTCGCCGCCACCGGCGCGGACGCGGACGACGACGCTCCCCGCCCTGAAGATTCGATTTTGCCTCCTTTGCGGGTGCCGCAAGAGAAGCACGACCACTCCATGGTTCGAACGATATTTTCGTCCAGAATCCTCTGGCGTGACCGTAGCGCAATGCTGGCTTACGACGTGCGATGCAGCGGTTTCCTGCATCACATGGTCCGCAACATCGTAGGGACCCTGGTCGAGGTCGGGCGGGGGCGGCTCGCGCCCGGCGAGGTAGCAGCGATCCTGCAGGCGCGCGATCGCACGCTTGCCGGACCCACCGCCCCGCCGCAGGGTCTGTGCTTGATGCGGGTAGCGTACTGATCAGGGAAATCGGCATAGGGAGTACCGATTAGCGAACAGCACTTACCGGCACGAACTCAAGATGGCGCCTCGAACCTGGCCAACTCGCCCCCCGACGGTAAACAGTCGAGTCCCCACTGATTGCGCCCGCCAGTCGAAAACAGCTAGGCTTAGGACTCAAAACTCGCGAGCAGCGGAGTGCGCATGAAACTCCCGGGAAGTCTTCTCAAGAGCACGGTAGTTGCCGGACTGGGCGGGCTGCTGTTCGGATTCGATACGGCCGTCATCTCCGGCACCACGCAGGCGCTCACCCAGGCCTACAGCCTGACGCCGCGGCTGCTGGGCGTGACGGTCTTCAGCGCCCTCGCCGGCACGGTGATCGGAGCGATGTCGGCGGGCTACCCCGGGGACCGTCTGGGCCGCCGCGACAGCCTGCGCTGGATGGCGGTTTTCTATCTTGTCTCCGCGCTCGGATCGGCTCTGGCCTGGAACTGGGACGCGCTGTTGATCGCCCGCTTCATCGGCGGGCTCGGCATCGGCGGGTCGTCGGTGCTGGCGCCGATGTACATCGCCGAAGTCGCTCCTGCCCAATGGCGCGGCCGCCTGGTGGGATTCTTCCAGTTCAACGTGGTGTTCGGCATCCTGCTCGCGTATTTCTCGAATTACGTGATCGGCCTGGCGGGGTTCAGCGCGGCGGAGTGGCGTTGGAAGTTCGGGGTGGCCGCGCTACCGGCGGCGATTTTCCTGGTGATGCTTTTCACCATTCCGCGCAGCCCAAGATGGCTCGCCAAGAAGGGCCGTCTCGACGAAGCGCGATCCGTGCTCCGGCTGACCGGCGATCCGGACTACGAGCGGGACCTTCAGGATATTCTTCAGTCCCTTCGCGAGGGCGAAAACGGCGGAAGCTCCGGGCGGCTCTTCACCTGGAGATACCGCATGCCGATCTTCCTCGCCATCAGCATCGGGATGTTCAACCAGTTGGAAGGCATCAACGCGATTCTCTATTACCTGAACGACATCTTCGCCCAGGCCGGGTTCGGCAAAATGTCGAGCGACTTGCAGGCGGTCGCCGTGGGCGCCACCAACCTGATTTTCACGGTCATCGCCATGTCGCTCATCGACAAGGCCGGACGCAAGACCCTGTTGCTGATCGGCGCAGCCGGCAACGCCGCCTGCCTCGCCGGCGTTTCCTTCATCTTCGGCTTCCACAACCACCAGCACCTGCTCCTCTGGCTGTTGATCGCCTACATTGCGTTTTTCGCCTTTGCCCAGGGCGCGGTGATCTGGGTCTATATCGGCGAGGTCTTTCCCACGCAGGTGCGCGCCAAAGGGCAGAGCCTGGGCAGTTCCTCGCACTGGATCACCAATGCCGCCATTTCGCTGGTGTTCCCCGTGATGGCGGCGCGCTCGGGCGCCTGGCCGTTCATGTTCTTTACCGCGGTCACGGTGCTGCAGTTCTTTGTGGTGCTGTTTGTTTATCCGGAAACCAAGGGAGTGAGTCTGGAGGAGATGCAGCATCGACTGGGAATTACGTGATGGGATCATCGGGCCAGCGCCCAGCCAATCGCCACGGGGGCGGGTTTGAAACCCGCCCCTACGGTGAGTGACACGTTTTCGGGTGCCTCTCCTCACCCGCCTGGTAGGGACGGGTTTGAAACCCGCCCCTACGGTGAGTTGTTTTCCTCATGGATGCCCCTCGTGCCTGCGTTGGCGCCGGGCTAACATCCGGTTCCGGCCGGTGTCAGGCGCCGAACCCCGTCCGTTGGCGCGCCGGGCCAGCGCCAGAGCGCCCTGCACCGGCTCGCGTCGCAACACGCCGACTTGCGCCTGGGGAGCGAGGCTGGCGAGGTGCCGGCGCAGGCTCCGGCGCAGCGCGCGGCTGGAGCGCAGCAGGCCGCCGGCGAGCACCACGTGGACGTATTCTTCGTTAAGACCGAGGCGGACGAGCAGCGCCGCCGCCAGCTGCGCGAGCTCCCGTCCAGCTTCGAACACGATTTGACACCCCGCCGCGTCGTCCTTGCGTTCCGCCTCCAGGACGAGAGGAGCCAGCGCGGCGATCTGCCGGGGCGCAAGATTCAAGCCTACAATCTCGGAGATCTCGGCGAGATCGAGGCTGCCCGAGATATCCTGCGCCAGGCGGGTGCTGAGGCCGACGCCATCGAGCGCCCGCAGCGCCGCATTGACGCCCCGGCGTCCGATGTCGTATGCCGAACCCTCATCGCCAAAGACCGAACCCCATCCTCCGGAGCGCATCATCCTGCCCTCGCGGTCGCGTCCGCAGGCGATCGATCCGGTGCCGGAGATCACCACCACTCCGGGCGCGCGGCCGAGCGCAGCTTCCAGAGTGATGGCCGCGTCCGTGGTCAGCAAGTGGATCTGCGCCGGAATCTCGGTGCGCAGCCAGGTCAGAAGAGGTTCCGACATCTGAGGGCGGTCGACGCCTGCGAGCCCGGCGCATGCCGCGTAAAGCTCGACCTTCGAGGCGGCGGCGAGCGCCTGCCCGGTGGCGGCGAGGATCTCCTGCTTGGCCTGCGTCAGGCCGACCTTGACAGGGTTCGACGGCCCTGCGGCCCCCCGCCCAAGAACGTGGTCGCGCTCGTCCGCGACCCAGGCTGTGGTGGCGCTGCCGCCGCCATCGATGCCGAGATAGCGCGCCGTAAGCGTTTTCGTCATTTTGCGCATATTGCCGAAATCCGGACCCTCATTGACGCGGCGGCCTGCGACTCGATATATAGTATCTGCCGGCCGGCCGGTAGGTTCGACAAGCCACGACCGCCGGCCATTCGTGGGAAGTGAAAGCGGTTGCAGCGAAGCGGCCGGCGATCGAACAGTATAGAGCAGACGCGTTGCGAATGGCGGCGTTCGTTGGAAAGGAATCAGAGGTCAGGCGAGAAGACAATGGCATCAACATCAAAGTTGAAAGTTCGCAGCGGCGCGGGCATGCAATTACGCAAGGACCCCATCACCAACACCTGGGTGCTGCAGGCTACCGGGGAGGAATCGCTCACCGACGGCAGCGGGTGTCCCCTGTGTCGCGGCGGGCGGGCGGCGAGCAGCCCGGCAATCTACGAACACCCCTACGGCGATCCCAACTGGCAGGTTCGCGTGGTTCCTCACCTGAATCCGCTGTACCGCATCGAGGGCGATCCCGAGCGGCAGGCGGAAGGTATCTACGATCGGATGCGGAACCTCGGCGCGCACGAGATGGTGATTGAAGCCCCCGAGCACGGTGTCCAGCTTTCGCATCAGAGCGACGAGCACGTGGCGCAAGTCCTGAGCGCCTACATCACGCGACTGCTGGATCTGAAGAAAGACCGGCGGTTTCGCTACGTGACCGTGTTTCGCAACCAGGGTGCGGCGGCGGGGCCGGACCTGGAGCATCCGCACTCGGAGATCACGGCGACGCCTTTTCTCCCCCGGCGCGTCACCTACGAACTCCGAGCCAGCCAGCATTATTTCCAGCTAAAGGAGCGCTGCCTGATCTGCGACATGATCAAGCAGGAGCTTTCCGAGCAGATTCGGACTGTGGAATGGGACGAGAAGTTCGTGGCCCTTTGTCCCTACGCGTCGCGCGTCCCTTACGAGACCTGGCTGCTGCCTCTGGACCACAACTGCGCCTTCGAACTGGGCCTCGCCGATTGGGATCTGCGGCTCCATTTCGCGCGCATGCTGAAATCGGTCCTGAAGCGGCTGGAAGCGGTCTCCAGCGCCTATCACATGGTCCTGCACACCTCACCGAACAGCGGCGCCAAGTTCGAGAGGTCCGGGAACTGGCAGACGCTCACCGACGATTACCATTGGCACGTGGAGATTCTACCGGTGATTCCGGGGAAGGCGAAGCCGTACAGTTTGAAAGAGGTCTATTACAACTCGCTCGAGCCGGAAGCCGCGGCCCGCGAACTCAGGAAGATCGCCGTCACCGACTGAGCCGCGCTTCGGACAGGCGCGGCTCAGCGCGTGGAGACGGTTCATTCGATCCGGATGTCTCCGGAACTCGTTTTGACTTCGAGCAGATAGCCGCCGGATCCCGCCCTGCCCTGGTAGTCATTGCGGCTTATCGTGCCTTGCGTGGTGACGGGCACCTTGGTGGATATCCTGCCCGAGTCGGTGTGGGCGCGCAGGTCGAAGGACGCGTTCTCGGGCAGATTGATGGTTACCGCGCCTGATCCGGTCTCCAGACGCCAGTCTCCACCGAGCGCGCCCTGAGCGGCGATGTCGCCGCTGCCCGTATTCGCGCGCAACGGCCCTTTCACGCCGGCCAACTCGATGCGGCCTGAACCGCTCGAAGCCTTCACCAGGCCCGCGGCCGTCTGCTCGAGGTGAATGTCGCCGCTGCCGGTTTCTCCCGAGAACTCGCCGGCTACCCCGGTTGCCCGGATGGAGCCGCTGCCCGTATTGGCCGTAACGCCGCCCTGGATCGAGTCGAGACGTATATCGCCCGACCCTGTGCTCGCGTGAACCTCGCCGCCGATGTGCGTGGCATCGATGCGGCCGGAACCCGTTTCGACTTTCAGGGGACCCCGGATACCTTCCACGGATTGGTCTCCCGAGCCGCTGTCCGCGCGCAGGCGAGTGTCCGGCGGAACCACAAGGTCGTAGTCGATCGAGACATTCCTGCTGAGCGCCGAGTCATGGAGGTGTCCCACGCGGATGACGCTGCCGTCCTGTTCAATCGGCGGATTGGCCTCAATCCTGTGCACCTTCTCTTCGGCGCTCGGTCCTCCCCAGTGATCGCGCGCCTTGATGACAGCGTGCACCTGAACGGTGCCGCTTTCCCCGGTGCGGACGCGAATGTGTCCGGACCCGGTGGAGACGTCGAGATCAACGGGCCCGCTCACGCGCAAGCTGCGGTCGAATGAGCCCTCGGCGCCGAAAAGCACGGACGGCAGAACCAGAATCAAAGCGCCGGCCAGTGCCACGCCCAAAAATCTCAATCTCATGGTCTGCTTCATGATGTTTTCTCCTTAGAAACTCGCCGGGAGCGCGGGCACCTTGTCCCCACGGCGAGAAGAAAATCGCGGGTGGGGACGCCCGCGCTACAGCACGATCTGTCACCCTGATCTGTAATCGTCATTAATCAATCGTGATATCGCCGGAGCCAGTCTGCACATCGACGGGAATGCCGCCGCCCCGCACTTTGCCGTGTACTTCCCCATTGCGCATGGCCCCCTGGACGGTGATGCTGAACTTGCCGCTGGTGTGCACATCACCGGAGTCGCTGCGGGCAGCGAGATCGAAACCGAGATCCGACGGCAGATGGAGCGTCACCTCGCCGGAGCCCGTGTTGAGCCGCCAATGGCCGGTGGGGCGGCCTTCGGCCTGCACGTCGCCGCTCCCGGTTTCCGCCTGCAGGGCGCAGCGGAGTTCGCGAAGGTCCACGTCTCCCGAGCCGGTCTTGACCTCCACCCGTTCAGCATCGATACCCTGCAGTCTGGCGTCGCCGCTGCCCGTTTCGGCGCGAATGTTGCCGTGCACGCTGCGGATCTTGACATCTCCCGAACCGGTCGCGATTTCAGCCGGCCCGCTGATGCCCTCCACCGTGACATCGCCGGACCCGGTCTCGGACCGGACGCGGGTGTTGGCCGGCACTGAGATTTCGTAGTCGATGGAGACGTTCCGGAAGCCTTCCGGTTCCTTGATGCGAATGGTGCCGCCAAACTGCTCGACCGGAGGATTTGACTCGATCGCGTGCACTTTGGAGGCGTCGACGCCACCGCCGAACCAGCCGTTGCCGGAGTAAATCTTGGCCCGGACCTCGACCGATCCCGGGCCGCCTTCACGCACGGTAATGTCGCCCGACCCATTCTTGATTTGCAGTTCAACAGGCCCGTTCACCGTAAACGTGCGCTCGAACCTGCCGCGAACGGTGTTCCAGGAAGCCGCGCCAGAGGTTGAAATGGCAGTCAGCCCGACGATCAGCGTCACAAACGCAATCCCATACTTCCCCATGTTCTCTCCTCAATAGCAGGCCCTCGGCTTACGGCAGGGCTGCGGCTTCGGGGCGTCTCGCGAGCAATATCCATTCGGAGCGCTGATCCCGGGTCCTGAGATAGCGGCCGTCCGCATCGTAAATGATCTCGCCGCCCTGAATCAGGAACTCGCGCACTTCGTCGACCGGAACCCACCAGGCGGAATAGCCCTGTTGCCCGAGCCGCTCAATGACCTCGACGACGTGGTCGTCGCTTGAACTGGCCAGTTTGTGCAGCCCGTGCTCGGAATCGGCAGGCGGCTGTTCAGGCAGCACCATCCACTGCCGCGTGGCCGTAATCCACTGCAGGCGCCCTTTCAGAACCAGCAAAGCCGGTTTCGGTCCGCGGGCCGAGTGTACTTTGGCCACCGAGGCAGCCGGGATGCTCAAGGGCTGATCGGCCAGGCGCTCGCGAAGGACGATGCGGCCGGCCTCAAGCCGCTGGATCTGATACTCCCGATGCTCGTTGTGCCGGGGAATGGATGGATGGACCTGGATTCTGTCACCAGGCTTGAGTCCGCTGAACGGGCTGTCCCCACGCGGGTACGCCGGACTTACAGCCCCGCCTTCGGTTTCAAGCATAGCCCGTCCTCCAACGTCTCGCCGCGTTCGGCGCCTGCGGTGAGGTGTTCCGGGGGGAGTGCGGCCGGATGTCTTTGCCCGGCATCCCCTGTGCCGATGGATGGTCCATCGTCTGGCCGCGACGATGGACCTCGTATGCTGTTACGCAACCAGCCCCGGCACGGTTCCCCGAATTTAGACGAGTCAACGGGCGGAGGGTTAGGCTGGCGAAGTGGCTGCGCAGCTTTCCGGCCTTGTGCCCCTTACCCCCGGTATGCCATGTTGCTGTTTGATGGACCACAACCCTTTGGGCGCCTACGGAATCGCTCCTGCTGAGCCTTCGCTGCCGGAGGTACACCGGACTGTCAGCGTGCCGGCGGGCGCAGGCTTCTGGAGAAAACTGGCCGCTTTCTCAGGACCAGGGTTCCTGATCGCCGTGGGGTACATGGATCCCGGCAACTGGGCCACCGATATCGCCGGCGGCTCGGAGTTCGCCTACCGGCTCATTTTCGTGCTGCTGGTGTCGAATCTGATGGCCATTCTGCTGCAGTCGCTCGCCGCGCGGCTCGGCATCGTCACCTCGCGCGATCTGGCCCAGATGTGCCGGGAGAGCTACTCGCGCCAGGCGAGTTTTGCGTTGTGGATTTTCGCCGAGGTCGCCATTGCCGCCTGTGACCTGGCCGAAGTCATCGGCTCGGCGATCGCCCTGAACCTGCTCTTTCATATTCCGCTGCTCGTGGGCGTGTGCCTGACGGCGCTTGACGTGCTTGCGATTCTTTACCTGCAGCACCGCGGCTTCCGCTATCTCGAGGTGGTGGTCGTGACCCTCATCGCCACCATCGGAGTCTGCTATCTGATGGAGATCGTGATGGTTCGCCCCTCAATCGTGGGGATTCTGCAGGGCTTTGTTCCCACCCCCGAGGTTCTCAGCGATCGCAACATGCTCTATATCGCCGTCAGCATGCTGGGCGCCACCGTGATGCCGCACAACCTGTATCTGCACTCATCGCTTGTGCAGACGCGCGCCATCGAGCGCAGTCCGCAAGGCCTGCGCACTGCTATCCGCTTCAACTTTCTGGACTCGTTCCTGGCGCTCAACTTTGCCTTCCTCATCAACGCTGCCATTCTGGTTATGGCGGCGGGGACGTTCTTCAAGCACGGGATGCATCAGATGGCGGAAATTCAGCAGGCGTATCACACGCTCTCACCCCTGCTGGGAATACCGGTGGCAAGTTTCCTGTTCGCACTGGCGCTGCTCTGCTCGGGCCAGAACTCAACGCTGACCGGCACTCTTGCCGGCCAGGTGGTGATGGAGGGATTTCTCAACGTCCGCCTTGCTCCCTGGCTGCGGCGGCTGATCACCCGTCTATTGGCCATTATACCGGCCGTTATCACCGTCGCCTTCTTTGGTACGAGCGGAACGGCCAAGCTGCTGATCCTGAGCCAGGTTGTCCTGAGCCTGCAGCTTTCGTTCGCTGTCTTTCCGCTGGTGAAGTTCACTTGCGATCGGCGCAAGATGGGGGAATTCACCAGCGCACCCTGGCTGCGGGGGCTGTCGTGGAGCGTTGCTTACCTCATCGCCGGATTGAATGTTTATTTGCTGGCGCTGACCCTCTGACACACTGACTCAGGGACAAACCGCGACCGGCTACGCCGATGTTCAAGAAGATCCTCGTCGCTCTCGACCACAGCAAGGCCGACGCCGCCCTTTTGCCGCGCGTTAAAGAACTGGCGCAGCTTACCGGCGCCGAGCTTCTGCTTCTGCACGTCTCGACCGGCTGGGCGGCGCAGTGGCAGCGAAAATTGAATCTGTCGGACTCGGCCGAAATCCATGCGGATCGGGACTACTTGCAGACCCTTCAAGACGAACTGAGCCAGGCAGGTTTTAAGGTCAGCTCGCGCCTCGCCACCGGCCGACCCTCTGATGAGATTCTGAAGTCGGCGCGCGAAGAAAGCTGCGATCTGATCGCGATGACCACCCACGGGCATCGTCTGCTCGAAGACCTCGTCCATGGAGCCACTATCACGCGCGTGCGGCATGAGTCCGAGGTACCAATATTTTTAGTAAAGGCGTGGGAGACAGGCGGGGAGGTGTGAGCCGCAGCCGGCTGCAAAGATCCCGTCTGAGAGTACGGCTCTGTGCAGGGCCCTGGATGAGTTATAATCGCTGGCCTTGCAGCGGCGGCGCTCCACCGCTTATCGCCTCTTTCAAGGGAGAAATCGAGAATGAGCACAAATCCGCCGAGTCCGGAGCACATCATGCAGATCGGCCTTGGCTTCTGGGCTTCAAAGACTCTGCTGAGCGCGGTGGAAATGGGTGTTTTCACCGAACTCGCCAAGAAACCAGAGGACCTGGAGACCTTGCGCGGCCGCTTGGGACTACATCCGCGAGCGGCGCACGACTTTTTCGACACACTGACAGCTCTCGGACTACTGCAGCGGACCGCTGGCAAATACTCCAACACGCCCGCTGCCGATTTTTACCTGGACAGACACAAGCCGAGTTACGTCGGGGGCATCCTGGAAATGGCCAATCTGCGCCTGTACGGGCATTGGAGCCATTTGACGGAGGCGTTGCGCACGGGAAAACAGCAGAACGAGTCCAAGGAGAGCGGCGACGGCGAATCACCGTTTGAGGCGCTGTACGCCGATCCAGCCAGGCTGAAGAACTTCCTTGCAGCCATGACGGGCATCAGCCGCGGAGCCAATCTTGCCATCGCGCGCCGGATTCCCTGGAGCCAATACCGGACCTTTGCCGACGTGGGCACGGCGCAGGGCGACCTGGCAGTGCAGGTGGCGGTCGCGAATCCGCACCTCCAGGGAATCGGGTTCGATCTTGCCGAGGTGGGGCCGATTTTCGAGGAGTACGCCGAGCAGCATGGGCTCAACGGAAGATTGCGGTTTGTGAGCGGCAACTTCTTCGAGGATGCCATGCCCAAGGCCGACGTGATTACGATGGGACACATCCTGCACGATTGGAGCCTCGACGAAAAGAAGAGGCTGCTCCGCAAGGCTTACGAGGCGATCTCTCCTGGCGGCGCCCTGGTGGCCTACGACTCCATCATCGACGATGACCGGTCAAAGAACGCCTTTGGCCTGATGATGAGTCTGAACATGCTGATCGAAACTCCCGGCGGTTTTGACTACACAGGCGCCGATTGCATCGCGTGGATGAAGGAGGTTGGCTTCCGCGAGGCTCGCGTCGAACATCTGGCTGGCCCCGACTCGATGGTGGTCGGCATCAAGTAAGCGAGAGCTTCCTGCCCGCTCATCTCTAAATGAAGATCAGCGTGGAATGCTATTCCGGCCGAAAGGCCGACGAGCGGCCGGCGCGCTTTCAGCTTGACGAACGCTCCTACGGGGTTGAGGTGGTCCTCGATCAGTGGTACGGCCCCGATAGTACGTTCTTCAAAGTCCGCGCGAGCGACGGCAATATCTACATACTCCGTCACCTCGCGTTCGGTGAGACGGACGAGTGGTCGCTGGAGTCGTTCCGCACGCCACAGAGATAGCCGTCAGGCCCGCGGTTTACTGAGCGGCGGTACAAGGAGATCGCCCCTACAGCGGCTCCAATGTTGAAAGGTCGGCCTTGGCCGCACTCGCCTTTGCCCACTCCAGCAGCTTGGTCATCCTCGCTGGTGGATCTTTTCCAGTACACACGACGGCGGGCCGGGCAGACTCGAAATCTGTTCTTACGAGGACTCCGGCGGGAGTCGCTTGAACACGGATGCCCGGCCTGCCTCCTCGTGCATAGAAATGAAAACGTGCGATCCTCAACGTTGCGAATTCATACCCGCGAGTCCCCCAAATCGCGACTTCCGTTCTCAGTTCTGTGAAAAGTGATTCCAGCATAGGCACCGGCGGTCCCTTCACAAAAGCCGGCGCCGTTCTTCGTATGTGAGCACCCCGATTTTGATAGCGAGGTCCCATTCCTGCCGAATATACTGTCGGTTCACGGACCCAGGGCCCACGCCGGCTCCCGCCATGTCATTCGCGACGGCATTATTTGCGTTTCTGACAGACCACTCCGCGAGCAGTGGTGGACCATCCTTCGGGACACGCTCGGTGTGGCTCGCCATTATTCTCCTGATTGCCGGTGTGTTCTATGTCATCGAGAAGACCGGCCAGCCTGCTGTGCTCGGCGAATTGCTGGCCGGGGTGTTGCTGGGGAATCTCTGGCTGCTCGGTGTGCACTTTCTCGAGCCCATGAAGAGTGACGAAGTGATCGGGTTTTTGGCCAGGTTCGGCCTCGCCCTGCTTCTGTTTCAAATCGGTCTGCAAGCAAACACCGCCGAGTTGCGCCGCGTCGGCATCAAGGCGTTTTTCGCCGCCAGCGCCGGCGTGGTGACAACCTGCGTCGTGGCGGGCTTCGTCGCCGGACGCTGGATCATGCCCGCGAACCATCACGATCTCTCCGGCTATCTCTTCCTGGGAGCAATTCTCGCGGCGACATCGGCCAGCGTCAGCGTGCGTGTGCTGATCGATCTGGGCCGGCTCCAGACGCGTGAGGGCACGATCATCCTGGGGGCTGCCGTCATGGACGACGTAATGAGCCTGCTGCTCCTGGCCGTCGCGGCCGCCGGCCTCGCGGCCAGCCGGCATGGAGGAGGGTGGGATTTTAGAGCGCTCAGCTGGATCGCTTTGAGGGCGACGGGTTTCTTCTGCATTGCCATTGTCGGCGGCCGGCTCGCCGCACCCAGGCTCGCCATATGGCTCGCCCGCATCAGCGTCGAGCACAAGATGAAGCTCATTCTTGCGTTTGTCTTCTTTCTTGCCTACTCGTTTGGCGCGGAAAAAGCAGGTCTGGAGCCCGCCATCGGCGCCTTCGCCGCCGGACTTGCACTCGAGCCCGTGCGATTCCAGGAATTCCGCGACCCGTTTCTCGTGGAACAACTGCGGGAGACCGTGCTACCCGCGGAGACTCAGGGACTGCTGGGCCGGGCTGCGGCCAGGCATCTGGAAGAGCTTGTCGGCGGCCCCGTCTACATCTTCGCCCCCGTGTTCTTCGTATTGACCGGGATGATGGTGGATATTCGCGCCTTCGGGAGCCTTCCGGTGCTCAGAATCGCTGCCATCCTCTTCTTTGCCGCCGTGCTCGGCAAACTCGCCTGCGGCCTCGGAGTCGGCAAAGGCGTGAATCGCTGGGTGGTGGGAACGGCGATGATTGCGCGGGGGGAGGTGCAACTGCTGGGCGCCAATCTGGGACTGGCGCTGGGCGTGATCTCGCACGAGACGTTTACCGCCATCATCGTCGTCGTCATCCTAACGACCTTCGCCACACCGCTTTTTCTGAGCCGGCTGCTCAGGCGTCTCGACACTCACCCGCTCGCCGAGCCGTAAACTAAAGCAGCGTCCTGGGCCCTCCGGGCCTCCCGTCATTTTTCTGAGCCGGCCTGGGGCAGGTGGAACCGGTACCCGGCCCAGGGCTCCGTCAGCAGATAACGGGGCTTGGCGGGATTCGGTTCGATCTTCTTGCGCAGCCGATTGATGAATACGCGCAGATACTCGTGCTCGTCCCCGTAATCCGGACCCCAGACGCCCTGGAGAACTTCCCGATGGCTCAGCACTTTGTTGGGATGAGCGATAAGGTAGGACAGCAGATCCAGCTCCTTCGAGGTGAGCCGCACCGGTGCGCCGCGGACCGTGACTTGGCGCGCCTCGAAGTCGATCTCGACATTGTCGAAGGCCACCCGATGCTGGCCCGGCTCCGACGCCATGGGCGTGCGGCGCAGCGCCGCGCGAATGCGCGCCAGCAGCTCCGGGCTGCTGTACGGTTTGGTGACGTAATCATCGGCCCCGGCGTCGAGCGCCTCCACCTTGTCGCGTTCTCCGCTGCGAATGGTCAGCATGATGACGGCCAGATCGGGACCCGGCCGTGCGGCCCGGATCGCGCGGCAGACTTCCAAACCGCCCATACCCGGCATGTTCATGTCGAGCAGCACCAGGTCATAGTGTCCGGCGCGCAACTTTTCCAGCGCCTGCTCGCCGCTGCGCGCCTCGTCCATCTCGTAGCCGTTGGCGACAAGGGTCGTCCTCATCACCCGCCGGATCTGAGGCTCATCGTCCACCACCAGAATGCGTCCGGCGCTCACGATGCGCTCCCCCGCTCGTCGTCAAATGGCAATGAGATACAGAAGTCTGAGCCTTCGGACGAGGTCCGGTCCAGCCAGACTTCGCCGCCGTGGGCGCGCGCGATCTGGCGCGCGATAGCCAGGCCCATTCCCGTCCCATGCGTGCCGGCTGAGTTCGAACCGCGATAGAACTTGTCGAAGATTCGCGCGCGCTCCGCCACCGGAATGCCCTGGCCATGATCGGAAACGCACACCACGGCGCGCCCGTCGCGCCGGCTGGCGTGAATACCGATGGGCGATCCTGGGGGAGAGTAGCGCACGGCGTTGTCGAGAAGCTGGCGCAGGGCGAGCACGGCCATGTCACCGTCCACGTTCACCTGGGCCAGGTCGTGATCGATATCCACTCTCACCGGCCGTCCTTCCAGCGCAGACTCCGCGGCATGGAGCGCCGCAGCCACGATCGGTGCCAGAGGCTGTGGCGCCCGATCCAGCCGGATGTCGCCGGCCTCGATGCGGGCCACGTGGACGGCCTCCGTGACCAGACGGTTGAGGTGATCGATCTCCTCGTTGACCACTGCAATCAGTTCCTGCCGGGCCTGAGGCTCGTTCACCACGCCCGAGAGCAGAGCGCTGGTTGAGGCTTTCATCGAGGTTAAAGGCGTCTTGAACTCGTGGGCCAGCGCGTCCAGCAGGGTCGACTTCAGATCCTGGCTCTCCCGCGCGGCCTCGGCGCGATTGGCGGCCTCCTGGGCGCGGGCCTTCTCCAGACCGATCGCGGCCAGGTTCGCAAGAGCCTGCAGCACGGTGTCAGAAGGCAGCTGGCCCCGCAAGGCCAGCGCTCCAATCGGTTCTCCGCCCAGCCGGATGGCCGTGACCGCCGTACCCGTCGCAAAGTCTTGGAACAGAGTTCCTTTGAGAGCCGCCTCGCGCAGGCGCTCGTCGATTTCCGGCACGTCCTCCGGCCCAGTGTGATAGATCACGTTCGCAGCGCGATCGAAGAGCGCCGCCGCAGAGAAGCCGAACACCTGCGCAATCTGGCGCGCGATGCCGTGAGCGACAGCTTCCTCCGTGTCGCCGAGCAGAATGGAGCGGCTGAGAGTGTAAAGCCTCTCCATGTCCTGTTGACGTTCCACGGCTTCGTGCGTGCGCTGCCGGGCGCGCGCCGAAAGCTGGCTGGCAATAATCGAAGTGGCCAAGAAGGCGAATAGAGCCACCCAATTCTGCGGGTCGGCTACCGTCAGCGTCAGCAGCGGAGGCAGAAAGAAAAAATTGAAGCACAACACGGCCGCGAGCGAGGCGGCGAACGATTCGACGAGTCCCCAGGATCCTGCCACGGCCAGAATGGCGACCAGGTATGCAAAGCCCATGGTCGTGGCATTTACCCGGATCACCCGATAGCCGACGAAGGTGATCGCGGCGATGATCACGAGCGAGCCCAGTATCTGCAGCCCGGGTCGCACCACCCCGATGCCTGCCGGCCGGCGCAAGCGAGTGGCAGCGGAATCGGAAGAACTCGCCATGGACGAGTAAGGCAGGGGACGCGTAGAGCACGGCCACTCTTGGCTGTGCACCTATTGAGGTCCGCAAATTATTGGACAGTGCTATGCTGTAGCGCGGGCGTCCCGCCCGCGACTGCCGCGTGTGGGAGAGGTGCGCTGCAGCGATGGCCTTGTTCAATAATCTGCGAACCTCAATAGCTGTGAACGCACGGCTAGCCGGGGCTCACCATCATCATAAACCTGCCAAGAGGAGACTGCTAGACATCCAGCTCGCGCAGGTCCAGCCGATTCTCCTGTTGCAGCCTGCCGAAGATCTGCGCCGTCTCGCGGATGCCTTCGTCGAGCGGCGTACTGGGCAGATCGGGAAGGTCCCGGCGGATCGCGGTGTTTTCCACGTCGGCGGGAACCGGCAGCGGGTTGCCCGCGGCGCGGATCAACCGGCGCGCCTCGGGGAATTGCCGCTCGATCGCCGCGAGAAACTCTTCCATGCTGACGACCGCGCCGCGCGGCGTATAGATCCGGGCGCCTTCAAGGTTCGACTCGGCGGCCCGAATGAAGGTGATGGCGGTGTCGCGCGCATACTGCAGGTCTGCCGGACCGGTGAACCGGATCGTGTACGGACGTCCGGCCACGCACGCCTTGATGGCCTTGGTGGGTCCCGAGGTCAGTCCCTGATCGCGGCCGGCGCCGTAGACCGTTGACGGGCGCAACGCCACGCTGGATATGCCGTCGCGGGCGTAGTAGACCCGGGCCGTACCTTCGTTGCATTGCTTGAAGACGCCGTAAAGCGTCGCCGGCTCGAGAGGCGCGTCGTCGGTGATGTGGTCCGCGCCGTAGAACTCCGGCGTGCCGTAGACCGCGGCCGAACTCGCATAGACGAGCTTCCGTACCAGGTCGCGGTGCTTCTTGACCGTCTCGAACACGTTGACCGTGCCCACCACGTTCACCAACGCGCCGAGCGGCGGGTTGGCTACGCAAAAGGGCACCTGCAGCGCAGCCAGGTGGATCACGTGCGTGATGCCGTGATCGGACACCGCACGCTCCACATCTTCGAGCTTGCTCACGTCTCCGGCGATAAACGAGACGCTCGCCAGTTGTTCTTCGCTGAACAGGGCCCTCAGCCGGTGCGAGTGCGGGTCGAGGTCGAGAATCGAAGGACGATCGCCGCGCTCGAGCAGCACTTTCACCACCCAGGATCCGATGAATCCCTTGGCCCCGGTGACCAGGAAGCGCTTGGCGCTTGCCTCTGCTTCCGTGCCGCCTGACCTTGAGGCCTCTGGTGTGTTCGATGGCATAGTTCTCATCGGCTCCTTAGCCGTCCCGCGCCTCCTCAGACTGCTGTAGCGCGTGTCGGGAATTGATTTGCAGAACCTTGACGTTACAGGAGGCGGCGACGCAATTCAATCGACAGTTCCATACCCCACGTTTCTGCGCTTCCGGACTCGAGGCCTGATTCTTAACGATTCCTTTACCATTCCCGGCTACAATAGGCCAACGCACCGGCGCTTCCAGGGCGCCGCAGGAGGGAACTGAAATGGCCAACGGATTTATCTTCGGCGACCCGAGCCCGACCCCCGATAATTACGACACCTTCAACCCTCAGGACGTTTTCGCGGATTCCGGCGTCACCACCACCCCGGTGCCCGAACCGATCCCGGCGCCGTGGAAGTCGCCGCCGGTGATGTCACTCGACGAGGTGCTCGACGCCTCCGATGTCGAGGCGATTCAAAATTCCGGCAGCATTGTCTTTCATGCCGCCGGCGATACCGGCGGAGTGAAGGAACCTTCCCGCCAGTTCGCGGTCGCGGACGCTTTGTCGGCGGATCTCGCCGCCAAGACGTGGCAGACCGGTCTGCCCGCGTTCTTTTTTAACCTTGGCGACGTGGTCTATTACTTCGGGCAGGAGAAGTACTACTACGACCAGTTCTACGATCCCTACCGGAACTACAACGCGCCCATCTTCGCCATTCCCGGCAATCACGACGGCGTGCTGTATTCCGGTGAAGCGGTGCCCTATTCCTTGCAGCCCTTCTATTCGAATTTCTGCGCCCAGACGCCCACGCATCCCACCGTGGCTGGCGGCGTCTCCCGCACCACGATGACGCAGCCCGGCGTCTATTTCACCCTGGACGCGCCTTTCGTCAAGATCATCGGGCTCTACTCGAATACCAGCGAGGGCGCCACCCAGGGAGTGATCAGCGGCGGTGCCGCCGGCACCGCTCAGCTCACCTTTCTCGAACAGCAGCTTGCCAATGCCGTCACGGAGCGCAGCCACGGCGACGTGCGGGCGCTGATTATTGCCATCCACCATCCGCCCTTCACCGGCAGCAGCCAGCACGTTCCGAGTCCCGCCATGCTCCAGGACATCGACAACGCCTGCACCCAGGCGGGCATTCTGCCGGACGTGGTTCTCTCCGGGCATGCGCACCTTTATGAACGCTACACGCGCGTGGTGCAGAATCGCCAGATTCCGTTTGTGGTGGCTGGAACCGGCGGCTATTTCAATCACTCGAAATTCAGCACGGGGTTCGGAGGCGCGAAACCGGCGCCGCCGGTGACGGGTACGGACGCGAAAGGGAATCCCCTGACGCTCGAAGCCTACAACGACACGCAGTGGGGATTCCTTCGCCTGACGGCGAGTGCTGCCTCGCTCACCTGCCAGTTCTTTGCCCTGCCCGCCGGGGGCGGGGCGGCTGCCGTCCAGGACAGCGTGACTCTTGATCTCAGCAAACACGTGCTGACGAGCGGTGGCGCGGCCATCCCCGTGCCGTCGAAACCGGCGCGACCGCAGGGTAAGCCCCCAAGACCTCAGGGTAAGCCCCCAAAACCTCAGGGCAAGCCGGCAAAACCTCAGCACAAACCTCCGAAGGCCGCGAAACCGAAGCCCGCGCCCGCAAAAAGCGCCAATCCGAAACCGGCACCAGCGAAACGAAGACCTGCCCCGCGTGGAAAGCGACGGTAGTGTCGAACGCTGCGCCGTCTTACAGAGTGTTTCCAAATAGAGTGACGGGCTAAGCCCTCACCCGGCCCACCGCAGCTGATGAAAAAAGCTGGCGGTGGGCCACCCTCTCACCCTGGGAGAGGGTGCCCGAGGTACGAGGGCGGGTGAGGGGAGGTGCCCGAAAACGATTGTCACCGCATTTTGTAACTCTCAATCGTTGAGCTTCTCCAGGATCTTCTTCCGGCTCCAGAGGTTCAGATCATACCCGCCTCTTTGCCAGACGCGATAGCAAGCGAAGCGCGTCTATAATGGCGTCGGTAATAACGCAATCTAGCCTACTCCCAGGGCCTCGAAAATCGCTTGACAACAATGCCCGGACGTGCTATGCTCGAGTTTCGTTTAAATGGTGGGGGCGTGCTATGACCGTACGAGTGCGCCTGTCACTGCCGCTTGTTCCCACCAAAGCCCACCTGCCCCAGAGAATCGCCCCGGGCAAGGCCACCGAAGCCAAATGGTTAAGCCTTTTCAGGTCAGTAAGATACTGCGAAATCGGCCGGAGCAAAGCCAAGCGCACTTATCTCCATTATTTTCAGCAGATTAGCCACGGGAAACGGGCGATTCCTGGAGAGATGTATGTGTCCCAGCCTGATAGCGGCATCATTGGGGGCGCGGGGACCGGGGGGCGAGGTCGCAGTTGTAAATCATTCGGTAATCACCGCCCTCGCCAAAGCCACCCAAACCCATTGAGGTTAAGTCGAACCGTATCAGTTGGTTATCCTCGAAGTCGCCTCCGCCAAACCCATTGTGCTTATCTCACTTTTTTTCAGCAGCTTAGCCTCGAAAAAGGACCCTTTTTTGACTTGAAGCTAGTTGAAGCCCTCGATTTGACCGCATCGTGGCCTCCCGCGGCTCGCAGGCGACGTCGCGGCCACATGGCGGGAGCGGGGTCCGGGCCCAGCAGCGGAGGAACTGGAGTTGGAGGGTTACTGCGCCGCGGCGGCGGGAGCAAAAACATCCCGACGAACCAAGCTGGAAAGTCGCCTGGAATCAGCGGCTTGCCTGGAGAGATTCCGGCCCGTTTCGGGCGCCAACCGATTGGACCGTTATGCTCGAAACGTGAGTTCTGTTCTCGCTCCACTGCGCGATCGTTGGGCCGACGCTTGGGTCGGCTCTGGCACGGCCTGGAAGGCCGTGCTAGGTGGTGCGTAGCACGGGCAGTCTACCGGGGACGTAGCACGGGCATCTTGCCCGTGCTTGGCGCCGGGACAAGCCCCGGCCCTACGTCCCGCACTTCAAGGTTATCAAGGACGAAGACCTTGGCCGCTTATGCCCTGATCCGTCTATTTGACTGGCAGAACTGTCGAGTGGCAGGGCCATATGGCCGGCTAGCGGATGCCGGCGACGACTTCGTCGAAAAGGCTCGCGAGATTGCGTGCACCCCGGCGTCCCGCTTCCAGGACCTCCTGATGGCTAAGGCGCTCGCGCGTCAGTCCCGCCGCCCGATTGGTAATCGACGCCACCGCCAGCACCCGGACGCCCCTTTGTCGCGCCGCGATCACTTCGAGCACCGTCGACATGCCCACGGCGTCGGCGCCCAGGCGACGCAGGGCGCGTATCTCGGCCGGCGTCTCGAAGCTCGGGCCGAGCAATCCGGCGTAAACGCCTTCGGAGCATTTCAGGCGCAGTTTGTGGGCGCCACGGCGTGCCAGAGTCCGCAGTTCGCGGTCATACGCCTCGCTCATTTCGATGAAGCGCGGACCCAGGCGCGCGTCCTCAGGACCAACCAGCGGGTTCACGCCCTGGTAGTTCAGGTGATCGGAGAAGATCATGAGGCTGCCGGGCAGGCAGCGCGCGCCGATGCCGCCCGCGGCGCAGGTCACGAACAGGTACTCGATTCCAGCGAGCGCCAGCGCGCGCGCCGCGAGCACCACTTCGGACGGCGTATAGCCCTCGTACAGGTGCATGCGCCCGCAGAGCATGGCCGTGGGCACGCCACTCCAGTGTCCGAGGGCGAGTTCGCCCGCGTGACCGGCAACCGTGGAGCGGGGAAAGTGCGGGATCGAGGCGTAGGGCAGCCGTCGCGGATTCTCCAGCCGCTCGACCACCTCACCCAGGCCGGAACCGAGAATCATGCCGAGGCGCGGCGAGAGGCCACCGGTTGCCCTGATGTATCGCGCCGCAGCCAGCGCGCGATCGTAGTCGGTTCTCGGAGTTCGGGGTCGGCCTCGCACGTTCGGACTCCTCAGGTGCGGTCCGTTGTCAGTCGTCCGTTGTCCGCTGTACTAACTGTCGACCTTCAACCTGCGACCTTCTGTAGCGCGCCTGTCGCAGGCGCGCAAATCGCGGGCGAGGACGCCCGCGCTACAGCGCGGTCACTGCGCCAGCAGCAGACCCGCAATCGCCGCCGACAGATAATTCGCCAGCGTGCCCGCGAGCAGCGCCCGGAAGCCGAGCCGCGCCAGATCGCGCTTGCGCGAGGGCGCGAGCGACCCGATGCCGCCGATCTGAATGCCGATCGAGGAAAAGTTCGCAAAGCCGCAGAGCGCATAGGTGGCGATGGTGAAGGATCGCGCCGCGATATGCCCTTTCAGCGGGCCGAGCTGCGTAAAGGCGACAAATTCGTTGAGCACCACCTTGGTGCCCATCAGATTCCCCACCTGCGAGGCATCGTGCCAGGGCACACCGAGCAGCCAGGCCATGGGCGCGAGGACGTGCCCGAAGATCGACTGCAGCGTGATCTGGGTGTGCAGCGCGCTGAAGACGCCGTTACAGAGATAGATCAGGGCGTAGAAGGCGATCAGCATCGCGCCCACGTTGAGGGCGAGGAACAGGCCGTCGGTGACGCCGTGCGAGGCCGCGTCGAGCAGGTTGACGTCGCGCTTCTCGAGCGCGATGTCGAGCTGGCCGGCCGTCTTCGGCACCGCCACTTCCGGCTGCAGCATCTTCGCGATCAGGATGGTTCCGGGCGCCGTCATGAAGACCGCGGTGAGCAGGTGGCGCGCCTCCGCGCCGAACAGGATGTAAGCGCCCAGCGTGGCCCCGGAGATGTGCGCCATGCCCGCGGTCATGATGGTCATCAGCTCGGACTCGGTCAGTTCGTCGAGATACGGCCGGATGGTAAGCGGCGCCTCCGTCTGGCCGAGCATGATGCTGGCCGCCACCTCGAGCGATTCGGCGCCGCTCGAGCCCAGGATCTTCGACATCGCCAGGCCCATCAGCCGCACCAGCAGCGGCAGCACGCGCAGGTAGTAGAGGATGGCCGAAAGACACGCCACATAAATGATGATGGGCAGGACCTGGAAGGCGAAGATCAGCCCGAGATTGCCCTTGGGGTCGCCGAGCGATCCGAAGAGAAACTTCGAGCCTTCGAAGGAGAAGTTCAGCAGCCAGACCGCGCCCCGCGAAGCCTTGTCGAGCAGCCAGTAACCGACCTCGGTGCGCAGCACGAAGATCGCGATCAGAAACTGCAGCCCGAGTCCCCAGCCCACCACGCGAAAGCTGATCGCGCGGCGATTGCGCGAGAACGCGAAGGCGATTCCCAGCAGAACCAAAATGCCGAGCAATGGAACCAGGCGATTCAGCATACAAAGGCAGCAATCTTATCAAGGTTCGGGCTGCCCGTCGCAGTTTGTTGGACGTCGGCGGTCGGCGCTACTCCTGAGGCCCGAGGTGCGGAGCAATGATCTCCGACAGCTCTCTCGGGGTAATGATCTTGGTTGATTTCCAGAATCGGGGAAAGCGAGTAGCGCAGACCTGCCGTTCAGGGTCTGCGGCCTTTCATATCCGGGCCCTCTCATCGGCCGGCAAGCGCACGCGGTCGATCGCCAGCCCGCATCGCCGCTCCTGCTCCTCCGGGCTCCTTCCGCCGTACTCGTTCGCGCTGGACCAGTCCCAGTCGTCGGCTCGTTGGACCAGTCCCCGACGAACTGGATTCAGATGGATATACTCCACCCTTTCATTGTATTCCTTGACGGTGCGCAGCGCGCGGTCGAAGAAACGGCCTTGCCAAACCTCACCGCGGGTGCCGCGCGCCACGTTGATGGAGATCATCGAGCTCGCTTTAACGGCTTTGAACACCACGGAGATGCTGAGCGGGTAGGGCGGGTAGATGATGGCGTGCCAGTGGTCAGGCAGAAACACCCAGGCTGTGAGCACAAACCCGTCCTGGGGTCGCATCCGCGCGATGGAACGCGCGAGCCGCTTGCAATCCCCATCTTGCAGAATGGCGCGGCAACAACTTCACCGTTAGGAAGAAATAGCGATCATAGAGGAAGGGCCGCCGCAGCTTCGACATGCGCCTGATCTACCTGCCCGGCGGATCACAACTCAAGTGAACGAATTGTCTCGCCGGAGAAGCCGCAGACCTTGAGAAGCAGGTCTGCGCTACTTGCTTGCTACCCTTTCATCGGCCCCTGGTGGTTCATGAAGAACATCGGCGGGCGCGTCGTGAGACCCGGCGACACGCACATTGAACTCTCACCCGACGAAGCCGATGCCCTGAGGGAACGCCTCAGCCGCTCCTGCCAGCGTGAGATCGAAGCTTGGCTCAAAGAGCAGGATTTGACGAACGCGGTGCGCGATTCCACCGGCGTCGTCACCGGGCGAGAAGCGCCCGAAGATCCTCACCGGCCTGCCGATGACTCGGCCTTTGCCGAGAACGAAGCCCGTATCGCTCGGGCGCACACCGAAGCGGCCCGCTCCTCCCGCAAGCCCCCCGTGGACGACCCCTCCGTCATCCAGTACGAAGGCAATCACGGCTTCCCCAGCTTCTGCCAGATCGTCCACCGGAAGCAGGGAGAGCGCGTTCAGTTCGCCTTGATTCACATGCCCAATGGCGGCACCAGCCCCACCAACATGTTTGAATCCCTGGCCACGCACCTGCGCCAGCGCTTCTATCCTAAAGTCGATGCCGGACGCATCGATTGGTTCGATGTTGTCCCGCCCGACCTGTACCAGTGGATGCCCTTTACCATCACTGTCGTGACGATGCAGCACGCCAACGGCGTTTACTCCGACCCCTCCTGGTACTTGGCCAAAGACGACGAAGACTGGCGGACTCTCATCCTCGACACCATCACCCGTGGCCAGCCCGCCCGCCATATCGCCCAAGCCGCCCCCCATCCCGACTCCTCCTCGGACATTGACTCCCGCCAGCCGCAAGCCGCCAGTCGCACCAAGCGCCGCTGAAGGCACGGCTTCTCTTCATGGGTTCGGGTTGGAAAGATTTGACAGGACGGTAGGGCTGGGAAGGATCGATGCCGGGTGCGCCGCGCTTTTCTCCACCGGTAGGGTGTCGAAGGATGAAGGCGAAAGGGAGAGGTCTTCTCTTTAGCCGCTGCTCTCTTGTGTTTTCAACAAGTTGCCGTACAGCAACTTCAGGTTGCTGAAGAGATACCTGAACCGAGTAAGTGGCGCGTTTTCAAAGGGTGCTGCCCAGCACCCCAAGGTTGCTCTCCAGCACCCGACGCGGGGTGACGTGTCACCCCTACTCCCGCTGCCGAAGGCAGCGCACAGCTTAGGGACTGGCACGAGGCTAATTCGGGGCAGGCGCCAAGGGCCTAGCACGAGCGGCACAGCTAAGCTAACGCTGTGCGCCAGCCGGCCCGCCGACCTCCTTGCAAGCGCGCATACCTCCAACACAAGCCAAACACTTCAAAGTGCCATCGCAAGTGCAAACCAAATCGCCTCGGTTGCCACTGCGGACAGCGCAACTGGGATTCGAATTCTGCCCTTGCCAAGAACAGCAGCTAGTAAGGCTATTACGCAAAGGTAGGAAGCCACCCGGCCCCAGATAAAGATAGTCCTCGCCCGGTAGCTGAAACTGCCCACAATCAACGCATAAGCCTCAAACAAAACGAGAACCACGATCTCCAGGGTCGCGGCTGACAGGCCAGCCACCGCGAGGAAGCTTCGCCACTTCGGTGGTTGAAAGCGCTCCCCCAGAGAAAACCACTGCACCCATGCGAAGACGGCTGCTCCGAGGCTCGCAAGAAACACAATCACAAAAAGCAATGTCCCTGCCATGGTCCCCTCACTGTTGGCATCCGATACCAAAATAGCCGCAGACCACGTCCCGTGCGTGCCCGCTTCCTACGCGTGCGTCGACGTGAAATACGATGGTGTGGTTGGGATTCGGGTCGAGAACGTACGTGACTTGCCCTTCTGTGCCACCGGTTGCTCTGTAAATGTAGTCTTCCGGCACGGATAGGTGCGGTGAGGGGCCACTGCCGAACCTAAATTGATCGGTCCCCGGATGAAAGCCAAGAATGGAACCGTCCGCCTCGTCAAGCAGACCCAGATTGAACGCGCCGCCCGATTGGAGCAGTGCCCGTGCTTGCTCCAGGCTGCCGTTGAACCCGACGGTCCCTCCAGCAAGGTTTCCGGTCGCGGTGTCGCTGTAGTTCACGTGGAAGCCGAAACCTGCCAGCGCTCCGCTCCCGCTTATGTCAGCGGCAGCAGTGTTGTTGATGAACACGCCCTCGGCAGTGCCGTTCTTTGTGGTGATTTGAAGCCCGTTCCCGTTCACCGTAGCTGTATTGCCGCTATTCGGGTCAGACAGAGAAGCACTTGTGACGACTGTGGCGTTGAATCCGTTGGCGTTCGTCGTTCCCTGGAACAGGCCTTTGTAACCCTCGACGTGCCCGCAGGTCGAGCTCTCTTGTTGACACGACAGATAAAAATCCAGCCCGCTCGGGTCGGTCAGCGTCGTAGGGTTATTCCGCACATACGCATACATATTCCAGGTCTGCGGATCGTCCAGGCGGACGACCTTCTTCCCGCCCGGGTCCGGCGTCAGCCACCGGCCCCACGTCGAGTTGTACATGCGATTCGCCGTGAGATCGAGGCCAAGGAAAGGCTCACGGACATCCGTGCGCGCG
>DASYZG010000031.1:0-17927 GCA_035946575.1 Terriglobia bacterium | reverse complement strand
GAAAACGATTGTCACCGCATTTTGTAACTCTCAATAATCCCACCGAACCTTCCCAATTGACGTGCAGACTCAGGCCGATGAAAACCAGGGCTCGTGACGCGCGTCACAGCGAAATGTGACTCCAAGCGGTGTACTGGGATTGGAGGCGCGCGGTTGCCGGGCAACCCTTGCGGCTGCGTGCGCGCCGACGGCCTCGCCGAACTGGTGGGGAGGGAGGCGATGAAACCCATCTCTGATCGCGAGCGCCCCGGTGCGTGGCGCCTGGGCGCAGCCGGCCTTGCTCTGGCCGCGCTCTGGCTATTGGCCGGAAACTGCGCTATTGCTCTGGCAAGCCTGGATCAATCCCCGGAGAAAGTTCTGGTTGAGGGGCAGGCGGCCGCTCTTGAGGGGCAATACGGACGCGCCATTCGCATTCTCAGTACCGGTCTCCGGCGCTACCCTGCGGACAATGGCATTCGTCTGGAGCTGGGAAGAGCGTACTTGTTCAACCGGCAGCTGGGGCGCGCCACCGCCTTGTTCCGCGCCGTGCTGGCGCAAGAGCCGGCGAATCGTGAGGCGAAGCTGGGGCTAGCAAGGACACTAGCGTATCGCCAGGACTTCAAGGCGTCGGACATGCTCTTCCGGGAGCTGTTGAGCGCGGACGCGCGCGACGAGGCGGCGGCGATCGGACTGGCCGGCAACCTCATTCAGGAGCGCCGCCGGGCGGAAGCCCAGCAGGTGGTGACCGCCGCACTCGAGTACCATCGCGACAGCCTGCGGTTGCAGGAGTACCTGGATCGCCTGCAGAAGGGCGAGCTCGGCGCTGACGAGCCCGGGCCCGAAAGGCGCGCCAACGGCCTGGAGACCGAGACCGATTACGTCAGCGACTCTCTGGGGAACCACTCCTGGGGCACCCTGCAGCGATTCGACTACGAGTTCATCCCCGGGGTTGCGAGCCATGCCGAGATTGAGGAACGCTGGCTGCGGCGTCCCAGCCGTCCCGAGTCGTGGGTAGCCGCGGGCACCGAGCAAATCCATTTTCAAGCGGCCAACTGGCTGACATTCGGCCTGGGCGCGGGCGGAGTCCGCTTCGGCGACGGAAGCGCGCGCTCGCTTTATCAGGCTGATGTTGGCGTCCATCCCGCCCGGCGCCTCTGGTTTCAAACGGGCTTTTCACGCTCGCCGTTCTACCCGGACGCGCGCGCGGCACAGTTCGACCTCACCACGGAGGGCTGGAACGCGACGGCGGACTGGCAGCCCGGCCAGTGGCGCGCCTCCGCCTGGTGGGCGAAGCAGCACTATTCCGACGGTAATCTCTCGCGGCGCCACGGCACCGAACTGCTGCGCTGGATCGGGAGTCCAAGGCTGGCAGTCGCCGCCGGTTACCGCTATACCCACTACGACTTCAAGCAGAGTCCGGGGCATGGCTACTTCAGCCCGGATGAATACCAGAGCCATTTGGGAATCACCGGGCTCAGTTTCCACGCCGCGCGGCGCTTCAACGCGGAGTATCTGGTGCGCGTCGGCGGGGAATCGCTTTTCCGCGGCGGCCCGTTTCAATACGCCTGGGAACTCGCTCTCCGCAACCGGGTCACGCTCGGCCGCTGGAACGTGGGTCTGGACTACTTCTACTTCCACCTGGCGCAAAGCACCGGCGCGTTTCGCGCTCACGCCGGCCGCTGGGTGGCCGAGTACCGCTTCTGAGGTGGAAACCCATGAATGCCGCTTCAAGTCCGGCCGCGTCTCCGGCGGAGCCCGCGAAGCATGGGCTGCAGATTCTGGTGGTCGACGACGACAAGGCCACGGGCCGCTGGCTGCAATCCGTTCTGAGTGCGGAGGGTTATCCCTGCCGGGTGGTGCAAAGTCCCGAAGAAGGGGAAGCGGTACTGCGGAACGAATTGATCGACCTCACGCTGGTGGACATTTACCTGGGCGATTCCAACGGACTTGAGTTTCTGAAGCGCGTGAAGGCTCTTCGGCCCGGGTGCGACTGTGTGATGATGACGGCGCATGCCAGTGTGGAGACCGTGGCGCATGCGGTGGCCGAAGGGGCGATTGAATACCTCGGGAAACCCATCCTGATTGACGATCTGCTGGCGCTGGTCCGCCGCCTCGAAATGCGCCGGCAGGAGGGGCCGCAGGAGGCCGCGGCCGAACTCGAGCCCTCTCCCGACTCGGCGATTGTCGGGCGCAGCGCGAGGATGCTGGAGGTCTATCGCGCCATTGCGCGCGTAGCGCCGAGTGAGGCCACGGTGCTGATTACCGGAGCCAGCGGTACGGGCAAGGAACTAGTGGCGCGCGCCATCCACGCGCACAGCCGCCGGGCCGCCATGCCGTTCACTCCCATCAACTGCGGATCGCTCTCGGAAGCGCTGCTCGAGAGCGAACTCTTCGGGCACGAGAAGGGGGCCTTCACCGGGGCCGACCGCTGGCGCCGCGGCCTGATCGAGGCCACGGACGGCGGCACGCTGTTTCTGGACGAGGTGTCGGAGACCAGCCTGTCGTTTCAGGTCAAGCTGCTGCGCGTCCTGCAGGAAGGCGAGATCCGGCGGTTGGGATCGAACACGCCGCTCGCGGTGGACGTTCGGGTCCTGGCGGCCACGAACCGCGACTTGGCGGAGATGATGCAAGCGAACCGGTTTCGCGAAGACCTGTTCTACCGGCTCAGCGTGGTCACCATACCGGTTCCTGCCCTCGAGGATCGCCGGGATGATATTCCGCTGCTCGTGCGCCACTTCCTGCAGGACTTCAAGAAGCGCAGCGGGCGCGAGGTGGCGATCAGCCCCGAGGCGGTGTCGGCGCTGCAGAAGGCGAGTTGGCCGGGCAACGTGCGTGAACTGGAAAACGTGATCGAGCGCCTGGCAATCTTCTCGGCCACCGGTGAAATCGCGGCCGAGGACGTGGAGAAGCATCGCGCCCGCCGGCCGGCGGAGGCGCCTGCCGAGGTCCGAGCCACGACCCTGCGGGAGATGGAGCGCCTCCACATTACGCGCGCCCTCGAGGAGGCCGAGGGCAACCGGTCATTGGCGGCTCGCCGCCTGGGCATCGAGCGCAAGACCCTCTACAAGAAGGCCCGCCGCCTGGGAATTGATCTGGGTCCGGGGGAGTGATGGCCGCTGCGCAGCCAAATCGAAGCACGAGCTGGCTGCGACGCTGGTTGCTGTTGAATGTGCTGCTGCTGGGCCTGACCGGCCTGGCGGGCGTTACCTATCCGGTCGAGGAGTTGAGCCGGCGCGCAAGCGACCTTTACTTCCGCCTGCGCGCGCCCGCCCCGGCCTCAGCAGAGGTCGCCCTGGTGGGCATCGACGACCAGAGCCTGGCGCGCTACGGCCGCTGGCCGTGGTCGAGATCGCTTCTGGCGAAGTTGGTGCGCGCGGTGAGCGCGCAGCATCCGCGCGCCATCGGTTTGGATATCCTGCTGGCGGAGCCCCAGGATGCCCGGGACGACCAGGAGCTCGCCACCGCCATCCGCGCGGCCGGCAACGTGATTCTGGCCGCCAAGATCGGCGACACGGCCGGGGGCAGGGCCTGGGTTGATCCGCTTCCCGTGTTCGCGAGCGCCGCTGCGGGCGTTGGTCATGTGCAGGCGGAACTCGGACCGGACGGCATCTGCCGGCGGGTTCCGGCACGTGAAATGACCCTTGAAGGCCCCCGCCCCGCTTTTGCCCTGGAGGTTGCGCGGATGGCTCGCGGAGTCCCGCGCGCGCGGCCCGCCTCCCTGCCGGCGGTGAGACTCTCACCGCAGTTCCTTGTTGTGGACTATCGCGGCCAGATTGCGCCGCACCAGTCTCCCTTCCTCGTGGTTTCGGCGGCGGACCTCCTCGATGGCAGATCCGCGGGTTTGCTTCAGAACAAGGCGGCGCTGATTGGCTTCGCCAGCACCGAGATTACCGACCGCCTCGCCACCCCGGTCAGCAGCCAGTTGCCCATGCCGGGAGTGGAGATTCATGCCAACCTGCTCGATGGGCTGCTGGCGGGGCGTGACCTCAGGCCGCTCGGTGGAAGCCTCCAGATGGCGCTGCTGACCGGAGCCAGCTTGCTTCTGACGTGGGTGCTTCTGCGATGGTCGGGCTGGATCGGCCTGTCAGCCTCGGCGGGACTGATGGCCGCGGGCTACGCCGCGGGCTACTGGCTGTTCGCTTACGCGCAACGCCAGGTCTCGCTGGGCCCGTTCCTCGTCCTGATCGTGCTCGCGCTCCCCCTGGCGCAGCTTCAGAACCTGCTGGAAGTGGATCGCGGCCTGACGCGGAGCCTGATCCAGCTTCGGGAGACGCTGCAGAGCGCACCGGCAAATCCCGAGTTACGTTCTGCCCTTCTCCCGCCAGGAGATTACGATGACCTCCCCTGGAAGCTGGCGGCGGTCAATCAACTCGAGGCCGAGTTGAGTTCGCTTTACGCCTTCAACCGGACGTTGCTCGATTCCATGCAACAGGCCCTGGCGGTGTTTGCGCCGGCCGGCCGGCCGGTGTTCTGGAACCCGCGTTGGGAGACGCTATGCCGGCAACTTAGCTGGAACAAGAATAGCTCCCTGCAGACTCTCCTCGAGGAATTAGGACAGCCGGGCTGGCACGAAGCCCTGACGCGCCCTGAACCCGGCGCTCACGGACCGCCGCTACAGCAGCCTGAACCACGTTTGGAAACGCAAGTGCTCAACGAACACGGGTTGTGGAATGTTCGCCTGTTAAGGCTCCCCGCGACTTCGCTCGCGGGTCCCGGCGCTTCGCTGCTGGTGGTCACCGACCTGACCGCGCAGTTGGAACGCGACCGGGCGCGCGCCGAGGCGCTGGGCTTCGTTACCCACGAACTCCGTACTCCGCTGGTTTCCATACAGGGGTACGCTGAGTTCCTGCTGCGTTATCCGGGCGCGCCCGGCTCGGGCGAGGCCGCGGACACGATCTTTCGCGAATCGAGGCGGCTGGTGGCCATGATCAACAGCTACCTCGACGTTTTGAGAATGGAATCCGGAGCGCGTCCCATGCGCCGCGAGAACGTGGACATCGAGGAGACGGTGAAACAGGTGGAGCGGGTGATGCGGCCCCTGGCACAGGCCGCCGACACCAGCATCGAGATCAGGATCAATGCGGATCTACCCCGACTCTCTGGCGATGCTCAGCTTCTGGGCGGCGCGCTTTTGAATCTGGTGAGCAATGCCGTGAAATACAGCCCGGCCGGAAGTGTAATCCGCGTAAACGTCAGGCCCACCAACAGGGCCGTTCAGTTTGAGGTTGTGAATCCCGGGCCGGTGATCCCGGCCGAGGAACTGGCGCAGCTGTTTGAGCCTTTCTACCGCAGAGGCGATGGCGAGCGATCCGTGCGCGGCTGGGGACTGGGCCTGGCTTTCGTCAAGCGCATTGCCGAGGCCCACGGCGGATACGCCGAAGTTGCGAGCGACACTGCCCTCGGCACGCGTTTTCGCATCACAGTACCAGCAGAGTCCGCGGCGATTTCCGAGGTTGCATCATGAGCACTTTCAGCAGGAAGAGGCTGGGGGTCGCAGGGGTTTTCTGCCTGCTGGCCGTTGCCGCCCAGGCGGCGCAACAGCCGCCGGCCGCCGCCGCGCCCTACGCCGGAAGCCTGGTCTCCGAGTGGACGGGCAAGGTACGCCTGCGATTGCCCGGCGCAGCCCCGTCCGCTCCGGGGCGCGGCGAGAAGTTGCCCGCCGGCACGACGATCGACACCGAGGACGGCATCATCGTGCTGGTGCTCGAAGACGAGAGCGAGGTTTTGCTGCGTCCTCGTACCCAGGTTGTTTTGAAGACTCCCGGCCCCGGCGATTGGAACTACTTCCAGTTGCTGTGGGGCCGCATTCGCGCTTCCGTTCGCAAGCGGACGGGCGGCGCTCCGCCTTTTCAAATGGGGACGCCGAGCGCCGTCATCGCCGTGCGCGGAACCCGCTTCGACGTGGAGGTCAACCGGCGCGGCGTCACGGAGGTGGACGTCTTCCAGGGTCTGGTCGAGGTGGGTGCGATCGGCATTCCCGGGGTCTCGGTGCTTGTCCAGCCGGGGTTCTCGACGAGGGTGGCGCCGGGTCAGGCACCGGAGCCGCCGATCCGCACCGACGAAATCCGGCCCGGCGCCATGCCGCCCCAGCGGACCATGGACGTCGAGTTCCTGCGCGAGAAATCGATGGACCTGGGCGCACCCGCCGAGCTGGACGAGCTGGGCGGAGAACTCGGCGACGACTCGTCCCAGATCGAAAACGAGAGCCAGAACGCCAGGGGAAACCACGAAGACCAGGAGAAAGACGATTCCAAACCGCCACTCGATCCATGATCTGGCCGGTCGATCCGCGGCGCTCTCCCGGACAATGCCGTCTGGTCAAATGCCCGCCAGTGTGGGTCCGAGAGAGACTCAGGCCTGGGTCCAACGGATCCAGTTCCGGGTGACTCCCCTCTTCCGCCCGCCTGTCCTACCCCCTTAACAGGCTTCTTATCAGGAACAGTACGTTGGCCGGCCGCTCTGCCAGGCGGCGCATAAAGTACGGATACCACTCGCGGCCATAGGGGACGTAAATCCGCACGCGATAGCCTTTCTGCCGCAGATCGCGTTGGAGCCGACGCCCGACGCCATAAAGCATCTGAAACTCGAACGCGTCCGGGCCGATGTTGTGCTGGCGGGCAAAGCCAAGCGTGGCGTCGATCATGGCCGGGTCGTGCGTTGCGATCGCGTGATAGATGCCGCTGGCCAGCATCCTCTGCATGAGATTCACGAAGCTGGCGTCCACGTCGGCCTTGCCGGGGAAGGCGATGTCCGGCGGCTCCTTGTAGGCGCCTTTCACCAGCCTGATGCGCGCGCCGTAAGCCAGCAGGTCCGGCACATCCTGCGCGCTGCGGCGCAAGTATGACTGAATCACGATTCCGAGCCGGTCCCGAGGGCCGTTGGCATTTCGGAAGGCCCGCAAAGTACGTTCGGTGAAGGGCGAGCCCTCCATGTCAATGCGGACGAAGGCCTGTAGCTTGCACGCGCGCTCGACCAGCGCCTGAACATTCCTCACGGCCAGGGCTTCATCGAGCGCCAAGCCCAGGGCGGTCAGCTTGATCGAGATATTGGCCCGGAGTCCTTCGCTGCGGAGACGATCCATCACTTCGAGATAGCCGCGGCAGGTGGCCTCGGCCTCGGCAGGGTTCGTAACGCTTTCTCCCAGGTGGTCGAGGGTGACTTCAAAGCCGTCGGCGTTGAGGCGGCGGATGGCAGCGAGCGCATCTTCCAGCGTTTCACCCGCGATGAATCGTTGCGGCAGCTTGCGCGCCGCCGGCAGGCTGGTGAGGAGTCGTTGCGGGGTCTTGCGCTCGGAAAGATAGAGCAACAGTGCGCGTAGCATATTATGGTGACGGATTGGCTCAGCCGTGGGATTCGAGATAGCGCTCCGCATCGATGGCGGCCATGCAGCCCGAGCCGGCCGCCGTCACCGCCTGACGGTAGATGTGATCCTGCACATCGCCGGCGGCAAAGACGCCGGGAATATTCGTCCTGGACCCGTCGTGGGTAACAATGTATCCGCTTTCGTTCAGGTCGATCTGCCCCCGGAAGATTGCCGTGTTCGGGGAATGGCCGATGCCGATGAAAACGCCGGACAGCGGTTTGAAGTTTTCCTCCCCTGTCTTGACGTTCTGTAACTGAACCCCGGTAACCTCCGTCCGTTTGGGATCCAGGATGTCTTTTACGGCTGTGTCCCAGGTGAAGCGGATCTTCGGATTACGGAAGAGCCGGTCCTGCATAATTTTGGACGCCCGAAGCTGGTCGCGGCGGTGAATCACGTTCACCTCGTTGGCATAGCGCGTCAGGAAGAGTGCATCCTCAGCGGCCGTGTCACCGCCGCCCACCACGGCCACGTCCTTCCCGCGGAAGAAGTAGCCATCGCAGGTCGCGCAGGTCGAGACGCCGTGGCCAAGCAGCGTGCGCTCCGATTCGAGGCCGAGCAGTCTGGCCGAGGCGCCGGAAGCGATGATCAGCGTCCGGGTTTCGATCGTTTGGGACGAAACCTCCAGCGTGAAAGGCTGCCGCGAGAGATCGGCGCGCGTGACGTTACCTTCAAGGAATTCGGCGCCGAACACCGACGCCTGCTTCTGCATCAGATCGATCAACTCGGGCCCCTGGACGCCCTGGGGGAAACCGGGGAAATTCTCGACCAGCGTGGTCAAAGTCAACTGTCCCCCGGCTTCCAAGCCGCGAATCACCAGGGGCTTCAGATTGGCACGAGCGGCATAAATGGCGGCCGTGAGCCCGGCGCATCCCGAGCCGATAATCACAACATCGCGCATGACAAATCCTTTCCCGCCTGTCTTTAGCTTGAAACCGCGAGCCGTTATCTTACTCCGGCCGGGGTTGCCTCGCACAGGCTTCCTGCCACGGCAACCGCCGGCGCAACTGACACTTTACTCCCACTGAATCGTAGCACTTGGTGGGCTCGACGGAGCTCGACTAATGCCGTCGCAAAATCTCGAAACGTGACATTACCCGTGTCCCTACTATGCTACGAGTGATTGGATGCTTTAGAATTGACATCGCTTCCGGCCGGCGGAGCCCCGGTCACAAGCCGCAATACGAGAGAGCGGATTGCGCCCGATCGCGCGTTACGAAAACCGGCTGCCGGTGATAGAGTGCCAGGCCGGATTGGGGTGGGAATGGCAAAGAACGGCGCAGTTACTCTCAAGGGTGTCACCAAGCGCTTCGACGCGGTCCTCGCTGTCAACAATCTGAGTCTGCGGATCAACGAGGGATCGGTCTTTGGGCTGCTCGGTCCGAATGGCGCCGGCAAGACCACGACGCTGCGCATGATTCTGCGCATCATGGTGCCCGATGAAGGCGCCATCGAGATGCTCGGCGAGCCCCTCACCGAATCCGCGCAGGACCGGATCGGCTATCTCCCCGAAGAGCGCGGTCTCTACACCCGCATGAGGGTGCGTGACGTATTGCTGTTTCTCGCCGGTTTAAAGGGCCTCGGCGAGCGCGAGGCGGGCCGGCGAGTCGATGAGTGGCTGGAGCGCCTGGACCTGAGGTCCTGGACCTCCAACAAGGTCATCGACCTCTCGAAGGGCATGCAGCAGAAAGTGCAGTTCATTGCCGCCGTGGTGCATCGCCCGCCGGTGCTGATCCTCGATGAGCCTTTTACGGGCCTTGACCCGGTCAACGCCGGGATCATCAAGGACATCATGCTTGACCTGCGCAAGCAGGGCAGCACCATCATCCTTTCCACCCACCGCATGGAGCAGGTGGAAATGATGTGCGACTCGATCTGCCTGATTAACAGAGGACAGAGCGTCCTCGACGGCGAACTGGCCGCGATCAAGCGTTCCTATGGCAAGAACACCGTCCGCCTCGAATACGAGGGCGATCCGGGCTTCCTCGATCAACCCGACCTGGTGGCGGCCATCAACCACTTCGGGGCGGTGACCGAAGTCCGGTTGCGGCCGAATGGCGACCCTCAGGAAATCCTCAAGGCGGCGGTGGCGCGCGGCGTGCGCATCAATCGATTCGAACTGGTGGAGCCTCCCCTTAACGATATTTTTATCGAGAAGGTCGCAGGAACCGCCCATGCATAAGTTGTGGCTCGTCATCAAACGCGAATATCTCACCCGCGTCCGGACGAAGGGGTTCGTGATTACCACCATCATCGTTCCGGTGCTGACCGTCGGCATCCTGGTTCTGCAGATTGTTACCGCGACCCGCCAGGCCGGGCATACTTTGCGGATCGCCGTGCTGGACGAGGCCGGAGGTTTGGGGAGCGCCGTCGCCCGGGACCTTAGCGGCAGGCTGCCCAGCGGCCAGCCGGAATTCCAGGTGGTGCAGGTCCTGGAGAATCCACCTGCGGGTACCCGGGAGAACGTGCGGGCCCGGGTCTTGGGCGGCGAACTCGACGCTTTTCTGGTTTTGCCCGCTTCGCTCGGCGAGGGCAAGGCTTCGGCGGAGTTCCACACGCGAAATCCGGGCGAGGTGACGATCAGCCGCGAACTCAATCACGACGTCAGCAACGCCGTGATTGGCCAGAGGCTGCAGGCCCGCGGTGTCGACATCCGGGACGTGGCCCAGGTGGTGAAGGGTGTCGATCTGAAAGTGATCAAGGTCGGCACGGGCGGCGACCGGGAAGAACAAGGACAGACCATCGTCCTGGCAATCGTGGTGGGCATGTTGCTCTACACCACGCTGATCATCTACGGCGTGGCCACCATGCGCTCGGTCATGGAGGAGAAAACCACGCGGGTGATCGAGGTTCTGGTGGCCTCAACCCGTCCTTTCTATTTGCTGGTGGGCAAGATCATGGGCGTGGCTGCCGTCGGGCTCACGCAATATGCCATCTGGGTGACCGCAGGCGCCCTGGTGACGGCATACGGAGCGGCCGTGGCTTCCATGGCTCACGCCGGAGCCTTGCCTTCGCTTCACCTCTCCTGGTCCATGCTCGCCTGCACCATGATTTTTTTCCTGATGGGTTATCTGCTGTACGCCTCGCTTTATGCGGCGGTGGGAGCCATGGTCTCGAGCGACCAGGAGGCCCAGCAGGCGCAGATGCCCGTCACCATGCTGATCGTGGCTGCGGTCGTGCTTTTCAACGTCATCATACGCGACCCGAACTCTTCCCTTTCCACCACCCTCTCGATGATCCCGTTCTTCGCACCCATCCTGATGCTGCTGCGCATCGCCCTGCAGACGCCGCCCCTGTGGCAGATCGGCCTCTGCCTGGGGATTCTGGCATTGTCGACGGCCGGAATCGTCTTCGTGGCGGCCCGCATTTATCGCGTCGGAATTCTGATGTACGGCAAGCGGCCGTCGCTGGCGGAACTCGTCAAGTGGGTCAAGTACACCTAGCGCAATCGTAATGCGGTCGTAGGGGAAACCCTTGGGTCGGCCTGAGCCGGGGCAAGCCCCGGCCCTGCATCCGGGATGCCAGGCGCCAAGCCCTTGGCTTAGGCAGACCAAAATCGAGGCGCGCATGCCGCTTTTCAGGGAGCTACTGTAAAGCTGAATACCGCTCCCGCCTGGACCTTCGAACCTGGGACTGGGGATTGACTAATGATGGTGCCCGATTCCGAGGCGGGAGCCTGGGCGGGCGGCGCCGCATTCGTCGGTGGCGGCGGAGACTGCGGTGCCGCGACCTTCACATCTGCGACGGTGAATCCGGCGGCTTTGATCTGACTGCTGGCCCGGGCGACCGTTATGCCGGTAAAATCCGGGCAGACGAATTCCGGCGCAGGCTCGCCCAGCGAAACCAGCAGATTCACCGCCGGGCTGCGCGCGGGCTGAGCGGTCGGGGGAGGCTCTTGTGCCACCACACCGTCCGCAGCCACTCCGCTCCAGGGAACCGCGGCCACGTCGCCCAGGGTCAATCCTCCCTGGACGGCGGTCACCTGGGCGGCGCGCACACTCTCCCCGACGAGATCCGGCACCGGAACCCGCGGCGTTCCCAGGCTTACCAGCACGTGAATATCCTGCCCGGCTTTCGTGCTGTCGCCTGGGTTTGGCGCCTGGGAAGCGACGTGATTCTCCGCGTACTTGCCGCTGAAGAGATGGTCCTCCACCTTGATGCCCAGCCCAAGACTGCCGGCGCGGCGCTCGGCGTCCTGCAAGGAGAGTCCGACAAGGTTCGGCGCCTTCTCTTCGCCGCTGTGGATCGTGAGACGAATGGTGGTGACTGCACTGACGAGCGCTACGGTCGCCAGCACCGCGAAGAGCATCAGCAGCCGAAAGATTGACCGGATGCGTGAAAGGAGTCCCATCCCGAAGCCCCACGGGTTATTCTAACAGAGCGATGCGCGTAGCACTCTTCATCACGTGCCTGGCCGACCAGTTCTACCCCGCGGCTGGCGAAGCCGCTGTCAAGGTCCTGCGGAGGCTCGGCGTCGAGGTGTCGTTCAACCCAGAACAAACCTGCTGCGGCCAGCCTGCCTTCAACACCGGATACCGCGAGGAATCGCGCCGGGTCGCCGCCCACACGCTGGATCTGCTGTCCAGGACCGATGCGGATTATGTCGTCACCCCGTCGGGTTCCTGCACGTCGATGATGCGTGTCTTCTACCGGGAGTTGTTCGAGCGCGACCCGATCCGCAGTGCGCAGGCGCAGGCGATGGCCGCCCGGGTCTTCGAGTTCTCCGAGTTTCTCGTCAAGGTCATGAAGGTGCAGGATGTCGGCGCGCGCTTCCCGCACCGGGTGGCCTATCACGACTCCTGCCATTTGCTGCGTGAGCTTGGAGTATCCGAGGAGCCGCGGCGGCTGTTGCGCTCGGTGCGCGGCGCCGAACTGGTTGAACTCGACGACAACCGGCTTTGCTGCGGATTCGGCGGCACGTTCGCGGTCAAGTTTCCTGAAGTTTCCGTGGCCATGGGTGAGGACAAGTTGAAGGCAGCCGCCGCTGCCGGCGCCGAGTATCTGGTCGCGAATGACTCCGGCTGCCTGATGCATCTGGCAGGGTTAATTCATCGTCAGGGGGCGCGAATCAAAACGGTGCATTTGGCCGAGGTTCTGGCTAGCCGCTGACCAACTCACGAACTCCATGCCGAAAGCGCAAAACAATCCGGCCAGGCCTCATGGATCGGTACCTCCAACCACGATCAAGGCAGGTGGCTGCACGACGACTCCGTGGCCTGTGGCCGATGAGGTCTCCGGAGTCGAGAGCAACCAGATTCACGAGCTCGGCAAGCGCGTTCTCGGGGACGCTCGCCTTACCGAGGCTTACCGCAGTTCAACCTTGCGGCTTTACGCTCACCGCCGGCAGGCGATTGCCGAGGTGCCTGGATTCGAGGCGCTGCGCGATCGCGCGCGGGCGCTCAAGCAGGAAGTCATCACGCATCTGGACTATTACCTCGACCAGTTTGCTACCGCCCTGGAGCGTCGAGGAGGCAAGGTTCACTGGGCGATGGATGCGCGGGATGCGTGTGCACTGGTGCTCGGGATCGCCCGCGACTCCGGCGCGCGCCAGGTGGTGAAGGCGAAGTCGATGGTCAGCGAGGAAATCGAGCTGAACCACGCGCTCGAGGCTGCGGGCATACGGCCGGTCGAGTCCGATCTCGGCGAGTACATCGTCCAGCTCGCCTGCGAGCGTCCGGCCCACATCGTGGCTCCGGCAATTCACAAAACCCGCGGCGATGTGGCCGATCTCTTCGTGCGCCACGTGGACCCGCACCGCGCCGAGGAGCCCGAACAGCTGACGGCGATCGCCCGGCGTGCGCTCCGGGCCGTCTTCTCGGAGGCAGAGGTTGGAGTGAGTGGCGCGAACTTCGCGGTCGCCGAGACCGGCGGCATCGTGACCGTGGAGAATGAAGGCAACATCCGGTTCTCGACTACGACGCCCCGCGTTCACGTGGCGCTCGTCGGCATCGAGAAGCTGATTCCGCGCTTTCGCGACCTGGCGGTTTTCCTGCGGTTGCTTGGACGCTCGGGCACCGGACAGAAGCTCACTTCCTATACGTCGATTCTCACCGGTCCGCGCAGGCCCGGTGAAGACGGGCCGGATGAGATGCACGTTGTCCTGATCGACAATGGTCGGACGCGGGTGCTCGCGGACGGAAAGATGCGGGAAGCGCTTTACTGCATCCGCTGCGGCGCCTGTCTGAACGCCTGCCCGGTCTACCGCAAGATTGGTGGGCATGCTTACGGCTGGATCTATAGCGGGCCGATCGGCGCGCTCGTTACGCCTGAATTCGTCGGGCTGAAGCAGTCTCGCGAACTGCCGTTCGCCTCCTCGCTATGTGGGGCCTGCCGCGAGGTGTGTCCTGTCAGGATCAATATCCCGGACCTGCTGCTCCATCTGAGGGCCCAGGCGCAGGAGACGGTCGCCGCACCGAAGCCTCACGGATCTCCGGTGCGGGAGCGCACTGCAATGCGTGTGTGGGCCTGGTTGATGACCAGTCCCCGCCGCTATGGCTGGAGCGCGCGCTGGGCGCGGCTTGGGCAACGAATGCTGGCGCGAGCGGGTTGGGTCCGGGCTTCACGTTTCTTCCCGCTCTCGGCGTGGACTGAAGGGCGCGACTTGCCGGTGCTCGCGCCGATGAGCTTTCGCGAGCGTTGGAAGGATCTCGATTCGGAGGGAGAGGACTGATGAAATTGGTTACGTATGAGGGATCTGATGGGCGGGCACTGGGAGTCGTCGAGGGCGACTGGGTCGTGAACGTCGCCGAAGCCATCGACTGGGGAGGATTGCTGCCCAAGCCGGAGCCCGCTCTGCGCGGCGCCATCGAGAAACTCGAAGCGGCAGCCGGAACACCCTTTGACATGATCGATCTTATCAGCCGGGGTCCCGACTACCTGGGCGCGCTCGGAACAGTGACCTCGTCAGCAGCTCGCCGCGGCGCTGAGCCCGGGCTCGTGACCCCGCTCGGCGAAGTCCGGCTGCGGGCGCCGATCGCGCGTCCGCCGAAGATCACTTGTATTGGCTTGAACTATGCCGAGCACGCGCACGAACAGAACATCGAGGCGCCGGCGGCCCCGGTGTTTTTCCTCAAGGCCTCAAACATTGTCATCGGCCCCGGCGATCCTATTCGCCTGCCGCCCAACACGAGCCAGCCGGATTACGAGGCGGAACTCGCGGTGGTGATCGGAAAGGGCGGAAGCCGCATCCCGCGGGAACGAGCCTGGGAGCATGTGGCGGGCTACACGATTCTGAATGACGTGACCGCGCGCGACATGCAGCACGGCGACAAGCAGTGGTTCCGGGGCAAGAGTTGCGACACTTTTGCGCCCCTGGGCCCGTGGCTCGTGACCGCCGACGAGATTCCCGACCCGCACGCTCTCGCCATTTCGCTGACCCTGAACGGTGAAGTGATGCAGAATTCAAACACCTCGGATCTCATCCACAAAATCGACTTCCTGATCAGCTATCTTTCCCAATCTTTGACCTGGGAAGCCGGCGACCTGCTCTCCACGGGGACGCCGCCCGGCGTGGGCGTATTCCGGAATCCGCCGGTTTTCATCAAGCCGGGCGACGAGATCACCGTGCGTGTGGGAGGAATCGGCGAGTTGACCAATCGCGTGGTGGGCCCTTGACGCATGGGTCCGACCAACATAGCCTACGCAGGTAGTTTTTCAGTCTTGCCTAGGATGCCGCCTTTTCCTGGGCCGCGTTCCAGGCCGTCTTCAAGCCGCGCTTTAACGCGATGTTCCCCAGCCACGAGGCGCGCGCGGCGTCGAAGCCCTTCTCGATATCGGCATTCGGCGTCTTGCGCGAGCGCAGGCAGTCCAGGAAGTTCGCCACGTGCTCGATCGTGCCGTCGTGCTCCGAGCGCGCGTAGACGCTGGGCGCAGGAAAGTTGTTGCCAGGCTCCCACTTGAGGCCTTCGGGATAAACGGCCAGGTGTGAGCGATTGATTTTGAGCGTCGCCTTGCTGCCGCGAAACACGATTCCTCCATCGTCGATGCTGCTGGCGAGCGCTCCCGTGAACGTGACGTTGAAATCGCCGGGATATTCGTAGGCGGCCGTGATCGTGTCCGGACACTGCCACTTCATCAGGTAAAGATCGCCGGTGGTCGTCGCGGTCTTGGGTACCGGCTGATCCATATACCACTGAATGACGTCGATCCAGTGTGTCAGCAGATCGGTGAGGATGCCGCCGCCGAAGTCCCAGAAGAAACGCCAGTGATAGAACTTCTCGTCGCTCAACGGCTGATCGGGCGCGTCGCCAAGCCAGGCCTTCCAGTCGAGTTCGGTGGCATTCACCGGATGCGTCGCCGTCCACCCCGTTTCATCCAGATAGTTCTGGTACCAGTACGTGTTAACGAACGTCACCTTGCCGAGCATTCCGTCGTCAACCAGTTGCTTTCCCAGGACCCAGTGCGGCCAGCTCCGCTGCTGCATTCCGCACTGCACCACGCGTCCGCTCCCCTGGACGGCCTTCACCATCTCCTCGCCTTCGGGGATGGAATGCATGATCGGTTTTTCGCAATAGGCATCCTTGCCGGCATGGACCGCGTCGATCAGCATGGTCTTGTGCCAGTGGTCGGGGCTGGCGATGAGCACCGCGTCTACATCCTTGCGGTCGAGAACCCGGCGATAATCCGTGGCCGGCTGGGCCGAGGTTCCGGCGATCTTCAACGCGCCGGTGCGATGCGGCTCGTAGACGTCGCAGACCGCTACCACCTCAACGTCCGGATGCGACGCGAACAGCGACATCACGTAGCTGCCGCGTTCACCTGCGCCGAGCAGCGCCAGTCGAATGCGATCATTGGCGCCGAGCACGCGGGCCGGAGTCAAACCGCCGAAGGCCGCCAAACCCGCGCCGGCGATCGCCGAGTCCTTCAGAAACGCACGCCGTGTAACTTGCCCCTTTGAATTCTCCATCGCGTTTTGCTCTTCTCCTCGTGTGAAAACGTGACCCGCTTGGCGAAGATCCCAAATGGGGATCATAACTCAGTTCGGCGCAAGCATAGCTTTGTGTCTGCAGTGTTGATCACGCGTGGCCGCCAGCGGAAGGGGGAAGAACCGGCTTTACGGCCAAAGGGGCAGTGGAGTAAAATTAAGTGAAACTGGGCAGTCAGTGTGGGCCTGTGGCGCAGTTGGGAGCGCGCATGACTGGCAGTCATGAGGTCGAGGGTTCGAACCCCTCCAGGTCCACCAGCTAAGTCCTTCGGATTCAACTCCAACCTTGTTCTCATAGTCGGTAAATGCAAGCAAAACGTTCCAAAACTGTTCCAAAAGTCGGCTAATTGGGCCTTGCCGTTCCAAAAATCCCCTCGTGCTCGTTGGCGTGCCGATCAAGCTTGGCCAGCGCCTCGCGCATCATGGCCAGCTTGGCCTGGCTGTAACGCTTGAAAACACTGGCGTCGCCCTGACGAAGCATTTGGGTGACGAAATGATCGGCCACTCCACCAGCGCTGAGCCTCGTGGCGAACGTATGGCGGAGGTGATAAAGGGGGAAGTAAGCGATGCCAGCCCTTCGGAGAGTTTTCTCCCAGATCTTCCGAAGAGAGGTGACGTAGGGTTTCTTGGCTCTGGGGCTGGGCGAAGGGAACAAGTACTCCGACTCGGATGCCAGTTCGACCTGAGCCTTGAATGCGTCACGAGCGAGCTGCGTCATGGGCATGTCTCCAATCCCGGTTGGCGTTTTCGAGTCGGGGATGTGGACCAAGCAGTTTTCGAGATCAACTTGTTCCTTTTTCATCGGCATGAGTTCCCTGAAGGGCCTGAGTCCTGTCTCCGTGAGAATCACGATCGTGTTCTTGAGGTAAGGGGGAGCCCAAAACTCAATCTGAGCTTGTTCGGCAGCCGTCATGTAGTGGGGTTTTCGAATCGACTTGCTGACGGAGACAGGAAACTCAACGCCGTTGCAAGGGTTGTGGCTGAGTCGTTTCAGTTGAACCGCCACGTTGAGCATGCGTGTCAGCACCCTGAGCTCCTGGTGGACGGTTGAGGGTTTCAATTTGCCAAGTATACGAATTCCGAGCTTTGTCCGGACGCGTCGGTCGGAATTTAGGCGGCGCCAAAGGTGGTCCTCGATAGCTTCTGGCGTGATATCTGAGAGTAGCGTGTTTGCGAACGTGAGTTTGAGCAGTTTCACGGCGTTCTGGTTCTGAAGATGTGTCTTCTCCTCCCGAAAAGGCGGTTTTGAGCGTCTTTCGAGGAACCAATCCGCCCATTCGGCAAAGGTCAAATTCTTGGTGGAAAGCATCATCGACAGCGTCCCGTCGTCTCGCGCATCCAAGCGCTCCCGCAAGAAGGCGTCAGCTTGCTGGCGATCTGATGTTCCCGTGGATTCCTTCACGATCTTACCCTCGCGGTCTCGGTAGCGGACCCACCAGACGGCCGAGTCTCTGCGAGAAAAGACAGTGCCATCGGGCTTGCGAGGTCTTCCATTTCTACCCATTGATTCCTCCATCGACGAAAAATTGTCGCCGCCACTTTTCGAGTTCGGAAATGCTGAACCGAATCGCGCGGCCCATCATTCGGAAATGGGGAATCTGCTTTCGCTCGACGTAAGCATACACCAGCGATGGACTGACACCAAGAAACCGGGCAGCGGTCCTG
>DASYZG010000030.1:0-21916 GCA_035946575.1 Terriglobia bacterium | reverse complement strand
GGGTTAGCCTGTCACTCTATTTGGTAACACTCTGTAAGCGCTACGCAAGGACTCTTGCTAGATCTCATTCTGAGTCCTGACTCCTGGCTTCCGAGCCATCTTGATCGAGCTATCAAAAGTCATGCAATGCACACGCGAGCGCGCGCTCGAACTGTTGGACCGGTGGAGGGCACAGGGATCCTGGCTCTTTGCCGTGGCGCGCTTCAGCGAAGGCGATGAGCATCGCTTCTGGGCGCGCGTTCAAACCTCGGGGAGGAGCGAGCTCTGGCTTGCAGGAGAATCGGCCATGGTGAGCCTGCGACTCGAGCACAATGCGTGCCAGTACTCGGAAGTTCTGGCTCTGCCTCCCGACTTCTCCGAACACCTCAGCGATTTCTGCCAGGGCCTCGTCATTCGCTGCAATGAATTCTCCGCCGTCCTGGGCGCCCTGTCCTCCGATGCCGATAAATCGTGAAACCGCAGAGTTGTAGAGGGCAGGCCGCATGTCGAAACCGGGGTATTTCTCGAACTGCTCGCAAGCTACAGAAAATAAAGCTCAAAAAAACTTTCTCAACTTTCTCACTTTTCTCACTTTTCTCCATTGTCCCATTTTCCCCGTTCACAATGAATAAGGGCTGGGAGCTCGGACATCCTTGCCCGCAGAGAAGCAGCCCATCGGGCCGGCCCTGAAGAGTCCGTATGGGCAGTCTGCAGAACGGAATCGGATTCGGGCCGCAATACAACCTGCGGGGAGGAATTCCCCAGGAAGGCGCAAACGATACGGTCGGAGCGAAGCTGGATGTCGTTTAGAATCAGCAAAGTCTTCCGCAAAGTCCAGATGTTCGGCCTGGGATCGATTCCTGCGTGTGGTCGATCCCGATTTTCTCCAGCTCCCCTCCTGGAACAGGAGGAGCCGGGGGTGGTCGATCACGAAGGGGGGCACCCCCCCCTACAAAAATCCGCGGAACGAAGCCAATTAAGTCCAATTAAATCAGCAAATCATCGGAAAAAACTGCCAAAAACGAACCCAAAACGAACCGAATTTTGCCCTGATTTGGCCCTGAAAACAACCGAGTCTCGCTTCTACGGTGGGTTTCGGCCGACGAAATCGCTGGTCCTGGCTTTTTATTCGTTGGACACGGGCTTTCGAGACGGCCGGCTTCCGACTACCAATTGTCGACGGTCAACTTCCTCGGTTCCGGTTCTGTCGGGCTTCGAGGGTCAGCAAAAGATGACTACTTTTAGGCCAGAGGCGCGGAGCCGTAGCGGGCGACACTTCGCTTGCAGCGTTAAGTGTCTGATCGTACACGGGCTATCTCAGCGTGAGAGCAATGCGCAGGCGGACGAACGTTATGGCATCTGGCATGCCCATACTGTTGCCTCTAGCCGGGTTCTGGCGGCGGTGGGGCGCCTGAACCCCATTGTTCTCTTTTGCCGAAAGACCGAAGAAACCGGTTGCATATTCCCCGGAGCGCGACATGTCAGTACTCGAACTCGTGGTTGAGCGCCAACGGTCCAGTGACGTCGCTCTGAAGACCGTCCTGCCGAAAGTGTTTTCATTTCCCGTGGTCCTGGGCGCGGCGCTCGTGACCGGTATCTACGTCCCTTTGCGCGCCTTCGCTGTCGATCCGGACGTGTGGTGGCACATCAGGGTTGGGGAGACCATCCTGGCCACTCATCGCTGGCCCACAACCGACCCTTATTCCTTCACCGCCTACGGCAGCCCGTGGATTGCCTATGAATGGCTGGGTGAGGTTCTGCTGGCCGCTGTCAATCGTCTCGGAGGAGTGCGGGCGCTGCTGGCGCTCAACGTAATCCTGGCCGGAGCCGTGGTGGCGGCGCTCTATTGCTACGCGAGCATGCGCTCGCGCAACGCCAAGGCCGCCTTTGTGGCCGTGGTCGCGCTGCTGCCGATTGCCTATCTGTCATTCACGCTTCGGCCTCAAATGCTGGGTTATCTCTTCCTGGTCCTGACGCTGATCATTCTCGAGCGCTTCCGCCAGGGCCACACCCGCGACCTGTGGTTGTTGCCTCCGCTGTTTCTGCTTTGGGTGAACGCCCACGGCACCTTCGTGTTTGGCTTGTTTGCGCTTGGAGTGTACTGGGGCTCGGGTCTCGTTGATGTCCATTGGGGTGGACTCGAATCGCGACTGTGGACAGAGGCGGAACGGAAGCGCTTGGCTCTCGCGTCCTTGCTCTCTTTTCTGGCGCTCCTGATCACTCCTTATGGCACAAAGCTGGCCGCGTATCCGCTCGATATGGCTTTCTCGCAGCCAGTGAACGTTGCCAACATTCAGGAATGGCAGCCTGTCGCCTTTGAGTTGTTCTACGGGAAGCTCTTTCTGTTTCTGCTCGTTGGTTTCATTGTGGCGCAAGTCACACTTCGCCTGAAGTGGCGTCTGGAGGAGTTCACGCTTTTCGTGGTGGGACTCGTGGCCCTCTGCCTTCACGTCCGATTTGTTCTCATCTTCGTGCCGTTCTTCGTACCGCTACTCGCGACCGTGCTCGCGAAGTGGGTGCCGCCTTACGAGCCGCACAAGGACCCGCATGCTCTCAACGCCGTTCTTCTCGTGGGAATGCTCGGCGCGGTGCTGTGGTTCTTCCCTTCCCGGGCGAAGATCAACGAATCAGTTGGCGAACACTTTCCGGTGGGGGCGCTTCACTACCTGCGTCAGCATCCGGTGCCCGGGCACATGTACAACACCTACGGCTACGGCGGATATCTGATCTACGCGGCCCGCGGCCCCGCAAAGGTGTTCATCGACGGGCGGGCGGACATCTACGAGCGCCTGGGCGTGCTTAGCGATTATCTGAATATCGCCCGGGTGGCGGAAAACACCTTGATTCTGTTGCGAGCCTACAACATCCAGTCATGCCTGATCGATCGCGGCGAAGCGCTGGCCACTGTGCTGGCGGCCTCACCCGAGTGGCAACGCGTTTACGGTGACAAGACCAGCCTGCTGTTCGTCAGGCGGTCCCCCGCAAATGCGGCTGGTGCAGGGAAGTAGAGCGGATTCCGATGGCACCCGTCAACAGCGTGGCGTGCGAGCCGGCTTCGTCGGTCCTGCCGCGACCGCTCGGAGCCGGTCTCCGGCTCGGGCTGATGCTGGGAGCCGCAGCCGTGCTGCTCGCTCCGATCTGGACCGTTCGCTATCCGCTCCTGATCGATTACCCCAATCACCTTGCCGGCGCCTTCGCACTCGCGCATCTCAAGGATCCGGCGTTTCAACTCAATCGCTTTTACGCCGCCGATTGGAACGTTTACCCCTACCTCACTATGGACCTGATTCTGGTGGGCCTGCAGGGATTCGTCTCCATAGGCATCGCCGGGCGGCTCCTCCTGAGCGTTTCCGTTCTGGGCGTTCCCCTGGCGGCCTGGTTCTTCGTCCGGCGCGCGAATCCGGGTGACGAAAGCCTTGCTCTTTGGTCGCTTCTGATTTCCACGAATCTCTTTTTCTTCCTCTATGGTTTTCTGAATCTGCAACTCGGGTTGGCTCTCTCGCTGATTCTCCTCGGCGTGTGGCTGCGGCATGCCGAAAAACCGGGCTTTGCTTTGTACGGTGCGCTGCTTCTCCTCACCACGCTGCTTTACTTCACCCACTTGATGAGCTTTGGAGTAGCGGGCCTGGTGATGACGTTTTACACCCTCGCCGGTCGCCGCTTCGCTTGGCGTCAACTACTCCTCTCCTGGATCCTGTTTCTGCCGGGCGTGACTTTGTACCTGTACGCGACCTGGGGCTTGCACGCAAGTCGCAGCCTTCAATTCCGGAGCTTCGCAGGAAAGGTTACCGGCCTGCTGGTTGCGGTGCTGAGCTACTCGCCGGCGATCGACTTCGCCACGTTGATCGTGGCCGTAGCCGCGGTGGTATGGGCACGAACGGGGAAGTCCAAGCCCGGCTGGAATCGGCGCTGGATATGGGTTACGGCAGGCCTGTTTGCGCTCTATTTTATTTTTCCCGCGAGCTACGGCGCCGGAATGGACGCGGACCGCCGTCTCCTGCCCTTCATCGTGATTTTCGGCCTTGCCGCCCTGCGGCTTGTCCCGAGTCGGGCCAGGGCCCTGGCTGCAGTGGCGGCGGCTTTGTTCCTTGTCCGCGGCGCGTCGCTGGAGATAGAGTCCGTACGAACCCAGGCGCATCTCGCGAGGCTGGCTGATTCGTTCCGGGTCATTCCCGAAAACGCGCGCGTTCTGCCCGTGGTTGACTGGGCCGACGGTGGTCCGCTGGTGGAGCGCCATTTCTGGGCCTACGGCGTCATCGAGCGCGGCTGGTTTTCTCCGGTTCTTTTCCACGATCCGGGGGTTCAGCCTTTCGCAATCCGAGCTCAGCTCTACAATCCCTACGGCGACGCGTTCGCCGGCATCAAGTCCGTCGACTGGGATGCGGTCCGGCGTGACTACGACTACGTCTGGTCCTTCCGATCTAGGCAATTCTCCGGGCAGCTCACCGCCATGGGCACGAAGGTCTTCGAGGCCGGAGATCTCGAAGTCTTTCGACTGACTCACAAGCAATCTCTGCTGGTCGGCCTGTCTCGAAACAGCGCGGCCAAGGGGGTTCGTTAAAGCGATGGCGACCCTGGTCCAACCGGTGGGCCCCGTCGACGTTGAGAAGAGCCGCGAGGTGCGAAGCTGGTCTGGCTCGCGCTGGCGTTGGCTTCGCTCCTCACTTTCGCAGGTCCACTTCTACCTGACCGGCGTTATGGCGCTCACCTTGATTCCGGCGCTGAAAGCGGCGCGGCTGCCATTGCAGTTTGATTGGACGCGCCTCGTTCAGGCTTGGACGGGTCTGATGTTCCACGCGATCTTCCTGGCGTGCGTTCTTTATGTGATTGCCGGAGGGTATAACGCCACGCTGTGTCCAGTTCTGCTTCGCTACTGGAAGGACAAGCGGCGGCTGATTCTTCTTGTGCCCTTGCTGGCCGAGCTGCTCTGGCTCTTCACCCCGGCGGTGGCGGCAGTTGTCACCGTCGCCTTCCTCGCCATCATCGAACTCGCGGAGCGGACGCGGAGGAAACCGGGGGCCCTGCCCGAGGCCGCCCGCGCCGTCGTGCTGCCTGGAGCCTATCTTTTCCTGGGCCTGGTGATGGTCTTCGCTTACAACGACGTCATTGTCTCCTCACGCTTCTTCGCCGCCTACGATCCGGTTTTCAACCGCGCTGATTCGTGGATCCTTCACGGCGCCACGGTTTCGCGCATCGCCCATAAGGTGGGCGCGCATCTGCCGATGGCCGCCTATCGATTCCTCGAGTTCGTTTACTTCGGAATGTTCAGCCAGATCGGCGCCGGCATTATTCTGGTTGCCCTCTATCTGGGAATGTCAAAGGCATTCCGGCTGGTGGGGACGCTGCTGACCGCCTACTGCTTTGCGTTGCTCTGCTTCTACTTCTGGCCAAGTCATGGGCCTTATTATTCCTGTCCCATCCACTTCGCCGCGTTTCCGCATCAGCTCACGTCCTACGGAGCGCAGCAGACCCTGCTGGCGCGCGCCCGCGCCCTGTGGGAGGGCCGGGGTATCGCCAGCATTGGCACGGACTACTACATCGCCTTCCCTTGCATGCACATCGCCCAGCCGCTGATCGTCATGTGGTTCTTGCGGCCCTGGAAGCGCGTCCTGGCAGTTCTTGCCGGAGTCAACGCGGTGCTCGTGTCCGCAATCCTGCTGCTGGAGTGGCACTATCTCGTGGATATTCTGGGCGGGGTAGCTGTCGCGGCCCTGGCGGTGTTGCTGGTGAATTGGGCGGCGATCAGGCGAGCGCCGGCCTCGACCCTATCACCATGAGCGAGCTGCCGAAGGGGCAGGGTAAAGCGCCGAGCGTCCGTTCTTCGAGGCGCGAGAGCGTATAAAGCGCCTCGTTGATCCACTGCGGCAGCACTCCGGGCGGCTTGGGTTGAAGATGAAACAGGCGTTCGCCGGCGCGCGCTGCGAGCTTGGCTGGGAATACCCATTGGAAGAAATACCTTGCGCTCTCGATCCGAAGTCCCGCGTGGAGCGCCAAGTCGCGGAAGCTCCGCTTGGTGTAGCGGGTGACATGGGCATTCAGCACATCGTGGTTTGTCCACAGAAGCCGGAAGGCCGGCACAGTCACCAGAAGCGTGCCGCCAGGTTCGAGAAGGCTCAGGGCGTGCTGCAGTGCCCCTTTGGCATCCGGCAGATGCTCGAGCACATCGAGCATCAGAATCAGGGAGTACTGCTTGCCGGGTTTGAAGCTGCGGCCGAATGCGCCAATGTGAACGCGTCCCGAACGGACAAGTTCCGGATTCACGAGGTCAGACGCAGCTTCTACGCCCTCCACTTCCCCAAACTCCGACAAGCGCTCGAAGAACAGCCCGTCGCCGCAGCCCACGTCGAGGATGCGTTGCCAGCCTTGCGGCGGCCTGTGACTCCGCAGCGCATTGAGGATGGCTGCTTCTCGTGCGCGCCACCACCAGTGCCGCTCGTAGAGTTCGCGATAACGCTGGCCGTAATCTGCTCGCATGTTCTTTTCAGCACCGTCAAAACACTCGCGGTTGAAGAATCTCTGCTCTCCGTTGAAACAAATACTGCTATTCTTCACTCCGCTCAGAATGACGGCGAGGCCATTTCGGCACGCCGCCTGTCAGCTGGACTTGCCGGAATTCGCCGGCATTCGGGTCCACAGGCGCTTGTGGGCACCGGCCTCGGCTTCGAGATTCAACCCGGTGTAATCCGTGATCCTGTTCACGACGTACAGCGGCCGCGCTTTTATCTCCTCGTAAACGCGCCCGACGTACTCGCCGATGATCCCCATAAAGAACAGCAAAATGCCTGCCAGAAACGTAATCAGCAGGATCAAAGCCGTGAAGCCTTGCGGCGATTGCTTCAGAAACAGCTTGGCATAGAGCGAGTAGGCCGAAAAGAGAACCGAAGCAGCTGCGGCCGACGCGCCGAGCATCGTCGCCGCGCGCAGCGGCCAGGTTGAAAAAGCGAAGATCCCGTCCGCCGCCAGCTTGATGAGCTTGAAGAGGCTATATTTGCTCCTGCCGGCGCGGCGCTCGGCGCGCTCGATCGGGACACCGATCTGCCGGAATCCTACCCAGCTCCTCAGGCCGCGGAGATACCGGTGGTGCTCCGGCATCTGGCGAAGCTGCTCGACCACCCGCCGCGACATAAGACCGAAGTCGCCGGCGTCGAGAGGCGGGCGGGTCTCCGCGAGCAGGGATTGCAGCCGGTAGAAGAGAAAGTAGCAGAAGCGCAGCGCCAGGCCCTCGCGGCGCGAAGCGCGCACGGCGTAGACGACGTCATAGCCCAGCCGGTACTGCTCAACCAGCAGCGGAATCGACTCGGGCACGTCTTGCAGGTCGCCGTCCATCAGAACGACGGCGTCTCCTGAGACGTGATCAAGCGCGGCCGTGAGCGCCGCCTGGTGGCCGAAGTTGCGCGACAGCGAGATGACGGTTACGCGCGCGTCCCGGTGTACCGCGTCTTCGAGAATCTCGGTGGAGCCGTCGGAGCTGCCGTCATCGACGAACACCATCTGGTGCGGGCCACCCTCCAGATGATCGAGCGTTGCGCTCAGCCGCCGCAACAGTTCCGGCAGAATCTTCGCTTCGTTGTGTATGGGCACCGCGACGGACAAACAGAATGACCGGTTCATGACTTTTTCCGTCCCTTGAAATACACCATGTGCCACAGCGTGGTGCCAAAGGCTCTTAGTGAATAAGGCTCGAACAGGACGGATTCGAAATACCGGGAGAACATGTTGCGCCATTCATCGAGGGGCCGGGCGAAATCACCGCGATCCATGCGGGCAAGAATCCGCGCCGGCGACAGGTGTTCGGGGAGCACAAGTTCAAGAATGTGTACGTGGCCGCCGATATCGAGCAAATCGCTGAGTTCCGCCAGAATCCGCTCGGCGTCAGGCGTGTCGACGTGATGCAGAAAACTGTTTACCAGAATGAAGTCGAAGCGCTCGCTACGGTGCAACTGGCACTCGGTGACGTCGGCGACCACGAAACTGCGGCCGTGACGCCTCCGCGCCGATTCGATGTAGTCCCGATTGCAGTCGAGACCAAGATACTCGGCACCGCTGAAGTGGTGAGTGTTGGTCCCCGGCCCGCAGCCGACGTCGAGGACTCGCCGCACGTACTGCAGGTCGTTATGCGCGAGGACAGGCGAGAATTTGTCCTCGGCAAACGGAGCCTGCCAAAGCCGGTAAGGCAGTTCATGTTCGATAATGTGATCGCTGAGTCCCATGGATTTCTACGGCCTCTCTGGACTGCGCTCAGACGCCCGTTGGTTGCCGGTTGGCGCGAGGTCGTAGGGCTCGAGCTTAACGGCAGTGGCATCCGCATCCACCAGCCAGACGTGGCGGTCCTTGAAGTAGTCGATGAGTTCCAGGTTCCGCACCGGTCCCATGTCCCGCGCGAAGACCACCCGTGCGGTTTCGATGTCGGCCGGATTGTAAACCCACTCGTGAAAGTACAGATCGTGATCCGGTCCGTAGTGCACAATGGCAAGTTGCCGTCCCGGGTAGGACTCGAGCCGCGCCAGTACGCCCGCGCGCTCGGTATTCGCGGGGCTTGGTGAGCACCAGGTCGGCTCGGTCGACTGACCGGATGGCCAAGCTGGACACGCGAACGCGCGCGAGGAACCCGCGATGATGTGAAGGATCGCCAGCACCACACAGATTGCCGGAACGGCGCGCGTCAGAAATACACCCGTGGGCCTGCCCCGCCACTCGAGAGTGCGTATGCGCCGCATCGCGATCAGAACCAGCGCCCAAATCGCGCACGTGATAGGCGCAATGTAATGGGGATTGCTCCATATCGGCAACATGGATCCCAGTAGAACGGCAACACAGACGACCAGCAGGAAGCGCGTGCGGTGGCTGATCCGGCCGGGAGAGAAACCGTAAGGCAGGGTGGTCAACGCAACCATAAAGGGCAGACTCAGCACCGGCCCGAGAAAGAAGCTCCAGGCCTGAGCCAAGCCCACGAATTGGATGCCAAGCATCCCCCGAAGCGAGTGTGACAGCTCGTAGCGGCGAAGTGCCATGCTGAGGTAGAAACCGCGTATGTCAGCGTGGCGATAGACGGGGATCGGGTGCAGTTGCTGCCACGGAAAGTAAGGCACGGGATTATAGGCACGCATGTTCACCAGGTAAGGCGGAGTCCAGAAACTGCCGGTCGTGCGCCAGAAGTAGTAGCCCATCGCGCCGGCTGTGAGCAAGGCGATTGCCAGCAGGGGAAAGATCACCCGGGCCGCAGCCAGCCTGAGAGGCGGCGCCTTGAGCCGGAAGAGCCATGAGAGGAGGGCCGCCAGAACGGGCACGCTGAAGAACAAGCCCTCATACGGGCGGCTGCTCGCAATCAGAGCAAATCCCAGCCCCATGAGCACAGCGTCGCGAAGCTTTGATGACTGCCGCAACCGGGGCAACGCGCCGAGCACCAGAGCCCCGCCGATGGCCGCTACCGCTCCTCCCCAGTAGCTGTTGGCCCAGTAGCTGAAGATTCCCAGCCGGGTAGCCGCCAAGAATCCTCCGAGCAACGCCCACCTCGGCGGCAGCCACCCTTGCAGCATCCAGCAGATCGCTCCGCACATCAGGCCGGCGCTCAGCCACACTCCCCAGAACGGGTGCCCGAAGGCGACCTGGCCCAGCGCCAGAACCAGTCCCTGAGCGGGATAGAACATCGCCGTGTAGGTTGGCTGCCAGATGATATGGAAGCTCTCGAAGTGAACCCACATCGGATGCGCCGGATTAGTCAATCGTCCGTGCGCAAAGGTATCGCCCAGCAGCAGGTAACCGAACTCGTCGTGGACGCCAGGCTCGGGCACGCCCAGAAATGGGAGCAGTAGCAATCTTGTTAGCAGGGTGCTGAGGACTACTACGGCGACTCCTAGTTCTCGACGCTCGGCGAGCTTCGCGAAAGTACGCTCGCACCGGGCTAGCCAGGTCCCGCCGAAGCGCGGAAAAGCAAAGCCGCCCAAAAGCGCGATGGCCACGAAGTAGCACTCAACACGAAACATAGTCCCTCAGCTCTCGCAATCAGACTGCAAAACCGGCCATCGTGAACGCGGGCTTGAGACGCGTGGAAACACGTGATCGCCGTAGGGTTGCGCGAGAGTTGCCGGCTTCGGAGCCCGGGCCTCGCGAACCAGATCAGGCAATCGTCACAATACGGTGCAAAGCTTTCTTGAGGTGGTCAACAAAAAGTGACGGTTCTCGCGAGGCTAAAACGCGGCCCGGACTATGTCCTGCAGCCGGAGAAAAACCCAAGTGGTTGATTCCTTGAGTTTATAGGTGGCTGACTTCCTTTGGCATCTCGAATGCTTCATCGAGCGCGGGTTGAGGATGGCGCGGGGCGTCATCAATATCCTGACTGATGTGGGAGGCGTACCGATGAAGAGCTTCTTGACAAGACTTTGGCAGGAAGAACAAGGACAGGACCTGACTGAATATGGCCTGCTCCTCGTTTTGGTGGCCCTGGCGGCGATCACGTCGATGAGTACCCTGGCCAACGCCATCAAGACGGTTTTCAGCACCGCGGCCGCGAATCTGAGCACCAGCTAGCTCGGTTCACGACTGCGAATTTTCCCGGCCGCCAGTTCCGAGCCGGCCAGCTTGGCAGATCGACTTTACGGGGGAGACCGCGGCGCGCAAGAGCGTTATGGGGTGGCGCGTTGCGCGTTGCGGGCTCTGACTCAAAATCCCTTTCCTTTAAGCGCCTCCCCTTACAACCAGTAATCCCAGTTACCGTGAACCAGGAGCCGGCGAAGTGCCTGAAGTCCTGAGCAAAGAGTTCGCAATCTCGATTCTGGCGCTGCTATTCACAGCCTGGGCAGGCTGGCTCGATTGGCGGTCCCGACGGATACCGAACTGGTTGACGGTACCCGCACTGCTCATCGGGCTGGCCGTTAACACGCTCTTGTTTGGCTGGACTGGAATGAAGTCGGGCCTGGAGGGCGCCGGCATAGGCCTCGGCTTCCTGCTCCCGTTTGTGCTGGCGCGTGGTCTGGGAGCCGGCGACTGGAAACTGATGGGAGCCCTGGGCGCGCTGCTTGGTCCGGCAAAATTCATCGCTGTCTTGCTCGGCACCATCCTCATCTCCGGCGTCATGGCAGTCCTGGAGATGGTGCGCCGAGGGCGGGTAAAAGAAACCCTGGCCAACACTCTGGTGCTGATCCATGCCTTCGCCACCTTCGGGCTGCGGCCCAGGAAGGAAAACATCAGTCTCGACAATCCAGGACTGATGGCGCAGCCGTTTGGAGTCGCCGCCGCCCTGGCGATGGTCATCTTCTTCTGTGCTCAGTCGGCCCTGAGGACGATTTGATTTCGAGGCGAGATAAAAGGACATGAACAAAAACCGCATTGCGATCGGATTAGCAGTGGCGCTGTTGATCGGCATCCTGGCCAGCCGTTTTGTTTATCGCCAAATGCGAGTGGCATCGGTGCCGAAGACGGTTCCGACAGTCCAGGTGGTGGTTGCCACGGCGCCCATGACTCTCGGCACCCGCCTGCAGGCGAACCAGGTTAAGACCATCGAGTGGCCGAGCGATACACCCATGGCCGGATCGTTCAGCCGCGTTGAAGACTGTGTCGGCCGTGCGCTGCTGACCAACATCGCCGCCAATGAGCCTATTCTGGACCAGAAGTTGGCGCCGCGTGAAGCCGGCGGTGGCCTTCCTGCCGTCATTCCCGAAGGAATGAGAGCGCTCTCCGTGCGCGTCGATGACGTCGTCGGTGTGGCCGGATTCGTTGTGCCCGGCACGATGGTGGATGTGCTCGCTACCGGTGATCCCGGCGGCACGAATGGCGGCGACACGGTGACCCGCACCATCCTCGAAGATGTGCGGGTGCTGGCCGCCGGCCAGCAGACTACGCAAGACAAGGGGGGCAAGCCTCAGACCGTGTCCGTGGTCACATTACTCGTCAATCCGGACCAGGCTGACCGTCTTACGCTTGCAAGCAACGAAGGGAGACTGCGGCTGGCGTTGCGCAATACCATCGATACCAAGCAACTGGACCCGCCGGCTGTCTTCCGTAGCACCGTCTTCTACGGCCAACTGCCGCCGAAACCAAAACCGACGTCTGGAGTCCAGAGGCATAGCAGGCCTCCCAAGCCCGCCGTCGATCCGCCCTACACGCTCGAACTCATCAAGGGTGACAAGAAGGAGACCGAGAGTTTTGGTCTGAGATAAGGCTCATTGAGAACATCATGTCGAAATCACTTACAGTTCGAAAGGCAACTGGCTTTCTTACAGGCGTGGCCCTGCTCACCTCACTGGCAACCTCGGCCGGCGCGCGCTCGCAAGGAACGCCTGACACCGGTGCCTCGGGAGGTGCCGAGGCGCTGCACATTCTGGTGGGCAAGTCGGTCGTCATCGACATGGAGAAGCCCGTGACGCGCGTGCTGGTCAGCAATCCTGCCGTCATCGACGCGCTGGGTACCAGTCCCACCGAAGTAGTGGTGGAGGCAAAGGCGGCGGGCACCAGCAGCCTGATCCTGTGGAGCCAGGGCGGAACGTCGCGGATGCTCGACGTGACGGTTGATCTGGATGTCGCCGGGCTGCGCACCGCGATTGAACGGGCCTATGCCGATCAGAACATCCAGGCGCAGGCCGACGGTGGCCGTGTGATTCTGTCGGGAGCCGTCCGGAATAAGCAAGAGGAAGATGACCTGGTCAAGATGGCGGGCGTCTATTCGAGCCAGGTCGTCGACTCGCTGGATATAGCGGCACCTCCCCACGATCGTCAGATTCTGCTGCAGGTCAAGGTGGCGGAGGTGGATCGCACGCGTCTGGACCAGTTGGGGATCAATCTGTTCAGCACCGGCGCCGGCAACACCGTCGGCGTCACCGGCACCCAGCAGTTCGGCCCCATATCGGGTAGCAGCAGCACAGGCACAGGTACCACAGTTACGGGAAAGCCTTTCGAAGGTTTTGCCGGCACGCTGACGCTCTCCAACCTTCTCAACATCTTCCTCTTCCGTCCGGACATCAACCTCGGCGCTGCCATCCAGGATCTGGAACAGAAGAGCGTGCTGCAGATTCTGGCGGAGCCGAACCTGCTGGCGCTGAGCGGGCAGAAGGCCAGCTTCCTGGCCGGCGGCGAATTTCCCTTTCCGGTGGTGCAGGGCGGACAGGCGCTGGGCGTGGTCACCATCCAGTTTCGGCCCTTCGGAGTCAAGCTGGACTTCACGGGCTACGTGCAGCCGGATAATACCGTGCGGCTTCACGTGGCGCCAGAAGTCAGCAGTCTGGACTTCAGCAACGCGGTGACGATTTCCGGCTTTACGGTGCCGGCGCTTTCCACCCGGCGCGCCGAAACCGAGATCGAGTTAAGAGACGGACAGCCCTTCGGAATCGCCGGACTGCTGGACCAGACTGTACAGGCGCAACTGAGCAAGATACCGGGTATCGGCGATATACCGATTCTCGGCCAGTTCTTCCACTCCAAATCGAACCAGCGGACGCGCAGCGAACTGGTGGTCCTGGTGACGCCGCGGATATTGGATCCTGTACGGAACGGCGGCGCCGCGCCCGCAGCGCCCCATCCAGCCATGCCCTTTCTCAACGCGCCTGGCTACGACAAAGACATGCCGGGCCGCAAACAGCTGGAAAACCGCGCCCCGGCATCAGGTGGTGCTCGTTAGATGGACTCTGGAACGCGCCCAATTCAGTGCCGGCTTTTGCGCTCTCGAGGAGGTAACGCGCCATGCTAACTGCGGCCGTTGCAGCCTCGAACACCGAGAGCGCCGGTTATCTGCGGGCGTGCCTGCAGCAGACCGGATTGATTCAGTCGGTTGCAGAGTGGACGGTCTCGGCCGAACAATACCCGGCGCCGGGCGAATCTGTTCCCGACGTGGTCCTCCTCGAACTCGGACACAGCGCGGCGATTTGTTTCGCCTTTGCCGCCCACCTCCGCAGGCTGCGGCCTTCGGTATGCACCATGGTGTGCTCGGCCAAACAGCCGCACCCCGAAATGCTCATCGAGGCGATGCGCAACGGCGTCCGTGAGTTCCTGGGGCAGCCGGTCGATCCGCAGGTACTGCAAGGAGCCATCGAGCGCCTGATTCAAGAGCACGGAAATGGTGAAGGCGCGCCGGAAGAGAAACTGGTCGTCATCATGGGCTCCAAGGGCGGTGTCGGCGCCACAACCTTCGCGGTAAATCTTGGCGTTCAGATCGCCAAGACCAGCCAAAAGCGCGTGGTCTTGCTCGATTTCGGACGGCCGGTCGGCCACGCGGCGCTCATGCTGGATCTGCAGCCCCGCTTCTCGGCCGTTGATGCCGTGGACAACCTGCAGCGCCTGGACGCGCACTTCCTGGCCGGCCTGTTGACGCGGCACTCGAGCGGGCTCGAAGTCCTCGCCGGAACCTCCAACGCGGACCTCTGGACAAAACTCTCGGCGCGGGCCCTCACGCGCATTGTCAACGTGGCGCAGGGAAACAGCGACTTCGTGCTGATGGACCTGGGCTCGGTGTACCCCTGGGAATGGAGCGTCGCGCTCAAGTCTGCGCGCATGGTGATGGTGGTGACCGAGTCCAACGTGCCCAGCTTGTGGACTCTGGAAAAGCAGCTCTCGGCCCTGGCCGCGAGCGGGATTGATTCCCAGCGCTTCCGGGTGGTGGTGAACCGGTGGCACAAGACTGATGAAGAGGCTCTGAAGTCTGTGGAGAAAAGGATCAAGTGCGGCGTCTACGCGCGCCTGCCGAATGATTTCCGGCAGGTCAGCGAGGCCGTGAACCTGGGGATTCCGCTTTCGCGAAATCACAGTGACCCGCTGACCACAAAGTATCGGCAGATTGCCGCCGAAATAGCAGGAACTCCGCTGGAGATCAAGACCAAAAGCAAACCGCTCTTCGGCTTGTTCTCCGGAAACCAATAAAACGAGGTCAAACAAACCATGGGAATGGCGATGACAGCCGCCACGAGAGCGGACTTCAACACCGTCAAGGTTGCGATCCATCGCAAGCTTCTCTCCAGGCTTAACCTGGATCGGGTCGCCTCGCTCGGACGCGAGGCGGCGCGGGAGGAAGTGGGGAGGATCGTCGAAGATCTGGCGGCAGGCGAGAGCACTCCCATGACCCTGCAGGAGCGGGAGCGCCTGGCCCAGGAGGTCCTCGACGAGGTCTTCGGGCTGGGTCCACTCGAGCCCCTGCTCAAGGACTCCTCCGTTTCTGACATCCTCGTCAATGCCCATAACAAGGTCTACGTGGAGCGCAACGGGCTGCTCGAGCGGACAAGCGTGCAGTTTCGCGACGACCAGCACCTCATGGGGATCATCGACCGCATCGTTTCGGCGGTTGGACGGCGCGTGGATGAGTCTTCGCCCATGGTGGACGCCCGCCTGTCGGACGGCTCGCGCGTGAACGCAATCATTCCGCCTTTGGCCATTGACGGGCCGTGCCTCTCCATTCGCCGCTTCGGCTCTGATCCGCTGACTTCCGACGCGTTGGTACGGAATAACTCTCTGACGACTGAAATGCTCGAGCTGCTGCGCGGGTGCGTTTTCGCCCGCCTGAACGTGCTGGTCTCCGGCGGCACCGGCGCGGGCAAGACCACGCTGCTGAACGCCCTGTCGTCGTTCATTTCCGACCGCGAGCGCATCGTGACCATCGAGGATGCCGCTGAACTGGCGCTTCACCAGGAACACGTGGTCCGCCTGGAGACGCGCCCGCCGAACGTGGAAGGCAAGGGCGCCGTGCGCCAGCGCCAGCTGGTGATCAACAGCCTCCGCATGCGGCCTGACCGGGTGATCCTCGGCGAGGTCCGCGGCGAAGAGGCCCTGGACATGCTGCAGGCCATGAACACCGGCCACGACGGGTCGCTGGCCACCATTCACGCCAACACTCCCCGCGACGCGCTCGGCCGCCTGGAGACCATGGTGGCGATGGCGAATCTCAACATCCCCGAAGCCGCCATCCGGCGCCAGATCGCGTCGGCCATCAATGTCGTAGTGCAGGTGAGCCGCCTGAGCGACGGAAAACGCAAGGTCACCACCATCACCGAGGTCACGGGCATGGAGGGTGAAATGATCACCATGCAGGACATCTTCGTCTTCAAGAAGCACGGGATCGGCGAAAAGGCCGAAGTGCTGGGTGAGTTTGTTCCCACGGGAATCCGCCCGAAATTCGCGGAGCGCCTCTTTACCGCCGGTATTCGCCTCCCGGCGGGAATGTTCGACCCGCAGGGCCGCTCGAGGTTTTAACGGAGCCGACGCATGCAATATCTGCTCGCCGTGATGACGTTTCTGGTGATCGTTGGGGTCGCCGCCCTGATTCTCCGCCTGGGCCACGAAAATCAGCAGCAGAAGATCGTTCAACGCCGGCTGGAAGCAATCGAGAAGGGAATGCGGCGCGGCTCCGAGTCGCTGGAGCTCAAGCTCATCCGCGACGAATTGATGAGCGGTGTTCCCATGCTGCACCGGCTCCTGCAGCAGTGGCGATGGGCGGAAAAGCTGCGGAACTTCGTGGGCCAGGCCGGCCTGAACATCAAGCCGGGCACGCTCGTGGTGATGAGCACGGTGCTGGAATTGTTGGGGTTCCTGGCCGGGCGCGAGTTTTCCGACAATCTGATCGTGGCCCTGATCGCCTCCACGTTTGGCGGCGCCAGCCCGTTCTTGTTCGTGGCCATCGCTCGCAGTCGCAGGCTGCATGCTTTTGAGAAGCTCTTCCCGGAAGCCATCGACTTGCTGGGACGCTCCGTGCTCGCGGGCCATTCCTTCATCGCGGGCCTCGAGCTGATCGGCACGGAGCTGGGCGAGCCGGTCGCCGGCGAGTTTCGCACGGTGTTTGACGAGCAGAACTTCGGCTTGCCCCTGAAGGATGCCTTGCTGAATCTCGCGGAACGCGTGCCCATATTGGACGTCCGGTTCTTCGTCACCGCCTTGCTGGTCCAGAAGGACACCGGCGGCAACCTGGCGGAGATCCTGAGCAATCTGTCGCACATCATCCGCGAGCGCTTCAAGCTGCGCGGCGAAGTCAAGACGCGCACCGCGCAGGGACGTTTGACGGCCGCGATCCTGATCGCCATGCCGCCCATCATGATGCTGATCCTGCGCTCCATGAACCCGGACTATGAAGGGCTCCTTTTCAGGGACCCTCTCGGCGCTTATATCCTCGGAGTGGCAGCCGGGCTGCAAGTGGTGGGGGCCTTGATTCTTTGGAAGATCGTGAATATTGAAGTCTAGGTAAGCAGAGGAATAATTCAGATGCTCTTTGCGGCGTGCGCTGTAACTTTCGTAGCCACGGTGACGATCGTGCTGGGGCTGATCTATACGCTCTCGCCCCATGTCAGCGAGGCGGCCTCGGAGCGCCTGGTACGGCTCTGGCGTCCGGCAGACCCGGAAACCAGACAGGAGTTCCGGCAGAAGCAGCGCCACCAGTTGCAGCAGTTCCTGATCAAGATCGGCAAGCTCATCCCCTCGTCCGGGAAGGTGGCCGGAACGGCCAAGCAGATGCTGGTCCGCGCCGGGTACCGCCGCCCCGAGGCGGTGATGGCACTGCAGGGCGCAAAGCTGATGCTGCCCCTGCTGTTTTTTGGCGTCGCGTATTTCACGGGGGCCTACCGTGCCGACCCGATGTTCATCCTGGTTCTGGCGGCCGCCCTCGGTTACGCCCTGCCGGGGATCTGGCTGGGACGCAAGGTGAAGAAGCGGCAGAAGATTCTTTGTGTTTCCCTGCCCGATGCGCTGGATCTGCTGGTGGTGTGCGTGGAGGCGGGGCTCGGGCTTGACCAGGCGCTGATGCGCGTGGCGCAGGAATTGCGCGTGGCCCATCCCGATCTCTGCGATGAGCTCGACATGGTCGCCGCCGAGATCCGCGTGGGCAAGACGCGAATCGAAGCCCTGCGCGAGCTTTCCACCCGCACGGGTGTGGACGATATCAAGTCGTGGGTGGCGATGCTGGTGCAGACCGACCGCTTCGGCACCAGTGTCGCCCAGTCGCTGCGCGTCTACTCGGACGATCTGCGCACGAAGCGCCGGCAGCGCGCCGAGGAAATGGCCGCCAAGACCACGGTGAAAATGGTTCCCGCCCTGGTCTTCTTCATCTTTCCCGCGCTTTTCGCGGTGCTTCTGGGCCCGGCGGCGATCAGTATTTACAGGACTTTTGTTACCAAGACCCCCGGCGGTTAGCCGGTGAGTCGAAGCAGCAAAAACAACGACCAAAGGAGAGAAACAAATGGACGCATTGACGATTCGCATTATCGCTGGAGTGGGAGCCCTGCTCGTGCTCGCAGTGATCATCTGGCGCCGCAAGAGCCGGGCCGCCGAATAGGCCCGGAATTTCGGCGCGGGCCGAGCGATGAGGAGACCCGCAGCCTGACAAGTGAGACGACCATGAAAGGGAAAGAAGCGAATCACAAAGGGCACGTCTACGTCTACAACCGGACCCGGGAGACGTTCGTGGCCACCGAAGCCAAGGTGGCCCGGGGTTACTTCACCCGTCTCGTCGGACTCCTGGGAAAGACGAAGCGCTGGGCGCGCCCGGGTCAGGGACTCTGGATCGTGCCGTCGCACGGGGTCCACACCGTCGGCATGCTGTTCGCACTCGACCTGGTGTTTCTCGACCAGAACAAGGTCGTGGTTCACACCGAGGAGCATGTGCTGCCTTTCCGGGTTTCGAAGGTCAGCTTCAAAACGAACAGCATTCTCGAGCTGCCGCCGCATACCATCTTCCGTTCGGGAACGCGGATCGGCGATCAGCTCGAAATTGCTTCGCCGCATACTCAAGTCTAGACTGGCGGGCGCTGCCCGGTTCCCGGACCGCGTACCGGCGCTGCCGCCAGGTTGCAGGCAGCGGGTGGTTCGGAGCCGATTCATCACGGCGGGTTTGGGCAGAGCCAGGGGGCGGCTCACTCTCTCCACGGAACGCTTCTCAACCCCATCCGCGGAGTGTGACCGACCTCTGGCCCTGCTCGAAGCCGTCGAACGCCCGGACGGCGGACCGCGCCGGGTACGGACTTTCACCGGAGGATTTCCCGTCGCGGATTTTGTTTGAAAGACCATGTCGGACCGTGCCAGAGTACCGATACTCGAGATCATCATTCTGCTGGTGATCGCTCTCATCGTCTTCTTCCCGGTCATCAGCCAGATACTCCCCTCTGCGCCTTCGCTGCCCCTGCTCGAGCGGCAACGCGCGGCGGAGAACAGAACCAAGGTGTGGGTCAATCTGCATTCCGGGTTCTATTACTGTGCCGGCAGCACTCTCTACGGCAGACAGAAACCCGGAAAATTCATGGCGCAGCCGGAAGCCCGGGAGCGAGGTTACAGTCCGGCACAGCAAAAGCCCTGCCCGTAGCTTTGCCGAGCCGGCCCGGCCCGCCGCGCCAGGATCGTTCACCGTATGGGAGGACAGCCGAACACAACGCTTGAGACCCTCTACCGGCCGCCGGAAACCATGGCGGAGACGAACCTCCCCCGGGTGTTGCTCGAAGGCCTCGCCCTCAAGATGGTGCACCTCGAAGGCGAACTCTCTCTGCTCGACCTGGCCGAGCGCATGCGCCTGAGCCTGGCGGTGGCGGAGAACATCTTCCGCAACCTCCGCACGGAACAGCTCTGCGAAGTGACCGGCATGACCGGTCTCGTCCATCGCTTCACCACCACTTCGCGGGGCAAAACCAGGGCACAGGAACTCCTGTCGCAAAGCCAGTACGCCGGGCCGGCGCCCGTGGCCTTGAAGGACTACATCGGCCGCGTGCAGGAGCAGAGCGTGCGCAACGCCGAGGTCCGTCCCGCGGACCTCATGAACGCTTTCCAGCGCGTGGTCCTCACGGAAGAAACGCTCTCGCAGCTGGGCACGGCCGTAGTCTCCGGCCGATCCATCTTTCTTTACGGGCCCGCCGGCACCGGCAAGACCCTGATCGCGGAGACCATCCCCGACATCTATCAGGACGCCGTCTGGATTCCCCACGCCATCGAGGTCGATGGGCAGATCATCACCATCTACGATCCCGGCCTTCACGAGCTGGTGGCGGACGACGCCGGAGATACCTGGGACCGCCGCTGGGTGCTCTGCAAGCGGCCGCGGGTGGTGGTCGGCGGCGAACTCACCATCGAGATGCTCGAGCTTCAGACCGACCGGTACTCGTCGCACTTCTCCGCCCCGGTGCAGGTCAAGGCCAACAACGGCGTCCTGGTTATCGATGACTTCGGCCGGCAGCGTCTGCGTCCCGAAGAACTGCTGAACCGCTGGATTATTCCCCTGGATCGCCGGATCGATTTCCTTACTCTGCCGGCCGGCAAGAAATTCCAGGTGCCCTTCGATCTCTTCGTGGTCTTCGCCACCAACCTCGATCCCAGCTCGCTGGCGGACGCCGCTTTTCTGCGCCGCATTCAGACGAAGATCAAGATCGACTACGTATCGCGCGAGCAATTTCACGAGATTTTCAAACGGGTCTGCGAGAACGTGGACCTGGAGTATGAGTTCCGCGTGGTGGAGGAACTCATCCACGACCTCAGCCGGATGAACGAGCCTTTGCGCGCCTGCTATCCGCGCGACATCATCCAACACATTCTCTGGGCGGCCCGCTATCAGTCGATCACGCCCCAGATCAACCGCGAAACTATCGCGGCCGCCTGCCGCAATTACCTGCTCGGCACACCCGCCGCCTGACCTGTAACGCCGCTCCATTGCCGGGAGTGGGAAAGTGCTTCCCTGCCCTTACTCCTATCAGCCATTCCCTAACTGACAATTTGTTGAAAAACTCGCTGAGAATGTCATTCCGAGGAGCGTAGGCGACGAGGAATCTCGCAAGCCCTTTAAATCAAGGGCGAGATTCCTCGCTGCGCTCGGAATGACAGAGTTCCGAAACGTTTTTCAACAAATTGCCAACCTAACTAAATGCCCGGCCCCGGATCCCGGCGCCCGAGGTCGGGTCCCGGGGAACCGCTCGAGGGCGATTGCAACTCGTCCTCGTCGAAGGTCAGCGGAAATCCCAGGCTGATTTCGAGGTTGGTGCCCGCCGGCACGACCACATCCTTGCCGCGCGACGCCAGCACGTATACCAGCCCGCCGAGCGCGCCCGCGACCCCGCCCACCCCGGCGCCGAGACCGGTGTGCCGGCCGCTGATTCCCGCCACGGCACCGATGCCCGCTCCCTCGGCGCCGGAAACAGCCACGGTCTCCGCGTCCTTGCCCTTGGTGCTCTCGCCCTGAATTTTCCCTTCTTTCGAACTGAATCCCTGGTTGCTGCTGTCGCCGTAACCGGTCAGGTTGGGACTGCGCAGCGACTTGGTGACTCCGTTGGGCAGCGTGATTTCGGTGAAAACCAGGGCGAGCTCTGCCTTGCCCTTCACGCGTCCCGGCCGCTTCACTTCGGTGAGCTTGCCCCTGGCGTAACTGCCCACCGGAATGACGATCCGGTTGTTTACCACCACGGGATAGATGGTCGTACAGTAGACCGCCTGGCCGGGTTGCGCCGTGCGCGAGTTGATGGTGTTGCGCAGTTCGAGCGCGATCGTGGTGTTGCGGGGAATGGTCAGCTTGCCCGCCGTGGCGTCCGCAGCGGACGCCGCCGCCGGGACGGGGGCCGCGGCGCTCTTCGCCGTCGATTCCGGCGGCGGAACCTGCACGACGGGGGCCGGCGGCTGGCTCTGCGCAACGGCGATGGCGACGCCGCCCGCCATTCCGAAAATCAGGCCGGTATGAATGAGGGAAAGTCGCCTAAGCCCTGGAAAATTAAGCATGGTGTGTGCCTCCCGGACGAATCCTGGACTAGGGGAATCGTAGCACAGACATTGAGTCATCGGGTTATTGGACCATTGATCCAGTCTCTGGAGGGTTCAATCACCCTTCAACCAATCTCCCATTCACGCCTCGCGTCTTCAGAGCAGCTTGGTCCAATCCTCGAGGGGTCTCGCCGGAAGGAGCCGTCCGATGTCGCCGGACTCGATCACCGGTTCCCAGCGCCGCCACTCCTCGGCCAGCCGGCCGTGCCGGAACAGCAGGCGGTCCGACTCGGCGCGCTTTTCCGGGTCG
>DASYZG010000029.1:0-8048 GCA_035946575.1 Terriglobia bacterium | reverse complement strand
ATACGTTCCCCTGTCAACGCTTCGTCGCCGCCCTCGCGAGCGGCTCCGCATGACTCGGGGCCGGTGTGGGTCGCTAATCCTTCACCGTATGACTCTTTCATTCACTACACCTCGCCGGTTTAACCGGCGCACAAGGAGACGCAACAACATGAGGCAGTCTGAAACAAGTTCTTCGAAACTCTCGCTGGTTTTGCTGGCCGCGATGCTGGGCATTGCCGCCTCCGCCGAGGCCGGTCCGCCGCTGATCTGTCACGCGATTTTGATCGGCAACGCGAAGGCGCTGCCTTGGACCGACAGTAGCCGCAACCTGGGCATGGACCCGAGCTATGATCTGAAGAATCTGGTCCCGGATACGCTCGAGATTCTCACGCCGTCCACGCCGGTGCTGGTGCGCATGGAGACGCTGCGCCGCGCCACGATTTACGCGCGACAGGACCCGCGCACCGCGAAGGAGTTGCTGGTCCGCTTGTACGCGCGCGCGAACGACGCCGATCGCGCCGGGCAGCCGAACGCGCTCGCCTGGTTCGACGCCGGGTACCTGGTGGAATGCTACCAGCAGTGGATCGGGCGCAACCTGCCGCACATGACCGACGGCATGCCCATGGATCCGAATCCGGCCGCCAATCTTGACGGGTACGCGTGGGTGACGCGGGCCATCGGCCTGCACGGTTCCGACGCCCAGATGGAGTTCGCCGCAGCTCTCATCACTCTCGAAGGCACGCACGCGACCGATCTTCACGGGCATGCCGAGCGCGCCCAGGCGGGCGCGAAGTCTGACCCGCTGCTGGCCGCGAATCTCGAAAGCCACTTCATTGGCAACCGTGGTCAAACCATCGCCGAGATGATCTCGAGCGTCACCACGGCGAAGAACTGAAAGCTCGCGATATCCATCCAGGGCGGACCTGCCCGTGCAGATTCGCCCTGTCTCACCGCGCTCTGGCGAGAATGAAGACACTCCGATTCCTTACGGCACAACCAGCGCGCCCGCAATATCGTAGGTGGCGCTGAAATAGTCGGTGGTGGGGACCTGCCCGCCGAAGGTGATAATCGACCCCGAGGCCAGAACCGCTGTGGCCTGGGTGTTGGGGAGATTCCCCGTGGTTGCGAGTTCCGTCCACGACGGCGTGCCGTTCAGGCCGTTCGCCCCCGTAAGCTGCCAGGTGTCGGAAAGCAGACCCGACTTCGAGCTGCCACCCCCGATGTACATGATGTTCGCCGCCGGATCGTACACGGCCCACTGGCCTGAGCGCGCCGACGGTGAGGTTCCGGCCGGACTGAGCCTGGTCCAGGTGCTCGAGCCGCTGCCGGCTCCGTTGGCGTTGCTCAGCGTCCAGACGTCGTTCAGGTAGCTCTTGGTCCCCTCGTCCCCGCCAAACAAGACCAGCGTGTTCGAGCCCGGGTCATATATTGCGGTTGCGCCCTCGCGCGCTTTTGGTGTCGTGCCCTGGGTGGTGCGTTCAGTCCAATCGGGCGCCGTGCTTGTGGCACGATTCAGGGTCCAGAGATCCTGCAGGTAGTGTCCGTTACAGTCCGTGCCGCCGAAGACAGTGAGGGAATCACTGACAGAATCGTAGAATGCGGCCGCAAAGGCCCGTGTGGAAGGCGGCGTCCCGGTCACAGCCGGCTGGATCCACGAGGGCGTGCCCACGCGATTCGCGTTGAGTTCCTGCCAGACACCATTGAGGCACGGGGGAAGTACGCCGGTGCCGGTTGCGCCCGTGGATACGACCATGACTTGATTTGCGGGATTATATCCCGCCGCGTGCCCGTAAACCGGCGGCGGAGCATTCAGGAGGCTCCCACCACTTTGCCAATCCTCATTCGGGACAGATACAGGGGTGACAAACGTGTCGTTCATGGGTCCGAAGGCCGCGGAATGCGATCCGCCGAAAATGATCATGCTGTTCGTGTCCGGATCATAGACGGCGGTGTGAGCCTGCCGCGAACGGGGACCGTCGTGCGTCCAGGAAAGGTTCTTTACATCGAGGTTGAATTCGTGGCTGTCATACCAACTTCGGCCGCCGTGGTAAATCAAGCCGCCCCAGAGGATGATCTGGTCGTGGGCCGGCCAGAACACAGCAGGACTGTAAGAGCGCGGGGGAGCCATCCCTTGCGAGGTGTTGCCGGCGGCCGGAGCGAGCGCGGAGCCGGGCCGCGGGTCGCTGCCTGAATTCCGGGCGCTCGAGGCGACCACCTGCGTCCATTTCAGGTTGAAGTCGCCGCTCTTGTAGGCGGTGGACGCCCAGGCGTCGTTGTAAGGTCCGGCGGGGCCTGTCCCGCCAAAGACGATCATCTTCTGCGTGATCGGGTCGAAGACGGCCGTCTGGGCGTACCGGGCAGGCGGCCCGAGCACCGTCCAGGTCTGGCTGTGCGCCACAGCGGTCACAAGCACGGCGGTCACAAGAAAGATCGCCACCAGCAGGTTACGCATCTGAGTCTCCCCTGGTCTCGCAGAACCGGGTTATCAGGCCGTCGCTCCTCAGCGTTATCGCAGGGCCTGAGAGTATACAGGTGTCGTTTCTCATCCGACCGGATGGGTTCGCTCCGGCACTTCCAAGACAGCCTCAGGGTATCGCCGTGCGCCGGGTTATCTGACCGGTTGTTACATCCGGCTGTAGCGTGGCTGCCTTGACGGTCTCCCGCTACTGTGATAAGAACTCTTGACCCCAAGGGTGTAACGGGAGAGCCTGCAATCACGGAAAGGAAAGGTACGGGAAGATCATGTTCAGACAGCGAGCAGCGGCGATTATTCTCACGATTATGGCGTTGGCATTTCCACTGGCGACGGCCGGCTATGCTCAGGTTCCGCATTGCGTAACCGGCACCGTGGCTACCTATATCGGAACCACGTGTGAACTCGATGCGGGTGGCACGTCGGACAAAGTCACCTACAAATTCAACTCCGCCGCGAACGGCGGCTACACCTGCACCGGCACCGCCAGCATCTGCACGAGCCTGGGAACCAACGGCTCGAACCTTGCCATGAAGCTCGACCCGGTAGGCCCGTACACGCTGAACGTCGGCAACACGAACCTCTGGAACGTCTCCGGAAACCAGAGCGTGGACGTGAAGATCACGGGGACGGTACAGGGAATCGTGCTGAACGAAAACTGGCCTCACTTCAACGGGCTGATTGGACAGACGGGCGCCGGAGTTGAGGACGACGTCACCAGCGTCGATTGTGCCAGCACCCACAACTGTCTTGACAATCTTAACGGGGTCAGCGCCGTGGTGTGCGACGCCCAGACCTCGAACGGTGCGAATTGTAACGACTTCCGCTGTCCGATTCTGACCATCCTGGCCCGGATCTCCTGCTATAACGTCGATGCGGCGGCCATGAACGACGTATCGACTCCGTACCCGTTCACCATTGAAGTCAAGTTGGCCGCCAATGGCGGTACCGCGACTTTTTATGGGGTCGGCACGCACCTGCTTCCGCCGAACATCAATCCGGGGCCGCAGGAGACTGCGCTTGACCTGAATCCGGCTCCGGATACTACGCTCGATGCGGCGAGCGACAACGCGCCAGATCCGGACGCCTCGACGATCGTGGCCCCCAGACGCACCGTGCCCGGAGCGCCCTCCTACTGCAATCCGTGCCTTTTCTACGGCGGCGATCTCAACGGCACCTGGGCTAACGTCAATGCCTTGTCGAACGACAACACACTTCTGGTGGCGAACTCGCCCACGTTCATTCCTTTCACGGTCGGCAGCCCCGGTTGGAGCGTCACGGGACTCTTCACCAACGTCGTCACCTACGGCTATAACAACGTGGATCCTCTGGACGCCACCTGGTCCATTACCACGGGCATGTCCAATGGCAACCCGGGAACGGTGATCGCTTCCGGCACCGACACCGCAACCTTCACGCCCACCGGACGCTTCGCCTTCGGCCTGCACTATGAATACACAATTCTCGTAAACCTGACCACGCCCGTCGATCTCGCGCCCGGGACATACTGGCTGAGCGTGGTGCCGCAGTGCACGGTGACGGGAAACAATTGCGAGTCGGCGCAGTATTTCGTGTCGAATACGCAGGGGACGAACAGCTATGGTCCTCCCGAGCCCAGCGGCACGTCGATCATCAACTCCGCGGTCTTCGGCAAGTACTATGCGAGCGTCTGCAATATCCTTCCGAAGCCGAGCTGCAATCTGTTCTCGGGGGGCGTGCTCGGGACGGTGCAATAGTAAGCGAGCGTAGCATAGAGTCATTGAGCGCATTGGGTCATCGGGTCATTGAGTCATCGGGTCATTGACTCAATGGCCCAATGGCTCAATCCCTAAATCACGGCACCACCGTGAACGGCACGTTGCTCGAGACCGTGCCGCGCGGCGTTACCACCTGGATAGTGCCGCTGGTCGCGCCCACAGGCACGGCGGTGGTGATCAGAGTTTCCGAAGTCACCGTGAAAGTAGCGGGCGTGCCATTGAAGGTCACGCTCGTGCTTCCCGTCAGTTTCGATCCTTGAAGCAGTACCGTGGAGCCTACCTTGCCGGAGGTCGTCAGCGGCCTGACGAAGGCGCTTAAGCCGCCCACCACCAGCCTGAAGATCGTGCCGCAGCCGCCGGTGCAGGCTGTGCCGGTCCCGCCGGAGGAAGTCACGCCGTAGAAGCTTCCGTTCGTGTCCTGGACCAGGCCGGCAAACGGTCCGGAGCCGTCCGCACAGCCGCTCTGCGAGCAAAAGTTGTAAAGGGTGGTGAGCACGCCGGCCTTGGTGATCTTAAAGATCGTCCCGGCATTGTTTGCCCCACCGGCGGGCGTTGTTCCGTAGAAGTTTCCGTCGTTGGCCTGGACAACCCCTGCATAAGGATTTGCGCCATCAGCGCAGTTGGTTTGCGAACAAAAGGTGTAGATCGTCGTTAACTTCCCAGTCGGGGTCAGCCTGAAAATGGTGCCCGCGCTGTTCGCGCCGCCGTTAAGAGTCGTCCCGTAGAAGTTCCCGTCCGTGGCCTGGATGAGCCCGCCCCACGGGTTGGAGCCGTCGGTGCAGCCGGCTTTAGAGCAGAAGCTGTAGAGCGTCTTTAGCACGCCAGCCGGGGTGATCTTGAACGCCGTCCCATCGGAGTACACTCCGCCCAGCTCTGCCGTCCCGTAGAGATTCCCATCCGAACCCTGAACCAGTCCGCCATACGGAACCTGGCCGTCGGTGCAGCCGCTTTGCGAGCAGAAGCTGTAAAGCGTCTTCAGCACTCCGCCAACGCTGGTCTTGAACAGCGTCCCCGCGTTTTGACTACCGCCGAAGGCGGTGGTTCCGTACAGGTCGCCGTTCGTAGCTTGCACGAGCGCCCCCTCAGGCTGCTGACCGTTCGTGCCGTTGAAGCTGATCAAGGTGCTCACCTTGTTCGCGGGGCTAATCTGGAAAATCGTTCCATACGCACCCTTGGCGCCGTCGGTGGTCGTGGTGCCGTAAAGGTATCCATTGGTGTCCACCGCCAGGGGCGCTTCGGGATTTATGCCGTCCGCACAGCCGCTCTGAGAGCAAAAGCTGTAGAGGAAGGTAAAGACGTTATCGGGGCTGATCTTGAAGGCCGCGCCGTCTCCATTCGCTCCCCCAAACTCCGTAGTCCCGTGGAGAGTGCCGTCGTTGGCCTGAACCAGAGCAGCGAGCGGCCCGGCGCCGTTCGCGCCCGTGAAACTCTGCATATTGACGAACGTCTGCGCGGGCGCAGCAACTACGCACGCGGCCCACAGCGCAACGATCGCACAGGCGAACCCCCACCAACGGAGCCTGCCCGGTCTCTCACCGTACTTAATCTCTTGCATTCTTTTTCCTCCTGAATTGGACCGCGAACCCGGATGGCGGCCAATTTGAGAGCGCCCTCTCCTTAAGATCCACAGTCTGCCGCTCCTCACGATCATTCCCGCGAACGCGGGAATCCATTAACTGGACCCCCGCTTCCGCGGGGGTGACGATCGCTCGAAGCTCGTTTCTGAGTTCAAACCGCTCCACCCTGGCTGACCCTGGCTCTTCTCTTGCGATGAAGTCATGGCGTCACCGTAAACGGCACGCTGCTCGAAATCGTGCCCTTGGGCGTCACCACCTGGATTTTGCCGGTGGTGGCGCCGGCCGGCACGCTGGTCTTGATATACGCGCTCGAGACCACGGTGAACGAGGCTGAAACGCCGTTGAAGGTCACGCTGGTCGCCCCGGTCATTCCATTTCCCAGAATCCGGATGCCGGTGCCCACCGGGCCGAAAGGCGGCACGGCATCGACAAATCCTTTCAGGCCGGTATTGAGCTCGAACAGCGTCCCGCACCCCAAGGGCTCACAACCCGTCAGGCTCCCGCCCGCCCCGGTAGTGCCGTAGAACACACCGCTCGTGTCCTGCCACAGCGCCGTGGTCACGTCCTCGCCGTCGGCGCAGTTTGTAAAAGCGCAGAAGCTGTAGAGCGTGGAGAGAGTGCCGGTGGAGGTCATCTTGAACGCCGTTCCGTAATCGCCCCTGGACCCGCCGCCGCTGGTGGTTCCGTAGAGATTGCCGTCAGAGCCCACGACGAGGGGCGCGGAGGGGAATTCGCCGTCCGTGCAGCCGCTCTTCGCACAAAAGCTGTAAAGCGTGGTCAGCTTGCCCGCCGACGTCAGACTGAAAGCGGTGCCGCAGCCGGTGCCGGTGCAGGCGTTGGCCCCGCCGGCGCTGGTAGTGCCGTAAAGATTTCCGTTCCTGCCCTGGACGAGGCCGGAGGTGGGCGAGGCGCCATCCGTGCAGCCGCTCTTGGCACAGAAGCTGTAAAGCTGCTTGAACGCGCCCCCGGCCGTGATCTCGAATGCCGTCCCGCAGCCGGTGTAGCTTCCCGAGATGCAGGAATTGTTGGAGCCGCCGGCGAGGGTGGTGCCGTATAAATTGCCATTGACGTCCTGGATCAACCCGCCTTCGGGCTCCGCGCCGTCCGCGCAGTTGGCCTGGGAACAGAAGTTGTAAAGCGTAGTCAGCGTGCCCGTGGTAGTGATCTTGAAGACCGTGCCACAACCTAGTCCCCCCCCGCAGGAGGCATTGGCTCCGCCGCCGGAGGTTGTCCCGTACAGATCCCCGTCGCTGCCCTGGATCAACGCCCCCTCGGGCGCGCTGCCGTCCGTGGAATTGAAGCTGTGAACGGTGATTAGAGTCCCGAAGGTGGCGATCTGGAACACGGTGCCCTGGCCGTAGGCGCCGCCCGCGGAGGTCGTCCCGTAGAGGTGACCGTCGGAGGCCTCAAACGCGCCGCCCCCGGGCGCCTCGCCGTCCGCGCAGCCGCTCTGGGGGCAGAAGCTGTAGAGCGAGGTGAAGGTGCCGCCGCCGGGGACCATCTTGAAAACGGTGCCGTGGCCGTAGGTGCCGCCCGCGGCGGTGGTGCCCCACAGAAGTCCGTCGTTGGCCTGGGACAAAGCGCTGGGCACAGAGCCCGAGGTGGGACCGCCGAAGCGGTACAGCGTGGAGAACGTTTGCGCGGGCGAGGCAATCGCCGCCAGCAAACACAGGGTCAAAGCGGCCGAGGCAGACCTGTACACTTCATCCTCCCTTGCCCGTTGTCTTGCGACTCGGGGGCTGGCGGATCGATTCCGCGGGTATCGCGACATAATCCTTCGCGCCTTCGGCCAGTGTCAAGGTATTCCGGGGCGCTTTTACTCGGTTGATAAGACGAGATTAACTCATCGGGTCATTGAGTCATTGAGTCATCGGTTCATTGAGTCGTGGAATCAGTGAATCATTGATCCAATCACTTGATGACGCGATCCCTTGCCACTTGTGTGCTGTCCAGTATTCAGGTGGACATTGTAGCGGCGAATTTGCGTCGCCATAACTTCAGCATCCTCAATTCGCGGTGGCGGCATAAAGCCGCCGCTACGAGCGCGCCAGTTGTCCATCTGTTTAGCGGACAGTACACTAACGACCTCCCGTTCGCGCCTCGCGTCTTCATAGCAACTTCGTCCAATCCTCGAGGGGTCTCGCCGGAAGGAGCCGTCCGATGTCGCCGGACTCGATCACCGGTTCCCAGCGCCGCCACTCCTCGGCCAGCCGGCCGTGCCGGAACAGCAGGCGGTCCGACTCGGCGCGCTTTTCCGGGTCG
>DASYZG010000028.1:0-64849 GCA_035946575.1 Terriglobia bacterium | reverse complement strand
GTTGTACTCCGCCAGCCAGCGCCCGCCCACATTGGAAAACTCGAGGGCGTTGTAGCCGCCCGCGTTGCTTCCAGAGGCGTGAACCGCCATTTGCCCGGAGACGTCGTAAGTGTAATCGTGCGACATAGCACCCGAGTGCGGTACGTTCCATCCCGGCTCCGCCTCCTGCGCGATATGCCCGTCGGGATAGTAGGTCACATTGTACAGCACCGTGCCCGCGGTGCAGTTTGCCCCCTCCGTCGCAACCGAGGCCAGACCGCCGTCGGCATCCCAGGAGTAGAAGTAGCTTCCGTCACAGGCCACGTGCCCCGCCGCATCATAGGAGTACCCGCTGTTGGTGATCCGGTTCGTCGAGGAACTGAAGCTCAGGCTCGTGTTGCACCCGCCGCCCGTGCTCGTGCAATGAACATTTCCGCGGGCTGGCACAATGACGCGTCGGCTGGGCCGAGTACGTCGGGCGCGATGTGGCTTTCTTGTTCGCCCCACAAGGGCCGCCGGCAACGCCGATTGAGTCCGCCAGCTCAATTCCCGCTAAGCCGCTGAAAACAGGTAGAAAATAAATTTTCTCAACTTTCTCACTTTTCTCACTTTTCTCCATTGTCCCAATTTGGGGTGATAGGCTCAGAATAGGGGCCAGGGGTTAGGGGCCAGGGGTTAGGGGCCAGGGGGCAGGGGGCAGGGGCCCGGCTCGAAGGGAGCCCGTGCAGATCAGGGCGGCACAACCAGCTAGAGATGAGGCGCCCGAAGCCAAGCAAACCCGGTGGGGTTAAGAGTTGCAGAATGAGAAGGATACTTCAAAATCGGCCTTCGCCAAACCCATTGAGGTTATCTCGTCTCTTTTCAGTTTCTTACGCCGCGAAAAGGGCCTGTTTTTCGCCCAAGGACGGTTCCGCGAGGTTCTCCCTCTCGAAACCGGGGAGGGGGGCAGTTGCCAGGCCAAACAAACCCGCTGGGGTTAAGAGCTGCAGAATGAGAAGGATACTTCAAAACCGGCCCTCGCCAAACCCATTGAGGCTATCGCGTTTATTTTCAGTGCCTTATATCGTTAAAAGGGCCTGTTTTTCGCCAAAGGACGGCTCTCGTGAGTTCTTCCTCTCGAAACCAAGGAAGGGGGGGGCTGGCAAACGCCGTCATCTTCTCTCCATCGGGAAAACTTGGCGGTCGGTGTTTCAGCCGGGAGTCGCGAAGCTGGATGGCCGATTTTCGACTGCTCCTGGGCTCTCGACGGCGAGGCCACAGGAGGCGAGGGTGCTGCAGGAACGAAAATCGTCCCTACGAACCAAGCTGGAATGTGCCCTGCTTTCAATCAGATGCCGGGCCGATTTTGCCCGGGCGCGGCGTGCTCAGCCGCGGCTGGACGGGCGGGTGCCCGGATCAAAGCCACGCATCGATGGGAACCTGGAATGATGTGGTCGGAACAGGCTGGAATACCGTTTGGAGTAAACAAAATCTCGCGCAAGGCGGCCGGTATTCCGGCACTTCCGGATGTCAGGGGCGGAATCACCTTGCCGGCTGGTGCGCAGTGGGGTATCTTATCCGCTGGGTCGGGGTTTGGAAATCACCATTCCTGGGTCAATTGTGGGCGCCGGCAGGCGCCTGGCGCCCCGGCGGCATCCGGCTGGCGGCGCCGACACTTCCAGCCATCAAATCGGGAGGAGAGATGGGCAAGAAACTCGCAAGGGCGGTTTTCGCGCTGCTGGCGTTCGCGTGCCTTGCCGGGGCGGCGCCGAAATCGTGGACCGGAACAGTCAGCGACGACATGTGCGGCCGGACGCAGCACGATATGGCCTGCGTGGAGAAATGCGTGGCCGGCGGACACGCCAGGTACGTCCTGGTCGCCAAGGACAAGATCTACACGCTCGAGCCGCAGGACAAGTTCAAGGGGCTGGGCGGCCGGCAGGTGAAGGTGACGGGCACGCTGAGCGGCAATGCCATCACCGCCGAGTCGGTGAAGGCGAAGTGAGAAGAGCAGTGGCCCACGACGAGCGCCGAGTGGCTAGTAGCGAATACCAGGTATCGAGGCTAGATTGCGCGCTGCGATGGCGGCACACCGTTTGGGCGGCGCTTTTTCTCGCCTCGGTTGGCGCCGTGGCGATCTCACGGCTCGGCGCCGCCCGTCCGCCCCGGAAGCACAAGGGCAAGGCTCCGCCCGCTGCCGGCGAGGTCAAGCGGAATTCCCGAGACGGCCTCAAGTACGTCTGGATTCCGCCCGGGACCTTCCCGATGGGCTGCTCGCCCGGCGCGCTCTGCGACGGCGATGAGAAGCCGCTGCACCCGGTGACGATCACCAGGGGCTTCTGGATCGGCGAGACCGAGGTGACCGTGGGCGCGTACGAGCGCTTCGCCGAGGACAAAGGACTGCCGATGCCGCCGGCGCCGCCCTTCGACAACGCCTGGCGCGATGAAACCATGCCCATGGTCGAACTCGCCTGGGCCGACGCGCGCGGCTACTGCCAGTGGGCCGGCGGCCGCCTGCCGACGGAGGCCGAGTGGGAGTACGCCGCGCGCGGAGGCAATCCGAATGCACGCTACGGAACGCTCGATGAGGTGTCATGGTACGCCAACAACAGCGGGCAGCGGCATCTGGATAGTGAACACCTCTGGGACGCCGACATGCAGAAATACCAGGGCGAAGTGAATGAGGACCAGAAGAAGTACTACAAGCTGCTGACCGGGAACGGCGACCGTCCTCACGAGGTGGCGGGCAAGGCTCCGAACGCCTTCGGACTCTTCGACACGCTGGGCAACGTCTGGGAATGGTGCCGCGACTGGTTTGACGTGTACTACTACCAGAGCAGCCCGAACACCGATCCTGCCGGACCGGCAAGCGGCGAAATGCGCGTGCTGCGCGGTGGATCCTATCTCGGCAGCCCCGGATACGTCACGGTCTCGTTTCGCTACGGCATCGACCCGAAGCTGCGATACGAGTTCGTGGGCGGGCGATGCGTACTTCCCTAGCCTCGCCGATCCGCGGCCTCGCCGTCCCCGCCAGCAGGTCCCAAGCGATCGGCACCGCGGAGTACGCACGCGCGGCGCTCCAGACCGGAGTGAATCCTTGAACCGCCTTGACGCTTACCCTAAAATGTCATCAGGGGCTTCTGGACGCGTGCCACGCCGGCTTCAGGGGTTCTTCGCACGACAACAGGCGGCCGATCGCGAGCATGGCGTATGCTCAGTTTTGAGGAAATCGCCGGCAAGGTACAAGCCTATCGACCCGGGGACGACCTCACCCTGCTGCGCAAGGCCTACGAATTCAGCGCCGCCGAGCATCGCACCCAGAAGCGCCTCTCCGGCGAACCCTACCTTTCGCATCCGCTCGAAGTTGCCAACGTCCTGGCGGACATGAAGCTCGACGTGGTGTGCCTGGCGGGCGGCATGCTTCACGACGTGGTGGAGGACACGCCGACCACCATCGACCGCGTCCGGCAGGAGTTCGGCGCCGACGTGGCGCACATCGTGGAAGGCGTCACCAAGATCAGCAAGCTCCAGTTCGAGACCCAGGAGGAACAGCAGGCCGAAAACCTGCGCAAGATGTTCCTGGCCATGGTTGACGACATCCGCGTGGTCCTGGTGAAGCTTGCGGACCGGCTGCACAACATGCGGACTTTGGCCGCTCTGCCGCCCGAGAAACAGAAGCGGGTGGCGCAGGAGACCCTCGAGATTTATGCGCCCATCGCGCATCGGCTGGGCATGGGGAAGGTTCGCGGCGAACTTGAGGACCTGGCCTTCCGGTATCTTGAGCCCGAGGCCTACGAGGAAGTCCGCAGCGCCGTGGAGAGCCGGCGCAAAGTCAGCGAGGAATTCCTGGCTGACGTCCAAGCGCAGGTGGAATCCGTGATGAAGAAGAACGGCATTCCGGCGCGCGTCGAAGGACGCATCAAGCGGCTCTACAGCATCTGGCGCAAGATGCAAAAGCAGGAGATCGGGATTGAAAAAGTGTACGACCTGCTGGCCGTGCGCATCATCACCGACTCGGACAAGAATTGCTACGCCGCGCTGGGGATGATCCACCAGACCTGGCCGCCGGTACCCGACCGCATCAAGGACTTCATCGCCATGGCGCGACCGAATCTCTACCAGTCGCTGCACACCTCGGTAATCGGCCCCAACGGTCAGCCCTTCGAAGTGCAGATCCGGACGGAGGAGATGCATCGCGTGGCCGAAGAAGGCATCGCGGCGCACTGGAAATACAAGGACGGCAAAGGCGCCGCCAGGGAAGACGAGCAGCGGATGGCGTGGCTGCGCCGCCTGGTCGATCTGCAGCAGGAAATGCGCGATCCCAGCGACTTTCTCTCCACGCTGAAAATCGATCTCTATCCGCAGGAAGTCTACACCTTCACACCCAAGGGCAAGGTCGTGGTGCTGCCGCGGGAGGCCACGCCGATCGACTTCGCCTTCGCCGTGCACAGCGAAGTGGGGCATCACTGTTCGAGCGCGCGGGTCAACGGCCGCATGGTGCCCCTGAAATCGAAGCTGGCGAACGGCGACGTGGTGGAGATCACCACTTCGCCCGGGCAGAAACCCAGCCGGGACTGGCTCTCGGCCGTCAAGACATCAAAAGCGCGAAACAAGATCAAGCACTGGATCAACCAGGCGGAGCGCGCGCAGGCCATCGAAATCGGACGCAAGCTGCTGGAAAAGGAAGCACGGCGCTTCAGCGTGTCGCTCAAAGAGGTCAAGGAGGAAGACTTTTTGCGCGTGGCCAGCGATTACGGCTGCACGCACATGGACGATCTGGTGGCCGGGATCGGATACGGAAAATTCGGCGCCCGGCAGGTGCTGGGCAAACTGGCGCCTCACCTTCCCGAAGAAGCTCAGCCCGAACAACCGAGTCTGGCAAGCACCGTGAAGCGCGCGCTCGGCCTCGAACGCGACCTCGCCATCCAGGTATCCGGCCACAACGATCTGATGGTCTATCGCGCCAAGTGCTGCAATCCGGTCCGCGGCGAGGAGATCGTGGGCTACGTCACCCGGGGCAAGGGAATCGCCGTCCATGCGAAGTCCTGCCATAACGTGCAAAATCTGCTTTACGACGCCGACCGGCGCATCAGCGTGGAGTGGAGCGGGCCGAAGTACACACTCTACACGGTCAAGCTGGCGCTTACCACCGCCGACCGGCGCGGACTGCTGGCCGAAGTGACCTCGGCCATCAGCGACGTTCACTCCAATATTCAGAACATTCAGGCGCACACCGGCGAAGAGCGCGCCACTATCGACGTCACGCTCGACACCGTCGACATCCAGCATCTCCGCAAGATTGTCTCATCGCTGCGCAAGATCGACGGGGTCTACGAAGTGAAGCGGATCATGAGTTGAGGCGCAGCTGAAGCGGAGTTCCCTCAGCTTCCTTGCACCTCGCTATGATCAGGGTAACGTCGTCGTGCTGATGCGGGCTGAACTGCCGGACTTCGCACACAATCGAATTCATCAGAGCTTCGACACGTTCTTCGCGATGCCGACGCACAACATCAATCAACCGTCTCTCGCCAAACTCGTCGCCGGCCGCGCTGAACGATTCAGTGATGCCATCAGTGTAGAACGTAAGGGTGTCGCCCGCTGCGAGCCGGCGTTCTCCAACCGTGCAGTCCCAGTCCTTGAAGAGGCCGAGCACCGTAGTCGTGGATTCCAATTTTTCAAGGGCGCCGTCGCTGCGCAGCAGAAGCGCGCAGAGGTGTCCACAATTCACGTAGCGGAGGCGCCGCGTGCGATCGTCGTACTCGGCAAAGAAAAGCGTGGCATAGGCGCTCTCGGAGGTGTTCTCGTAAAAGAGCTGGTTCACTGACCTCAAGAGGCGCTCTGGCTGATCGAGCGCGATCGCGCATTGGCTGCGCAGATTTGCCTGCAGATTGGCCATCAGGATCGCCGCCGCGATTCCCTTCCCGGAGATGTCACCGATCAGCAGCCCCAGGCGATCCTGCCCGAGGTCGAGAAAGTCATAGTAGTCGCCGCCGACTTGGCGCGCCTGGATGCAGGTGCCCGCGTATTCGAGCGTGCGCATCAACGGCAGCGTCTGCGGAAAAAGTCCGGCCTGAACCCGTTTTGCAATCTCGAGTTCTTGCGCGGCGAGACGTTCCGCTTCCACCTTCTCGGCGGCCGCGCGGCGCTGTGCCTCCACTTCACGCGTCAACTCGTCGAATCCGGCCAATGCGAACGAGTTTCCGTCGACATCCAAGAAGCGCGTGAATACGCCGCCCCAGACCGGCGCAGGCGCGCGTGTCGTGGGCGGATTGCCCCCAGCCTTCGTCGCCTGCGGTCGCTCATACGTGATGCGCCGAAGTCGCGGCGTTGCGGTGAATCGCACGCCTCGTTTGCGCCACTCCTGAAACTTCGCCAGCACATCCTCGGTCACAAATACAACCTGAGTCGGACGACCTATCAGCTTGTATTCCCTCGAGTCTGGCTCAGGCGCCACCAGCGTCAGAATCGCCGTGCCGTCGGGCGGCGCGACAGCCACCCAACGCCGTCCGGCCTGAAAGCGGACGTCAGCGACCAGCGTGAAGCCAAGCTGATCGAGGTAGAAACCCAGACTCCGATCCTGGTCGCGAACGTAAACCGTAACCGAATGCATCCGGAGATAGGGATCCAGCCGCTCGGGCCCGGACGCAGACGAGTCCCAAAGGTCAGGTGATGGAGGATTGCTCATCGGGAGAATTATAATTCAAAACGCGCCCAGGGTTGGCGAGGTTCGGCCTACATAGGCTACTTCCTAGTCAGACCCATAGTCTATTTCCATGCACCTCAGTTGCCGGTTACTAAAGACCACGGCGATCAACGACAGGGCGAGCAGGCTCACGATGGCCGTCAGGATCGAGGCAGGCGAAGGGTTCATGGCGATGAAACCCAGCGGATTTCCCTTGTCAAGGGAGATATCTCCCGGAATCAGCACCGGGCAGAGGGACTTGAGGTAAAAGATCACGCTCACGCGCTGCAGCACTGCCGGGAGAATGGGGTTGATCGCTTCCCAGATCAGCACCGCCGCCGTAGGCAGCAGCGGATTACGGAACATCACGCCGGCCGCGAGAAACACGGCGCCATAGCCGAGGCAGGCCAGCAGCGTCACACCGACGTAAGCCGCCAGATGTGCGAGCCCGTGGCCGTGGAAGAAGTACTCCTGTCGCGTGCCGGCGTCGAAATACCAATAGACAGCCGCAAATTGCAGTACGACACTCGCTCCGAAAATGAGCTCCGCGGCCACCAATCCCGCGAGAAACTTACCCACCAGCAGCACCGCCCGCCGCACGGGCGCCAGAAAATAGTAGTGCAGGCTCTTGTCGAGCACCTCGCCGCGAAACAGATTCATGAAGATGCCGACGCAGCCGAAAAAGATGGCAAGCCGGAGATAAAAGAGCTGGAAGATTGCGGCAAAGAGGTGAGTATCCTCTCCGATGTCGCCCGCTCGTCCCATCCTCATGAACACCACGGACTTCACGACGAAGATCAGGACAGGAGCGAAGGCCAGCAGGTAGACCCAGATCCCGCGGCGGGAGAAGAGCGTCTTCTTCATCTCGAGCCGCATCACCGCCCGCACCTGCGTCCACCAGAGTCCCCACGGAAGCTCGTTCATTTCGTCGACTCCTCCGTGCCGATCAGGTACTCGTACACGGATAGCACATCGTCATCCGCCGGCGCCACCGACTCGATCTCGATACCGTTCTGCGCGATCTTATTCAGGAGAAGATAGAAGCGATCGGCGTCACGCGTTTTCACCAGTACACCCTGGCGGTCATTGTGTATCCGCGCCTCGACTACGTAATCGTTTTGAAATATCTGGGACGCCAGCTCGCCGGGCTTGTCGCAGCGAATCAGAATCTGCATTGGGTGCTCCTGGATTTCGTCGCGTACGCCCCGGATCTGGCCCTCCGCCACCACGTAGCCATTGCTGAGCAGCACGACTTGATCGGAGATCACGTCCACTTCGTGGAGGACGTGACTCGAGATGATCAGGTGCAGGCCCTCGGCAGCGAGCGAGCGAAAAAGGGCGATGGTCTCGGCGCGAATCAGCGGATCGAGCCCGTTGAGCGGCTCGTCCAGAACCAACACCGACGGGTTGTGGCAGATCGCCTGCGCCAGCTTGATGCGCTGCCGCATACCTTTGCTGTAGCCCGCGATCTTGCGCCCGGCGGCATCCGCGAGGCTGACGCGTTCGACGGCGCGCATGGCGAGCTCGCTCGACCGCGCGTGCGGGTAGCCGAACAGGCGCAGGTACGAGTAGATGAACTGGTAGCCGGTCATCCCGCGCGGGAACGAGTCGAATTGCGTGCAGTACCCTACCACCCGAAACAACCGCTCGGGATCGTCCGGCGCGATGCCGAGAATGCTGATTCGCCCGCGCGTGGGCCGCACCAGGCCGGTCATGAGATTCATCAGGGTCGTCTTGCCTGAGCCGTTCGGGCCGACCAGGCTGGTGATGCCCGATGGAATCGAGAGATTAACCCGATTCACTCCCAGCACGTCTCCGTAAAACTTGGAGACATCCTCAAAGACGATCCGGTTTTGCGAGGCCGTTTCCTTCATCGATCAATTCATCCCACCACAATCTCGTAGGCGCGGACCTTGCGCTCCATCAAAGCGATGCAGAAGACGCAGGCCGCCACCAAAGCGATCCAGGCGCTGGACGCCGATATCCCGGCCGTCGGAGGATGGCCAAAGAGGCTGCCCTCGACAGTGGTCAGCAGATTGCCAAGGTCGATCAGATAACCATTCTTGGTTTCGAGCACGGCGTTGATCACCTGCGCGAGTCCGGAACCGAAGAAGAAAACACCCAGCAGCGCCGCGCCCGCCGCCAACTTTCGCTTGATCCAGGCCGAGATTGCCAGCGAAAGCAGTGAAAACACCAGAATCTCGATGGCGCTACCGATGAAGACGCCCCTTGCGAGCCCGATGTTTGCCCAGGCCCAGGCCCCGCCCGACAGGCTGGCTTCGATGCCAAAGAGAATCAAGCCTGGAATCCAGGTAATCAGCGAAAGCAGCCAGAGCAGAATCGCCATCTTGCCAACCACGTATTCGGCGCGCGAGAACGGCCGGCAAAGATAGAGGGGCAGCGCATTGTTGGCGAGGTCCGGCGAGACGAGCCCGGGTCCGACGATGGCCGTCAGAATAAAAGCAAATGCACTCTGGACGGCCAGAAAGTGCAGGAAGAAATCAGAATCAACGGCGAAGACCTGGCGGATGTTGAGCGTGGTCAGCAAAGAGAGGTTGTGGTTCAGGTAAAGCGCCACCGCGCAGCCCAACGGATAGAAGAAGCAGCAGACGAAATAGGCGGTGAGCACCCGGGAGCGGAACAGGTTCTTGAACGCGTAACACGTGATGATGGTGAACCGCGACCACGCGGGGGTCAGCGCCCCGGCGTATGCCCGATAGCTCCGCTTATGGACGGCCATTGGCGCTCTCCATGGCTTTCAGGAAAATGTCTTCCAGGCTGTCGCGGCGATAGCTCATGCGCCGGATCTGGATGTTGCGCTCGCCGGCAATCCGGTAGAGTTCGCGAATTGCGAAGCTCTCCGGCAGCACCATCTTGATGCGATGCGCCGAGGTCAGGGCGCATTCGCAGCCGAGCGCGGTCACCGCGTCGGCGAAGCCATTGTCGCCGCCGACGGTCTCGAGTTCCAGGAAGCGTCGATTGGCCCTGCGCTCCTCTTCCAGATTCGCGTAGTGGACCTGACGCCCTTCCTTCAGAATCAGCACCTCTTCGCAGGTCTCCTCGACATCCCGCAGCAAGTGCGACGAGATCAAAATGCTGACTTCACCTGTATCGCGCATTTCGCGAATCAGACGGATCATGCGCTGGCGCGCCGGCGGGTCGAGTCCGTTTGTTGGCTCGTCGAGAACCACGAGGCGGGGTCCGTGAGCGATGGCTTGAGCCAGCTTGGCAAGTTGCTTCATGCCGAGCGAGTAGGTCCCCAGGCGCCGGTAGCGGGCCTCTCCCAGACCGACGTAGAACAACGCCTCGTGCGCCCGCTCCAGAGCAGCCCCTGAGGGCAGTCCCGAAAGCTCGGCCATCATCCGGATGAAGTTCACTGCCGTCATGGAAGCGATGAAACAGTCGCTCTCCGGCATGTAGCCGGTGAGCGCGCGGATCTCACGGGTCCCGGTGCGGATATCGTGGGCGAATACCCGCGCCGTGCCCGCGAAGGGCCGGTAAAAGCCGAGCAGGGTGTTGATCAGGGTGGATTTTCCGGCGCCGTTCGGGCCCAGCAAACCGATCGCCCGCCCGGACATCGAACACCTCAGCTCCTTGAGGATGTCCCGCTGCCCGAAGCGGACGTTCAAACCATCTAGCTCGATTACGGCGGCCATTGTGGTTGGCGGTTCCCGCTCCCCGGTTGCCGGCTTTGATTGAGTCGACCGTTGATAGTCGACAGTTAAGAGTCTTTCGATCCCTTAGTTCATCAGGTCCCCAGTGTGTCGGTCCCTCATTTACCTACCTGGCCGGAGGCCAGAGGAAAAGAAGCGCCAGACGTCCGGCGAGGATGAACAAGGCGGCGACGCCGAGCCGTACCCAGAATAAGAGTGCAACCCCCAGGTACTTTTTGCTTGCCCAGGCGGTTACGGGCCAGAGGGCGAGACCCGAGAACATTGCGAACCAGCCGTGAGTCAGCGGCCACGGCCCCCTCAAGATGATGAGCCCCAGCCCTCCACCTCCGGCCAGGATGAACCAGGCCCAGCCTGCGATCACGCCGGCGATGTCGGCTCCCCTCCTCCAACTGAACAGCCTCTCTTCAGCGGCTGCGGCGGCGTGATAGCTCATCATCAATACGTCAGTTCCTCAGTCTGCCGCTAGGTCAGTTTCTCGATTTCGACCCTCACCTTTAGACCCTTGACTCTCGACTGTCAACTCTCGACTCTCAACTTCTTCCGGCGGCCGACGCCGGCTTATTCGTCTTCTCAATCATCTGCATCAGGTCCCACGGTCCGGCCCCGTGCATGCCGAAGAGTGATTCCAGCCCTACACCGAACACGCTGCCCGTACCCGCGATCACGATCTGGCTGGGCTCACCGTAGGCGCAGATCACGCTGGGCGCGCTGTTGGCAGTCAACTCCTGGATCGACTGCCGCTGAGCCGGGCTCAGTGCCGGACTCGACTCCAGTGCCCCGGCGAGGGGGCCGACCACGGCGCCCAGGTTCTGATAAAAGACCGCCGAGAAATTCGTGTGAGCATCCTGCGGCAGGCGGCTGGAAAAGGCGGTGGAATTCGCCAGCGTGTACCCGGTCTCGCGATTCTCGATCGAGCTCAGCAGCAGGCCGCGATTCGCCGCCGCCACCAGGTACCCATCCTCGAATACGTAGTTAATGTCTGTCATCGTGCCCGGATGCGAAGATTTCGCGGGCGGCGTGACCTGCAGATCGTAGAACGTTCGCCCGCGGGAGGTCTGCTGGCTCAGGCTGAAACGCGGCCACTCCGCGCCCCCGGTTTGCGGCTGCTGGTTCGACGCCGCCACGAGCTTCTCGATGGCGCTCTCCAGCCGCGGCGGATCATTGACCTCGAGGATGACTTTCCAACTCGGCGTGGGCAGCACCGGACCGTCGAGGGCGAACGTGACTTCACCGCCGAGCGCCCCCAGGATGTCATCCTGCACGTTCACGCCGGCCTGGGACTCGAAATCGGCCAGTTGCTGGCTGAAGTGGTCGTCGTCGTCCTGTCCGAAGCTGAGGACCTGGTTCAGAATGTCGCGCGGCGATTGAGCGACGAAAGACGCCGCCAGGTTCGCTTTGGGCGATACGAAGTCGAGTGTTCCCATCGGACTGGGCTGCGCCAGCCAGGCGGCGACTCCTTGCCGCGCCCGGGCGAAAGTCAGCGTGGCGCGATTCTGCGTGGTGCCGTTTACGTCTTTACTCTCGACGATCAGATAACGCATATCAGCAAGGCCCAGCCTTGGATCCTTGAACGGGTCGTGCCGGCTTCCATTCTGCTCACGAACAGATACTACGGATGTGGCGAGAATTTGTTCCATATTGGCCGCCAGCAGCCATCCGGCGCCGGACTGGTAGGCCTTCTGGATGGCGGCATAGAAGGGGGTGGAGGCAAAACCGCTCGAGCCCGAGCCTCCGATCTCGGTGGCGAGGGCCCGCATCTGGCGGGCGTCCGCCGCCACCGCCAGGATGTTGTTCTGGAGCAGCACCAGCGGCTGATCTTTCCGGCCCGGCTGGCCCGGAAGGATCGCGGCGGGATTCTCAAGCAGCTGCGGCGCGGCGCTGGGAGACTGGCCGCCAAACTCCCGGAGCTGCTGCTCGAGGAAGGGGCGGAAATCCGAGCGCTTGACCTCGGCCAGCAGCACCGGCGATTGATTGCTCGACGGCATGGCGATCACCACTTCGTCGCCCAGATAATCGCTGAAATTGCGAATGCGGTCGATCATCTCCCCGGTCTTCTGCGCTTCGCCGGACGCCTGCTTGCTCTTCCACCACCGCTGCAGAACCTCGCTCTGCTGGATGCGGTCCTGGAAAAGCTGATTGGCCTGGGCCAGAGTGGACCCGATATTGGGAATCGCCGCATAAAACACGGTATCGGCCGGAACCATCTTCAGCAGCCGGGAGTCGTAGCGGAGGCTGGGCCCCGGAATGGATTCAAACTGCTTATGCAGCGTGCTGAACTCTCCGAGCAGCGCCAGGTACTCAGCCGAGTTACGGCTCCAGGACACGTCCTCGGCGATCGGCACCGGCGCCAGGCTCGATTCGGTCGAAAGCTGCTGGCCAGGCTTGAGAAGCTCCGCCTTGCCGGCATGCTCCACGCGCACCGCCCCCTTCAGCACCGATACGCGCGAGCCCTTCATCCCGCGATCCACGGCAAAGACCGTTCCCTTCACCGATACCAGGCAGTCCCGCGTGGACACAAACAGATTGCCGCGGCGCTGCAGCGCCGCCTGAACGATAATGTTGCCGCGCTCCAGATGAACCGTGGTACCCAGCCAGCCCCGAGAAACCCAGAGGTCAGAGCGTTCATTCATCTCCACCGACGAGCCGTCCGCGAGGCGGATGACCGCCGAGGACGCCTTGCCCGTGCGCAGCTCCGCCCGCGACGCGATCGGCTGGCCGGAAGCGAGAGCCACGCTGGCCTGATCGGAAACGCGGTAGAGCCCGCCGTCCACGCTTGCCACCGTCGCCTGCGGTCCGCTGCCAAGGAACAGGCGGTCAGGACCCAGAAGCCCGATGGCGATGCCCGCCACCAGGACGGCCGCAACACCCCAAGCCAAAGTCCAGTTCAGCCGCCTGGGCTTGACCCCATACGGCCGCGCCGTCGATTCCCTGCCCCGAGTTTTCGCGCGCGCCTTCTCGAGAGCATGCCGGCAGGCTACGCAACCGAGCACGTGATCTTCGAATAGCAGCCGGCGCGCCTCGGGCAGGCTGCGGGTCAGGTAGGCCGGGATCAGGCTCTGGAAATCCGGGCAGCCGTGGATCTGTCCGGTATGGGCAGTCTGGCCGGCCGTTTCGACCAAGGCGTTGCTGGCGAGCGAATCTGAACCACTAATCCGCGTCCAGACGCGCTGGGCTGCATCTTCCACAACACCTTCGTCGGGGCCTGCCTGACGCATCGCGGCAATCAGCCGGTCCAAATCGAATTCCTTACGCTTATTTGCGCTGTCCATGACCTGCCTCCCAGTACGAACGTATCTCTTTCTGCAACCGGCGCCGCGTCCGGTGTAGGGTCACGCCCACCCGCACCCGGGAAATGCCCATGATGCGAGCGATGTCGTTATAGCTGTGGCCTTCGAGGAACCTGAGCGTGAACATCTCCCCGGCCTCCGGCGAAAGGCTGGCGATCGAGCGGCGCAGGCAGTCCTGAAGCACATTGCGGTCAGGCTGCGGCGGCTCCGGCATGGCCGGGTCGAGCGGCTCGGGATCGCGCCCGCGCCGCCCCCGGATGACGTCCAGGGCGGCATTGACAGCGGCGCGTCGCATGTAGCTGACGGAGTTTTCAAGGGGAGGAGGAGAGGCGTGGGGGCCGGCCAGGCGCAGGAAGACCGTCTGCAGCACGTCCTCGGCGTCGCTGGCGTTACCGGTTATCCGGTAAGCGGTCCGGAACACAAGACTGTGGTGGGCCTGAAAAAGCCGTTCAAGCTGATCGGCGGGGTTGGAAATTGCAACCTCCGGTAGCGGAAACGTCGCCAGCAACGTTGCCTCCATAAATTCTCCTCGCCAGTAAAGACGAGGAATGGGCGGGATTATTACAGGGGCGGGCGGTTCGTTTGGCCCGGAACCCGACCGGCTGGAGACCGACCGGCGCGGCGTCGGTCCTTGGGCGGCATCCTGCCGGAAGGCGAGCGCCAGCATGTGCAACTCGCTTCTTCTTAAAAAGCCGCCATTTTTCTGGGCCAAGTCGCTGAAAAAAAGCCGGATAGCTCGATTGGCTTGGGAGCGGGGCGTTTCGGAGATAAATGGCCCTGATGGGTTGGAATGGGTTTGGCAGCCCCGGGCTAACGAATGCCTCGGTCCGGCTTCTCGCGCCTAAGCACATGGCACGATCGCTAATGGCAAATCGCCGGCCGGGGACGGAGGTGAGCCACGGGGGGACATCGCACGCTCCGAATCTCTTCAGCGAGAGTTAGAGCTTAGTACCATCCGTTCGGATTGTCAAGCGGTTTTTCGAGGCCCTCATTGTAGCCTAGAACTTTGGCGCACTCGCGCCCGCCCGCCGGCCGGCTCACGCCCGCGCGTGAAACCGGAAGGCGTGCTCGTTGGCTTCCACGAAGGGCTCTTTGAAACCCGCCGACTGGAGCCGGACGCAGAAGCCATCAGGATCGACAGGCACGAGCGTGTCCCACAGGTGCAGCACCCGCATGCCGAAGCTCTGCAGACTATCCACGCCCGCGAAGACCCCGCCCGGTTTCAGCGTCCGGTGCACCTCGCGCAGCAACTTGTCCTGCAAGGCAGGCGACGGCACATGATGCAACATCGTGAAGGACACGGCCCCCGAGAAGCGCGCGCCCTTCAGCGGCATGGCGGTGGCGTCGCCCTGGACGACCGCGACGTTGCTGCCGGCCATGCGGTCCGCCAGGGATCGCGCCAGCCTCGGGTCGATTTCAAGGGCAGTGAGGTGAGCGGTTCGTGATTTCAGCAGGTCCGTGGTCAGACCCGGGCCCGGGCCGACTTCCAACACGTCGTCGCCCAGCGAGACATCGCTCAAAACCCAGGGCACGATAATCTGGTCCAGCATCCTGCCCCAGCGAGACGAACGGCACAGCCAACGATGAACACGATTCATGAGCAACTCTCCAAGCTTCGGACAGCGGGAATCGAAAAGGCCAAGAGTCGACAGTCAACCGTCGAGGGTTGAGGGGATTTCCACAACCTCGCTTCCAGCCGCATGAACAAAGCGCAGAAGCGAAACGGCCGAAAATCCTGTCAGAAAAAGGGCCGGAAACATACTAATCGCTCTTCTCCAGCACGACGGAGGTGCTGTCATAATCCCCGCCGAGGCGGAAATCGAGGCCATGATGCATGAGGTAGGAGCCGGTCAACACCTCCGACCCCTCCTCAAGCTTGTCGTCGATGGTCCTGACCCGGTAGCGGGCGGCTTCGTCGAGGCCACGCAGCAGGATAGCGGGTGCGGGGCGCAGGAACTGCTGCGAGTGCAGGAAGGCGAAGAGCACCGCCTGCTTTCTGTCAGCGGACACATACTCGTTGGCGGTCAGATTGCCTTCGCGAGGCGAGAACAGACGGTAAAGATCGCCCTCCTGCACTGTCTCGCGAATGCTTTTGTAATAGGCGATCATTCGGGTGGCAAGGGCGAAATCCTCATCGGACCAGTGGTTCAGATTCGCGCCGATCCCAAGAGCGCCCTGCATCGCTACCAGGAACCTGAACTTCAGCGGCGTGGAGCGTCCGTTGAGGTTGGGCACATCCGTGACCCAGGCCGACATAACCTTGGGCGCGTAAGCGAAACTGAAACCTTCCTGAATGCGCAGCCGGTCAAATGCCTCGGTGTTGTCGGAGGTCCAGACAACGTCGGCTCTGCGCAGGACGCCGAGGTCCACGCGCCCGCCGCCGCCCGAGCAGGATTCGATCTCAAGGCCGGGATGCCGGGCGCGAAGCCGGTCCATGATCTCATAGACGTTGCGCACGTACTTCACCCAGATCTCTTTTTGCTCCGAGACCGGCACCTCGGGCCAGCCGGGCTCCCCGAAGTGCCGGTTCATGTCCCACTTGATGTATGCGATGTTGTTCTCCGAGAGGATCTTGTCGAGCGCACCGAAGATGTACTCCTTCACATCGTCGCGCGCCATGTTCAGCACCAGTTGATTGCGAGCCTCGCTGCGCGGCCGGCCGGGGAAATTCATTACCCAGTCCGGGTGCGCCCGGTAGAGGTCGCTGTCTGGATTCACCATCTCCGGCTCAAACCACAAGCCGAACTTCATGCCCAGGCTGTTCACGTGGCTGATGAGCGGCTTCAGACCGTGGGGAAACTTCTGCGGATTCACCCACCAGTCGCCGAGGCCGGCGTGATCGTTGTTGCGGCGGCCGAACCAGCCGTCGTCCATTACAAACAGCTCGACTCCGAGCTTCGCCGCCTTGTCGGCAAGGACCTCCTGCCCCGCCTCGTTCACGTTGAACGTGGTTGCTTCCCAGGAGTTGTACAGCACCGGCCGGACGTGCGGATGAGCGTGGTCGGGCAGGACCTGGTCGCGCTCGAAACGATGCATCAGACGCGATGCTTCGCCGAATCCCTGTCCCGAGTAACCGCCGTAATAGGCGGGCGTTTCCAGAGACTCACCAGGCTTGAGCGGCCACGAGAAATCGAAGTCGTTGTAGCCTCCGGTGATGCGCACCTGGTGGGCGGGCGGCGTGTCTTCCACCGCCAGTTTCCAGTTGCCGCTCCAGCCGAGGGCCCCAAACCACACGCGCCCGTGATCCTCGTCCGCCTTGCCGCCGGCGTCGATGGCAAACCAAGGATTCAGTTGATGGCTGGTATTGCCGCGCCGGCTGTCCAAAACGAACTTTCCGGGATTGATCGGCTGCCGCGTGAGTTGGGTTTCGCCCGCCCAGCGTCCCGTGAGATAAGTCAACCGGTAACCGTCCCCTGGAGGCACGTACCACACGCCCGACTGCGCGCTCTCAAGCGTAACCACCTGCGGCGTGCGGTTCCCGATGGTCGCCTGTTTGCGAATAATATCGTCCTCGGGATAAACCGTGTAGGTCAGGCTCACGATCAGGGGATACTGAATGTCCTTCAACCGGATGACGAGAGTGTCGCCGCGAATTTCGTAGGAGTCGTACTTTAACACCAGGTCACGAACGCCATCGGCCAGCGTGACCTTCAGCGCAGGCTCGTTGTAGTAGCGCCCGCCCCAACCGGGGTACTCGATGTTTGTCATCGTCTCCGGAGAATCAAACGAGGCCCATTCGTGGGCCCTATGCGCGCGAGCCAGTCCCTCATCGCCCTGCAGCTTCCCGCCCCAGTAGAGGCTCTGCAGCTCGTTCTCCTCGTTCACGCCCATGACATACGAAGTCCGCGCCGTATCCAGAACCCAGACCTTCAGGCTGTCGAGGTAACGAACGGCCGGAGCAGATGCATCCGCAGCTCTTGTTGACGGAGCAAGCATCGCGGAAGCCACCACTGCCATGGCTCCCACGCGCAGGGCTCCTCCTGAGCGCCTTCTATGAGACCGGCCGTTCTTCATTCTGGACTCCATGTTGAGGCTAATGTGTCGCTTCGATCTCTCTAGCAGTCTGCTAAAAAACGTGTAGCGGCGGCTTTAGGCCGCCAAACGCGTGTCGAGGGTGTTGGAGTTATGGCGAGGTAAACTCGCCGCTACCCTCATCAAACCGAGTTTTTCGGCAGCCTGCTAAAGTACAAAGCGCCATCAGTCGGATCGAGGCGTCAGGAAGCGACGAATCTCAGCGCGAAGCCGCTGGGCCTCCGTGTCGCCGCTCTTGCGCAGGCGCTCAGATTCTTCCAATTCGCTTCGCGCCTTGTCGCTCTCGCCGGCCTGCCGGTACGCCTGGCCCAGGCGATAGTGAGCCTCCGCCCACTGCGGGTCAAGCGCAGCGGCGCGCGCGAACTCGGGAGCTGCCTGCCGGGCGTGGCCCTGGTCCGCAAACACGACGCCGAGTTCGAAATGCGCCTCGGCCAATGCGGGATCAAGCGATATGGCCGACCGCAGCAATTGCTCCACCTGCTTCGGATCAGCCGGAGCCTGTCCGGGCATCCCCCGGCTCCGCCACAGACAGAGCGCGTAATAATAGCGGGCTGCCGCATTTTCGGGCTGACTTGACGCGTAGTTCGCCACGCGCTTCAGGACGGCGTCGGCATTCGCGGGCGAGGCCGAGTAGGCCTGCGCCAGGAAGAAGTACGCCTGCGGCTGATCCGGACTGAGATCGACGGCCTTACACAAGGCGTCGATTGCCTGCGCGTACCGTCCTCGCGAGTAGTCGGCCACTCCCAAACCGAGGACCATTCTAGCCGAACCGGGAAATTGGACTGCCTGCTGCCGGAATGCAGTGGCGGCCTCCCGGTAGTCGCCGCCGAGCAATAGCTTGCTTGCACGCTGGAAGGCGATTGATTCCGCTCCGTCGGCGCCTTTGCCTTCACTCTGGGCCGGCGCTCCCGGCGCCAGCGTTCCCAGTGCCTGCCGCAACTCCGAGCCGCGCGCCTGGGTTTGCGACGAGTAGCCTCCCGCGTCCACCGACCCTGAGAGCCCACCCGGCTTCAAGTCCGCCGAATCAGAATAAGTGATGCTCATGCCGGCGGTGCTCGTCTTTGTGTTTCCGGTAGGCCTGGCAGCGGCCGGCGCCCGGATGGCCAGCACGAACTGGCGGATCTCCTGCCGCTCGTGATCCGCCTCCGAGGCCGGCTCGGGGTGGAGCCGTTCGTAGGTCTGGAGCTGCTGATTCGCCTGCGACGACTCGCCCAGCCGCGCCAGCGCCTGGCCCAAATGGTAGTGCGCCTCCGCCAGCCCCGAATTCGCGGCTATCGCCTGCCGGTACTCGGCGGCCGCCTCTCGATCCTCGTGCTGGTCGCTGAACAGGAGTCCGAGCTGAAGATGTGCGTCCGCGAAGTTTGGATTCAGCCTGATGGCGCGCTCGAGCAACGGCTGAATCTGTTTGGCCGCCGCCTCGCCCGACGGCCCGTGGCGAGTCTTCCATAAGCTCAGGGCGTAATCGTATTGGGCCTGTGCATCGTCGGGAGCACTCTCCGCGAAGCGGTGCAGACGTTCGGTCACCGCGGGTGCCTTCTCAGGCACCAGGCCGGAGATGCTGGCAAGAAACTGGTAAGGCCGCGCGTCCTGAGGAGCGAGGTCGCTGGCCTTGATGAAAGCATCCACCGCCGGATCATAGATACCCCGGGAATAGAGGGCGATGCCGAGCCCAAGCCGCAACCGCGAGGAGGCCGGATAGCGCTCGATGCCGGCCTTGAACACCTGCGCTGCCGGATCGAAGCTCGATTGCAGCAACAGCTCACAGCCCCGGGCGAAGATGTTGTCTTCTGATGAATTCTTGCGCGCCGAGTTGGCGGATTGGGGGCTGGTCCGAACTGCGGCTTCGGCGTTGCCTGCCAGAAGCGATATCGACAGAATGACGGATACAATACCGGCGCGCGTCCGACCCGCAGCCCGTCGGGGACCGGAGCTTTTGAGTTCCTGAGTAAGCAACACGTCCAGCTCTTCTTTCCGGCCTCCGGCACTATGGCTCTGCGAACCCGCCCTGCCAAGCCACCTCGTATTATATGACGCGGTTTTCGGGACGCACCTGAAGAGTAGGGTGCGGTCCGCTGCAGGGGCGCGCTCCCTCGGGGATCAAGGGCTCAGGGACCGCGGCCCGCTGACGAAGGGATTGCCGCGCTCGTAGAACCGCAGCTCGCGATGCGCGTCACGCCTAATGCCGATCCGCAGGCTGACACCGATCGCGCCGCTATTCCGAACCGCGGTGCCGAGCCACAGGTCTCCGGGCGCGCACAAGTCGAGCCCGTCCTGACGCAAGTCCACCCGCAGGGCCTCGGCGAGGCGTCCGGGACCGCGGGCGAGATCGTGCAAGCGCGACAGGCCGCGGTTGCGCTGCATCAGCGCGACGCCCTCCAGGGGCTCAAGGGCGCGCAGCAGCACCCCGGCGCCGACGCCCTTCACTTCGCTCGAGACGTTCAAGAGGTAACAAGACCCGTAGGCGAAGTAGACATAAGCGTGGCCGCGCTTGAGAAACAGGGACCGGTTCCGGCGCGTCATGCCGATGAAAGCGTGCGCGGCCCGGTCGCCGACAACGTAGGCTTCGGTCTCCACGATGCGCCCGCTCATCCGCCCCTGCGGCAGGTCGCGCACCACGGTCTTGCCGATCAGAAAGCGCGCCAGTTGCTCCGTGTCCGCGGGCAGCTCGGCGCGGCACAGGCGCCGCACGCGGGCCCGGTCGCCCGAGTCTTCAGCCTGGGTCGGCTCTTTCGCCAAACTACAGGACGCCCGCCGGCGGACTTCCGGTTTGCTTCGTGAAGTCATGATGCCAACCACAGTCGGACATCGCGCACGTTGTTGCCGGTGTAACCCGTTTCGAGCGCGTCACCGAGTGCCTGAAAGAAGTGATAGGCGTCACTTTCGGCAAGACAACGGCCGGGGTCAAGACCGAGGGCGCGCGCGCGCTCGCTCGTGCTGCCATCGGCCACAGCGCCGCCCGCCGGGCTGTTGCCGTCGCGGCCGTCGGTGCCCGCGCTCAACACGGCGCGGTTCCGTCCGGCGATGAGGGTGGCGGCATAAAGGGCAAACGCCTGATTACGTCCGCCGGTGCCATGCCCGGTGACGGGACTGATCACCTCGCCGCCGGCCAGCAGGCAGACCGGCTTTCCGGCGTGCCGCGAAGCGAGTTCGTCGAGAGCCGCCGATTGCTGCCGCGCCGCCTCGCGAAAGTCCACGTCCCAATCGCCCTGCCGATCCTCGTGGTAGATCTCGGCCACAAATCCGGCGGCCCGAGCGGCAGAGCGCGCGGCTTCGACCGCGTCGCGATTGGAGAGCAGGCGGCAAGTGTGCGAGCGAGCGAAGCGCGCATCGCCCGGCTTGGGGGTTTCCTCGAGGCTGCGATCCTGGAAGTGCCGCCGGATCGAGGCCGGCAGCTTCGCGCTCAGACCTTTCTGATCGGCCAACGCGTAGCATTCCGCAGTGGTCGAGGGATCGGGAAGTGTCGGGCCGGAGGCGACCATGGAGTCGTGTCCCTCCGGCACGTCGGAGATGAAGATAGTGAGCTGAGCGGCGGGATGCGCGCGCACGGAGAGGCGTCCGCCCTTTACGGCCGAGAGGTGCTTGCGCAGCACGTTCATCTTCTCGATGGGCAGTCCGCAGGTCACCAGCAGCCTGTTGAATTCCACAAGGTCCTCGAGCGTCACGGCAGGATCGAGGGGTTGCTCGAAGATCGCCGAGCCGCCGCCGGAGATCAGGAAGATAACCAGATCGTGGTCATCGAGCCCGGAGACGAGCTCGAGCGCCGCGCGCGCGCCCTCGATGCTCCCTGCGGTTGGATACGGGTGGCCACCGGCGACATAGCGAAACCCATCCGGACGATGCCCCGGAAGTTCGGGGGCGACCACAAGTCCGGATCGAATCTCCAGGCCCGTGGCGCCACCGAGGATCTCGCTCATGGCCTCCGCCATTGTGGCTGCGGCCTTGCCGATCGCGATCATCAACGGCGGACGCACCAGCCGCACTGAGTCTTCTGACCCTGCGTCTTCCGATTTTGCGAATACCAGCCGCGACTCGCCCCGGTCATGGCCGATCCGAATGCGATCGAGCATCACGCGGCGCACGTCGATCGCCTCGAGCGTCCGCAGGAAGATCTGCGTGGCCGTGTCGCGGATTCTATGGTTCGATTCCAATTCGCCTCATAAGCGGGCGCATGGCCTTGGTTGTTTGCCGGGCTGGCCCTTTTGGCTTTTTTGCGTCCTAAATGGCGTTGGATTAGCCCTGGCCCTGGCTTTTGAGTTTCAGACCAAAACGATCACAAGTCACACCGAATCTGTCAGTTAACGCATGGCTGCCTTGTGGGTCCGTTTCCGGACACCAGGGGCAGTAGCAGCCTTCTAAGCCATGTTTTATGAATGCGTTACGATCATTTCGCTGATGAATTTGCCACCCGAAATTTTTAAAGGATTGTTTTTGATGATTTCCGTGATTGCGCGCAGGGCCCGATTCAGACTGACAAGCGTTTGTTGCGTCCCCGTCATCTTTGCATCTCACGCCTGGCATTTCACAGCGGGCGCGATCAAGCAGAGTGCGATCCTGCGTTCCCTGCCTACGCATTCTCCATCCTCCGCGGCAACCGCCAGTCTTATGGTAGCAGTCGAAAATGGGACAATGGAGAAAAGTGAGAAAACTGAGAAAATTGAGAATAAATATTTTGCTTTTGGTTTCAACAACTTGAAGCCGTCCACTGCCTTCTATTGAGAATTACAAAATGCGGTGACAATCGTTTTCGGGTGCCTCCCCTCACCCGCCCTCGTACCTCGGGCACCCTCTCCCAAGGGAGAGGGCTGTTTTCCTCTGGTTTTTGGCCCTCTCCCAGGAGGAGAGGGTGGCCCGCCGCCAGCGCTTTCATCAGCTGCGGTGGGCCGGGTGAGGGGTTAGCCTGCTACTCTATTTGGTAACAGTCTGTAATGGGCGCCTGCGGTTGATAGCTGGGGTCCTGGCCAGGCCCCCCAGGGCGCGGAGGCGAGCAATCGATTATTACAAAAAGCTCGTGCCGCTGACCCGGCGCCGGATTATTCGTAGCGCAGCGCGACCATGGGATCAACTCGAGAGGCGCGGCGGGCGGGCAGGTATCCGGCGAGGGCGGCCGCCAGAACCATCAACAGGGCCGCTCCGGCGATGGTCAGCGGATCATTCGGCTTGAGGCCGAAGAGGAAAGTGGCAACCAGGCGCGAGGCCTCAAGCGCGGCTGCGACACCCAATGCCACGCCAATCGCCACTAGCGCCAGTGTCTCGCGCAGCACCATGCCGGCGATTTCACTTCGCTTTGCTCCCAGCGCCATGCGAATGCCGATTTCGCGCGTGCGCCGCGTGACCGCGAAGGCCATCACGCCGTACACGCCGATGCAGCCGAGCACGAGCGCCAGCGCGCCGAAGAAACCGGTCAACCGGGCGAACAGGCGCTCCTGGAACAGAGTCTCCTCAATCTGTTCCCCCTGGCTGCGGACGTCGTAGAGAGCGAGACTGCTGTCCAAGCCCTGCGCAACGTGGCGAATTGCCGAGACCAGGAGGTTCGGATCGCCGGCCGTGCGCACCTCGAAGTGCAGGGAGCCGAGTTCGGTGTCCTGAAGGGCCGCAGGATAAACCGTGGGTGGAACGTCGTGCCGGAGATCGTCGTATCTGGCATTTCCGACCACACCCACGATCTCGAATTCGGGGTTGCTCTTCTTCTGCAAATCGAAACCGAAACGCCGGCCCACGGGGTTGCCACCTCCCAGGTACCGCTTGGCGAATTCCTCATTCACCACGGCCACTTCGGGCGCGCCGGCAACATCGGCGTCGTGAATGGTGCGTCCCAGGACGAGAGGGATTCCCATGGTCTCGAAGAAGTTCGGGCCGACCTGATTAACGTAGGCGCTCACTCCGCCGTCTTTGTCCGCGCTCTTCGGGGGGTTCTGAATGAAAGTCTCGAGCGAGTTCATGCCACCGCCGATCAACGTCTCACCCGACATGCTGACCGAGCGCACACCCGGCTGGGCTGCCACTCGCCGCATCATTTCCTGGTAGAACTCGATAAGACGCGGTCCCTTGTATCCAGCCTGCAGAGGGTTGATACCGAACAGCAGCAGGTTGCGCTCGTCGAATCCCGCGTTAACGTTTTCCAGATTGGTCAGCGTGCGCACGAATAGTCCGGCGCCCACCAGCAACAGCAGGGAAAGCGAGACCTGCGCGACGATCAGTGTCTTGCCGATTCCGATTCGCCGCCCCTGCCGCACGGAAGCGCCCGGCGCGGTTCCCAGTTCCCGCGCGTCGCTCGCTTTCAAGGCCGGCGTGAGATCAAGCCGAGTGCTTCGTAATGCCGGAGAAAGTCCAAAGAGTATTCCGGTCAGCACGGAGACCGTCGCGGTGAAGCCCAGCACCCACGGGTCGGGCTTGACGCTCAACTCGAGAGGATCGCGCCCGCTCGACATGAACGCGACCAGCAGGTCGGTGCTCCAGAAGGCCAGCACCAGGCCCAGCGCTCCGCCCACCGCCGCCAGCAGCAGGCTTTCCGTGAGCAGTTGCCGGATCAGCCGCGATCGGCGCGCGCCGATGGCGAGTCGCACCGCCATCTCTTTCTGGCGGGATGTCCCTCGGGCCAGCAGCAGATTGGCGACATTGGCGCAGGCGATCAGCAGGACAAGCCCGACGACCGCCATCAGAACGGCGAGAGGCTTGGAGAACTCCCGGCGAAGATCATCGAGGCCCTTGCTTCCGGCTGTCACCTCAAGATGAGGAATGGTCTCGGGCCTGGCGCCGGGCTTGATGTTGGGAGCGATGCTCTGTTGCAGGATGACGTCCGCCTCGGCTCTTGCCTGCTGCTCGGTGACCCCAGGCTTGCGCCGCCCGAGCATCACCACCCACCAGCGATTGGTGTGCTCGAAGAGCCAGTCCGGGCCGATCGTCTTCCCAAGGCCTTCCGAAGGCTGCGGCGCCCAGCGCGGCTCGACGTGCGGCTGCTGGTGCAGGGGCGCCCACACGTCAACGGCACGTCCGGGCTGAACGCCGAAGAACTCCGGCGGACAGACACCGACGACCGTAAACGGCACTCCGTTCAGGGTGATATTTTTGCCGACGATCCCGGGATCACGGCCAAAATGCGACTCCCAATAGGTGTAGCTGATCACCGCCGCGGGGCTGGATTCCAGGCGATCGTCGTCCGGAGTGAGCATGCGCCCGAGCGCCGGCTGCACACCCAACGTCTCGAAGAAGGTTCCCGAAACGAGTTCGCCCTCGGCGCGAGCCGGCTCGCCGCGATATCCCAAGTTGAATTGACTGCCGTTGCCGGCCAGCGCCAGGATGTTCGAGAAGACATGATTTCGCGTACGGAGGCGCTCGTACATCGGATAGGAAAAGGACGGACTGGTCATGCGTCCCGAAGCGTCGTTGTTCATATTGCCCGAGAGGCCGTTCATCACGTTGGGCCAGCCCTTGGACGCCCATTGCATCGCGACCAGATTCTGAGGGTCTTGAACCGGGAGCGTCTTGAGCAGCACCGCGTCGATCAAGCTGAAGATGGCCGTGTTGGCGCCGATGCCGAGCGCGAGAGACAGGACCGCGACCGCCGTGAAACCCGGAGCCTGCCGCATGGCGCGCAGACCGTAGCGCACGTCCTGCGCGAAGTGCTCGACCCAGCTCCAACCCCACGTGCCGCGCGCTTCCTCGCGTTTCAGGGCCGGATTGCCGAAGGCGCGCAGCGCGGCATAGCGCGCCTCGTCAGGACTCATGCCGGCGGCGATGTTTTCCTCCGTCTTCATGCCGATGTGGAAGCGCAGTTCGTCGCCAAGATCGCTTTCTTGCGAAGAGCGGCCGAACAGCGATCGCAGACGTCTCTTGAGACGCATGGGAATCTCCTCTACGCGAAGCGCAGCACCTTGGCCACCGCTCCCGCCACACGGTCCCAGGCCGCCTCTTCCTGGGCGAGCTGCCGGCGTCCGGCGGGGGTCAGTTTGTAATACTTGGCCCGGCGGCCGGTATTCGTGACCCGCCACTCGGCAGTGATCCAGTCGGCCTGCTCCATGCGATGCAGCGCCGGATAGAGCGAGCCTTCCTCTACGCGCAGCACTTCCTCGGAGACCTGCTGGATGCGCTGCACGATAGCGTAACCGTGCAGGGCCCCGCGCGCCAGCGTCTTCAGGATCAGGAGGTCGAGAGCGCCTTGCAATTGGTCCTTTGCCATATGCGTAACCCTAGAATTCTATGCATAGAATGCTCTGCCTGAAGGCGCCTGTCAAGGAAAATGATTCGTGGCCGGTCGTCGGCGGTGAGCACCGCGATGTTAAGATGATCCTGAAGGCCAATGACCAGGCGCGAACTCCTGACTTCGTTGCTGCTCCCGGCGGCGGTTGCCCCCGGAGGTCAGATTGCCCGCGCCCAGAAACGTCGCCGTCGCGGGACCCGGCAGGCCGCGCTGCCTCCCCCAAAACTCGGTCGCGTCGGCGTGTCGAGCTGGAGCTTTCACAACCTTTTCTTTGCCACGCGTCAGGCGGCGGGGCCGAATTTCCCCGAAACGCTGGTGCTACTCGACTTTCCAGGCGTCATTGCGGACCGGTACAAGGTCCACAACCTCGAATTCGTGGCACGGCACTTCGCTTCCACCGAGCCCGCTTACCTTCAGGCTCTCAAATCGAACCTCAGCAGCGCCCGCTCGCGGCTCGTCAATCTTGCTGTCGATATCGGGGAGCTTGAATCGGGAGGCGGACTTTCAGACAAGGCCGCCGGTGTCCGGGATGCCGCCATTGCGGCGACAAAGAATTGGATCGGTATCGCCCGGCAACTGGGGGCGCGTTCGGTGAGTTGCGATCCGGGCCCGGCCGATCCGGGCAATCTTGAGATGACAATCGATTCTTTCCGGCAGCTTGTTGCGTACGGTCGCCCTAAGGGGATTGCCGTGCTGATTGAGAACCGGACCGCCGCGGGCGCGACATACTTCGACGCGCCGGCCAGCATCTGCCGCATCGTCAGAGGCGGGTCCATTGGTGCGTTGCCAGGCTTCGGCGATTTTCCAGATGAGGCTGCGCGCATGCGCGATCTGCCCGTGCTTCTTGGGTACGCGCACACCATCTGCCACGCCACGAGTCTGAAGCTCGATGCGAACGGCAACGAGACGGCGTTCAATTTCCAGCGATGCGTACAGATCGCGCAGAAGGCCGGCTTCAGGGGGATTTACTCGATCAACTACGAGGGCGATGCTGATCCGTACCCGGCCGTACAGTACGTGGTCAACGAGCTCCTGGGACTGTTGTAGAGCATTTTGGCAATGCGCGGCAAGGGAGAGGACGCGGGCCGCCTAATGGGGATGCGACTGTAGGGGCCGACGAGCGGCCAAGCCTGCGCGGCGGGTCTTCATCCCTGGACCCGCTCTTCGGCGGAGGCTGACCCGCGTCCAAAGGGGATGCTACGCCGGCCTGCCTGGGATGTCAAACTCAATTTCGAAGGGAAGCGTGCGCGCCTTGATGTCCCGATTTCGGCGTAAGGGCGGCCGTTGGGGCCTCCCAAGTAATGGCGGCGCAGCGCAAGTATCCGGGCGGCCACAAGGGCCGTGCCCGGGCCGAAACCTGCAGACGGTCGAGCCTCAGCGGGCGGTCTTCAAGCAGCTTCGATCTCCATCGCCATCCCCAATCCTCCCGAGACGCACAGCGTGGCAAGACCGCGCTTGCCGCCGCGCTTTTTCATTTCGTGCAGCAGCGTGACCGCGATACGCGCTCCCGTGCACCCGATGGGATGGCCGAGGGCAATGGCGCCGCCATTGACGTTGAGCCGCGCCCGGTCGAAACCCAGTTCGCGATCACACGCCAGCACCTGGGCAGCGAAGGCTTCGTTCAGTTCGACGAGATCGTAATCGGCGAGCGTGCGGCCGCGGCGAGCAAAGAGCTGGCGCAGGGCGGGCACGGGTCCGATGCCCATCACTTTGGGATCGACGCCAGTAATCGCGTAATCTGCGATGCGTGCGAGAGGCGCTACCGGCCGCCCGGCGGCTCGGGCACGATTCATCCACCCCTCGGAAACCAGGACCAGCGCAGCGGCTCCATCCGTGATGCCCGAGGCGTTGCCCGCCGTGATCGAACCCGTCCTGGAGAATACGGGCGCCAGCCTGGCAAGCGATTCCTGCGTGGTTTCCGGGCGCGGATGCTCGTCGGTGTCGAAGACGCGTTCGCCCTTCTTCTCTTTCACCGTTAGCGGAACGATTTCATCGTGGAAGCGTCCGCCAGCGATAGCGTGTGCGGCGCGGCGCTGGCTCTCGAGCGCGTAGGCGTCCTGCTCGTCACGCAAGATTTTGTATTGTTCGGCCAAAATCTCAGCTGTCTCTCCCATGACCAGGCGCGAGAGGGGGCAGAGGAACCCGTCCTGGTACATGCCGTCCACCAGTTGCTGATGGCCCAATCGCGCGCCCCAACGCGCACCTGACACGAAGTAGGGCACGCGGCTCATGGCTTCGGCGCCGCCCGCGAGCACGACTTCGGCGCGCCCCAACATGATCTGGTCATGGCCGAGGGCGATGGCTTTGAGACCGGAGGCGCAAGCCTGGTTCACCGTGTACGCCGGAACCTCGACCGGGACTCCCGCGCGCACCGCGATCTGCCGGGCGAGATTGGGGCCGTTTCCGGCCTGACGCGCGTGTCCGAAGATGACTTCGTTGACTTCAGCCGGCTCGACTCCGACGCGCTCCAGGGCCGCGCGCGCCGCGGCTACGCCGAGATCGGGCGCGGTCCAGTCGGCGAGGCTGCCGCCGTACTTGCCGATCGGCGTGCGAGCGGCGCTCAGGATGTAGACGGCACGCATTTGTCAGTTGGAACTTGAGTTGGGAATCTCTGGGCGTCAGTTTTCGCTGACCAGTTTTCAGCAGTCAGCCTTCAGCAACGATTTCTTGCGCTACAAGGCACCCAGGGCCTTCTCGATCGAATCGATGGTGCTCTTGGAAACTTCGCCCGGCAGCGCGTCCGTGCTGCGGGCGGCATAGTAGTGGCCGTTCACCACGCCGACATTGACGGTCTCGGTGGTGTTCTTATCGCCGAAAACCACCTTGAAGCTGCAGGCGGGCTTGGTCAGGCCAAAGGCAGCGAGATTCCCCGCCGTCGCCTTGGGAAAAGTGGTCGCCCTAATAGAGGTGAGGGCATTCAGTAAATCCTCCATCTTGTCGGTGGTCTCGTCCCTGGCGCTCGGGGTGGTCTGCCTCCACTTGAAGTTCGTCTGGGCGAAAATCCGGTGGTCCTTAGGCGTGGTGATATCCACGGTTTTGGCGTCGAAGTTCGAGAAGGAAAAGTAGTTCTTGTCGCGCAGCGAGGCGGGATCGACCTGAAACTTGGTGACAAAATCGGAGCTGATGGTGAAGACCGGACCCAACGTCGAATTCACGGCGTCATACTGATTCCCGTCCTTCCTGCCGACGGTAACCGTCTGCGTGCCGGCGGGGCTTGTAACCTTCACCGTCACCGTGGGGTTGTTGAATCCATACGACGCGAGGTCCGTCTTCTGTTCCTTCAGAATGCTGACCATAGGCAGGCCCTGGAACCCAGACATGAGGTTGTCCACGGCGAAATTATCCGCGCGCACCGCGGGCGGCAGCACCAGGTCCCAGTAGCCTTCAGGATTCTTGGTCAGCGTGAAAGAGCCTTTGCTGGACGTAACTTCCAGGCGCTGAATCTGGTCCTGGTCGAGCGTCATGGCCCTGCGATCGCGAAGGTCGAAGAGGCCCTTCTCGAGCGGGGACTTGCCATAGCCCTCCAGGGTGATCACTTGCGACTCGCCGCCGACCTGAGCATAAACCGCGTCCCCGGTCGGCACGGAATCGCCGATACGCAGCGTGAAACTCGCCGGCTTGCCTGTGGTTGTGACATCGAGCGTGGTATCAGGCGGATCGAGCCCGTAATCCTTGAGACTCCTGGGATGCTGGTCGATGACCGACTTCGTCGAGGTGCCCACCAGGGAGTCGACGTAGGAAGACACTTCCTTCTGGTCGGCGGGTAGGGCGCGCGGCTGGGTGATGTCCCAGTTCGAGCCGGTGCGAACCACGGTAAACGCTTCCCCGCCGCGGGGCGCAATCGTGAACTTCTGCACCTGGGCGGCCTTCACGGGCAGAATCAGTTGCTTCGGCTTGGAAGCTTCGGCTTCCGCCTGCTTGGATTTGCGCTTGTTGTAGTAGTTGAACCCCGCCCAGAGGGCAGCCAGCACCACGAGAGCGATCAGGGTCTTCCAGAGGCCTTTCATTGCCGCCGCCCCCACCATACCAGGATGCCAGCGCCGATGATCACCACCGGGACCGCGATCAGGCGCAGCAGGACGGCATTCATCTGCCGCGCGGTCAGGTCAAGGTGCTGCGACGCGGCCGGCTTGGGGCGTATCGACATCATGCTTTCGTTCGCCGTCAGCCAGTCGACGGCATTGAGCACCAGATCGCGGTTGCCCTGGAAATTCAGAATGCTGTTCGATGCCAGCCGGGAGCTGCCAAACGCCACCAGGCGCGCATCCGTTTTGCCCTCCGTGGACGAGCTCATATTGGCTGCCACGGCGACGGTCAAAGGGCCCTTGACGTCGGTGCCAGCGCGGTAGCGGATCTCGTGCATGCTCGGCTTGAAGTTCGCCACCCCGAAACTATCGGGGCTGGTGGTGCAGAGCGAATCCACGGTCAGGCCCGCCTTGTAATTCGTATCGACCTTAAAGGAGCGGGTGAGCGGAAACAGGGTGGCCGTGTTCCGCAGCGGCTCGGTGATCGGGCTGCTGCCGTACTTGGTGATCAGCGGCATCTCAGGCCTGGTGCCGAAGATCTGGGCGATCGGATTCTGGTCGATGACCAGATCATTCTGAACGCTGAAATTGTAGTCGCTGGTGAGCTTCGCCAGATTCGGGAGTTCCAAACCGGGATCGAGGAACAGCAGCACGCGCCCGCCGTTCGCGAGATACTTCTGAAGGACATCGACCTCCTGCGGCAGGTAGTCGTGCTGGGGGCCGGCGATCACGATCGCCGTGGCGTCAGAGGGAATCTGCATCGTTTGGAGCAGGGTTACCGTCTCAACCTTGTCGTTTTCGTTTTCCAGCGCTTTCTTCAGGTCGGAATAGCCGTCGGATTCCGTTCCGGACGGATCGTGCTCGCCATGGCCCTGAATGAAGTAAATCACACTCTGGCCCTTCAGGACACGGACCAGCGCGTTGGTCACTCCCTGCTCGTCGTTGCTCTGAGCTTCGAAATGCTTCTCCCCGGCGGCGACGACGATGGTACCGAGGGTGCGTACCCCGAACTGGTGGGCCAGTGCCGGGTCGCGGTTGGGATCGACATACCGGACGCTGACCCGGTGGGAGGCCTCGGGGTAGAGATTCAGGATGTCGCCCTCGGATTGAAAGCGCTGGTTTTGATCGAAGACGTAGATGGTCACGTCCTGGGTGAGGCCCTTCAGCAACTTGACCGTCTGGGGTGATAGGCTGAAACTCCGGCTCTTGGTGAGGTCCCAGCGCTTCACATGCTGGGTGCCGAACCAGTTGATGAGGACGATGATGGCGATCCCGATGACCGTGTACACCACCAAGTTGGTTCCGCGCACGATTCGCTGCGCAGTGGCGCTCGGGGTCTTTTGCTTCTCCTCCATTACGGCCTCCCCTTCATGGCCTCAACCGAACGCGCGGTGAGGAAGATTCCAACCACAATGACGGACAAAAAGTAGATCAGGTCGCTCGAATCGATCACTCCCTTGGTGAAATTGTCGAAGTGAGTGGGCAGCGCGAGATACGATGCTACCTTGCCCCATGTCGTCGACGAAAAAGCCGAGACCCAATCAAGAACGTAAAGGACCAGGAAGAGCGCCGCCGCCACCACCGCCGCGATGATCTGGTTCTTCGTAAACGACGACACCCACATGCCGAGGGAGAGCAACGCCCCGCCAAACAGGATGTAACCGATCGCATTGGCGATTAGCGGCTTGGGCTCGGGATTGCCGTACAGGAACAGCAGGCCGACGTCGAGAAACGTCAGCAGCACGATGATCAGGTAGAGAGCCGACGCGCCCAGGAACTTGCCGAAAATGATCTGGAGGTCGGTGACGGGCGACGTGAGCAGCAGCTCCATGGTGCCGGTCCGTTTCTCCTCCGGATAGAGACGCATCGTGACCACCGGAAGCAGGAAGAGCGCCATGATGACGGTGAGAATGCCCTCGAAGAGCTGCCGGATGATCATTTCGTTCAGATTGATCGGGGGCATGCCGCCCCCACCCATCTGCATCCGGAAGGACTCGACGACGAAAGTGGCGGTGATGCTGTAAAAGAAGAACCCGCAGAGAATCGAGTAAATGGCGAGCACCAGATAGGCAATGGGCGAGTGAAAATACGCGCGCAGTTCCTTCCCGGCTATAGCCATGATATTTCTCATGTGCACCTCAAAGTAAGAGTCGGAAGTCAGGAGTCAGAAGACAGAAACTTCGAATCCTCGACGGGATTCATCATCGGCTGGTCCCGGGCCCGATTTTGCGAGGTCAACTCTGGCTTGCGCCTTGTCCTGACTTCTGACTTCCGGCTTCTGATTTCTCTTCGGTCAAGTCTTCCGTGGTGAGCTTCAGGAAGATGTCTTCCAGGCTCATGCCACTGCTGCGGAGCTCGATCAGTTTCCAGTTTGATTCCACCACGGCCCGCGCCAGTTCGGCACGCACGTCCTGTTCTTTGGCGGCGTGGATCTCAAATGAGGCCGGGCCCTCAGCAGCTTCGTGCTGCTCAACGAGGTTCACACCCGCGACCCGCTCCAGCCGTTCCTTGATTTCGGTCGCCGGGCCCTCGGCCGTCACCATGACGGTTTCGAACCCCTGCAGGCGGCGCGTGAGTTCGTCCGGCTTGCCGACGGCCACCACCTTGCCACCGCTGATCACGACCACGCGTTCGCAGGTCTTCGAGACCTCGGGCAGGATGTGAGTACTCAGCACGACGGTGTGCTGGCCCGACAAGCCCCTGATCAGTTTGCGTGTTTCGATGATCTGGTTCGGATCGAGTCCGGCGGTGGGCTCATCGAGCACCAGGACATCCGGATTGTGAATCATGGCCTGAGCGAGGCCCACGCGCTGCCGGTACCCCTTGGAGAGATGCCCGATCTGCTTGTTGCGCACGTCGGTGATGGCACATTTCTCACTGACCTCGTTGATCCGATTCTTCAACTCGGCACGTGGCACGCCCTTGATGCGCCCAACGAATCCCAGGTATTCCGAGACGACCATATCCGGGTAGACGGGCGGCGTTTCGGGAAGATAACCGGTGTGACGCTTGGCTTCGATGGGTTGGTCCGCGACGTCGAATCCCGCCACGCGCACCGTCCCTTCGGTGGGCGGCAGGTATCCGGTGATCACCCGCATCGTGGTGGTCTTGCCGGCGCCGTTGGGGCCCAGAAAGCCGAGCACTTCGCCCTTTTCAACGCGGAAACTGACATCGGTCACGGCGCGAGTGGGACCGTAGCGCTTCGTCAATCGCTCCACTTCAATCATGAGGATTCATCCTTGAGACGCGAGATTATGGCCGCGGGGCCGCGTGCCTGGGACCGGACCGCTTGCGCGGTTTACGTCACCGATCGTTCGGGGGACCTTGGATCAGGTTGGAAATCAACCGCGAGGCCCGGGAAAATCTTGGCTGATCTGTTCGGAGCGTCCGGTCAGTCCGCGCCATCGATCAGTCCGATGTGCAGACCCAGATAACTAGGATTATCAGAAACAGCAGGCGGTTGCCAAGACATATCGACCTGCAACGCGACTCGAGTGACGAAGTTCGTCATCGTAATTCACGTTCCGCCGCGGCCCTGCCTAAGGCGCGAGCGACTTTCAACAGGAGAATACGATGTTCAACTCGATATTGGTAAGCCCCGCGCTGTCCTGCGCTCGTGCCTGCTATCAAGCCGATCGTCATGCTAATCGGGTCGTTGACCCCTCTTTCCGGGATCGCGCAAGGGAACCCGACGACCCGTGCAAAGGGTGGCGCTAAGCCTGCAACTGCCGCGGTCTATCCGATCGCGGAGGGCTTCGTCGACGCGCATGGAGTCATGGTCTACTACACATCCGTCGGGCATGGCGCGCCGCTCCTGATCGTCCATGGCGGACCCGGCGCTTCCCACGATTACTTCCTGCCGTACTTCCTGCCGTACCTCCTGCCACTCGCGCGCCACAACCGATTAATCTTCATTGACGAGCGTGGCTCCGGGCACCGTGGAGAACATGGTCGAGGACGTGGAAGATATGCGCCAGGACCTGAAACTCGGCCGCATGACGCTGCTCGGCCATTCGTTCGGCGGAGTGCTGGCCCAGGCTTACGCGCTGAAGTATCAGCGTAACCTGACGCATCTGATCCTCTGCAGTACTTTCCCCAGCACGCGGCAGATGATCGAGGTGTTTGCGCGAACGATGGACAGGCTGGCTCCGGAACTTCGCTGAGCACATCGACAGCCAGGAGCAGGCGGGCCTCTTCGGCCACGGCCACGAGTACGAAAGGAATCGCTATCCGAACGACTACGTGATGGCGGCATGGGGCGAAGGCTACTTTCCCTACCTTTACCAGAATCGCCCCGATCCCAACTACGATCCCATCGCATCCGGAGTGATCTCCTAGCTAGCAGGCTGCTGACAAACACGTTTTGAGGAGCGTAGCGGCGAGTTTACCTCGCCATAAGTCCAACTCTCTCAATACACGCGTGGCAGCCTGAAGCCGCCGCTACACGCTTTTCAGCAGCCTGCTAGGACCTTTACCGCGGAATGTGGGGCTCTGACGGCGAGTTCATGATCGACGGGAATCTGAAATCCGTGGAGTACGTGGATCGATTGCACACCATCAAGACACCCACAGTGATCATGGCGGGTGAGCATGATGAATGCGATCCATCGCTTTCTCAGGAAATGCACAAGAAAATTGCGGGCTCAAAACTGGTGATCCTGCCGAAGAGCGGTCACATGACCTTCGTCGACCAGCCTGACCTGTTCGTACAATCGGTCGATTACTTCCTGCACCGGTAGCGCTTACTTGGAGGGCACCGGCCGCAGGATCATGACCTCGGTCGCTTTGATCAAGGCGGCCGCTGTGTCGCCGACCTTCAGATTCAGGTCGCGGCAGGCGTCCCGGGTGATGATGGCAGTTACCTGTTGGCCCCCGATGTCGAGCGCAATCCTGGCGAGCAGTCCAACCACCTCGAGAGCAACGATCTTCCCCACAAGCTGGTTGCGGCCGCTGATCAGGTGTTCGAGCCCTGAAAGCGAGGCCGCGGAGCCGGCGCGTGCGCGCGGCCTGGACCGCTTCTCCGTGTCCGCGCCTGCGGCAAAGAGCACCCGATCCACTTCCGTGCGCGGGATGCGGTGGTGTCCGCCGGCAGTCTTCAGCGAGCGGATCTTCCCGCGATAAATCCATTGCTTCAGGGTGGGGTAGCTGATACCCAGCGCCCGCGCAGCGTCGGCGAGATGAAACAGTTCCATAGACCTCCTGGTTCTCAGTTGCCGCCGCTTGCCGGCTCGCCCTGCCGGTTCTGATCACAGAGCGCCAACTACTGGTGCCCGCTTGCTGCCCACGAGCAACTGTCAATGGATGATCGACTACCGAACCTACCCCGGACCCGTCGGATACGCCGGAAGATCGGGCGGACGCGGCGGCAGTTTCTTCGGACGCTCCTGGATTTCCTTCATTACAATTTCAATCGCCTTTTCGAGCTGGGGATCGTGCCCGGCCATCACCAGGTCAGGACGATTGTCCACCTCGATGTCCGGCGCCACGCCGTGATTCTCGATCACCCACTTGCTGTCCAGGCCATAGAGTGAGAACTCGGGCCGTGTGATGTAACCGCCGTCCATCAGCGGCATGTCGCCCCGGATACCGCGCACGCCTCCCCAAGTCCGCGTGCCGATGAGCGGACCCAGATTGTACTTCTTGAAGAAGTAGCTGAAGAAATCGCCATCTGACGCTGCGTAGTGGTTTGTGATGCAGACCATGTGGCCGTAGAACACGACATCGGGCACCGTGCTGTTCTCGAAATTGCGCGCGGACCCCATGGCCGCCAGCACCCGTCGCAGCCGCTCGAAAATAAGCTGGTCCACGAAGCCGCCACCGTTATAACGCACGTCGAAGATCATGCCTTCCTTACGAATCTGCGGGAAGAACTGCTTTACAAACTCGTTTAGCCCCGCTCCGCCCATATCCGGGAGGTAAACATAACCCACTCGTCCGCCGGTGGCCTCGTCCACTTTGCGGCGATTGGTGTCGATCATGTTGAGCTCGTGCAGGCCGAAATCGTCGGACAAGGGCTTCACCACCACCTCGCGCGCGCCGTCTTCCGTGGGTTTGCTGTTCACGGTGAGGGTTACGTTTTCATTCGCAGTGTTGATAAACGCTTCGTCCGGGTTCTCCGGCATGCGCAGCGGACGGCCGTTCACCGCCAGCAAGTAATCACCCTCTCTTACGCCGACCCCGGGTTCCGTCAGAGGCGATCGCAGTCCGGGATCCCAGTTCTCACCCGGGTAGATCTTCTTAAAACGATAGAGGCCGTGGGCGGCGTCCGCTTCGAAGTCTGCACCCAACAACCCGATATTCACCGGATGCAAGTCCGGAGTATCGCCCCCGCCGACGTAGGTGTGCGAATTCGAGAGTTCGCCGATCATCTCGCCCATGATGAACGTCAGATCGTACCGATCGGCGACATAGGGCAGCAGTTGTCCATACTTCTCACGCTGCGCTGCCCAATCGACGCCATTCATCGAACGCTCGAAGAAATAGTCGCGCTCCTGCCGCCAGACGTCATTAAAAATTTCTTTCCACTCGGCGGGCGGATCGATTTCCATCTCGAAGTGAGCGAGATTCAGCGCGCCATCCCCGACCTTGTGGGGAGCGGCACCCTCGGGAACTTTTGCGTCCACGATTCCGTACGTGCTCGCTGGACCGCCGGGGCCTCCCCCGCCGGGCGGGGCCGAATACAGCAGCTTCGAGCCGTCGAACGACAACGCGAAGTTGGTGGCGCCTTCCACGAGGACGTGATCCTTGCGTTCCTTGAGGTCGAAGATATGAATGGCCGGCGCTTCACCGGGAAGCGGTCCGGAGAGCCCCGCGGCGGGCAGCGACACGTAGAACACGCGATCCGAGGCGGCCAGCAGGCTGCCATAGTTGCCATAAGGAAGCGGCAGCGACACCAAGCGATCGTCAACCCCCTCCAGATCGATGCGGAAGGGCTCCTTCCTTTTCTCCTCGCCTCCGGTTGCGGGCTTCGCCTGCCTCGCTTCCACGGGTGTGGGCTTCGATGCGCCGTTCGGTTTGGCTTCCGGCGGCGTCTGCGACCCGCCTCCGGGCGGTGTTCCCGGCACCGGCGTGGGAACCTCGGTGGGCTTGACGGACACTTCGTCGCTCTGAGGAGCAAACGGCGAAGGAGCGTTGGCGCGCAGGGTCACAGCATAAATGCGTGTGGCCTTGGGATTGGCGAACTCCATGTCGAATACGCCCAGTACTTCGTTGTAGTCGCGCTCCGACAGGAAATAAAAGTAGCGGCCGTCGGGATCGAACGCCGGGTTGTGGCTGCTATAGAAGTCCGTGGTGACCGGGGTGATCTTGCTGGTATCGAGCGAGTAGAACGACAGCCACTCGTTGCGGTTGGCCGCGTTCTTGCCATACGCCACCCAACGGCTGTCCGGGGACCAGATGTACTCGGCCATATCACCGTAGCGGTTCTGATCGATGAATACCGGCTTCTTGTCTTTGATATCTACGTAGTACAGCTTGCAGTCCTTGTCCGCGTAGAGCAGCTTGGTGCTGTCGGGCGACCACGTGGGCGCCAGGCGGTACATGGTGCCGCCGCTCGTGATCTCGGTCTCCGGCGCCATCCCGTCCTGCGGCGCGATATAGAGTTCGTCCTCGCCCGTCCGGTCGGATATGTACGCGACCCAGCGGCCATCAGGCGACCAGGCTGCATCGCGCTCCTTGATGCTGGGCGTGTGCGTCAGATTCCGGATGCTGCCTTCCTTGGCGGGTACCGTGAAGACGTCACCGCGGGCACTCAGCAATGCGCGCTTGCCGTCCGGCGAAATGTCGAATCCCGTGATCCACCGGGCCACGTTTCCCCAATGCTTGCGCGTCAGCGGCTCGTCGCCAGGGAGATAGATCGCGAGCTTCTGGGCTTTCTCCGCTTTGAGATCGAAAACGTAGAGATAGCCGCCGTTCTGGAAAACGAGGGCATCCGGACCGAGACTTGGCCAGAGCACGTCGAAGTCGGTGAAGTGCGTAAGCTGCCGGATTTCCGTGGTCTTCAGGCTGTAGCTGTAGAGATTCAGACGATGCTCGCGGCCGCGATCGGAATCAAAATAGATGGTGTCGCCGTGCCACATCGGAGATGTGTCCGTCCATTCCGTGTGCGGCATCTGCTCGATCTGGTTCGTCTTGAAATGGTAGATCCAGATGTCCTGGGCCATGCCGCCGGTGTAGCGCTTCCAGGTGCGGAAATTGCGGAAGATGCGGTTGTAGGCCATGCTCGCGCCGTCGGGCGAGAACGACATCAGGCCGCCCTTGTCGATGGGCAGGCGCTCGGTCAATCCGCCGTCCACGCTAATCACGAAAGGACGCCCGAACCACCCGTTGTAGGTATCGCGTCGCGACAGATATACGATGCGCTTGCCGTCGGGAAACCAGGTGAGCACTTCGTTGTGAATACCCATACGCTCGCTGAGGGGTCCGCCACCCGGATGAAATGTCAATTGCTTCGGTTCGCCGCCTTCAGCAGGCATCACGTAGACGTTGAAGTTGCCGTCGTACTGCCCGGTGAAGGCGATCCTGCTCCCGTCGGGCGAAAACTTGGGAAAGAGCTCGAGGCCGGGAGCCGTGGTGATGCGCCGAGCCGTTCCGCCTTGGCGCGAAACCAGCCATAGATCACCTCCGTAGCTGAACACGATCTGATCGCGGGATATGTCGGGGAATCGCATCAGCCGGCCTTCCCGCTGCTGCCCGAATTGAGCGGAGGCCCATGCCATCAGCAGCGCGAGGCTCAGCAGCACTGCCACCAGCCACTTTCGAGATCGAGTCATAGTCGTCCCCTTCTCCTCCGGCCGCACTTTCACTCTCTCGAGAACCCGCGATTATATGCGATTCGCGGGACCGGCGGTGTGACGCAGATTACAACAATCGGTGCGGCCGATCGAAATGCAACCCCATTCCTCGTACTCCGCCAAGCCCGAATCAAGCATCAAACAGGATTGAATTGAACTACTGGAGGGCACATCATGAAAGCGACACTTACTATGTTTACCCTCGCAACCTTCGTCTTCATGCTGAGTTCGTCGTCATTCGCCCGGCCGATGGGTCCGCTTCGGGACCAGGCCATCGGGTCGGCCGACCAGAATGCGGCCCAGACGGAAGCGCTACAGAAAGGCAAGAAGCAGAAGCGGGAGCGCGGCCCGGGCAAAGAAATCGGCAAAGGCGGTGAGGACATCGGCAAAGGAGCGGGCAAGGGCGCCGAGAGTTTGGGCAAAGGCACCGCCGGCGCTGCGGCCAATCTTGTAACTTTGCACCCTGTGGGAGCCGCCGACGATTTGGGCACGGGAGCAGCCGGTGCCGGGAAGGACGTAGGCGTCGGCACCGCGAAGGGTACTGAGAAGATCGGCAAGGGAAGCGCGAAGGGCTTGGGAAGGCTGGGGAGGAAAATTGTACACCGCGGCAAAAAGAAGTCCGACAAATAGTCCCGACTTCCTGCGTCTCCGGCACTGCTCTGCTTTCACCCGCCACCTCGATCGACTCGGGTGCGATTCACCCTACTTGCCGTATTCGAGGGCGAGGACGGCGTACGCTGTGGCGGCGTCGCTCATGAACTCTCCGATGTAGGAATTGAGATCGCGCTGTTCATTCAGCGAATAGGCCAGCCAGCGTCCGTCGGCGGATCGTTGATTTGACCTCAGCCACTCCAGGCTTCGGCTCAGATGCGACTCGCTCGGGGCCATGCCATTGTCAAGCAGGGCGAGAGTGACGAGGCCCGTAGCATAGCCGTCGCTGCGCGTTTCGAGCGGCGTGCTGTCCCGCCGCTTCCACGATCCCACGAACTGCGACAGGCTGAATCCGCCGTCGGGCTGCTGCCTCGAGAGCACCTCATCGATGATGGACTGCTTTTGAACCGTCGTCAGGACGCCGAGCAGGCGCCCCGAAGCCCAGAGGAGCATCACGCGATCGATCAGCACCTGCTTCCCCTGCTCGCGCACCAGATAGTCGCGAAGCAGTTCAGTGGGCCCAAAATCATACCCAGGGCCGTCGGGAGCGTTGGCCAGGGCAATCGCCGCCAGCGTGGCGCCATAGTATTGTGAGTCGCCCTCCCACGGTTTGTTGTGAAATTCGAGCCATGCCCAGGCTCCGCGAGCGTCCCCCGTCTTCAATTGCTCCTTCCACATGATTTCGAAAGCACGGCGCGTGGCGGGACTCAAGCTGCCCGTGCGTGCGTCAGCCGCCGAGAGAATGAGGGCATTGAGCACCGACTCGGTGCCGCGCGATTCCGATGTCTTCGGGACGCCCCGCGTCTCGTCAGGATAGAACGGCGCGACTTCGTCCCACATCCGCACCCGTTTCGTGACGTTCTCCAGGAGCTTCTGCTCGGCGGCCGAAAGGGATTGTTCGCCGAGTGCCGACTGAAGGAGGGGCCGGGCCAAAGCGTAGGGCGCGGCAGTATGACAGGAAACGCAGAACGTACCGTGGTCGCGAGCCGCGACCGGCCAACCCATCCACCACTCGAGGCGGCCGTCGAGGTACGATGCGGCTGCTTTAGGGCTCCATTTGGCCGAGTTCGGCGAGGATCTCGGCTTGGTGTCCGCAGCGAAGGCGCTTGTTGCCACACACCCCACTATGCAGACGGCTGCGGCGCACCGTCGAAACCGGAATCCTCTCATGATCTTGACTCCGCCAGTGAGTATAGTGGCCGGGTGTACCCTTCACAAGCCGGCTAGCCTTGCATTATAGGGCCTTCATATTCCATTCCGACTTCCCCGGCCGACAGAAAGAAGCACCCGCCCATGCGTTTTCCCGCACAAAGCCAACAAGTCTAATAAAATCAACAAAGCGTGAGGGAATTAAGAGAATGGAGAGGATTGGAGTTTCAAACCAACAACGCCAACGCAGTTCCGGCATTTATGCCTTGTAGAATGAGCGCGTTAAGCTGTATAGCCCCGAACACAGGATGCCCGTTCAAGGCCCCGAAAGCCACCTTTTGATCGAGAGTGATGGCTCATTCATCCAATTCCCCCGATCCCGAAAGGTCCTCGGGCGAGGCTCGAATTATTTGCTCAAGTCGAGTCGTGTTCCGGCCGATTAGACTTGTGAACGGAGATTGTGATGCTCTCGGCGCTGATCCTCGTGTTTTCCGCAGCCCTGTTGCTCTTCTATCTACAAGCAGCCTGCGAAAGAATCTTCCAGCGGCGGTTTGAGGAGCGGTTGGCGGAGCCAATTGTCGAGGCCAACAAGTTGAGCTTTCCTCGCCTGCGCCGCGCTTTGGAAACGGGTGATACGCCGATGGACAGCGCCGGTTTTCAGCGCGAGTTGAAGCACGACTTCGTCACACTCACCTATCTGCTGCGCAACGCCGGCAATCAGCGCCGCCATCTCTCCGGGGCTGAGCGGACAGGCGCAATCTACTTCCGCATTGTCTGCGGACTAATGCCCGCCAGCCGCCTTTTCGGAATGAAGGGACGATCGCTGCTGCTGAAGATGGCCTCCGTTCTGGAGTTCTACGCGAATCTGCTGGGTGAACGGACGAAGCGCGTCCGGTTTGTGCAGCTCGCCACCGAACAGGATCGCGCCTGACAGTTTGCTGAAAAGCTCGTGATCGCGCAGCTCGTTCCTGTCGCTTGCCTCGTATCCCGTCACTTACTCCACGGCAAATCGGTTTCACCCAACTGTGAGGCTCGCCACCGGCCTCCTATCAATAGCCCGTGCCCTGGTGCTTCAGACATCCACGCTGAGTGACCCGCGCGCCACCGCACAACGTTCGAAGCGGGAGCTCGACCGCGAGAAAGAAGTCCGCAGCGTCACCCCTGCCAGGCAAGAGAAACGCCGTGGTGCTTGCCATGACGCTCGCCGGTTTCGAAATGAAGATTCCTTCTAGCCGGCTGCCAAAAACGTGTAGAGGCGGCTTTAGACCGCAACGTGCGTGTTGAGGGTGTTGGAGTTATGGCGAAGTAAACTCGGCGCTACCCTCATCAAACCGTGTCTTTCAGCAGCCTGCCAGACTAGGGCTTCACGAACCAGGGCGCAGTCAAATCTGCCGTCTTGAACCAGTTCAGAAGATACTGCGCGATTTTGACGTGCCCCCAGGGATTCGCCGGATGCAGGCCGTCGGGACTGAGGTCCTGGCAGCTCCAGGTGATTCCATCGCTTCGCGGGGTCAGCCCGTTAGCCCAATCATAGACACTCCAACCCATCCAGGGCGCCTTCACCGGGCCGTTGTTGGGATTGTAGTTCAGGTTGGGATTGCCGTTGATCTGATCCGCGATGGCCCACTTGGCGCCGAAAGCGCTCTCGTACGCCTGCGGCTCAGGCAGTGTGGTGTCGACCCCGGTTGAGTACCCGGAGTAGTTCATGCTGGAGAAGAACATCATCTTGATATTGGGAAAGTTCTGCAGCAGAAGCTGGGCGATGTCTTCATAGTCGGTCTGCAGCGTCTGCGCGTCGCCCGGGAAGCAGTTGCCAGGATTACAGCTCTTGGCCGAGTTGACGTCGCTGATCCAGGCCGCGACCACTTGGTCGGCGGTTACGCCCGCAAAGGGCAGCGAATAGTCAATAAGATCGGTCCAATACACGGAGGTACTTGAAGCCCAGGTGTTGGCCGTGGCGCCACCTTCGGCACCATCGACGATGACCAGGTTTGAGTTAAGCTCAGGATCAGCGCTCCCCTGGGTGATGAATTGTTCGAAGGGCTGCTGGCTGGCGGACTCGCCGAGCGAGATCATCACATACTTGCCGTTGATAGGCTGAATGGCCTGGGCAATGGCTACGCCGTCAGAATGGTGCGGATCGGGATCCGTATTCGAGCCGCCGGGATAAAGCCCGCCTTCACAATTCTCACCGAAGGGGCACTGGGTGCAATTGGGATCGCCTTCCGGGCAATACGTGCCCGTGCCGAGATCCATGATGTCCACAATCGGATTCGTCGTGTTTGGAACATCCTCAGAGAGAATGGCGCAGTTGGCGCCGGTGCCCGCGTCCACCGGTAAGGTCAGGGTTTCAGTGGCAGTCAAGCGCTTGGGCGTGCTCGAGTCCTGCACCTGGACCGTGAAAGTGTAGTTGCCCAGCTTGTCCGTGGAACTTACCGTGCCCGTGATGGCTCCGCTTTGGGCCAGGCTGAGCCCGCCCGGCATCGAGCCGGAATGGAGGCGAAAGATATAGGGCGTCTTGCCGCCTGACGCGGTCATATTCCCCTGATAAGCGTAGCCCCGAGTCGAGTATGGCAGCACAGGGTAATTGGTCAGCGCCAACTTGGCCGGTGCAGCACCTGTACCCGTGAGGTCCACGCCGTTGCAGGGCAGATTGTTGTAACAGAAGGTGAGGCTGGCGGTCGTGGATCCCGTCGTCAGCGGTGAGAAACTCACCTGATAGCTGGCCGATTGGCCGGGCGCCAACGTCACCGGAGGCAGAGGCCCCGTCTCGATAAAAGGCTGGTAATACAACTCGACTGCGCTGAGCTTGATGGAATCCGGTCCGCCCGTATTGGTCACGGTCACCGTTTGGCTGGCGCTGCTGGCGCCCAGGCTCACACTGCCGAAGTTCAATGAGTTGGTGCTGAGCGTGGCCGCCGCAGTCGTAGTGAAAGCCGTCGCCGACGTTTGAATCACAACACTCGGAAGCCCCTTGAAATTAAATGTTATCGTGCTGTCGTATGTTCCTGGTTGCGAGGCTCGGAACACAAAGGCAAATTGCGACACTTTGGCATGTGCGCCGATCGTCTGAACCGGAAGACCTGTGTATATGCCGTACTCCGGCGATCCCAAAGTGATGCTCGTCAGGTTCACCGAGGTGCTGTAATTATTGGTAATCGTCACGTAGGAAGCAAAACCCTGAACGTTAACCGCGACGCTGCCGAAACTAAGGCTGGTTGGCGACACCGTGATCTGGGCTGCAGCACCGCGCGCGCCGCCTGCAAATAGGACTAGAATGAGAACTATCTTCAGTCGGACTCTCATAAGTTGCGTAAGATCCCCCTTCACAACTAACCGCTGCCGTTCCCAGCCCGAATCGAGCAACAACATAAGCTCGGGGCAGCTCTTTGCCCGTCCCGATTTCCTCAGGTGCTCTTAGAGCTAAACCGCACCGGACTCATTGACCCGTACCCGACATGGGCACCCTGGTAATGCCGCCCCCGCCGCTGATCTGGAAGGTGGCGCTGACCGCGCCCGTGGCAGTGGGCGCGAAGCTGATGCTCACCGTGCAGGTCGCGTGCGAGGGCACGTAACCATTGCAGGTGTTCGTGTACGGGAACAGCGACGTGTCACCCGAAGGCGAAATGCTGAAGCTGACCTTCTCCGGCGTGCTGTCCTCACCATAGATCGAAATCACCTGGGCGGTGCTGGTGGTGCCCACGCTCACCGCACCGAAGTTCAGGCTGAGCGGCGAAACCAGAAAGAACGTGGCCTGCCCCTGCAGCGAAACCGCCTGGGGACTCCCCGTCGCGTTATCCGTGATGGTCAGCGTCCCCGTCTGCGTCCCCTGATGCTGAGGCGTGAAGACCACATTTATGGTGCAGAAGGCCCCGGGAGCCAGGCTCGATCCGCAGTTGTTGGTCTGGGTGAACTGCGTGCTTGCGGTGATGCCCGTAATGCTCAGGTTGGCCGCCCCCGTGTTGGTGAGGGTCACCGGCATGGGCGCACTGCTGTAGGAAACTACGGTCAGAGGAAACAGCAGACTGGTTGGACTCAGCGTCACGGCCGGGCCGCCGCTCGCCGACTGCAGGAATACCGAGGCCGAGGAGGAATTGCTGTAGCTCCCCGCCAGGTCCAGGGCGCCGTCCTTATTGAAGTCCCCCGCTGCCAGGGCGGCGATGCCCGCCGGCGTCTTGAAGGTCCGGCCGGTCTGGAACGTCCCGTTGCCGTTTCCCTGAAGCAGGCAGATGGCGTCGCCGGTCGCTGCCGCCACTGCCACGTCCAGCTTCCGGTCGTTGTTGAAGTCGCCGGCCACCAGCGCCACCGGGTCGCCGGACACGCTGTAGCCTGCGGGCACCTTGAATGTTCCGTCGCCGTTTCCCAGCAGAACCACCAACTGGTTCTCCACCTGCTGATAACCCGGGGTCGCCACCAGCAAGTCCAGCTTGGCGTCGCCGCTGACGTCGGCGGCCACGAGCGCCCAGGGTCCGCCGGTGGTGGACACCGTCGCCGCAGTCCGGAAAGTCCCGTCTCCCTTGCCCAGAAGGACGGAGATACTGGAGCTGGCGTAATTCGCCACGGCCAGGTCGAGCCGGCCGTCGCGATTCAAATCGGCCATCACCACGCCCTCCGGCTGGCTGCCCACGGTGTAGTCGGTCTCGACCCCGTTTATCAGTACCGCGACGGTCCCGGTGGCCGCGTTCGTGGTGGCGATGTCCAGCACGCCGTCGCCGTTCAGGTCGCCCGCCGCTACCGGACCGTCATCGGCCTGCGCGGTATAGACGGTGGCGGTGCCAAAGGTCCCGTCGCCGTTACCCGGAAATACATAAACCTCTCCGATTCCCGATACGGCCAGGTCCTGATGGCCATCGTTATTGAAGTCGCCCGCCACGGCGTAGCCCGGCGTGCTGGGAACCGTGAAGGTCCCTTGCACAGTGAACGTCCCACCGCCGTTTCCCGTCAGCACGGTGAAGCTTGAGCCGCTGTTGCTGACCACTACGAGATCCAGAATGCCGTCGCCGTTGAAATCGGCGGTCACCGCCGACAGGGAATCCGTGCCGACGCCATAGTCCGTGCGCCCCAGACTCACTGACGATTCCGTGTTGCCGACCTCAAAAGGCACCCAATTCGAAACCGGAGCTCCACCAGGCTGCGCGACCGCGATCGAGGCTCCCGTCGCTGATGCCAAGTTCGCGGCTGGCACGATCGCCGTGACTTTGGTGCCGGAGACGTAGCTGGTCTGCAAAGCAACCCCGTTCCAGGTCACGACCGAACCCTTTACGAAACCTGTCCCGTTCGCCGTCAGCGTGAACTGCGCTCCGCCCGCAGCCGACCCCATCGGCGAAGAGGGCAGATCCAGGCTCGGCACCGGATTCGTCTGCGCTCCGGCAAACGCCGCCAAAAACAGCACGCCACAAAGCATCGCGGTAGCATCCACTGCATCCTTCCGGCGACTTCTGCTCATAATCACCTTCTTCTCTATATTGCTCTTTATAAATGAGATAGCCTTGCGCAAGGCGACGGAATAGATCAAGCTCTCCAGACGCCAAAGCGAGCCCCGTAATTCAAGATCTCTCCCGGAGCCCGGTTCTTGTTTCTGCAAGAATCCTGTCGCAGGACGAAACGGCTAAGTCGCTGATTCTTCCATCCATGGTGGAGCGCCGTCAAGCTTAACCGGTGTCATTACATCCCAACACAGCACATCCACATGTGTTATCCCTTTGGTAAGATTCACGATGCAGACTATCCTGGACCTTGAACTCGCGTCCAGAGGGCCCTCGAGTTAGGCTATTCCTTTCGAGGTACTAAAAAGTTCTATACTGGTCATCCCTTGACAAGAGGCGGCCCGGCGGCTAATCTGTCTGTCCGCTTTTATTGATGGGCCTCAGGTACGTGTAGGGAGTCGAAACCCGAGATTTGCTCGTCATAGAGGAACACGCCGGATGCTCAAGCTCTCGGGAGCACGTCTGTGCTGGGTCGTGTTGCTGATCGTCCTGGCGACCGCAACACGGGCGATACCCCGTGTGCTGACCGCGGCCAACGGCGTATCGAATGCTGCCACAACCGTTTTCGTAGTGCGCCGGGCTCCGGCCCGGCCCGCTCGCCGGCTGTTATCGCGCAAGACGGGCATCTTTATCTGCCATCATCCTGGTTACCTCGCGCTCTGTCGCGGTTTTTCGGGCGTGTTTCAGCAAGAGGTCGGAAGGAACCGCCTGTGTTTGCTGGGGGCACAACGGGAATAGGAGAGTGAGATCCCGCAGGGATGATGGCCGCTCTGGCAAGTAGGTCTGGCCGCGTACAGCGCGCGAGTTCGGGCCGAGCCCATAGATGCTTTCCCGGGCCGGCTCTCGAAATAGGACGGCGAAGTCCGGCAGGGGAGACCGGAACTTCACCCGGTTGCGGTTTTAATCTCAAATCCAAAGGGAGAGACTCGGCGGAAGGCAATTCCGTCAGATCGAGGGAGACGACATGCAAGCTGATTTTGACGCGATTATCGTGGGAGGGGGTCCGGGCGGATCGTCCGCGGCTTCGTACCTGGCGAAGGCTGGACTGAAGTGCGTGGTGCTGGAGCGCGAGATCATGCCTCGCGAGCACGTGGGCGAGTCCTTCGTGCCGGCGACGACGCGTGTGCTGAAGGAAGTCGGTTTCATCGAAAACATGGACAAGTTCGGCTTCGTTCGCAAGTACGGAGCCGTGTGGACTGCTGCCAGCCAGGGCCTTTACGACGTCGATTTTGAAGGCATGGGTTCGGACGTGCACCCCGACATCGACATGAACATCACGCGGCACGCCCACACGCTGGACGGCATGTTCGAAGAGGAGTGCCGCGCCGACATCCGATTCGAGGAGCGCCAGCAGGAAGGCGTTGATCGCAACCACACCTGGCACGTGGATCGCGGCAAGTTCGATCTGCTGCTTCTGCAGCATGCTCACAAGCTCGGCGCCACCGTCTACGAAGGCATCCGGGTGTCAGAGGTCGATCTTTCTGACCCGGCGATGCCGAGTGTGAAGTTTAAGCTCGGCAGGCAGGAAATCAAACTTACGGGACGCGTGGTGATCGACGCTTCGGGCCGCCAGACGCTGCTCGGCAACCAGCTCAAGTTGAAGGTCAATGATCCGGTGTTCAACCAGTTTGCGCTGCACACCTGGTTCGACAACTACGATCGCAAGCATTTCGCCAAGGCCAAGAACGGTGCCAGCCACGAGGACTACATCTTCATTCACTTCCTGCCGCTGAGCAACACCTGGGTTTGGCAGATCCCCATCACGGAAACGGCGACCAGCATCGGTGTGGTGACCCAGAAGCAGAACTTCGCCAAGTCCAGGGAATCGCGCGAGCAGTTCTTCTGGAACGCTCTCGCCAGCCGTCCTGACCTCTATAAGGCCCTGAAGGAGGCCAAGCAATTGAGGCCGTTGAAAGAGGAGGGCGATTACAGCTACGGCATGAAGCAGATCTGCGGCGACGGCTTTGTGATGGTCGGCGACGCCGCCCGCTTCGTGGACCCAATCTTTTCGAGCGGCGTCAGCATCGCCATGAACAGCGCCCGGCTGGCGACGAAGAGCATCATCCCCACGCTGCAAAATGGCGGTGTCTGCAACGCCAAGGCCTTCGAGGAATACCAGACCATCATGCGGCGCGGCACGAAAAACTGGCACGAGTTCATTACGGTCTACTACCGGCTGAACGTGCTGTTCACCGCCTTCGTCGAGGACCCCCGCTACCGCATCGACGTGCTGAAACTGCTGCAAGGCGACATGTACGATGTTGATGAGCCACCCGTCCTGCGCGAGATGCGCCGGATCGTCACCGACGTCGAGAGCCGCCCGAATCACCCTTGGCACAAGCTGCTGGGCAACCTCACCAACGAGGCGTTCAGACCAACCTTCTAGTTGCGCACCTTTCAGAGGACAGGGACGGGGTCTTGCGGCTCCGTCCTTGTCGAACACTTCCCTTCCCAAACACCCTGTGCTCAGGCAGTCCCCGAATGCAGCCGCTCGGGCGCCTGGTGCGTCCGCGACGCCCGATTCCCAACAGAGTACCCATCCCCCGCCGCCCGTGGTGATAAACTGCAGAGTCGGCTTTTGAAGACCAGGTTCCGCGCCAGACAGAAAATCAGGGAGGATCGGACTCATGCCCCAAATCAAATCCATGAACCGTCGTGAGTTCATGCGCAATTCGAGCCTCAGCGCCGCCGGCGTTGTCGCGCTCAGCAACGGCGATAAAGTGCTCTGGGCTTCAGAACCCGGCTCGGCCGCCGTGGCTCCGAGCGACACGCTCCGGGTGGGCGTGATCGGAATTGGCGCCCGCGTCCAGCAGGACGCCTACAGCTTCTCCATCACGCCCGGGGTGACCCTGGTGGCCGCGGCCGACGTGTACAAGGACCGCCTGACGCGCGCCAAGGAGCTGTTTGGCGAGCAGCTCGAAACCACGAACGATTATCGCCGCCTCCTTGACCGCAAGGACATCGACGCCGTGCTGATCGGCACGCCCGACCACTGGCACAAGCGGCTCATCATCGAAGCCATGGACGCGGGCAAGGACGTCTATTGCGAGAAGCCCATGACCTACAAAATCGAGGAGGGCTTCGAAATCATCGACGCCGAAAAGCGCACCGGCCGAATTCTGCAGATCGGCAGCCAGTGGGTGAATTCGCCTCTCACTTTGCTGGCACGGAAATGGATTGATGAGGGTCGCTGTGGCGACATCACCCTGGTGAAGGCCTGGGAAAATCGCAACACGCCCTCGGGCGCCTGGTTCTACCCCATCGCGCCGGACGGGAACGAGCAAACGATCGACTGGAAACAGTGGCTCGGCTCCGCGCCTGAGGTCCCCTTTGACGCGCGGCGCTATTTCCGCTGGCGCTGCTATTGGGACTATTCCGGCGGCCTGCAGACGGACCTGGTTGTCCACCACCTGAACACGCTGCATTACCTGATGCACGAGACGGCGCCGCGCAGCTCAATGACGTACGGCGGAAGCTATCGCTGGAAGAAGGTCCATCCCGAGGCTGAGGTGCCCGACGTGGTGCAGACGCTTTTCGAGTATCCCAACTTCACCTACAACGTATCGCTCACCCTCAACTCGTCCACGCAGGGCTTTGGCGCCTTCTTCATGGGCACGAAAGGAACCATCCAGATCAGCGAGACCGAGCTGGCGTTCTTCCCCGACCACCCTCTGGACGATTTCGGCTGGGTCGTGGCCGCGTGGCCCGCCAGGATGCAGGACGACTTCTGCAAGGAACAGAACATCGTGGGCATCAACTCGCCCTGGGCGCCGGGGAGCTGCACGGCTCCGGAAAGCATTGAACACTACAACGTTCTCGGCGACCCCACTGACCTGCACGTACGTGCCTTCGTCGAGTGCGTGCGCACCCGCACCAGGAGCAAGGAGAGCGCGGTCGAGGGCCACAACGCGGCGCTGGGCGCGCACATCGCCAACATGTCGTACCGGGCCGGCAGCCGGAAGGTCCTTTGGGATGGTCAGAAGGCGACCGTCGCCTGACGGCGCACCACTCAACTGCTGCCGGGGTCGCCCGCCGATGTGGGTAGCGCCGCAGACGCCTTGGAGTGCGGCGGGCATGCCGCCGTTTTGGAATTCGCGAATCGGGAGCTATCGATGAACTCGATGCAAAGACGGACGCACAGATCCTCCTGCCATCAGTGGGTGGGGCTCTTTGTTTTTGGGACGGCGGCCTTCACGCTCTCCGCGGCCGCCGCCGTTGCCGCTTCCCTCCACAACTCGCATCTGTCCGTGAGCTTCAATCCTCAGAACGGGTCGTACGAGATTCGCGTCGCCGGGTCGGAATCGCCGGTGCTTGCGTCGCGCTTCGGCGCCGAGCTCAATCACCACTGGGTGTCTTCGAGCGACTACCCGCGCCACGAGGAAGCCCAGAGCACGTTCCAAGACCCGTTGGGCGCCGGGCAGCAGGATACGATCACTTTCTCGGGGCTGTCTTCCCAGCCTGACCTCGTCTGCACGCTGCGCCTTTACAACGACCTCCCTTACGGCACCGTCGGGGTCAACGTTGTAAATCATACCGCGCAGGCGGTAAGCGTCGAGGCCATCCGCGACGTGGACGCTATCGGCGATCCGCGGGTGAATCTGGGCGGACCCGAAAGCTCCGACCGGGTCATGCTGGAAGGCTTCACCGAAGATCCCACCATCAAGATCGGCGGGCTCGATCAGGCGCCGGACGGAACCTACTCCGGCGTGGGCACCGGGCTGATCTACAACCTCGAGAGCCACCGGAGCCTGCTGCTTGCGGCGTTGACGGCCCGGCGATTCATGACCGCGATGCATCTGAAGGTCCGGCAATCCCCCGGCGGCGGAGCGGCGATCGACTCCTTCACGGCGGACTCGACCGGCACCACCGAAGCCGTCCTGAAGCGGGACGAGATCCGGCCCGAGCAGCAGGTCGAACTCAGCCTTCCCGTCGAGCCCGGCCAGGATTTGAGCTCGGAGCAGGTGATGTTCACCGCCGGACCGGATTACCACGCGCAACTGGAGCGCTATGGAGCGGCCGTGCGGCGCCTGCATCATGCGCGCGTCTCCAGCATGGCTCCCATCGGGTGGTGGAGTTGGACGGCTTTTTACAGCTCGATCACGCAGGACGAGGTGCTGGCAAACGCGAAGTGGATGGCGGCGAACCTGAAGTCGCTGGGCTTCGATTATTGCCACGTCGACGAGGGATACGGCAATGCGCGCGGGGACTACATCGATTTCAATAAGAAGCAATTCCCTGACGGGATGGAGAGTCTCGGCCGCAAGGTCGCGGCCCTGGGCCTGAAGTTCGCCGTCTGGACGGCTCCCTTCGAAGTGGGCGAGCGCGCCTGGGTCTACCAGAACCACCAGGACTGGCTGGTCCGCGATGCCGAGGGACACCCCATCCAGATCAACTATGGGAGCCGGCGGCACCAGGATCCGCTGTACGTGCTCGATACCACCAACCCCGACGCCCAACAGTATCTGCGGAAGACGTACAAGGTCATAACCCGGGATTGGGGCGTCCGTTATATCAAGCTCGACTTCATGGACTCGTCGGCGGTTGAAGGCTACTACCATCGCCCGCACACCACGGCGCTTGAGGCCGAACGCATCGGCCTTCAGATCATCCGCGACGCTGTGGGCCAGAATGTCTTGCTGGACAAAGACGGCAGCCCGATGCTGACACCTGTCGGACTGGTGGATGAAGGACGGATCGCGCCTGACACGGGCCATTCGTTCCGGGCCAGCCGCGATGCCGATCCCAACATCGCGGCGCGCTACTACATGAACCGCACGTTCTACATCAGCGACCCCGACGCCTTCAGCGTCTCCACCGAAGTCGCACCCCAGGAGGGCTGGCACCGGTCCCGGCAGCCTCTGACGCTGAATGAGGCCCAGGTGCAGGTCGCGCTGGCAGCCGTCTCCGGAGGAATGTACGAGATCGGCGACGACATGACGAAACTCGATGCCACGCCCGATCGGGTGGCCCTGATCAAGAATCCCGAACTTCTGAAGATGGTGAAGCTGGGGCGCGCGGCCGTCCCGGTCGATTTGATGACCTTTTCCGCCGAGGACGAGATGCCCAGCATCTACTTCCTGAAAGAAGACGGGCGGCAGTCCATGATCGCGATTTTCAACTTCACCGAGCAGCCGCGGTCACATACTCTTGACCTCAGCACCCTCGGGCTTGCCCAGGGCCGCCCTTATAAAGGATACGATGCGCTCAACGCAGACGCCCCGGTGGCGCTCGAGGGCTCCAGCCTCGAAATCAACGATCAGGCGCCCCATTCCGTGAAGCTCATCAAGATCGTCGATACTTCCGCTTCGGCGACGGCGCGATAGACTGGCTCCGCGCTAGAAAGTCAAACGCCCGCTGAGCTGGAACTCGCGCGCGGACGTCAGGGCCATGGTCACGGTTCCAAACTGCGGCTCGTTGACAAAGCGGTTGGGCGAGCCCAGGTTGGTGTGGTTTAGAACGTTGAAACCCTCCATCCTCATTTGCAGGTGGTATCTCTCCGTCAGACGGAACTCCCGCGTGAGAGCGGCATCGAGCAGCTGCATGGGAGGTTCTTCCACGGTATTCCGGCCCGCATCGCCGAAGGTGTAGGCGGGAGGTGTCGCGAATGCCGCCGGATTGAACCATGTGCCGGCCGTGCGGGTGCCCGCCGGAAACACCGGCGCGCCCGTGACGTTGGCGCGAATCGGATTTTCCCCGAGCAGAGTTCCGGCGTTGGCGGTATCCCCGAACACCGAGATCGTTTCGGGCATTCCCGACTGGGCCTGGAGGATTGTCGCCACGCTCCAGTTCGACGTCAGGCGCTGGGCCCATCCGCCGTTTCGCCATCCATGCACGTCGTAGACGAGGCTTGCGCTCATACGCTGGCGAAGATCGCAGGCCAGACCCTTTTCCGCGGCGAGATCGTTGTTGTTCTGCGGGATGGCGGATTCGTCCATGGGCGAGCGGAAGTCCGGCGCATTCGTCAGGCTTTTGGCGTAAGTGTAGTTCGCCAGGAAGGTGAACCCGTGATTGAAGCGCCGGCGGGCATCGATCCAGCCTGCGTCATACCAGCTGCGAGCCGTGTCCTCGAGCCAGTTGATGGCAGACACCGGGAAAGTGGTGCTGGCCATGTCAAAGCCCGCGGGAAAGACCGTTCCCGGCAGAAAGCTGATCTTCGAGAACGGCCGTCGCGGCCCCACGGGTCCCGGCCCCGGCAGCGCATTGTTGATCAGGTGGGCGCGCTGTAAGTGGAGGCCACGCGCTCCCTGGTAGCCGGCTTCCAGCACGATGCTTCCCGGCAGCGCCTTTTGGACAGAAAAACTCCACTGCTGGATGTACTCGGCGGGACTGTGCGGGTCGACGGACGCGAAGCTGATGGTGGTCTGCCCCAGCACCGCCGGAGCGAAGTTGAATCCGTTCAGACTCGGCGTGTAGTTATCACTCTGGTCGGTCTCAGCGAACACGGTGGGGGGCACATGGCGCTGATTGCAGAACGTATTCATGTCGATGGGTGTGTAGAAGATGCCGTAGCTGCCCCGCAGCACGACACCGAAACGGCGCATGTCGTGGGCAAATCCGAGACGCGGCGCGAAATCGTGCGTGTTGGCAAAGACCAGTCCGCGCGGCATCCCAAGCTGGCCGCCAATGAACGCGTAGGGCCTTCCGTCCATGAACACCAGATTGCTGTTCGGGTTCGCCACATCCCAGGCCGGCGTGGAATACTCGTATCGCAGGCCCAGGTTGATCGTGGTCTGACTCGTGACGCGCCAGTCATCCTGCACGAAGCCGTCGGAATACCACGCTCGCAGGTCCATCTTGGGAATCCCTGCCTGGCGCTGCCTGACCACCGGCAGTCCGAGCAAAAAGCTCGCCAGCGCGGCTCCCGTGCCGTCGTTGGTCAGCGTCTCCGTGGTAAATCCCGGAGTGAACTGGTAATAGCCGCGGTTCTGGAAGAATCCCCACATGGGCCAGTAGAAGCGCCGGTAATCTCCGCCCGCTTTGACCGAGTGCCGCCCCATCTGGCGATTCCAGATATCTCCGCCCTGCAGGACCGTGTCCCAGTCCTGGACCGGAGTGGCCGCAAACGAGTCGCCGAACCCGCTATATCCCTGCACGCCGAAGTAGGGCATGCCCCAGGCGCCCTTACCGCCATAGCCGACGCCCTGAATGCCGAGCTGATCCACGTAGTCGTTGGTGAAGTTGTTCTGCGAATAGCGATGCATCGAGAGGCGCGACAGCCCGAACCAGGCGGTGTTGACGGACACCGCCGAAAGGGTGTGAACGTAGGAAACCGTCAGATTCTGCGCCTGGTTGTTGTCAAACGATCCGAAGCCGGGCAGGTTCTCGGGGGTGAAATCCGCTTCGTGCTCGATCGAGTAGCGCGCGAAAATGCGGTCGCCGTGCCGGAGATTGCGATCCACGCGAAACGTGCCTTGGTCGGACGAATTGCTGCTGTTGCGCAGATCGAGGTAGTTGTTCGAGTCCCGCCCTGAGCCGAGCGGCGCTGAGCCCATGCTCATTCCGCCCATTCCCGTTATGCTCGTCATTGAACCGAGGTTTGGCAAAGGGACGTGATTGAGCACCTGGGTTGACACGGAACTCATGCGGTTCTGGGGAACGATGTCGTCCGGGAACGGATCACGCAGGCTGACGGGGTTGGTCTTGCTGACGGGAAGAGCCGGATTGTAATTCGGATTTGCGTACGTGGTCGAGGGATCGTAGATCGTCACGCCGCTCTGGCTGAAGTCACCCATGCGCTCCATAACGGTCGGAACGGTCTCGATCTGGCTCACGCCGTGTCCCAGCCGGAAGCCCTCGTAGTTCGCGAAGAAAAACGCCTTGTCCTTCTGGAGAGGCCCGCCCACCGAAGCGCCAAACTGGTTCTGCACCAGGTGAGGGATCTGGCTGGGGTCGGTGAACGTGCGCGCGTCAAGCGCGGCGTTGCGAATGAACTCATAAGCGTCGCCGTGGAGGTGATTCGTTCCGGACTTGGTCACGATATTCACCTGCGCCCCGCCCGCGCTGCCGAATTCCGCCGAGTAGCTTCCCGTCTGCACCTTGAACTCCTGGACGGCGTCGGGCGAAGGACTGAAGGCGAGCGTGTTGAAGGTAGGGTCGGTATCGACGGCCCCGTCGAGCAGAAAGTAGTTCGCGTTGGGCCGCCCGCCGCCGACGCTGAGCGCCGAATCCTGCTGGGGCCGCCAATAGAGCGGGTTGGTCGCGCCGGTCTGCGCGCCAAATCCGATGTGGGCGCTGGGCGCCAGTAACGCCAGGTCCAACAGATGCCGTCCGTTCAACGGCAACTGCTCGGTCATCGTAGGCTCAATCACTTCGCCGAGACTGGCATCGGTGGTCCGCAAAACATCCGCCGCTCCCACAACCTTGACCCTCTGCGAGATCTCCCCCACGGCAGACGTTATATCGAGCTGCACCGACTGGTTGACTTCGAGCGTCAGCGTACGGGCTTCGGTCGCGAAACCCGGGGCTTCCACGCGCAACTCGTAGGAGCCCGGACTGAGGCTGGGGAATTCGTACGTTCCCGTGCTCGAGGTTACTGCGGTGCGCGTCAGGGCCGTTCCCCTGTCGGTCAGAGTGACCTTCGCTCCTGCGATCGGCAGCGACTGCGCGTCGCTCACAATGCCACCCACGCGCGCCCCACTTACCTGGGCTCGTGCTGGTACGATACTCAAGATGAAGGATACGGCGGAAACCAAGACGAAGCTGCGTTTCATAGGACCTCCGCGGTTTATCGCACCCCCAGACGCAGAGGGCCACGCCCGGCGTCAAGGTTCGTCTGCCCCCCTGAAGGGCACATTGATGGTGAATTTGGAAATGCCTTGGGACCCGAACCAGACTGTGCCCACGCGTGGTTCGAGGGCAGCAGCAAGAGAAGATCGCCTGCCATGCTGCAATTAGAATTCCAGCCCGCAAACTCCCCCTCCGAGCGCGACTGGACGCTGCGAGTGCGCCAATCTTTATAGCTGTTAAGGAGACAGAGGACAATAATGCGAAGTTACTAATTGCCGGGATATTACTTGCTACCCCGGTAGACTCGTTCTGCAATCGGGTAAGCGTGCCAAACGCCGGGCATCGCGATGCACATTCTTTCCCGCTCGCCAACCGGGGGAATTGAGATTTCCACAGGGTAACCTGCTGATTCTAAAGCGTAAATAAAATTTTCTCACTTTTCTCACTTTTCTCCACTGTCCCAATTTCGGGGAGTAAGGTCAATCCACGGTCGATTTGCGGCCGCCTGGAGGTGAAGAAAACATGGCAACCATTGAAAAGACGATGACCGAGGCCGCACAGGCGGCCAACCAATCCAACGGCCGGCAGTCCTCAGGGCCGGCAAGTCCCGAAGGCAAAGAGCGCTCCAAAATGAACGCCCTGAAGCATGGGAAGTATGCCACCCGCCCGGATCCGGTGAAGCTGCTGCTCGCCGGCGGCTATGGCACCGATTACGGGAGCGGCTACGGCAAGAGTTATGGCCGGGCGGCGGTCCATAAGGCCGAAGAAGCCGCGACGGCTGACGAGGCGGAGCGCGCCAGCCTGCGCGCCGAAATGGTCCGCTGCTACGCCCCTCGGGACGATTTTGCCCGTTTGCAGGCCGAGGAACTGGCCGACCTGAAATTCGAGCTGTTGCGCCTGGAGCGCGTGAAGGAAGTGTTATGGAGGCGCGAGCGCGAGTTGCTGGAAATCGAGCAGCGCCGCCGCCACTGGCTCCTCCAGGGCGGCCCGGGAATCGCCACCCGGGAGTGGGACATCGGCCGGAACGGCTACGCCAGCCTGCCCGACTCGCCGGCCAAATTCCTGGGCATGCGCTCTCTCCTGAGCTTCCTCGTCCGCCATGCAGGCGGGGAAAAGATTCAGGCGAAAGCTGTCCAGCGTGCGCTCAACTACCTCTACGGCGGCGAACTGCAATCCTTCTGCGGCAGCCGGTTGCGCGACGCGGCGGCAACCGCCAACGCCGCGGCCGATAACCCGCAGGCGGCGCAGGAGGCCAGGGAGAGCCTCAAAGCCGCGGCGTCGTCGCAACTGGATCGGGTGGAGGAGCGGCTGGGCATCTGCCTCATGGAGGAGGGTCCGCTCTCCGAGGCCGGACAGGCGGCGCGACTGCTCGAGGCCACCAACTCGCGCAAATGGGGTTGGCTGCGCTCCCAGGAGAACTTCCTGCGGCGCTCGATCGATCGCAAGGTTAGCGTCCTGATCGAACTGAGATACGAAGACACGCGCGAAGCCTTGGTGGCCACGCGCCGGCCGGGGACGCCGGACGCGACGCCCGGAGCACCAAACGCGACGGGGAATGAATCCGGGTCCCCGCCCGCACCTCCGCCCGCGCTTCCAGAGGATGGGAGAGCTCCGGCGGCCGCGCCTGCGACAGAAGGTCGAAACGCGACAGAAGATCGAAATCTGATTCAAAGGTCCGGACGCTGCGGCGAAGCCGACTGCGACGGCCATGCCGCCGCCCTCTCGGGGGGGACGGTTCTCACACTGCCGCAGGGAAAAAACACGCCGAATCGAGGAACGAACCCACCATGTGCTTTGGAATCAACAAACCGATATCGGGTGCGGAGGTGCCAAATCCGGGAATCGAGCGCGGAACCCCGACCGTCGAGAGTTGAGAGTCCGGAGTTAAGCGCCCGTGGCGGTTGGCTCTCGACTCTCAACTCTCGACTCTTGACTCTCGACTGGCAACCTTCGACGGTCAACTATGTCTTGGGCACATGACGCACCTTGCTCGCTTGCGATCCGGGTCCCGGTTCGGGCACAGGCTTCGGCATGGCGGAATCCTTGAAGCGCGGCACCGTGTCGTCTGCCATGGCGACAGCGTAGACCGCCGATGCGATCTCGACCGCGCCTTCGCGGACGTCTTCTTCGTAGATTCGCTCATAGGTGTCAAGGTTGGTGTGATGGGTGAACGATCCGTAGTCGAACGGGTCTTGCGCGAGGCCGATTCCAGGCAATCCGGCGTTGTTGAACGAGGTGCTGTCCGTTCCGCCCGTCCTGCGGCTCTCCGTCGCGAGCACGCCTTCGAATCCCCAATCGGCGAACGGCGCCATCGCCTCGCGCACCATGTCCGCCGCGCCCGCGGGTCCGAACACCATGGCGCCTCGCGGCTTGCCCGTGCCCGAGTCGATGTTGAAGTAGGCGTCGAGCTTCGCGTATTCCGGCTTCTGATTCTCGAAGCTGCCGAAGTGCTGCTTGACGTAAGCAAGCGAACCGAGCAGTCCCTCTTCTTCGCCACTCCACAGCGCGATGCGAATGGTGCGGCGCGGATGCACGTGCGCCGCCGCCAGCAAGCGGACCGCTTCGAGCATCATCGACGATCCGATACCGTTATCGGTCGCGCCCGTGGCGTCGTGCCAGGAGTCGTAGTGGCCGCCAAGCATCACGATCTCGTCCTTCTTGTCCGTGCCCGGAATCTCTCCGATCGCGTTATACACGGTCGTGCCGCCAGGATACTCCCGGTTCTGAATGTTGACCCTCAGCGTCACCGGCGTGCCGTCGGCCATGATGCGCGTGATGCGTCCATAGTCTTCGTTGCGCATGACGAGCGTGGGGACGGCGCGCGTCCAGTCGTAAGTCCCGTTCTGCTGAGCGATAATGATGCCGTGCGCGCGACCGGCGTCGTTCACACGCACGAGCGCTCCGCTGTCGACCAGGAATTGATCGACCTGCCGCGAGACTTCCGCCCGCGTCAACTCACCCTTGGGCAACTTCGGCGGCTCGGGAAAATTGAACGGCCGCGGGTTCGGACCGAAGCGCGATTTCCATTCATCCTCGGGACGCCGCATGGGAGCGGGGTTCATGTCCTCCGCAACGTCGACGTGCTTGCCCACGAAAACGATCCGTCCGCGGACCCTGGCCCTGACGGAATTCAGATAGGCATCGAGCTCGGCCTGCGTCGGCTGCTTCGGGTCCTCGGCCTTGGCCGCGGGTGGCATCGGGGGCGCGGCCCATTTCGGCTCCGGAGGCGGCGGCGTGCCACGGCCGAAGAAGTTGAATCCTCTCGGCGGAGCCATGCCGGGCGGATCGACGAGGACTACCTGCGCTGTCACCACACCCTTCGTGCTCGGGGTCCAGGCGAGAGGCTTCACCATGAGCTGGCCGTGAAACGGACTCAGCGCTTCGGCGGTCAGCGACATGTTCTCCCAGCCGGGCACCGGCCTGGCCGCGCTCGGCGGCTGGAACGTCCAGGGCTCGAGATGCGTGTTGACGAGTCCCCACGAAGCCATGGTCTTCACCGCCCAGTCGTCGGCCGCTTTCAGATTTGGCGTGCCCGTCAGGCGCGGCCCGTAGACGTCCGCGACTTCGTGGATGATCCACATGATCTTCGAGTTGCTGGTCTCTTCCGCGCGAACCTGCGCGTACACCTCCGACACCTCAGGCGAGACCTCCGGCGCGCGCGCCGCGACCGGCACCGCCGCGAGCATCCAGCCGCACAAAACCAACACCCAAAGCTTCGACATGTTTCCTCCCCTGACTCTGTGCCCGCGTGCGCCGGGCTGACGCACCCGGCACGTCCGGCACGGCAGTCTACCACTCTGACCCGGGGCCGCCAAGACTCTCCTGCCCGAACTGTCAGGGAACGAGGGAGTCGCATTGTGACGTGGATCACTGCGAGTGGGCGCGGTGAAGAGCGATGCTTCAAGAACCCGGCCGGTCCTGCGGGATCGCCGTGGGCCGAGGGGGATTGGATTCCACGTCTGCGCCGGGTCTCAAGGAGTTAACGCTTGTGTAACGCGACAGCAACCTGCGATGAAGTAGAGTTCGAAGTAGCCATTCCTATTCGGGCGGACCGACGTTCGCCCGGCGCGATTCGCCGAACGGAGGAGCCCATGAAGACCCCGCGCTCCGTGTTGTTGGTTCACAACGACCCTCATAGCTTTCGTGGGCTTGAAGAGATGCTGCACGAAGGGGAAGTCCGCACCACGCGCGCGCATCAATGTGCCCAAGCGTTCCGTCTGCTGGAACAGGCCGCGCCCATCGACCTCGTGCTGACGGACGTCACGCTGCCGGACGGCACCTGGAAGGATGTTGTGGGGATGGTGCAGGAGACCGCGAAAGACACGCCGGTCATCGTGATGTCCCGCGTCGTGAGCATGAAGCTCTACCTCGACACCCAGGACGCCGGCGCGGCGGATTTCATCGTACCCCCGATGACGCCGCGCGACCTCGCTCACGTCCTCACCGCGGCGATGCAGCGGAGCGCTCATTCGGGAATCGCCCGGGAAGCGGTTTCGAGACAGCAGGCCGCGCGCGCCGGAGGAAGCGCATCATAATTTAGCCTTGACGGTGCAGGCAGGATCACTTGCTGCGATTTGCTTCCGGACGGAAGCGCCAGAGCGCGGATCTGAAGGGCCAGGCGCCGGAGAGCACGCGGCCGTCGCCAAGCCAGCCGGGGGCCAGAACATCGCCAGTGAACGTCAACGGAATCTTCTCCAATTTGCCGCTGCGCGGATCGAGGAAACCCGCTCCGACGAAACCAGGCGCGGCGACAGACAGTAACACCCGTCCGTCTTTCCCGATGGCGTTCGGACTGAGCTGCACGGGGGCCAGGGGTAGATCACTCACGATGGGAATCGGCTGCTCCGCCCCGCCGGAAACCGGCACTCTCAGCAGCCGGACGCCCTCCTTGTCGATGAGTTGTACGATCAGATTTTTGCCATTTGCGTCCGCGACGACAGAGTCTCCTGGGCCAATTTGGCGCGGCTGCCCGCCGCTTGCGGCGATGGCCCAGACGGTTCCTGAAACTACGTAGTAGAGCGTCTCACCTTCGGGGGAGGCGGCGAGGCTGGTGACGTCGCTTCCGGGAGTTCCAGCGAGGCGGTTCACAATCCGGCCGTCGGCGAGGGAGGCTATTGCGATGACGGCATGGCCGGGCGAGCCCAGGACGAAAGCAATCTCACCCTTACCGGCCTGGCAGGCCGGCAACGAGGTTTCCTCCTTCGTTTCAATGAGGGGAACGGCCTCACCTCCAGATTTGACCGCCAACAATCGTGATCGGCCCGCAACCAGCGAAGCAAAAACGACCCGGCCATCAACCAATGGAACCGTCACCGATCCGCGCCCAGCTCCTCCTTCAGAACTGGACAGCGTCTCCGGCGTTCCACCGGCTGCCGGAAAACGTACAAGTTCAAGTGGGCGGCTTAGCTGGTCCAGGTAGATGTCGCCGTCCTTGTCTACGTCCATGTAGTCGGAGCCCAAAGTCAGAGAAAACAAAGTCTGGATGGGTCCCGTGCCGTGGCGCGGAATGGAGATGACACGATGGAGGTCGCCAGCCAGGCTTTCAACGAGGACGGACTGGTCATCGCTGGCGATGGCGATGGGGAATAGATCGATAGCAGACAGTGGAAAATCGAGTTCCGGCGCGAGACGCCGCGCCTTTCCGGAGGCGAGATCAATGATGTAGAGCTGAGGTGGGGCACTACTGCTCCCACTCGCGACGGAAACGCCGGTCCTGGCTTGTTCGAGTGTCTCCCCAAGAAAGACGGCCTCCTTCCCGTCGCGGAAGGCTCGCACCGGACTTATGCTGCCCCAGCCCGCGGTAAGGGCATCGAGAGCTTCCAGGCGCCCGCCTTCGGGCCAGAACCGGTACAGTTGTTTATTTCGATCTCTGTTCACCCGGATCGCGAGCAGACTGCCGTCGGGCAGCGGCTCCGGTGCCATCGCGTCTTCCAGTACAAGGTGTTCATCACCTCCGAACCGGGAGACCGTGTAGATACCTTTTGGAGCTGAAACGAAGCGGTCAAAGTAGATTTTGCTGCCGTCGGGCGACCAGTTCAGTTCCGTGATAGTCCCGCTGGGGCGATCCTTCGTCAGGAAGGTCCAGTCGCCCGACTGCGAGTCCATGACTGCGACCTGCGGCGAGCTATCCAGCCCCGCCTGAAAAGCCAGCGTATGACCGTCGGGCGAAATCCGCGGCCCGACCGCGTCACTCGGCCCACCTAACATCTCGGCGGACCAGTTCGGGCTGGGCGGCATTCGCCGCTCCCGCGTCCACCATCCGGCCGCGATGCCGATGATCAACGTTAGACTGGTGATTATCAGCCACGGGAGTGGATGGCGCCTCGACTGCGGCTGGGGCGCGGATTGCTGCGCGGCGGCCAAGGCGACGCCCGGCCCTGCCTCGACCGCGTCGGCCTGCGTTTCGTCGATGACGATGCGCGCCTCGCCGATCGCTTGCAGGCGCTGCTTGCGATCCTTGGTGAGGCAGCGATGGATAAGTCGGACGATCGACGCCGGCGTGGAGGCGGGTAGCACGGTCCATTCGGGATCGAACTTCAGGACCGCGGCCAGAACGTCCGAGGTGGTCTCGCCGTCGAAGGCGCGCCGGCCGCTCAGCATTTCAAACAGCACCGCGCCGAACGACCAGACATCGGCACGCCGATCGGCCGTCTGGCCACGCGCCTGTTCCGGCGCCATGTAGGCCGCCGTGCCCATGATCATGCCCACTTGCGTCGCCTGCGCCGTCAATGTGGGCGAGCTCGAAGGGTCGGCGGACGTAACGGTGTCGTCTGCCAACTTCGCCAGGCCAAAATCGAGGACTTTCACCGTGCCGTCGGGAGTCACCTTCACATTGGCCGGCTTCAAGTCGCGATGGATGACACCGCGCTCGTGCGCGTATTCCAGCGCCTCCGCGATCTGTTTGGCGATGTGGAGGGCTTCGTCCAACTGTAGCGGCGATGTCCTCATCGCCGCCTCCCCGGAAGCAACCCCTGGATTCCCGCTTGCGCGGGAATGACCCGTAATCGCCGATGGTGGCGCTGATAGTCGCTCCGCCAGGGTCGGTCCCTCGACCAATTCCATTACCAACGCCCGGACTCCAGCCGACTCTTCCAGGCCGTAGATCGCTGCGATGTTGGGGTAATTGAGTGAAGCCAGCACCTGGGCTTCGCGCCGGAATCGCGCCAGGCGGTCGGCATCACCGGCGAGGTCTTGCGGCAGGACTTTGAGGGCAACATCGCGGCCGAGCTTGGTGTCCCGGGCCCGGTAGACCTCGCCCATCCCGCCCTCGCCAAGCGGCGCGAGGACTTCGTAGGGTCCGAGTTTCGCTCCGGCCTGCAGTGTCATTTGTCTTTCAATTCTGCCTGCCAGTTGAGAAGCAGAGTGATCGATTGCGAGGCCCCGGGCTCGGCCGAGGTAGCCACGATGAAGCGGCTTGCGTCCGGCATGACGTCGTAGAGCGGCGCGCTCGTTGTGGGCAGATCCAACTGAAAGAGCGGCTGGATGGATTGCACTTGAAGGGATCGCCCGCTCGTCGCAAGATCGGCTTCCATCAGGCGGTTGCCCATGGTCGTGAAGAACAGCTTATCCCCCGCCGCCCAGCGCACGATCCAACCGCCGGTTTGCGAAACCTGGAACTTGCCGCCACTGGGAGGGAAAGGCACGACAAAGACTTCAGGCCGGCCGGTTTCATAAGAAAAATAGGCGAACCAGTGACCGTCAAGCGAGAAATTCCCGTCGTATTGATTCTCGTTCACCGGCGCCGGCTGGAATGGCTTTTCACCTCCGCCCAGAGGCAAGACCCAGGTGCTCCAGCGCAGTGGCCTTGCCGTCCGCTGGTCGAAACTCAGGTAACGGCCGTCGGGCGACCAGTCAACCGCGCTGGCGGAGGCTACCTCCGGCGCGAATTTCAGCAACGTCTCTTCGGCGCCGGAGCCATCGGCTGGTTTGCGACATAGGGACAAGGCGCCGGCCGGATAGCAGACGTAGGCGACATATTTACCATCGGGCGACCAGACGGCAAATCCCTTGTATCCGGGTCCGAATGTCAATCGTGATCCCACACCGGTTTTGGCAGGGTACGACCAGATGTCAGCGGATCCATCGTCCTCGGCCAGCGCGAGCACGTGTTTCCCGTCCGGAGAAATCTTCGGAGCCAGCCACAACCCGGTACTTCCCAGGGTGCCAAGCGAGTTGCCGTTGCGGTCGAACCACTCCAGGCGGGTAGCCGCCTTGCCACCTTGGTAGGCCAGCACACCGTTGGAGGACGCAGAATAGGCCTGGGCTTCGGCAACCGGCACCGCGTCTCCTTTCAGTTTTCCATTGCCAGGATCGAAACGTTGGGCAAACACCTTGCCCTCGTGCATAAACAGCAGGTGGCCGGAAGCGAATTGAGGCGCGGTAGCATCGCTCATCACAGGCTTCGATTTACCTGTGGTGAGCGAGGCCATCCGGATGGAGGGCGAACCATGTCGCGATTCGTATGAGACGTAGAGGAGTTCGTCGCCTCCCGGCACAAAGGACGGCGAGACAACCCTGCCCTCGTTCGCCGGCTGGACCACGGGTCGGGCGGTCCCTCCGGTGGCGGAGATCGCGGCGATCGGCCCGCCGCATTGAGGGATAAAAAGAATCGATCCGTCGGAACTCCACGAGCCACCGGTGTCTGGGCAAGAATCGTCGGCGAGAACCCTGATGGTTCCAGCGCTCAACATGATCGTTTTCAGTTTCTCATCGGCGATGAAGCCCAGCGACTGTCCATCCGGCGACCAGAACGGATAGGAGCCGTCTTCGGTTTCGTCCAATGCGGTGGCTTCGCCTCCGGCGAGCGCCCTGATCCAGATTTTGGTGACGCCTTTCTGGTCAGTCGCGGAGAAGGCCAGCCTTTTCCCGCCCGGCGATACCACGACCGGCCCGGCATCGAAGCCGAACGAGCGAAAACTCGTTCCAGGCGGCGGAGGAATATAGGCGAGAGCCGCCGGCGCGGTGGCTGGGCGTGGCGCAAGCCAGGCCCACGCCCCGATGACGATCGCGACCAGCGCCGCTAGCACGAAGAGCGCCCAAGGGAGGGCGCGACGTAGGGCCGCCCCCTTCGCTTCGCTCAGGGCAGGCTCTGGGGGCGTCCGGTGCTCGTCGCCCGCCAGGGCCGGGGCCAGCCCCGGCCCCACGCCGCCGTCCAGCGTTTCTTCGATCGCAATGCGCGCCTCGCCGATCG
>DASYZG010000027.1:0-52004 GCA_035946575.1 Terriglobia bacterium | reverse complement strand
TGCCGGGGGACAACGTGAATCTGGAGATCGAGCTGATCACGCCGATCGCGATGGAGAAGGGGCTGCGATTCGCGATCCGGGAAGGCGGCCACACGGTGGGCGCCGGCACGGTGACGGAAGTGCTCCAGTAGGCGGGGACCGGTGAGGTGAGAGATGCGCGAGATCATCACATTACAGTGCACGGACTGCAAAAACCGCAATTACTCGACGACGAAAAACAAGAAGAAGAACCAGGACCGGTTGGAACTGAAGAAATTCTGCCCGTCTTGCCGGCATCATACGGCACATAAGGAAGTGAAGTAGGTTGGCGCAGTCGACAATTAACGGTTGATAGTCAAGGTGCTCCCCGGCAGAACGTCGCTTGCTGTGGACTGTTAACTCTTGACGGTTTCCAGAGGGGCGTCAGATCAATGGCTAATCTGCCGGTCTCCAAAACCGGTCATGGGGGTTCGACTCCCTCCGCCCCTGCCAGTATTGGGGCGGGCGGCAGGCGTCGAATCCGGTAAAGGAATCGTAATGGCTGAAGAGATTACAATCCAGAAGGGCTTTTGGAAAGAAACGCGCGACTACTTCACCGACGTGCGGGCTGAGATGAAGCGCGTCACGTGGCCGGGCCGGATGGAGATCCAGGGCACCACCGCGATGGTGATTATCACAACCTTCCTGTTCGGATTTTACTTTTGGGTTTGCGATTCGTGTTTTCAGTATCTGATGGGCCGGGTGTTGAACTGGTTCACAAGCAAGAGTTGAGGCTTTGACTGTATGACGGAAGCGACTACAACCGAGAAGCAGGGTGTGACGAAGAACTGGTACATCATCCACTCGTACTCGGGTTTCGAAAAGAAAGTTGCAGAAACGCTGCGCAGCCGGGCTGAGGCTGCGGGTTTGCAGGAGTGCTTTGGCGAGATCATGGTGCCCACCGAGGATGTGCTTGAGGTTCGCCAGGGCAAGAAGATCGTCACCCCCAAGCTTTTCTACCCCGGCTATGTGCTGGTGGAAATGGTGATGAACGACGACACCTGGCATCTGGTGCGCTCCACGCCGCGGGTGACCGGGTTTGTGGGGTCCGGCCAGATGCCGAGCCCGCTGACCCCCGAGGAAGTCGACAGGATTGTCCACCGTGTTGAGGTGGCGGCTGAGCACCCCAAGCCGCGTCTCAAGTTCGAGCGCGGCGAAAGCGTAAAGATCAACGAAGGTCCATTCAAGGATTTCACCGGAGTGGTGGAAGAGATCAACGAGGACCGGTCCACCCTGCGGGTGATGGTCACGATTTTTGGCCGCGCGACCCCGGTGGAACTCGACTTTTACCAGGTCGAAAAAGGATGAGCGCGCGAGGCTAATATGGCGAAGAAAGTTCAGGCAATGGTGAAGTTGCAGATTGCAGCCGGCAAGGCCACCCCGGCGCCACCCGTGGGACCGGCGCTGGGCCAGCATGGCGTCAACATCATGGATTTCTGCAAGGCGTTCAATGCCAAGACGTCGGCCAAAGACCAGGAAGGCCTGATCATTCCGGTTGTAATCACGATTTATTCCGATCGGACGATCAGTTTCGTCACCAAGACGCCGCCAGCCGCAGTGTTGTTGAAGCGCGCCGCCGGCATCGCGAAGGGCTCGGGCGAGCCCAATAAGAACAAGGTGGGCAAGGTGACCGAGAAACAGGTGGAAGAGATTGCCAAAACCAAGATGCCCGATCTCAATGCGCGGGATCTCGCAGCCGCCGTGGCCACGGTGCGTGGCACGGCGAGGAGTATGGGACTCGAAGTGGTGGCGTGATCGGCGGGTTGATCTGGTGCCGGGCGGGCGCAACCTGAAGCCTAGACCCTCAACGCAGACTTCGCCGGACGGAAGGCAATCGGTGCAATCTGCGGATCACAGGAGTTAGCGGATGGGGAAGAAATACGAAGCAGCCGCGAAGCTGGTCGAAAAGCCGGCCTACACCTTGAGCGAGGCTATGCCGCTGCTCAAGAGGGCCGCGTTTGTGAAATTCGATGAGACCGTTGAAGTAGCGATGCGCCTGGGAGTGGATCCCAAGCACGCCGACCAGATGGTTCGGGGCACGGTGGTTCTGCCGCATGGTCTGGGCAAGACGAAGCGGGTGATCGTGATCGCGTCGGGCGAGAAAGTACGGGAGGCGCGGGAGGCCGGCGCCGACGAAGTGGGCGGCGACGATCTGGTCCAGAAGATCCAGGGTGGCTGGATGGATTTTGACGCCGTCATCGCCACGCCGGACATGATGAAATCCGTGGGCAGGCTCGGCAAAGTCCTCGGGCCCCGGGGCTTGATGCCGAATCCCAAGACCGGCACGGTGACGCAGGACGTGGAGAAGGCCGTGCGCGAGGTCAAGGCCGGCAAGGTGGAGTTCCGCGTCGACAAGACCGGCATCATCCATTGCGCTGTGGGCAAGGCTTCGTTTGACGCCGGAAAGCTGGAGGAGAACGCCCAGGCGCTCATCCAGACTGTAATCAAGGCCAAGCCGGCGACCGCCAAGGGGCGGTACGTCAAGAGTATCGTTGTCTCGTCGACCATGGGACCCGGAATTCATATCGATCTGGGGTCCGTCGAGGCAGCCTGATTCAGGGAGTGGAGCGACCTTTCGGAAGAGGGATGTCCGTATGAAAAAGGACGAGAAGGCGAAGCAGGTGGAGTCGGTCCGGGAGGAGCTTTCTCGGGCCAAAAGCGTGATTTTCTCGCAATTTGAGGGTATCACCGTGGCGCAGGACTTTGAGTTGCGCCGCAAAGTGGCGGGCGCGGGCGCGAAATATCACGTGGTCAAAAACAGTCTCATTGAGCAGGCCGCCCAGGGCACGCCCGCGGCGCCGCTGGTTGCCAGCAAGCTCAAAGGCACGACTTCGCTGGCCGTGACCGACGCCGACCCGGTGGCCCTGGCGAAGGTTCTTACGGCGTATGCCAAGGAAAACCCGGTTCTGGTCTTCAAGTCGGGCGTAGTGGAGGGACGCGTGGTATCGCTGGCTGATTTCGCGGCCCTGGCGACGATGCCGTCGCGCGAAACGCTGCTGGGCAAGGCCCTATTCCTGATCAACTCGCCCGCCACCCGCGCGGCCTCGGTCATTTCGGCCGTGGCGCGGAATCTGGCGTTTGTGATCAAGCAGGCGGTCGACGAGAAGAAGTTCGCGGAGGGTTAGCGATCCGGTTTGGCAACGAGTTTCGAAAATATCCAGGAGGATAGAGGAAAATGTCTGAGCGTGTCGAGAAGATCGTTGAAGATATCAAGGGACTTAGCCTGCTCGAGGCGGCCGATCTGGTGAAAAGGTTGGAAGAGGCCTTGGGCGTCTCAGCGGCAGCGGCGGCCCCGGTGATGGTGGCTGGTGCGGCAACCGGCGCTCCGGCGGCGGGCGCAGCACCGGCCGAGGAGAAGACCGAGTTCTCCGTCATCCTGACTGGAATCGGCGCCAATAAGATCAACGTCATCAAGGCAGTACGCGAAGTCACCAGCCTCGGACTCAAGGAAGCCAAAGATCTTGTTGAGGGCGCTCCCAAGCCGATCAAAGAGGGCGTGAACAAGGAAGAGGCGGAGACGATCAAGAAGAAGTTCGCCGAAGCCGGCGCCACGGTTGAAGTAAAGTAGGCCCGATCGAAGGGGACGTCCGCGAAGGGGCGGCCCCGCGCATCCCATCGACTCGCCGCCAGGGTTCCAGACCGGTGGCGGGGCATTCTTCTTGAGCTTGAAGTGAGGGGACGTGGTTTCCCAGGCTGCATCCTCATCTTCAGGGTCCGCATCTATTCACTCAGGGACCGGATCACCACAGTTGAACTGTCTTCTGAGATTTCAGGCAAGGAGCCACGATGCAGAACGGCGGGAACGGCGCTGCGCGTCAACGCATTAATTTTTCCAAAATCCCGACAGCCATCCAGATTCCGAACCTCATCGAGGTGCAGCGGCGCTCCTACGAGCGCTTCCTGCAGATGAATCTGTTGCCGAATGAGCGCGAGGACATCGGGCTGCAGGCGGTGTTCAACTCCGTTTTCCCGATCACCGACTTCCGGGGCGTCTCGCAGCTCGATTTCGTGGACTATTCCATCGGCAACTGGGAGTGTAAGTGCGGTGCGCTGCGCGGCTTGCACCACCTGCGCTCCACCTGCAAAAACTGCGGGCATACGGTCATCACCGACCCTTTCAAGGCCGGTGACGTGCTCTGCACGAAGTGCGGCACTTTCAATCAGAACGTGGTCACGTTCTGCAACAAGTGCGGCGATCCGGTTGCTCTCCAGCTCAAGTACGACGTGGACGAGTGCCAGGAGCGCGGCATGACCTTCGCCGCTCCCCTCAAGGTCACCATCCGCCTCACGCTCTACGACAAGGACCCGGAATCGGGCCAGAAGACCATCCGCGACATCAAGGAGCAGGAAGTCTACTTCGGCGAAATCCCGCTGATGACACAACACGGCACGTTTATCATCAACGGAACGGAGCGCGTCATCGTCAGCCAGTTGCACCGGTCGCCGGGAGTGTTCTTCGAGACCAATTCGTCCAAGACTTACTTCCTCGGCAAGATCATTCCCTACCGCGGGTCTTGGGTGGAGTTCGAGTATGACACCAAGAACCTGCTTTACGTGCGCATCGACCGCAAGCGTAAGTTCCTGGCAACCATCTTTCTGCGCGCCCTGGGCCTGAAACAGGATTCGGAAATCATCAAGGCGTTTTATCAGGTGGAGCGCCTCTCGCTCGAGGAGCGAAAGCTCTTCCAGCACGTCTCCGACGGCCTGCTGGGAATTAAGCTCTCCAAGGCCGTGGAGCACCCGCGGACCCACGACCCGATCGTGGCCGCCGGCCGTAAAATCAACCCATCGCTCCTGAACGAGATTCGCAAGGCGCACGTCGCGAAGGTTGAGGTTTCGGCGCACGATCTCGAAGGCGCGTATGCCGCCAGCGACGTTGTGGACAGCACTACCGGCGAGGTCCTGCTTGAGACCAATAACGAACTTACGCCGGAAGTCCTCGGCGCCATCCAGGAATCGGGAGTTCCCGAGATTCACATCTTCTTCCCCGAGCGCGACGATGTAGGCGGCGTCATCAGCCAGACGCTCAGGAAGGATACCCTGCACACTCCGCAGGAGGCATTGATTGAGTTGTATAAGAAGATGCGGCCCGGAGACCCTCCCACGGCTGACACCGCTGCAGCGCTGTTCACGGGCATGTTTTTCGATCCGCGCAAGTACGACTTCTCGCGCGTCGGGCGCCTGAAATTCAACATCAAGCTGGGCTACTACACGCGCCTGAAGGCGCGTATGGCTGACAAAGCCAACAGCTTCGAAATCGAGTACGAGGGCAACCTGCCCCGTGAGAACTTTTATCTGATCGTCGATCAGGAGAAGATTTTCGTCGGCAAGCGTGAAGCCACCGCTTGCGCCGACGTCGTGCGCGGCTGCGAAGGTACCCTTGCGACCGACCACTCCGAAGGGGCCGTGGTCCAGCTCCCGCTCGACAAGCGCACGCTCGATCCGGAGGATTTTCTCTCCAGCATCCGCTACCTGCTGAAGCTGCGCAGAAATCCGGGCGGGAATTACATCGCGGACGACATCGATCACCTAGGCAATCGCCGTGTCCGTGCCGTCGGCGAGTTGCTCGAGAACCAGTTCCGGATCGGCCTGGTACGCATGGAGCGGGCGATCAAGGAAAAGATGTCCGTGTATCAGGAAATGTCGACCGCCATGCCGCATGACCTGATCAACGCCAAGCCGGTTATGGCGGCCATCCGAGAGTTCTTCGGATCATCGCAGCTGTCGCAGTTCATGGATCAGACGAACCCGCTGTCGGAGATCACTCACAAGCGGCGGCTCTCGGCCCTTGGTCCGGGCGGACTCTCGCGCGAGCGCGCGGGCTTCGAAGTCCGCGACGTCCACCCGACGCACTACGGCCGCATCTGCCCGATTGAAACACCGGAAGGTCCGAACATCGGTCTGATTTCTTCGCTCTCCTGCTACGCCCGCATCAACGAGTACGGGTTCATCGAAAGCCCCTACCGCAAGGTGCGGAGCGGCATGGTGCTGGACTACGTGACCATCACCCACGGGGGCGACGGGCCCTGGCGCCTCGGTGAGCACGTCGAGTTGAACCAGGTGCGCAAGGAGAATGAGGAACTGCGCGATCGCCGGCGTAAGGCCGTCGAGTACGAGCCGTACTCCTTCTATCTGTCCGCGTGGGAAGAGGACCTGCACATCATCGCGCAGGCGAACGTTCCGGTCGACGATCGTGGCCGCATCCAGAATGATCTGGTGAATGCCCGCCAAGCCGGCAATTTCGTCCTGGTGCCGCGTGAGAAGGTGGACTACATCGATGTCAGCCCCAAGCAGCTCGTGAGCGTGGCGGCGTCGCTGATCCCGTTCCTCGAGAACGACGACGCCAACCGCGCGCTCATGGGCTCCAACATGCAGCGCCAGTCGGTGCCCCTGCTGCGCGCTCAGGCGCCGCTGGTGGGCACGGGCATGGAAGAGGTTACGGCGCGGGATTCCGGCGCCGTGGTGGTGGCGCGCCGGCCCGGTGTGGTGGACAGCGTCGACAGCGAGCGCATCATCGTCCGTGTCGAGGGCGATGGACAGAGCGGCCACATGTCACGCGAGGTGGGCGCCGACATCTATCAGCTCATCAAGTTCCGCCGCTCGAATCAGAACACCTGCATCAATCAGAAGCCGATCGTGCACCGGGGACAGCGCGTGCGCGCGGGCGACGTGTTGGCCGACGGCCCCTGCACCGACCGCGGCGAACTGGCCCTCGGCCGCAACGTGCTCGTGGCCTTCATGCCCTGGCGCGGCTATAACTTTGAAGATGCCATCCTGGTGAGCGAGAAACTGGTGCGCGAGGATTCCTACACCTCGATTCACATCGAGGAGTTCGAGATCGAAGCTCGCGATACCAAGCTCGGTCCGGAAGAAATCACCCGCGACATCCCCAACCTCGGCGAGATGCTGCTGCGCGACCTCGACGAGAGCGGCGTGATCCGGATCGGAGCCTACGTGAAGCCGGGCGACGTCCTGGTGGGCAAGGTCACGCCCAAAGGCGAAACCCAGCTCACGCCCGAGGAGAAGTTGCTGCGCGCCATCTTCGGTGAGAAGGCCGGCGATGTTCGTGACGCGTCCCTCACCTGCCCTCCGGGCATCGAGGGCATCGTGGTTGACGTCAAGATCTTCTCGCGCAAGGGAGCGGAAAAAGACGAGCGCGCCAAGGCCATCGAGGGGTCGGAGGTCGAGCGGCTGGAGAAGAACCTCAGCGACGAGGTCCGCATCCTCAATGACGAGCGGCTGAAGCGCCTGCTCGGCCTGCTCGAGGGCGAGGCCCTGCTCGCCGATCTGCACGACGAGAAAACCAACAAGCGGTTGTTTACCAAGGGCACCGTTCTCGATCGCGAAGTCCTCGGCGATCCGCGCATGACGCTGCGGAACCTGAAGCGCATCCGTATCGCCAAGAAGGACCCGACGCTGTTCGAGCGAATCGATGAAATCGAAGAGATGACCTCGCGGCAGCTCGATATTCTGCGCAAGATCACCGAGGAAAAGGTCCAGAAGCTGAAGAAGGGCGATGAGCTCCCGCCCGGCGTCATCAAACTTGTGAAGTGCTACATCGCCATGAAACGCAAGCTCTCGGTCGGCGACAAGATGGCTGGCCGGCATGGCAATAAGGGCGTAATCGCACGCATCCTCCCTGAGGAGGACATGCCCTATATGCCCGACGGCACGCCAGTGGAGGTTGTTCTCAATCCTCTGGGTGTTCCTTCCCGCATGAACGTGGGGCAGATCCTTGAGACCCACCTCGGTTGGGCCGCTCATGAACTTGGCCAGAAGCTCAGCCGGTTGCTTTCCCAGGAGAAGCGGGCTGAGCTTGCCCGCAGGGAACTCAAGGGCCTGATGCGCAACGGGCTGAGCGCAAAACTCCCCGAAATGAGCGACGAGGACGTCATCGAGCTGGCGGGGGCATATCGGGAGGGCATTCCCTTCGCCACGCCCGTATTCGACGGCGCAACCGAAAAGGAAATCAAGCAATACCTTACGGACGCGGGCCTGCCGACCTCGGGAAAGATCCAGCTCTACGACGGTATGACCGGCGACCGATTCGAACAGGAAGTGACGGTTGGTTACATCTACATGCTGAAGCTCTCGCACCTGGTGGACGACAAGATTCACGCGCGCTCCATCGGACCTTACTCGCTGATTACTCAGCAGCCGCTGGGCGGCAAGGCACAGTTCGGCGGCCAGCGCTTTGGTGAAATGGAAGTGTGGGCACTCGAAGCGTACGGCGCGGCTTACATCCTGCAGGAACTCCTGACGGCCAAGTCCGACGACGTTTACGGCCGCGCCAAAATCTACGAGGCTATCGTCAAGGGCGAGGCGGCGATCGAGCCGGGCGTGCCCGAATCGTTCAACGTTCTGGTCCGTGAACTCCAGAGCCTCTGCCTCGACGTCGAGTTGCTGCGAAAGCCCAAGGAAACCCTAATGCCGGGCGGCGTAGAGGCGAAATAAAGGCGAAAGTACAGGAGTTTTTTACCAAACGAAGCCGTCAGATTATTGAAAGTACAGCCACTTCCATTTTTGGAAGGTGCTCGAGAGTCCGCTAAGACCGGGTTTTGCCTTGAACGCTGATCTTTCTTGTTTGTGTCCTCAAAAGAGCGGCGCAGAGGAGTCGCTGCTCACATCTTCCAACTCCTCGGTTAGGAGGCAACCTTGTTCCGTAGCAGCCCTTATGACCGTGTCAGCCTGATTGGAGAATTTGACAGCATCCGGATCAGCCTGGCCTCGCCGGAGAAAATCCGGTCCTGGTCTCATGGCGAGGTCACCAAGCCTGAGACTATCAACTACCGGACGTTCAAGCCCGAGCGCGACGGCCTGTTCTGCGCGCGCATTTTCGGGCCCGTGACCGACTGGGAGTGCTTGTGCGGCAAGTACAAGCGCATGAAGCATCGCGGTGTGATCTGCGACAAGTGCGGCGTTGAAGTAACGCTGTCGAAGGTTCGCCGCGAACGCCTGGGCCACATCGAGCTTGCCTCGCCCTGCTCGCACGTCTGGTTCTTCAAGGGCCTGCCCAGCCGCATCGGCCATCTGCTCGATATCTCCTTGCGCGACCTGGAACAGGTGCTGTACTTCGAGAAGTACGTCGTTGTCGAGCAGGGTGAGGCGCCGGTCAAGGAAGGCGAACTGCTCGACGACAATCGCTATCGCGAGCTGCGCCAGCAGTACCCGGGCAAATTCCGCGCCGGAATGGGCGCCGAGGCGATCAAGGAGCTTCTGAAGCACGTGGACGTGGCCGCTCTCGCCGATGAGTTGCGCGAGAAGATGAAGACCGATGCCTCGCAGCAGAAGCGCGTGAAATACGCCAAGCGCCTCAAGGTGCTGGAAGCGTTCCGCAAGTCCGGTAACCGCCCCGAGTGGATGATCCTCGACGTGCTGCCGGTGATTCCGCCCGAGTTGCGGCCGCTGGTGCCGCTCGACGGCGGACGCTTCGCCACTTCCGACCTGAACGACCTCTATCGGCGCGTCATCAACCGCAACAACCGCCTGAAGAAGTTGATGGAGCTGCACGCGCCCGACGTGATCGTGCGCAACGAAAAACGCATGTTACAGGAGGCGGTGGACGCGTTGTTTGATAACGGCCGCCGCGGTCGCGTGCTGCGCGGCACCAACAATCGGCCGCTCAAGTCGCTCTCCGATACGCTCAAAGGCAAGCAGGGGCGCTTCCGCCAGAACCTGCTCGGGAAGCGCGTCGATTACTCCGGGCGCTCGGTCATCGTGGTCGGACCCGATTTGAAGCTGCACCAGTGCGGATTGCCCAAGAAGATGGCGCTGGAGCTCTTCAAACCGTTCATTTATCACCGGCTCGAGCAGTCCGGCGTCTGCACCACCATCAAGGCGGCGAAGGAGATGGTGGAGCGCCAGGAGCCGATGGTCTGGGACATCCTGGAGGACGTCATCCGCGACCACCCGGTGCTGCTGAACCGCGCTCCCACGCTTCACCGGCTGGGCATCCAGGCCTTTGAACCGCTCTTGGTCGAAGGCAAGGCGATCAAAATCCACCCGCTGGTCTGCACCGCGTTCAACGCCGACTTTGACGGCGACCAGATGGCGGTCCACATTCCCCTTTCGCCCGAGGCGCAGATCGAAGCTTCGGTGCTGATGCTTTCCTCGAACAACATCCTGTCGCCGGCAAACGGGCAACCCCTCGCCGTTCCCACGCAGGATGTGGTGCTGGGCGTCTACTACCTCACCAAGTCGAAAAAGGGAACGAAGGGCGAAGGCCGGTCCTTTGCCAACGTCGACGATGTGCTGCTGGCGCTCGAAGCCGGCCAGGTGGAAACGCAGACTCCGATTCGCCTGCGCTACACCGGCCGCGTGATCGATTTGAGCTCGGCCTACGACGATCAGGACGTCCTTCACACCGAGCCCATCACCGTGCAGAGCCAGTTCATCGACACCACCGTCGGGCGGGTGATCTTCAACGATCATCTTCCGAAGGAGATGCCTTATGTGAACGGCCTGCTCCGCAAGAAGGGTCTGGGGGCGCTTTGCAATTACTGCTACCTGCGTTTTGGCCTCGAAACCACCGTGAAATTGCTCGATGAGACCAAGGCCCTCGGGTTCCTTTTTGCCACCAAGGCGGGTATCTCGATCGGCATTGACGATCTGCTGGTGCCTTCGAGCAAATCCAGTCTGGTGCGTGACGCCGAGCACGAAGTGATCGAGGTCGAGAAGCAGTACCAGGACGGCGCCATCACCCACGGTGAACGCTACAACAAGGTGATCGCCATCTGGTCGAACGTCACCGATCGCGTGGCCGACGAAATGTTCCAGGCCATGGAAGGTCAGGACAAGTCGGGTCAGATGAATCCCATCTACGTCATGGCCGATTCGGGCGCCCGCGGATCAAAGCAGCAGATTCGCCAGCTCTCTGGAATGCGCGGCCTGATGGCCAAGCCTTCGGGCGAGATCATTGAGACGCCCATTACGGCCAATTTCCGCGAGGGCCTGAACGTGTTGCAGTACTTCATCTCCACGCACGGCGCCCGCAAGGGTCTGGCGGATACGGCCTTGAAGACGGCTGACTCCGGCTACCTCACGCGGCGCCTGGTTGATGTGGCCCAGGACGTGATCATCTCCGAATTCGACTGTGGGACGCTGGACGGCATCTACGTGGAGCCCATCGTCGAGGCGGGTGAAGTCGTGGAGCCCCTCCGCGACCGTATCGTCGGTCGCGTGTCGCTCGAGCCCATCAAGGATTATGAGGGCAGCCTCATTGTGGACATCAATCAGGAAATCAATGAGGACCTGGCGGCGTCCATCCAGGCGGCCGGCATCGAGCGCGTGAAGATCCGCTCGGTGCTTACCTGCGAGTCGCGGCGTGGCGTGTGCGTCCGCTGCTACGGACGCAATCTGGCCACCGGCCGGATGGTGGAAATCGGCGAAGCTGTCGGCGTTATCGCAGCCCAGTCGATCGGCGAGCCGGGCACGCAGCTCACCATGCGCACCTTCCATATCGGAGGCACGGCGAGCCGCGTCAGCGAGCAGTCGGCCCTCGAAGCGCGTAACAACGGCTTCCTCAAGTATCTGAACCTCCAGACGGTCAAGAACCGCGAGGGACACTTCGTGGTGATGAACCGCAACGGCGCGGTGGCGGTGGTCGATGAGAAGGGCCGCGAGCGCGAGCGCGACACGGTCGTCTACGGCGCCCGGGTCCGCATGGAGGATGGTGCTCCGGTGAAGGTCGGCGATGTCATCGTGGAGTGGGATCCTTACACCTTCTCCATCCTGACCGAAATTGGCGGCACGGTGTCCTTCAAGGACCTCGAGCCGGGTGTGACTCTGCGCGAGGAAGTCGACGAGGTCACGGGCCTCTCGCGCCTGGTGGTTACGGACTCTCCGGATGAGAAGATGCAGCCGCAGCTCACCATCCGCGACGAGTCGTCAGCCGGCAAGAAGGGCTCCAAGAAGTACCTGATGCCCTCCCGCGCCCACCTGATGATTCAAGACGGCGATGAGGTCTCGCCGGGCGACGTGTTGGCTAAGATTCCCCGCGAGACGACAAAGACCAAGGACATCACGGGCGGTCTGCCCCGCGTGGTCGAACTCTTCGAAGCGCGCCGGCCGCACGAAACCGCGGTCATCACCGAGATCGACGGCTCGGTCAAGTACGGCGAAATCTCCAAGGGCCAGCGCAAGATCAACGTGATCCCGGACAAGGGCGAGATCAAGGAATACCTGCTGCCACGTGGCGTTCACGTCTCCGTGCAGGAGGGTGAGCGCGTGAAGGCGGGCGAACCCCTGATGGACGGGCCTCGCAATCCCCATGACATCCTGGCGGTACTCGGCGAAAAGGAACTGCAGAAGTACCTGGTCGACGAGATTCAGGAAGTCTACCGGTTGCAGGGCGTGAATATCAACGACAAGCACATCGAAGTGATCGCCCGGCAGATGATGCGCTGGGTGCGGGTGGAGGACGTCGGCGACACCGAATTCCTGCTCGACGAGCAGGTCGACAAATTCCGCTTCCGCGAGGAGAACGAGCGGGTGATGAAGGCTGACGGCAAGCCCGCCACCGGCCGTCCGTTGCTGCTCGGCATCACCAAGGCGTCGCTCTCCACCGAGTCGTTCATCTCCGCGGCTTCGTTCCAGGAGACGACGCGCGTGCTCACCGAGGCCTCCATCCGGGGCATGGTGGACCACCTGCGCGGGCTCAAGGAGAACGTCATCATGGGCCGGCTGATTCCGGCCGGCACGGGCCTGGAAGTCTATCGCAACTTCCGCCTGCTCACCGAGGTCGAACCGCCGGCGCCCGAGGTGCCGGAAGTCGAGATCGGCGAGCCTGGCGAGCTGCCGGTGCCCGGTGCAGCCGCGGGTCCGGCGGTTCCTCCCGGCCAATTTGCCGATGATGACGAGGTGAGAACCCAGTAAATCGGTGATGAGTGGCAAGTGACGAGTGGCCAGTTGAGAGCCGGCTTTGCTTGTCACTTGTCACTCGCCACTTGTCGCTTCTCGAATGACCTGCTGGAAGTGCGGCGCCAGTATCGATCTTGCCCCCGGCACGCGCGTCGGGACGCGCGACACCTGCCCGGCCTGCGATTCCGATCTCCACTCCTGCCGCAATTGCCGCCATTACGATCCCGCCAGGCACAACCAATGCGTTGAGACGCAGGCTGAATGGGTGCGCGACAAGGAAGCGTCCAACTATTGTGATTATTTCTCGCCGGGCGGAGCCGGCCGGCGAGCGGCGGGCGGGTCAGCCTCAGGAGCGGACGACGTCCGGAGGAAGTTCGATGATCTATTCAAGTCCTGAGAGGGCTCGACAACAGACCTTCAGCTGGTCCCCCCAAATCCTCCGGCCCTTTCGAACGCGTACGCCGCGCGAAGCAGCCGTGCCTCGTCGAAGTGGCGCCCCAGGAATTGCATCCCCACGGGCAACGGCGGAACGCCCGACGCTTGATCGCCCTTCGTCCTGCCGCAAGGCACGCTGATCCCCGGAATGCCGCTCAGTGAAGCCGTGACCGTGTAAATGTCCGCGAGGTACATCTGCAGCGGATCTTCTGCGCGTTCGCCGATCTTGAACGCCGGTACCGGCGAGGTAGGCGTCACGATCACATCCACGGTTTTGAAGGCTTCGCTGAAATCGCGCGCCAGGAGAGACCGCACCCGCTGCGCCTTCAGGTAGTACGCCTCGTAGTAGCCCGAGCTGAGCGCGTACGTGCCGAGCATGATGCGGCGCTTGACCTCGGCGCCGAACCCGGCGTCGCGCGTGCGCTCGTACATGTCGCGCAGATCGCTGTACTCCGGGGCGCGCAGTCCGTAGCGGACGCCGTCGTAACGCGCCAGGTTGGAACTCGCCTCGGCCGTAGCGATGATGTAATAACACGCGATCGCGTAATCGGTGTGTGGCAGGCTCACCGGAACGATTTCGCAGCCGATTCGCTTGAGCAGATCGATGCCGCGCTCTATGGCATCTCCGATCTCCGCCGAGAGTCCCGCGAAGTACTCGCCTGGCACACCCACGCGCAGACCCGCAACGCTGCCCTCAATCTCGCTTTCGTAATCCGGCACGGTAACTTCCGCCGAAGTGGAATCGTTGGGATCGCGGCCCGCGATCGCCTCGAGCACGGCCGCCAGATCGCGCACGGAGCGGCCGAACGGCCCGATGTGATCGAGCGAGGAAGCGAAGGCGACCAGGCCGAATCGCGACACGCGCCCGTAGGTTCCCATCAGGCCGGCCACGCCGCAGAACGCCGCCGGCTGCCGGATGGAGCCGCCCGTGTCAGAGCCGAGCGCGACCGTCGCCAGATTGGCGGCCACGGCGGCGGCCGATCCGCCGCTCGATCCGCCCGGCACGCGATCGGCGTCGTGAGGATTGTGCGTCGGAAAGAAGCCCGAGTTCTCGGTCGAAGAGCCCATGGCGAACTCGTCGCAATTCGTCTTGCCCAGAATGCAGGCTCCGGCCGCTTCGAGCCGCTGGACTGCGGTGGCGTCGTAAGGCGGGATGTAGTGCTCAAGAATGCGCGACGCGCACGTGGTGCGGACGCCTCGCGTCATGATGACGTCCTTGACAGCTACCGGGACGCCCGCCAGCGGTCCCAGTGGCTCGCCGCTCGCGATCGCCCGGTCCACGCGCGCCGCCTGCTCCAGCGCGCGCTCCGGCGAGAGCGTCAGATAAGCGCGCACTCTTGGATCATCGCGCTTGATGCGCTCCAGGTGCGCCAGCGTCACTTCCTCCGCCGAGGCCTCTTTGCGGCGCACAACCTCGCGGACTTCAGCCAGATTGAGAGTAGTGAGATCCATGGGACATGCGGGCGCTCGCGGCTATGGTCCGGCAACAATGTCAGCGGATGCGACTATTCCTTCTCAATTACGCGTGGAACCTTGAAAAATCCGGGACCGGGCTCGGGCGCGTTGGCCAGCGCCACCGCGGGGGTGAACATCGGGCGCGAGACATCGGGCCGCAGGGCGAACCCTGCCGCGCCCTCAGACAACACCTGGGCCATCGGCTCCATGCCGCCCAGGTCCAGTTCGGCGAGCTTGGCGATGTATTCCAGGATGGAATCGAGCTGCGGCATGAAGCGCTTCACTTCTTCGTCGCTCAGCTTCAGGTGCGCCAGTTCGGCAACGTAGCGGACTTCCTTCTCCGTGAGAGCCATCAGTTTGCCTTCCCATCCGGGCGGGCGAAGTACTTTACAAAAGAGCGCGCCACCACCTCGCGAAGCTCGGGGTCGAGGTCCGCGAGCGCGGGAAGGTCCGGCTCGTTCCACGACACTGCAAGAACTGCTTCTCCCCGGCCTTTGCGCGACGGCGCCGCCCCAATTGATGCCGCATGCCCGGTCACCAGTTTTACGCGGACCTGCCGCACGACCTTGCGTCCCAGTGTCTGATTGATCGCGCGGCGAATCTCCTCGCGCAGACCCTTGAGCTGCGCGGCCCACATCGGGCAGCCCACGGCGAGCGTCAGCGTGCCGGCGGAGAACGCCAGGGGACGAGCCTGCTCCGCGATCGCCTTGCCGGCGGCCTGCGGCCAGAGTCCCGCCAGCGCCGCCATCACCGGCGCACTATCGCCGCCAAGGTGTTTTCTGAGGACGCGAGGCAGAATCTTGCCGAGCTCTTCCATCGAGGTGCCTTTCACTTTTCAGTTTTGGGACGCTCAGTGTATCACGATCGAAATGAAGCGCGACAGTGACTTGTTCGCTTCCCGTCCCCACTTCTATAATTTCTTTGCCATGCGCCTGATTCTCGCTTCGGGATCGCCGCGTCGCCGGGAGATTCTGCGCAACGCCGGTTTCGACTTTGAAGTGCGGCCGGGCTCGGTCAATGAGGATCCTCTGCCCGGCGAGGCGCCCGAAACCATGGTCATGCGACTGGCCCGGGAGAAGGCGCTTCAGGTCGCCGCTGACGCCCCATCCGGAACCATCGTGCTCGGCGCCGATACCACCGTGGTGGTCGACATTGAGATGCTCGCCAAGCCGCTGGATGCCGCCGACGCTGCCCGCATGCTGCGCCTTCTCTCAGGTCGCGCGCACACCGTCCTCACGGGAGTTTGCATCGTGGAAGCTCCCGGCCGCGTCGCGGCCTCGGGGTGCGAACGCACCGAGGTCAGGTTCCGGACGCTGACGGATAGCGACATTCGTGACTACGTCGCGAGCGGAGAGCCTTTCGACAAGGCCGGCGCCTACGCCGTCCAGGGCCGCGCTTCGCGCTTCGTGACCCGGATCGAGGGCTGTTACTTTAACGTGATGGGCCTGCCGGTCGCTTTGGTCGACACCCTGCTCGCCAGTGAAGGGGTCGTCCCCGGGTCAAATCGCAGGTCTGAGACTATAGAATGATTCGCGCCTCGCCCTCGCGGCGCGTCACGCGTTCCCGGTCGAGATACTCCAGCAGCGGGATGGCGTATTTGCGCGTCACTCCCGTCATTTCCTTGAACGCCGCCACGTCCAGGCGGCTGTTGCGGGTCTTGCGCTCGGCGAGCAGGGCGCGCAGCCTCTCGAGCGCGGTACGATGAAAAACGAGCCCTTCGGTCACCTTGACCAGCGTCTTCTCTCGCAAAAGGATCTGGAGGATCTTCTCCGCCCGCGCGCGATCGACCGGCAGTTTGGCCAGCACCTCCGACGCCGCGGGCACGGAGAGGGCCGCCTGCTCGAAGGCCCGGCTGATGCTCTCCTTCGCCGCCGATTCCTGCGCGTTCAGCGTCACTTCGCGTCCTGCCAGTCGCACCGTCTCGCCCGCTGTCTTCAGCTTGCCTTGAGAACTGAGCGCCTGGATCGCAGCGCTGAACAATAGTGATGACGGAGGCGGAGCCTGCGGCGCGCGATCCTGCACGGCCCGGGTTGCCGGCACTGCCAAGCGGCCGCGCAAGTCCTCACGCGCGAGTCCTGGCGCCAGCGGGTTGGCGGCGTGGAATGCTTCCAGAGCCGCAATGATCCGGTTACTGACCGCCCCGAAATGCTCAGCAGAGATGAGTACCACCGGCGGCCGCCCGGCAACAATCAGGTGGCGCTCTTTGACCAGTGGTTCCGCCGCGCGCAGCACCTGGTCGGGAAACCAGCCCAAACGAGCGCCAAGCGCGGAGACGCTACTCTCGCCCGCTTCCCGCACGAACAGGGCGAGACGCTCTCGGTCATCGGCGCGCTCGACCTGATCCAGAAACGACTGCACAGCCACGTCGCCGGCGCGGTGCTTCTGCGGCCGATTGTCGAGCACCGTGCCGCCGCCGATAGTCGTCACCGGCGAGAATTGCCGGATGATGAATCGATCGCCGGGCAGGAAAATACCCGCCGCTGACAGCCGAAGCTGGGCGTACGCGCGGGTGCCGGGTTTCATCTCCCGGCCTTCGCTAAGCACAACCTCGGCCAGCATCTCGACCGTTCCGGCGTGTAAATGCACGCGAGCCCGATTCTTCAGCGGACGGGCCGAGTCCAGCAGAGCAAGCACGCAGTCGAAACGATCGCTCGCCTGGAAAATCCCGGGCGCCCCGAGCACGGCGCCGCGCGGGACCTCGCCCGCGTCCACGCCGGCAAGATTCAGCGCGGTCCGCTGGCCCGCCACCGCCTCGTTTACCTGCTGATTGTGGACTTGAATACCGCGGACGCGGACGCGCCGGCCTGACAGACCGCCTTGGGGTGAAAAGATCTCTGCCTCGCTTTCCCTGGAGATCCGACCGGCCGCGAGCGTTCCCGTCACCACGGCGCCGAAGCCGTGAATCACGAACGAGCGGTCCACCGGCAGCCGGAAGGGCAGGTCCGCCCGGCGCGCTTCCGCGGCCTCGCTCAACCGTTTCAGCTCCGTTCGTAACTCGTCCAGGCCCTCGCCGGTGCGCGCGCTCACGGCGACAATCGGAGCGCCCTCCAGAAAGGATCCGGCCACGAATTCGCGCAGCTCCAGGCGGGCCGTCTCGAGCAGTTCCTCGTCCACGAGGTCGCGCTTCGTCAGGGCGACGAGGCCGCGGCGCACGCCCAGCAACCTGCAGATCTCGAAGTGCTCGCGCGTCTGCGGCTTGATCGATTCGTCAGCCGCCACCACCAGCATCACCAGGTCGATGCCGCTCGCGCCCGCCAGCATGTTGCGTACGAAGCGCTCATGTCCCGGCACGTCCACCAAGCCCACACGCACGCCGTCCCCGAGGTCGAGGTGGGCGAAGCCGAGGTCGATGGTGATGCCGCGGCGCTTCTCCTCGGCCAGCCGGTCGGGGTCGGTTCCAGTGAGCGCCAGTACCAGCGCCGACTTGCCGTGGTCGATGTGACCGGCTGTCCCGACGATGACATCCTTCATGGAACCATCGTAACCCGGTTGGTCCGCAGGTTACCTGGATTGCACGGCGCGCGGGCTATAATCGAAGCACCATGCGTTTTGAGCTCTTCGTTGCCCTGCGCTATCTCAAAGCGAAACGGCGCCAGGCGGCGATCTCCGTGGCTACCGTGATCTCCGTTATCGGCGTGATGGCCGGAGTCTGCGCGCTGGTGATCTCGCTCGCCGTCAACAACGGTTTTCGTGAGGATCTGGAGGCGCGGCTGGTGGGCGCCACGGCGAACATCAACCTGATCCGGTCGGCGGGCATCCCCGATTACGATCAGCTCACGGCGCGCCTGGCCAAGGTCCCGCACGTTGTGGCGGCGGCGCCGGTGCTCTACGAGGAAGGATTGATCTCCAGCCGGTCGCGCGCCTTCGGCGTGATCATCAAAGGGGTCGACGCGCAGCGCGAACTCAGGGTGGGCGACTTGCTGAATCGGCTCAGCTCGGGATCCCTCGACGGCCTGAACAAGAGCTTTCCCGACGCCGACCCCATCATTATCGGCAAAGACCTCGCCAGCGACCTTGGCGTTCGTGTCGGAGACAACGTGCTCATCACCAGCCCGCAGGGCTACGTGACTCCACTCGAGGTCGTTCCCAAGTTCCGGCATTTTCGCGTGGTCGCCATCTTCGATTCCGGCTTCTTCGACTTCGACTCCGGCTGGGCTTTCACCAATCTGTCAGCCGCGCAACGGCTGTTCGATCTGGCCAATATCGTGGACATGATCGAATTCCGCATCGACAACATCTATGAGGCGGACGAGGTGGCCAACGCCATCCACAAGGCCGCCGGTCCGGGTTTCGACATCACCACCTGGGAGGAGCAGAACCACTCCCTGTTCAGCGCCCTCAAGCTTGAGCGCCTGGTGACGATTCTCACCATTGGCCTGATCGTCCTGGTGGCCGCGCTCAACATCTTCATTACCCTGGCGATGATGGTGATGGAGAAAAACCGCGAAATCGCCGTGCTGATGTCGATGGGCGCCCGGCAGCGGCAGATATGGTCGCTCTTTACGCTCCACGGGCTGCTGATCGGAGGCCTGGGAACGCTCGCCGGGCTCGTGCTCGGCTACACGGCCTCCTGGGCGGGCGAGCGCTACAAGCTGATTCATCTCCAGGCGGACGTCTACTCGCTGCCCTATGTGCCTTTCCATCCCCGGCCGCTCGATGGTCTGTGGATCGCGCTGGCGGCGCTGGTCATCAGCTTTCTGGCCACGCTCTACCCTTCGCTGAACGCCGCCCGCCTGAAACCGGTGGAAATCCTGCGCTACGAGTGAGGTGCGGCGTGCAACGGCCCGCATCGCGAAGCATCCAAATGATCGAGGCTGCCGGAGGACGCTCGAAATGAGCCGATGGATCTTCGATACAGTGTGGATCGTTGCCGGGATCCTGGGTGTCGTTCTCACGGCGATGTATGTCCGCGCGGCGCAGAAGCTTTACGCCCGGGACAGAGAACACCCAGCTTCGGGGCAGGACGCGAAATCCGCCGGTGAGCCGCACGCCGGAGAAGAGTCCTCGAAACTCGTTTCCTGAACACTAGCAGGCTGCTGAAAAGCGTGGTAGCGGCGGCTTCAGGCCGCCACGCGTGTATTGAGAAAGTTGGACTTATGGCGAGGTAAACTCGCCGCTACGCTCCTCAAACCGTGTTTTTCAGCAGCCTGCTAGTTCTTGACCGCCTGTCGTCATCAGAGCTATCTTATTGATTCTGCCTGCAAAATAAACTTTCCCAAGTTTCTCACTATTCTCACTTTTCTCCATTGTCCCATTTTGAGGTGCTAGGCTCTAAGGTATGAGCACTCGAGGCGAATCGGCGGCACTCAGGAATGGGCAGTCGCTGCGCGGGAGATTCCAGGGAGACGGCGATAAAATTAGTTATCTTTTTAAAATCTCAGCAAAGCGAACCCATAAGGCTTGCATTTACAGTAGTTTACCAATTTTGACCTGGCGAAGCGAACCCACCGAAAGCCAAATTGGGATTGGAGCTAGCGTCGTAAGTCCTTTAGAATGGCCTTCGGCAGGTTGGCTGGCGGCAGCAAACTGTTGGGTCGGGCCAGGTTCTATGGACCTGGAATTGAGCCCGATATCAGCCCTGCTGAGGCACAACATGTCCAGAATAAGCAACATGCAGACCAAGCTGTGCACCGAACCGGTGGCTTCGTAGGCGGCGAACGCTGCCGAACGCTTCAGAGCCGGGAACGCGGAATCAGTAACTTAGCTCGAGCGGCGCCAGGAACGGACCACAGAAGACGAGGTTTTGGCGCGTTTTAGCTGTAAAATCGGGCGCGCTCCACGCCGAACGGCGAAAAATGAGGTGAAAACGACGCTCCGTCGCCTCAAATAATGCCCGTTGGCAACTCGGATGAGCTCTCTTAAGGAATACCATCGCAAGCGCCAGTTCGAGGCCACGCCCGAGCCCAGGGGCTCGATCCCCTCGGAGGGTGGAGCTCGAGCTCGGTTTGTGGTCCAGAAGCATGACGCAACCCGGCTTCACTACGACTTCCGGCTGGAAATCGACGGCGTGCTGAAGTCCTGGGCTGTCCCCAAGGGCCCGTCGCTTAATCCCGCCGACAAGCGGCTGGCGATGGAGACGGAGGACCATCCGCTTGACTACGCCAGCTTCGAGGGCGTGATTCCCAAGGGGAATTACGGCGCCGGACCGGTGATGGTGTGGGACGCGGGTTTCTTCGAGCCCACGGGCGATGTCCACGCCATGCTGCAGAAAGGCGACCTGAAATTCACGCTGCACGGCGAGAAGCTGAAGGGCGAATTCGCCCTGGTGCGCATCAAGTCGCCGCAGGACCCCAAGGGCAAGCCCTGGCTGCTCCTCAAGCATCGCGATGAAGCGGCCGATCCGCACTGGCGGATCGATCAGCACGACGGCTCGGTCGCGACCGGCCGGACCTTGCAGGAGATCGAGACGGGCATCGTGGCCTCCGGCGGGCGCGACCCGCTCGATCCGGCCACCCTGGACGGCGCGCGCCGCGGTGAGCTGCCGGCTGAAGTGCGGCCGATGCTCGCCACTCTCGTGGACAAGCCCTTCTCCGATCCCGACTGGCTGTTCGAGGTGAAGTGGGACGGCGTGCGCGCCCTGGCCTGGATACGCGACGGCAAACTCGAACTGCGTTCGCGCACCTCGCGCCCGGTCACGAGCGTCTATCCCGAACTCCAGCGACTGCCGGAGCATCTCACCGCGCACACGCTCCTGCTCGACGGTGAGATTGTCGCCCTCGATTCCTCCGGCCGCAGCGATTTCGGCCGGCTCCAGAATCGGATGAATGTCGCGCGTCCTTCGCCCGAACTGGTGCGCGGCACGCCCGTGATCTTCTACCTCTTCGACATCCTCTACTGCGACGGCTACGATCTGCGGCAGGTGCCCTTGATCGATCGCAAGGAATTCCTGCGCGCGTTGCTCGGAGAGAACGGGACGTCCTTCCGCTATTCCGACCATTTTCTCGAGCAGGGCAAAGAACTCTTCGAAGCGGCTCGCGCGCAGCACCTGGAGGGCATTCTCGCCAAGTACACCCGGAGCTTCTATTCCGAAACGCGCAGCACGAACTGGTTGAAGATCAAAATCCTGCAGGACGTTTATGCGGTGGTGGGCGGTTATACCGAGCCCCGCCGCTCGCGCGAGTTCTTCGGAGCCTTGCTGCTCGGCCTGTACCGGGGCGAATCGCTGGAATTCATCGGCGGCGTGGGAACGGGGTTTGACCAGGACAGGCTGAAGGCAATTTACGATCGCATCAAGCCTCTCGGCACGAAGGATTCCCCCTTCAGCGTCACACCGAAAACGAGCGAGCCGTCACACTGGCTGAAGCCTTCGCTGGTGGCCAAGGTGAAATTCTCGAACTGGACTCACGACGGGCACCTGCGGGCGCCGGTGTTCCTGGGGCTCGAAGACCGCCCGCCCGAGGACTGCCGCTTCGAAGACGAGCGGGCGGCAAGTTCGGCCGGAGTGCGGGCCGAGGTGCGCGAAACACCGGCGCCGTCGCCCGGCAAGGCGGCCAGCGCGCGCCAGGTGCCCGGAGTTTCCGGCGGCAGCGACGTTGAGCATGAATTGCTGGAAAACAAGGCCGAGAGCCTCTCCCTGGACTTCGGCGGCAAGCGCGTGAAGCTCACGCACCTCAACAAGGTCTACTTTCCCGAGAGCGGCTACACCAAGCGCCTGCTGCTGGCCTATTATGCCCGTGTGGCGCCCTTCATGTTGCCGTTCCTCCAGGACCGCCCGCTGGTGCTGCGCCGGTATCCGGACGGTATCCAGGGCGAGGCTTTCTTCCAGAAAGAAGTGGGCCGCGGAGTTCCCGAGTGGATCGACACCGCCACCGTGTACTCCGAAGAGCGCGGCGCCGAGATGCAGTACTTCGTGGCCAACGACCTGGCAGCGCTGCTTTACCTGACGAATCTCGGCTGCATCGACCACAACCCGTGGTCGAGCCGCCGCGGCGATCTCGACCATCCCGATTACGTCTTCTTTGACCTCGATCCGAGCGACGGAACGGATTTTTCCGCTGTGGTCGAGGTCGGCAAAGCGGTGCTGGACGTGCTCAAGCACACCAGCCTGAAGGTCTACCTCAAGACGTCGGGCGCCACCGGGCTCCACATCTACATTCCGCTCCAACGCGGGTATACCTACGAGCAGGTGAGGACGTTCGGCGCCATCGTGGGGCGTCTCGCGGCCGCGAAAGTGCCGGACTTGGTGACCCACGAGCGCATCGTCGCCAAGCGTAAAGCCGGTACGGTCCTGATTGATGCGGAGCAGAACGCGTACGGGCGTCCCCTGGCGACTGTCTATTCTGCGCGGGCTTTCCCGCAGGCGCCCGTTTCGGCTCCGATATCGCCGCGCGAGCTTCAACCCTCGCTCAAGCCAGCCGACCTGAACATCAAGACGCTTCCGGCACAACTCAAGAAGCGTCAAGCGCTGTGGGCGGACTTCTGGGAGAGTCCGCAGGACCTCGCGCCGGCGCTGGAGAGGCTCTCGCAAAAGACGAGCCGGCCCCGCCGGTCATCATAGGAACCTATGGACGACCGTCATTCTTCGCTCTTCGTAACGCTCGGCCTTGCGACCTGCTTTTTGATCTGCGCGGTGTGGGCTGGTCGCGGCGCTATCGGTTGGGCGGCCACGGCGGGCGGCCCAACCTGCGTCGGAACCGGGATAACGCCCAGGCCTGCCAGTCAGCGCAAACTGATCGCGTTGACCTTCGATGATGGTCCCAAGCCTTACGTTCTGCTCGGCACGCGTTCGGGCAAAGGAGTGCCCTCGGCGAGTCTGCTCGACCTGCTCGACCGCGAGCACGTCAAGGCCACGTTCTTTGTGATGGGCTGGCGGCTCTCCAAGAACGCCGATGACCTCTGCCGCAAGGTTGATGGCGGCGTGTGCCGCGAAGCGGCCGAAGAAGAGCATCGCCGCGGCCATGAGACTGAAAATCACACCTACGGCCACGGCGATTTCCGGCTGATGGAGAAGCGTTACGGCGACGCCTGGATCCTGAACGACATCGACCGCGCTTCCACGATCATCCAGGGCATTACCGGAACGCGCCCGCGCGATCTGCGCCCGCCCGACTGGGACATCTGGCCCGCGCTCGAGGCGAAGATCGAGGCCCGGGGCTATCACGTGATGACGCGCTCCACGCGCGTCCCGGCCGTTTTGCGCGACGTCGATTCCGAGGACTACTTCTGCGTCGGGCACGATCTCTCGAAATGTCCGAAGCCCGACGACTATCACTACGTGATGGCGAACATCGCGCGGCGGGAACGCGCCGGCATCGAGGACCATATCCTGGTGTTCCACGAGCTTCCGCAGTCCGTGGAACTGCTCTCGCGCCTGATTCCCGAACTCAAGCAGAGAGGCTACACGTTTGTCCTGCTGCGGCAGTACCTGAGCGCCGTCAAGCCTTAGCGCCCCCCGGGGCGCGCGGCCGGCCTGGCCGCTCTGGATTTCGGGGGTGTGCCATCTTGGCGGTCTTAAGATTGGGGGGCAAGATGAGGCATGTTTTTGTCACGGGCGGGACGGGCTACATGGGCAACAGCCTGATTCCGGCGCTCATGGAGCGCGGACACGAGGTTCGCGCCCTGGTGCGGCAGGGTTCCGAAGGAAAGCTCCCGCCCGGCTGCGCCTTGGTGATGGGCAATGCCCTTGACGCCGCCTCTTACGCCAACCGTGTTCCGCCGGCGGACACGTTTGTGCAGCTCGTCGGCCATCCCAAGCCCAATCCGCGGAAGGCGCAGCAATTCCGCGACGTGGATATGAAGTCGGGCCTCGAGGCCGTGGCTGCTGCGCGGCAAGCCGGCATCGCGCACTTCGTTTACGTCAGTGTGGCGCATCCCGCACCGGTCATGCAGGTCTACATCGAGCCGCGCCTGGAAGTTGAAAAAGCCATCGGGTCGAGCGGCCTCAACGCCACCATCGTGCGTCCCTGGTATGTGCTCGGACCGGGACATCGCTGGCCTTACGTCCTGCTGCCGGCCTATGCGGTGATGTCTGCCCTGCCAGGCAAGCGCGACACCGCGAGGCGCCTGGGGCTCGTCACTCTGAAGCAGATGGTGAACGCGCTTGTCGAAGCCGTGGAGCGGCCGCCGCAAGGTGTGCGCGTGGTCGAGGTGCCAGAGATCCGCCGGGCCTCGCCGCCTCCGCTGCCCGATACCGCCTGATCCTGAGCGTGGATGGTTCACAGGCATGAATTCCCGTCCATCATCGCCGAATACGGACCGTGAACAGTCGGCGGTTGACTGTGGGCTTAAACGAAACAGCCTTGTATATACCGCGTTAGTGGAGGACAATCAGCTGTTCACCCCGGAGATTACAAAACAAGGAGTTTGAGATGAGAAATCATCGACTGAGGACGCTGCTGTTCGGCGTCTGCCTCTGTGCGGTACCGCTCGCGGGAGTTGCCGGGTCCAGGCTGCCGCAAGTGCAGTTCACGGACCAGAAGCTCGACAATGGGCTGCGCGTGATCATCGTTCCCGATCACACCGCGCCCGTCTTCGCCATTTCGGTCACCTATAAAGTGGGATCGCGCTACGAGCGTCCGGGTCGTACCGGCTTTGCCCACCTGTTCGAGCACATGATGTTTGAAGGCTCCGAGAATGTCGGCAAGGGTGAGCACTTCATCCTGGTGCTGAACAACGGCGGCAACATGAACGGACAGACGACCGAGGACCGGACCAACTATTTCGAGGCGCTGCCCAAGAATCAGCTGGATCTTGCCTTGTACCTCGAGAGTGACCGCATGCGCTCGCTGGCGGTCACCCAGGCGAATCTCGACAATCAGCGCAACGCCGTGCAGGACGAGCGGCGGCTGGGCATCGACAATCAGCCCTACGGGCACGCGCAACTCGAGATCGGCAACCTCGCGTACGACAATTTCGCCTACAAGCATTCGGTGATCGGCGAAATGCGCGATCTGGACGCCGCCTCCGTGGACGACGTCAGGAATTTCTTCCGCATCTACTACGCGCCCAATAACGCGGTGCTAACGCTCGTGGGCGACCTCGATCCCGCCGAGGCTCTCGAGCAGGTGAAGAAGTATTTCGGCTCCATCCCCTCGCAGCCGGCGCCGCCGGCCGTCGACCTGACCGAACCGCCGCACTACGGCGAGCGTAGCGAGACCCTGACGGACCCGCTGGCGCGCCTGCCGCTGGTCGTAGTGGCTTATCACATTCCGGCTGGCAACACGGCTGACAATTTCGCCATGCAGGTCCTCGGCGACGTGCTCGGCAAGCAGGGTAACCAGAGTTCGCGCCTGTACCAGCATCTGGTCAAAGACAAGCAGCTGGGCGCGCAGGTGTTCGCCGGCGCCGACGATCGCACGGGCCCGAGCCTCCTCTATCTGTTTGCCATTGTGCGCCCGGGGGTGAAGCCGGAAGAGTGCGAAAAGGCGCTGATCGACGAAGTCGCGGCCTTGCAGAAGGACGGGATCACCCCGGCCGAGCTCGCGAAGGCTCAGGCGCAGGACCTGCACGACCAGATTCAGTTCGTCAGGCAAACCGATCTCAGCGAGGCGACCTCGATGGGCGAGGACACGGCGCTGTTCGACGATCCGAACCTCGTCAACACCTGGGTAGAGAAGTACAACGCGGTCACGGCGGACCAGGTGAAGGCGGCCGCCGCGAAGTACCTGGTTACGAATGAGAGGGTTGTGATTACCGACCTGCCGGCTCCGGCGCAGGCCAATCAGGCCGCCGAAGTGAAAGGGGGAAAATAGAGATGCGATTCAACTTCGCAGTATTGAATCTCAGGATTTTGAATCTCAGAATTTCGAATCTGAGATCGATAGCGTTGCCCCTGGCTCTCTGCCTGATGATCGCGCCTGCTGGAATTGCCCAGCAGGGAGGAGCGGAGCAACACGGCGCTGAGCTTTCCAAAGTAGTGCGCCTGAATCGCGCGCCGGTAAACAAAGAAGTCCTCAAGGTTACGTTGCCCAAGCCGGTTGTCTCCAGACTGCCGAACGGCCTGACGGTGCTCGTGATCGAGCGGCACAAATTGCCGACGGTCGAATTCTCGCTCTGGATCAAGACCGGAGCGCTCGCCGATCCCAGGAACCTGCCCGGGCTCGCAAGCTTTACCGCCGACATGCTTCGCGAGGGCACCAGGACGCGCTCCAGCTCACAGCTCGCCAGCGAAATCGATGGCCTGGGTGCCTCCCTCAACGCCAGCGCGCAGTTCGGCGCCAGCTACACCGCCCTGACGGCATCCGGAATGGCTCCGGACAGCGGCAAGATCCTGGAGCTGATGAGCGACCTCGTCGAGAATCCCGCCTTCCCCCAGGATGAGCTCGACAAGTACAAGCAACGCCAGCTCGCGGCCCTCGAGGAACAGCGGTCCAACCCCGGCTTCCTCGGACGCGAGAAGTTCCAGCAAGTGCTTTATCAGGATTTCCCGGCGGCCGTGGTCTCGGCCACCACCGGCTCGGTCAAGGCGGTCACGGCGGACGATCTTCGACGCTTCCACGACGACTACTACGTTCCGGGCAACGCGATTCTGGGCGTCATCGGCGACGTGACTCCCGGGGAGATCACCGGCCTCATTCGCCAGCACTTCGGCAATTGGCAGGATCATCCCGTGAAAGATCCAGCCCTGCCGCCGTTGCCGCCGCCCGCTGGAGCCAGGATTTACTTCATCGACCGGCCAGGTTCAGTGCAGACGGATATCATCGCCGGCGACTATGCCGTGAAGCTCAACGACCCTGATTACATCCCGCTTTTCGTGATGAACCGCGTGGTGGGCGGCGGACCGTCGGCGCGCCTCTTCCTGAATCTGCGTGAAGCCCACGGTTACACCTACGGCGCCTACAGCAGCGTCCAGCACGCGGACGTCTACCCGGGCGCGCTGGTGGCGAGCACCCAGGTCCACAATGCCGTCACCGACGGCTCCCTGACTCAGTTGATGTACGAATTCAAACGCATCCGGGATGAGAAGATCGGGGCGGACGAATTGGGAGAGGCCGAACGCTCCATCGTGGCCAGCTTTGCGCTTTCGCTCGAACAGCCCGGGCAGCTTCTGACGCGCGCCATGCAGGTCCAGTATTTCGGATTACCCGCGGACTATTGGGACCGTTATCCGGCCGAGGTGGCCGCGGTCAGCGCCGATGAGGTTCAGCAAATGGCGCACAAATACGTTGATCTCGATCACCTGCAGATCGTCTGCGTGGGCGATGGCAAGCAGGCGGGCAACGACCAGAAGCAGTCGATTCGTGACGTGCTCGCCAAGTACGGCACGCTGGAGGTCTTCGACACGAATGGCAAGCCGTTGAACTGACGCGTCGCTCAGCGCGCCGCCGGAATTCGAACCTCGCTCGGCGCCGTGATCCTGACGCGCGGCAACTCGGTCGTCACGCGCAGCGGGGCGTCGTGCGCTTCGGTACGGGCGTCAGCTTCAAACGTGAGCACGTACTGCCGGTCGAGGCTCGCCCGCAGTTGCTTCAAAAAGGGCTCGAAGGAAACCGGGGTGCGAGTGCCTTGGAAGTAAGCTTTGCCCCCGGTCTCGGAGGCCAGGCGCTCGAGCGAGCTTTGGCCGTTCAGATTCAGCATCGGACTGTGCTCGAATCCCACCGAGCTGCCTGCAAAGATCGTGTAGAACGTCACTCCCGAAGCCTGGGCCTGATGGATCGCCGTATTGAGATCAGGATTGAGCACGGGGCTTGTGTTCACCAGGCCGCGCCAGATATCGACGCCGTAGCTCACGACCAGCGCGACGTGTACCCGTCCGTCGTCCGGCCAGACGCGGATCAGGTCCGACACCGACTGGTAGATGCTGCCGCCCGCGGCGATTTTGCCCTCCGGGATCTGCAGGGCTGCTGCCGCCTGACGATGATCGGTCGTGAACGGCTGCTTGAACACGGCAGCTCCGTAATCAGCGTAGGCCACTCCGACCTGGGTCGAGGCCGGAAGGTCCTGGATGAAGTTCCGGAGGTCGGGAAACTGCAGCGATACGTCGCTGCGGAGCGAATCGTCAATCAGGATTGCAAGATCCATGCCCTGCGGCGACTCGGCAACGGGCGTCCAGTCGATTACCGGCCGTCGCTGGCTGTCTTGATAGACCTGAAGATCGCGGGCCGTGACGGGTGTCCGCGGCTGCGGCCCTGACACGCTTACCGTCACACGGACGGGCGTGGTTCCGGTATCGGGCACAGCCGCCATGAGCGGAATTGCAAAAACAGATAAGAGAAGCACCGGGAATAACGCTGCTTTTGCGTGCTTCATAACCACCTCCGTGCGGCGCGGATTGTAGCCGCCCCACACTTCCTTAGATGGGCCTGTCGCGCCTGGAGATATCCCGTCATCCCCTCCTTTCCGGTTGACAAGCGCCCGGAAATGTATAAATATACACACTTGTGCATAGTGGCACGCGGGTGCGGAAGTGGGTTCGCTAAAGCGTTTCCGGCAGGGCCAGATCCTGAAGTTGGTGGCGGCGGGAGCCGTCTCGAGCCAGGACGATCTCAAGCGGCTGCTGGCCCAGCAAAACATGCGCGTGACGCAGGCCACGCTCTCGCGCGACCTGCAGGAGCTGAGGCTGGTCAAGACGGCCGCGGGCTACCGGCCGCTCACTCCGGAAACGGAAACCGCGCAGCCGAGGTTCGAGCGGGCCGTGCGCGAGTACCTGCTGGACGTGCGCGAGGCGCAGAACCTGCTGGTCTTGAGAACTCCGGCGGGTGCGGCGCAGCCGCTGGCGGTGGCTCTTGACCGGGAGCGGCTGCCGGAAGTGGTCGGGACCATCGGCGGTGACGACACGGTGCTGGTGATCACTGCCTCCCGCAAGGCGTGCGTGGATCTGCGAAAGCGGATGCAGGCAATTCTGAAATGAGCGCGACCGAAACAACCCGGAAGGCGAGAGTGGACGTGGTCGGCGTTACCGGCTACGCCGGTGCGGAACTGGCGCGCCTGCTGCTCCGCCATCCGCGCGTGGCGACGCCCGTCTTTTATCTGCGCGATCGTCACAAATCCGTTCACTGCCTGAGTGAGCTGCTTCCGGAGTTCCTCGGCTGGGGCGAGGCGCCCTGCGTGCCGTTCTCCACTGAGGCGTTAGTGCACAGTGGCGCCGACGCGGTGCTCATGTCGACGCCGCACGAGATCTCTCTGGAGGTCGTTCCCGAGCTGGTCAAGGCGGGAATCAGGGTTGTGGATTTGAGCGGCGCGTTTCGTTTTGCGGATGGCGACACATTTGCAAGCTGGTACAAGCTGCCTCCCCCAGCCGGGGAAGCCCTGGCTTCGGCTGTCTATGGCCTGCCGGAGCTTTACGCCGAACGGCTGGCCGCGGCGCGCCTGGTGGCGAATCCGGGATGCTACCCGACGTCGGTGATCCTCGCGCTACGCCCCCTAATGAGCGCCGGTTTTGTGGATACCCACCGAGGAGTCGTCTGCGACTCGAAATCCGGGGCCAGCGGCGCGGGCAAAGAGCCCAGGCACGAATTGCATTTCGTGGAAGTGCACCAGAACATGCGCGCCTACGGCCTCTTCAAGCACCGGCACACACCTGAGATCACGGAGCACACGGGCCTCAAACCGGGCGACTTCATCTTCAGCACCCACTTGCTGCCCGTGGCCCGCGGAATCCTGTCCACGCTTTACGTCTGGCTCGACGGAAAGCGCACCGCGGAAGAAATTGAGAGCCTCTACCGCTGGTTCTACGCCGGACGGCCCATGATGCGGATTCGTCCGGCGGGCAATCTGCCCGATCTGCACCACGTGGTGCACACGAATTTCTGCGATATCGGCTTCGCGCTCGATCCTTCGGGAGAGCGCCTGGTGGTGGTTTCGTGTCTCGACAATCTGGGCAAAGGAGCAGCCGGGCAGGCGATTCAGAATCTCAACGGCATGTTGGGTTTCGAGGAAGCCTGCGGGTTGAAGTGAATCAACGATGAGAATGGTGATCAAATTCGCCGGAGCTTTGCTCGATCGTCCCCTCGAAGGCCTGGCGCGACAGGTGGCGGCACTCGCCCGCCAGGGACATGAGGTCCTGGTGGTGCACGGCGGCGGGAAAATGTTTACGGCCACGCTGGCGCGTCTCGGGATCGAGAGCCGGTTCGTCGGTGGCCTGCGCGTCACCGATCCCGCGACGCGGGACGTGGCGCTCATGGTGTTCGGCGGGCTGCTGAACAAGCAACTGGCGGCGGCGATCTCCGCGGCCGGCCAACCTGCGGTCGGCATCTCGGCCGGCGACGCGGGGTGCTTCCTGGCCCAGCCATTGACCCAGCCGCGCGGGCTCGGATTTGTCGGCGAGTTGACCGGTGCAAATGTCGAGTTCTTCGAATCGCTCTGGAGGACCGGACTGGTGCCGGTCGCAGCTTGCCTCGGACTCGGGCCTCGCCGCGAGATTTACAACATCAACGCCGACCAGATGGCGGCTGCCGCGGCCGAGCACCTGCGAGCAGAGCGCCTGATCTACCTGACAGACGTCCCGGGGGTGCTGGACGGCGGCACCGTGATCGAGAACGTGGATCCGAACACCATTGAGTCCCTGGTGGCTGCCGGGACGGTCTCCGGCGGCATGGTGTTGAAGCTCGAAGCCTGCCGGCGCGCTCTCAACGCGGGCGTGGGCGACGTGCAGATCATCGGCGGCGAGATTGCGGGCGGCCTGCTTGATGCCGCCGCCGGACGCGGACCGGGAACCCGCGTGGGCAATTCTGCAGATCTCAAGTCGCGCGGCGCGTCGCGCAAAGGCCGGAACCCGGCGAGGCTCGACCCGTTGAGGGCGTTCTAAGGTGGCGAGAAAAGCACAGACCGGGACACCGCCGATCAGCGCGGCCCAGGCGCGCCGCGACGCCGAACGCTACCTGATGAACACCTACAAGCGACCGGCGCTCGTGCTTGTGCGGGGCAAAGGGTGCCGCCTCTATGACGACAAGGGCCGCGAGTATCTCGATTTCCTGGGCGGCATCGCCGTCAACGCCTTGGGGCATGCCCATCCGCGACTGGTGCGGGTGATCCGGCGCGAGGCCGCGCGCGCCACGCATCTTTCCAATCTGTTTCATAACGAATTTCAGGGGCCGCTGGCGAAGAAGCTCGCGCGCTGGTCGGGAATGGACCGGGTGTTCTTCACCAACAGCGGCACGGAGGCGGTCGAGGGCGCGCTGAAATTGGCGCGCATCCGCGCGAAGCAATCGGACGGCGGCAAGACTCGCATCCTGGCTTTGGAGAATTCATTTCACGGACGCACCTTCGGCGCGCTTTCGATCACCGCCACCGAGAAGTACCGTGCGCCGTTCGCTCCGCTCGTGCCCGGCATCGAGTTCGTGCGCTTCAATGACGTTGCCGATCTTGAATTGAAGTTCGATTCGAGCGTTTGCGCCCTTGTCGTCGAGCCGATTCAGGGCGAAGGCGGCATTCACGCTGTCAGCGAAGCGTTCTGGACTCGGGCTCGGCAGCTTGCGAATCAATACAACGCGGCGCTGATTGCCGATGAGATTCAGTGCGGCCTCGGCCGCACCGGACGCTACTTCGCGTATCAGCGATTCAAAGGCTTGCCTGACATTGTCGTGCTGGCGAAGCCTCTCGGCGGCGGCTTGCCCCTCGGCGCGCTGCTGGCGCGCGAGTCATTTGCCTCGGCGTTTTCGCCCGGGTTGCACGGAACCACGTTCGGCGGCGGACCGCTGGTTTGCGCCGTCGCGCTCGAGTTCCTCCAGACTGTCGAGGACGAACGGCTGCTCGAAAATGTTCGCCGCCGCGGCGGCCAGATTCGCGCGGGCCTGGAACGCCTTCGAGCGAAGTTTGATTTCATCAAGGAAATTCGCGGCGAAGGACTGATCCTCGGGCTGGAGCTGAGCGTGGCCGGAGCCCCGTACGTGGCGGAAGCGTTACGGCGCGGGCTCGTGATTAATTGCACGCACGACTACACCCTGCGCTTCCTGCCGCCGTTCATCGTGCGGGAGCGCGAGGTGAATGAGTTCCTGGACAAACTCGACACGATCTTCGGCAAGACGCGGAAAGCGTAGGGGTGATTCACGAATTGCCCCGGGCGCTTACTCAGCGTAACGGAGCAGAGGCGATGTCAACTCAAACACAATGGATCGGACCTCACGTTTTCCGGGAGGTCGTCCCGGCAAGGGCGGTGGTGGGGGCTGAAGCGCTGCCGCGTGACCTTCTAACCGGCGCCGAGTGGAGGCCCTCCCGCCTGCGAGATCTGTATCAGCTCGCGGCCGACGTGAAAGCGCATCCTGAACGCTATCGGTCCTCGCTTGCCGGACGCTCCGTGGCCATGATCTTTGAGAAGCCGTCGCTGCGCACCCGTGTGACGTTCGAGGTCGGCATCCGCAATCTCGGCGGCACCCCGGTTTTCCTCGACCACTCCCAGTCGCGGCTGGGCGAGCGCGAGGAAATCCAGGACCTGGCCAAATGCCTGCAGTGCTGGGTGCAAGGCGTTGTGGCGCGCACCTTCGACCAATCGATCCTTGAGAAACTAGCGGAATACGCCGGCATCCCCGTGATCAACGCGCTCACGGACCAATACCACCCGTGCCAGGCCATGGCGGATTTCTTCACGCTCGAGGAGCGATTCGGCAACCTGCGCGGTCTCGAGATGGCTTATGTGGGCGATGGCAACAATATGTGTCACTCGCTCATGCTGGCGGCGGCCCGGCTGGGCATCCAGCTTCGTGTGGCAACCCCGGCGCGTTATCGTCCGGATTCGAAGGTGACTGCCGAGGCGCGCAGCACCGCGCGCGCGACGGGCGCCCGCATCCATCTGCTTACCGATCCCTCCGCAGCCGTCGCCGGAGCGCAGGCGGTCTATACCGACGTCTGGGTGAGCATGGGACAGGAGCGCGAGTCGGCCGAGCGGCAAAAGGCCTTCGCGGGCTACCAGGTCACCGAAGGGCTGATGGCGCTCGCCGCGTCCGGAGCTGTCTTCATGCACTGCCTGCCCGCGCATCGCGGGTCCGAAGTCGCGGCCGGTGTGATCGATTCGCCTCAGTCGATCGTCTACCAGCAGGCGGAGAATCGGCTGCACGTCCAGAATGCGATCATGCTGACCTTATTCGGTTAGTGTCGTTGCGATCGAAGAAGGTGGAACGTGGTCCTTAGTCGTCGGTCATTCGTCCTTGGTCATGACCGTGCCATGGACCAGAAACTAAGGGCCAATGACCAAGCACTAATCCAAAGGAGAAAGTTCCCTTGTCGAATAAGGTTGTACTCGCCTATTCGGGCGGGCTGGATACATCGATCATCATTCCATGGCTGCGCGAGAATTACGGCAGCGAAGTGATCGCCATGATCGGCGACGTGGGCCAGCAGGAGGATCTCGAGGCGGCCCGGCGCAAGGCGCTGGCCACCGGCGCCTCCGCGGTTTACGTGGAAGATCTGCGCGAGGAGTTTGTCCGCGATTACGTCTGGCCGACGCTGCGCGCCGGCGCCGTCTACGAGCATCGCTATTTGCTCGGCACCTCTATGGCGCGGCCGGTGCTGGCCAAGCGCCAGGCGGAACTGGCGCTGAAGCTGCACGCGGCCGCGGTGGCGCACGGCTGCACGGGCAAGGGCAACGACCAGGTGCGCTTCGAGCTGACCTACAAAGCCGTTGCTCCTGACCTGAAGATCATCGCTCCATGGCGCGAGTGGGCGATTCAATCGCGCGAGGATGCGATCACCTACGCGCGGAAGCACAACGTTCCCATCGAACAGACCGAAGCCAATATTTACAGCCGCGACCGTAACCTGTGGCACTTGAGCCACGAAGGTGGACGCCTCGAGGATCCCTTCAGCGCGCCGGAAGAATCGATGTGGCAATGGATTACGGCGCCGGAGAAGGCTCCGGACGAGCCCGGTGAGGTTCAGATCGGATTCGATGCCGGCATTCCCGTGTCTCTCAATGGTGAGGCCGTCGGCCCGGTGAAATTGATCGGTCGCCTCAACGCCCTGGCAGCCGAGCACGGCGTGGGGCGCATCGACATTGTGGAGAACCGCCTGGTGGGCATCAAATCGCGCGGTGCTTATGAGACGCCGGGCGGGACGTTGCTGGTCACGGCGCATCGCGAGCTCGAGTCCATTTGCCTGGATCGCGAGACCGCCCACTTCCAGCAGGCCCTGTCGCACCGTTACGCCGAGCTGGTTTACTACGGGCTATGGTTTACCACTTTGCGCGAATCGCTGGACGGATTCTTCGCGGCTGCCTCCCGGCGGCTGACAGGCAGCGTCGGCCTGAAGCTTTACAAGGGCAACGTCACCGTCACCGGTCGCCGTTCGCCGTATTCTCTCTATCGCGCCGACCTCGCCAGCTTCAATATGGCCCGCTACAATGCTAAGGACGCGGAGGGATTCATTAACCTGTTCGCACTTCCCGTCACGATGCCGCAAGGTAACGGCCGGTCATGAGCGCGACCGGCTCCAAACTGTGGGGCGGACGCTTCGACCGGCCGCCGGATGAGGTCTTCTACGAATTCCAGCGCTCGTTCCCCTTCGACCAGAGGCTGCTTCCTTACGAACTCAGGGTGAATCGTGCCTGGACGAGGGCCATCGAGAAGACAGGCCTGCTGGCCTCCGCCGAGGCCGCCTCCATCCTCGATGCGCTCGATCGAATCGAGGCGCGCGCCGGGCAGGATCCTTCCTGGCTGGCGACGTCCGACGCCGAGGACGTGCACCACTTCGTCGAATCGGCCCTCGTTGAGCTGATCGGCTCCACAGGTTGGAAGCTCCATACCGGACGCAGCCGGAACGATCTGGTAGCCACGGATTTCCGGCTGTTCGTGCGCGATGCGGTCCGCGCCACGCGCCTCGCCACCATTCAACTGATCGCAGCGCTCGCCGATCGGGCGGAGCGTCACGCCGGCGTCGCCATGCCGGGAATGACGCATCTTCAGCACGCGCAGCCGATTCTTTTGGCGCATTTTCTTCTGGCGCACGTTGAGGGCTTCTTCCGCGACATCGATCGCCTCGAGGCGGCGGGCCGTTCGGCGGCGGAATGCCCGCTGGGGGCGGCTGCGCTGGCTGGCGCAGCGTTCCCCGTCGATCGCTCCGCCCTCGCGCAGGAGCTTGGGTTCGAACGCCCCACCGCGAACAGCCTCGACTCCGTCAGCGCCCGCGATTTTGCCCTCGACTATCTCTACGCCTTGTCCGTGCTGGCTACGCATCTCTCGCGACTGGCCGAAGACATGGTCCTGTTCGCATCCTCGGAGTTCAGATTCATCACGCCTGGCGATGAACACTCGACGGGCAGCAGCATCATGCCCCAAAAGAAGAATCCGGACGCCTGGGAGTTGATCCGCGGCAAGACGGCGCGCTCGACCTCTGCGCTTTTTGGGCTGCTCACCACCCTCAAGGGATTACCCACGAGCTACCAGCGCGACCTGCAGGAGGACAAGGAGCCGCTCTTCCTTGCCCACGATCAGACGCTCCGAGCAGTGCAGGTCGCCGCAGGCGCCATTACCACCATGCAGGTGAATGAAGCGCGCCTGCGCGAGGCTGCCGGCGATCCGGCGCTGCTCGCCACCGAAGCCGCAGATTTCCTGGTGCGACGCGGCATGCCCTTTCGCCAGGCGCACGAAGTCGTGGGGAAGATCGTCCGTGAAGCGGAGAAACAGGGCCGGACGTGGACTTCGCTGCCCATTGAGAGCCTCCGGACATTCTCACCGCTCTTTGATGAAAGCCTGACAAGGGCTCTTAGCGTGGATTCGGCGCTGGCGGCGCGCGACGTGGAGGGCGGGACTGCGCCTGAGCGGGCTCGCGAGGCCGTCAAGCGCTGCCGTGAACGCCTCACGGGGTTGGAGGCTCGTCCATGAACTCACTCTTTCAAGATCCGGCTCCGCTCGACGCGCAGTCGTTGCCGAAGGGCTACAAGTTCGCTTCCGGTTCCTGCGGTATCAAGCGGAGCGGGAAGCCCGACGTGGCGCTGATTGCGAGCGATGCCGCTGCGGTGGCTGCGGCAGTCTTCACCACCAATCGCGTGCAGGCTGCGCCCGTGCTCGTCTCGCGCCAGCACCTCGGGAAATCGCGGGGTGTGGCGCGTGCCATCATCGCGAATTCCGGAAACGCCAACTGCGCCACGGGAGCAAGAGGCATGACCATGGCGCGCGCCACCACGGCGGCCGTGGCGCGCGAACTCGGTTGTGCCGAGGAACAGGTGCTCGTCTGCTCGACGGGTGTGATCGGATTTCCACTCGAAACCGAAAAGCTCACTTCGGCAGCGCCCTGGCTGGTAAGGGGTCGGGCCCGCACTGCAGAAGCGTACGAATCCGTCGCACGTGCCATCATGACCACGGACGCGCGTCCGAAATGGTCCGCCGCAGGCTGCAGCCTAGGCGGTAAAGAAGTGCGGGTGCTGGGCTGCGCCAAGGGCGCGGGCATGATTCATCCGCAGATGGCAACCATGCTTGCGTTCGTGGTGACTGACGCAGCGCTCAGCCGTCCCCTGGCCGCGCGCTTGCTGCGCCAGATCGCGGGCCGCACGTTCAACTCCGTCACCGTCGACGGTGACACCTCGACCAACGATACGCTGATCCTGCTGGCAAACGGCGCCTCGGGCGCTCCGCAAACTCCCGGCGCCGGAAGCGATCTCGTGAAGTTCACTCGCGCCCTTGAAAGCGTCTGCCGCCATCTGGCTCTGGCCATTGTGTCCGATGGTGAAGGCGCCAGCCGCGTGGCCGAGATCGAGGTGCGCGGAGTGGTTTCAGACTCCATCGCTGCCGCGATCGCGCGCACGATTGCGGGCTCGCCGCTCGTCAAGACGGCGATTGCCGGGGCCGATCCCAACTGGGGCAGGATTCTGGCGGCCGCCGGCCGGGCCCCGCTTCCCAAAGGCACGGCTTTCGACCCCGCGCGGGCTGAGATTCGCCTCGCGGGAATCACCGTCTGCCGCCGCGCGCAGGCGCATCCCTTCGACGAAGAGGCCGCGCATCAGAAAATGCTGGAGCGCCACCTGACCATCGTGGTCGATTTCAAGACCGGCCGGGGCCGCGCCACGGTCTGGACGTGCGACTTCACCGAGGAATACATCCGGATCAACTCGAGTTACCGCTCCTAGCTGTCACGCAGTGTCGTCACCCAACCTTCAGTCCTACATCGGGTGTCTAGGGAGTTCGCGCACCCAGAGATTGCGATAGCGCACAGGATGGTTGTGGTCCTGCAGCGCCAGCGGCAGTTTCTCGGGCGTCGGCGTGTATTGCGGCCGGATGTGGTGCCCCGTCGGACCCATGATGGCGACGTTGTCCTGCGTCAGCACGCCGTTCTGGATCACGGTCACGCGTGCGCGGCGCAGGAGCGTCCCTTCGTCGCTGAAACGCGGTCCGTGGAAGATGATGTCGTACGTCTGCCATGCTCCCGGCGGACGGCAGGCGTTAACTTGCGGAGGGTATTGGCCGTAGATTGCCGAGGCCTGGCCGTCGGCGTAGGTCACGCTCTGAAACGAGTCCAGCACCTGAACCTCATAGAGCCCCTGCAAAAACACCCCGCTGTTGCCGCGGTCCTGGTCTTCCCCGTGGGGCGGATTGGGCGTGGACCACTCGACATGAAGCTGCATGTCGCCGAACGCCTGCTTGGTGCGGATGTCGCCCGTGCCCGGCTTGGTGGCGAAGTATCCGTCACTGACAGTCCAGTCGGCAGGCCCGCCCTTCACCGACTCCCAGTTGGAGAGATCGTGGCCGTTGAACAGTACGATCGCGTCGGAAGGCGGATTGCCCGGCTTGTCCTGGGTGCTGCACGTCGCGGGCGTGATCACGGGTGGCAGAGGATGATCGCGGTCGTGCTCCGCGTACTTTTGCGCGGCACCTATGTGCGTGGCCCAGAGGACACCTGAAATGAAAACCCCGAGGCAGAGTGTCGCCAAAACGAGCATGCGAAGCACGCTCGAACCCGATGATTTCCTGTGCATGATTGGTCTCCTTCACGCCGGCCCGGCCGGCACCATCCCCGGCAGTTTCCAACGAATGATCCGCGATGCGACAGTTGTCGGGCGCGCAGGGCGAAGGAAGGCATCTTAAACTGCCGCGCGCGACGGGTCAACCGCCGGAAATCATCCTCGTGCTACCATGTGAAACCTCGGGTTCGGATTAGCATATTGCCTGTCTCATTGAAGTGCGTCAACCGGTGGCAAGCGGTGTGCCCTGTCCGTCCTTGACGCAGGGCCTTATTTTGTAGTAGGTATATTACTGTATTGATAAATGACGCGTTCCATCCGGCCTTGAGTACTTGCGGACGAACGCGTAGGTAAGCCGATCGAACGCGCGTATCACCCGGCGTAATCGGAGGCCGATTTCGCCTTGAACCGGCACCCGCGCTGTGATAGTTTGAAACCTTCGTAAGCGGATCGTTGGCAGCAGATCACGCTTGGACTGATTCCGCGAATCAGGATTTCGGCCTACCGCAGGAAAATGCCCACCCGTTCAAACGAACACCGGCTCGCCGCCTGGAAGGTCACCACTTTCCAATGGGTGGTCTGTTTTGTGTTTCTGGGCTTGTTGGGGGGCTACTGGCGGCTGCAGGTCCACCAACACCACAAATATCTGGAGGCGTCAGACCGCAACCGCATCCGCAACCTGCCGATCATTGCGCCGCGCGGGCGTATTCTCGATCGCGAGGGGCGCGTGCTTGTGGATAACACCCCGGCGTTCAGCATCCTGCTGTCGCGGGAGAACCCTGCGGCACTCACGCCCCAGCGTCTGACCGCCATTGCCCGTGGACTTGACCTCGATTCGCAGGACGTCTTGGCACTGATCGCGCGCACCGCGAAGTTGCCGCGCTATCAGCCTGTGCTGCTCAAGCCCTCGGCATCGCTGGAAGATGTTTCCTTCGTGGAGTCGCACCGCGTGGAATATCCCGAACTTGACCTGATCGGTACGGAGCAGCGCTTCTACCTCAAGCACGACGTGGCCGCGGCTCTGATCGGCTACGTGGGTGACGTCTCTGAGGACATCATCGCGGAGAGCCACTCTGGGTACCGGCCGGGCGATGTGGTCGGGAAGAGCGGTATCGAGCGCGAGTACAACGCCGTGCTCTCGGGGCGCGATGGCATGCGCCGCGTGGTGGTAAACAGCCGCGGGCAGGAAGTCGGTTCGATGACCACGCTCGACGCGCACCCGGGGAACGACCTGCGGCTGACGATCGATCTTGATCTGCAGGTGGCGGCCGAGATGGCCCTGGGAGACCGGCAGGGTGCGGTGGTGGCGCTCGATCCGCGCACCGGCGAAGTGCTGGCCATGGTCAGCCACCCCGCTTTCGATCCCAACGATTTCGCGCACGGCATCGATGCCGTTTCGTGGCGCGACCTCATGGGCAATCCGGAGAAGCCCTTGATGAACAAGGCCACCCAGGCGCAACTCGCGCCGGGTTCGGTGTTCAAGATCGTCACCTCCACGGCTGCGCTCGAGACCGGAACGATCCGGCCCGATTTCAGCGTCCTTTGCAAGGGCGAGATCACCATCTACGGCCACACGTATCACGATTGGGTATGGAACAAGCGCAAGGCACATGGCGAGGTGGACCTGCACCGCGCCATCGCGCAATCGTGCGACGTCTACTTCTACACACTGGGCAAGATGCTCGGCATCGACAAGCTCGCTTACTTCGCCAAACAGCTCGGGCTCGGCGCGCGGACAGGGATCGATCTGCCGGGCGAAGACGCAGGTCTGATGCCATCGCCGGAGTGGGTGGAGCGTGCGTTCAGGCGCAAGTGGTGGGCGGGTGAGACGATCTCCGTGGCCATCGGGCAGGGTGCCGTGGAAGTTACGCCCCTGCAGCTTGCCAATCTCATGAGCGGCGTTATCGAAGACGGGGTATTCCATCGCCCGCACCTGGTATTCCGCGACGAGTTGGAAGCGCTGGGCCGGAATCCACCCGAGGACCGCGCGCGGGATTTCCCCATCAGCCAGGACACGCTCTCGGCGGTGACGCAGGGCCTGTGGGCGGTGGTGAACGGTGGAGGCACCGGAGCCAGCGCGCATGTGGATGGGCTCGATATCGCGGGCAAGACCGGCACGGCGCAGGTGGTGAGCGCGAGCCTGAAGCAGTCGGCGCGTCAGGCGGGCTACCGCAACAATGCCTGGTTTGTGGGTTACGCGCCCTTCAGCAATCCGGATATTGTGGTGGCCGTGCTGGTGATGCACGGCGAAGAATCGTCGGTGGCGGCGCCTGTGGCGCGCGATGTGATAAAGGCATATTTCGAGAAGCGGCAGCCGCCGCGCCTTCCAACCCTCTATCAGGCCCGAACCCAGGCGCTGCTCGAGCGTCCCCGCCACTGAAGCGCGGATCGCGCGCCTAATCGCGGCCCACTTCTTCGAGAGCCGTGAAGTTGCCCGAAGCGAGGGCCTTCTGCATCTGGCGTTGAATCTCTCTGACCAGCCTGCGCGGCCGAATCTCGAGGCTGCCCGGATCCATGGATTGCAGAATGAGCAGGCCCGGCGCGACACCCAGCCAGTTCGCCAGCGTGCGCATTACTTTTATCGTGGCCGGACGCTTACCTCTTTCCAACAGAGACAGGTAGCTGGCGCTGATGCCCAGCGCCTGCGCCAACCGATCCTGACTCAGCCCGCGCGTTCCTCGAAGGAGGTAAAGGATTTCCCCGACTTGCAATTTGATTTGTCCCCAGGAGAATCTAAGGCGCCAACAATTCGGATTCGGGACTTGAGTCACGCCCTGTCTCTAGCATAAAGAGAGGAGTATTGCCGGTCAAATAGACTTTCTTCAAGTTCGGCAAGCCGCGGGCGTCCCCGACCGCCTTCTGGACCCGCAATTGGGTCCAGCGTAAGGTTTTGATTCGCTGACGAAATAATCGGCCTGGCTTTCTCGCTTCTGTCCGAGGACCGGTGGCGCAGGGTACGTCGCGCCGCCCGCGCTATAATAAGCGTGGTGTCATGATTGAAAAGGCGGTCAAGCGCGGATTGGGTCGGGCCATGCTGGCTCTCACGCTCTTGGCGGCTGCGGCGGCCGCGCAGACAGGGACAGGGCGAGCGGCAGAGCCCAGGCCGTTGAGCAAAGAGCAGGTGATGGGCCTCGTGGAAGGCCAGGTGAACAGCCAGCGTCTGGCGCTGCTGGTGGCGGAGCGCGGGATCAGTTTCGCGCCCACGCCGGATTTCCTGGAGTCGCTGCGCAAGGCCGGCGCGGATGACGTCCTGATCCGGGCGATCCGCGATGCCAAGCCTTCGGCACCAGCGCCGGCAACCGCGGCGAGCGCAAATCCTGCGGCAGCGGCTTCAGCGCCTGCAATTCCTGACGCGCCAGCTCCGACGCCGGTGAACCCGCCGAGTCTGACGGCGGGCATACCGGCAGCGCTGCCGGGCGCTGGATCTCCGGCCGCGGCGCCGCCCCTCGCGTGTCCGCCGGCGACCGCGGCACCCGCCGCGCCCTCCATGGCTGATGTCCAGAAGAGCGTGCAGAAGGACCTTGCCCAGGCAGACGCCTTCGCCGGAAAGCAAGCCTGGGACGAGGCCGAGAACTCCTACCGCCAGGCGCTCAAGCTGGACCCGGGAAACTCGAGCGCGCACCTGGGCCTCGGCAACGTATTCGGCGCGGCCCGGCGTTGGGATGACGCGGCGACCGAGTACCGCCAGGTCGTGCGGGTCGACCCCGGAAACAGTCAGGCGCAGCGCAGCCTGGGCGACGCGCTGGCGGAAAAGCACGATTGGGACGGCGCCATCGATGCCTACCGCAGCGCGTTCGCCACCCAACCGAACGACGTCGCACTCGAGGCGTCGCTGGGCGATGCACTTTACGCCAAAGGATTACTCACGGAAGCGGTCAAAACTTATCAGGCCGCAGCGGCACTCAGCCCGGGCGATGCCCGCATCCAGGCCCGCCTGGGGGCGGCCCTTTATGCCTCGGGCGATTTCGCCGGCGCGGCCAGCGCGTATCGCAAGGCTGTTTCCCTCGGCTCCGACGACTCGGCCACCCACAACAGCCTCGGCGATGCCCTGCTGGCCCAGGGCGACCGGCGCGGCGCCCTTGACGAATACCATCGCGCCTTTTCGCTTTCGCCGAACGCTTCGACCGTTGGCGCGGCGTATGCGGCCATTCTCAAGAAGCTCCCGCCACAAGGACCTCCCGCCGCGCCGCCCAAACCATGAACCGTCTTTCCCGCGTCGCTATCGTCGGCCAGCCGAACGTAGGCAAGTCGACCTTGTTCAACCGCATCGTCGGACGCCGGCGCGCGCTGGTGGGCAACGAGCCCGGCATGACGCGCGATCGCCTCTACGGACGCGCCCAATGGCTCGGCCGTGAATTTGAGGTCGTCGACACGGGCGGCATGATGGAAGCGGTCCTCGAGGAGCCTACCGGCTCCGCCGCCGGCGGGATCGCGGCGGGCATTCTGCGACAGGCGCGGGCCGCGATTCGCGAGGCGGATCACGTGATCCTCGTTGCCGACGCGCGCCAGGGGCTTCTGCCGCTCGACGAGGAACTTGCCCGGCGCCTGCGCGCCACGGGCAAGCCGCTCACGCTGGCCGTGAACAAGGTGGACTCGGACCGGCAGGAGGCGCTGGGCGCCGAGTTTCACCGGCTCGGCATCGAGGGTTTCCTGATCTCTGCCGAGCACGGCCGCGGAGTTGACGAGCTTCTCGATCACATCGTCTCCAGCCTTGCGCCCGCGACCCGGCCCGAAGGCGCCGCTGGTGCGGCGGTGTCTTCACCGCCTCAAGCCGCATCCGCGGGCGATGAACCCGCGACTCCGGCTGCCCCTGCGGACGACGCCATCCGGGTCGCCATCATCGGCCGGCCGAATGTCGGGAAATCAACGCTGCTCAACCGGCTGCTGAACGAGGAGCGCTCCATCGTAACGCCTGTGCCCGGAACCACGCGCGACGCGGTGGATGCCGGGCTCGAAACCGGCGGCCGGCGGTTTCGCCTGATCGACACGGCGGGCATCCGGCGCAAAGGCAAGACACACCTGCTCGCCGAGAAGCTCAGCGTCATCCAGGCGCGCAAGCATCTGGAGCGATCCGATGTCGCCGTACTGGTGCTCGATGCCACCGAGGGCGTGGCCGCCGCCGATGCCCACATCGGCGGGTACGCGTATGAGAGCCGCCGCTCGGTGGTAATCGCCGTCAACAAGTGGGACGCGGCTCCGAAAGATCAAGCCGCCGTGAAGGAATTTACCGAGAGCGTGCGCGACCATCTTAAGTACCTCAGTTTCGCGCCGCTGGTCTTTATCTCGGCGCTGAAAGGGCGCGGGCTCGGCAAGTTGCTCGAGACCATCGTGGAAGTGGCGGCCGCGCGCCGGTATCGCGTTCCCACGGCCGAGATGAACCGTTTCCTGCAGCAACTCGATTTCGAGCGCGTTCCCAGCCCGGGCGGCAAGCCTCTGCGTCTTTATTATCTGACTCAGGCCGCCGTGTCGCCTCCCACTTTTGTGGCGTTTACCAATCGAAGCGGCGCGCCCCACTTCTCGGTGGAGCGCTTTCTCGAGAATCGCATCCGCGAGCGCTTTCCTTTTACGGGAACGCCGCTGGTGGTGGAGTGGCGACAGCGATGAAGGGCCGCCGATCGGGCGCAACCGGAGAGCTAAATTTCCGCAAAGCCCTGGTGTAGAATGGGGATCGCCTCGGTTCAACGTTAAAGCCGCAACTTGCGCCGGTTTAGCTTACAGGGGGAAACCTGGTCGGTCGCACTCTCTCGCACTATCGGATCACTGCCGCGATCGGCAAAGGCGGCATGGGCGAGGTGTACCGCGCCACCGACACCAGGCTCGGGCGCGACGTGGCGCTCAAATTCCTGCCGGAAAACTTCGCGAGCGACGCCGATCGCATGGCGCGATTCCAGCGCGAGGCGCAGGTGCTCGCCTCGCTGAATCATCCCTACATCGCCACCATCTACGGCCTGGAAGAGGCGGCTGGTGTGCGCGCCCTGGTGATTGAACTTGTCGAAGGACCCACGCTGGCTGACCGCATCGAGCACGGCCCCATTCCCCTCGACGAAGCTCTGCCCCTCGCGCGCCAGATTGCCGAGGGATTGGAATACGCACACGAAAGCGGCATCGTTCATCGCGACCTGAAGCCGGCGAACGTCAACGTGACCCCGCAGGGCGGCGTGAAGATCCTGGATTTCGGCTTGGCCAAGGCCCTCAATCCCCAGGACTCCGGGCTGAATCTGAACCAAACCAACTCACCCACCCTCACCGTCGCGGCAACGCAGGCCGGCGTGATTCTCGGAACCGCAGCCTACATGAGCCCGGAACAGGCCAAGGGCAGGCCGGTAGACCGGCGCGCGGACATCTGGGCCTTCGGCTGCGTGCTGTTCGAGATGCTCGCCGGGCGGCCTGCTTTCAAGGGCGAAACGGTGAGCGACACGCTGGCCGCGGTGATCAAGGATGAGCCGGATTGGGCGCAATTGCCCGCCAGCACGCCGGGGCCCGTCCAAACAATCGTCCGCCGCTGCCTTATCAAGGATCCGAAGCAACGTCTGCGCGATGTAGGCGAGGCACGGATCGCGATCGAGAGTGCGCTCGGCGGCGACGCGATTGCGGGCGCGGCGGGTCCCAGCGAGGCGGTGCAACCGGTCGCATCGCGCAAGGCGTGGCTCCCCTGGGCAGCCCTGGGCGTGCTGGGCATCGTCCTGGCGGCGTCGTTGCTCAGCCGGGTGGCAGGAGAGCGGGGCCGCCTGCCGGAGTCAGGTATCCGCCTCGTCGTCAACGACACTCCGAATGCGGGGGGCATGGCCATCTCCCCGAACGGGCGGGTTATCGTCTATGCGCGCGAGTTGGGCCTGTTTGCCGGCGGCCGCTCGGCAGGCGATCAGACCAATACCCAGGCGGGTCTTGTCGTTCGGCCCCTCGACCAATTCAACGGCAAGCCTCTGCCCAACACGGAAGGCGCGCAGAATCCCTTTTTCTCTGCTGACGGCGCCTGGATCGGATACTCCTCGCCGCAGGGTCTGATGAAGATTCCCGCAAGCGGCGGCACTCCCCAACTGATCTGCCCCGCTGCCTACGGAGCCGAGGCGGCCTGGGGCTCGGGGGACACGATTGTTTTCTGGGGCGGTGAAAGCAAGGGAAACCTGTTCTCCGGCCTGATGCGGGTGCCGGCGGCCGGCGGGACACCGGAAGTGCTGACCACCGCAGATGCCGCCAAAGGGGAGTTTCGCGACGGCTGGCCTGCCGTTCTCCCCGACGGCGATTCGGTGCTCTTCACCGCCAATACCCGCGACGGCACTCGCATTGACGAGGTCTCGCTCCGCACTCGCCAAAGACGCATCATCCGTGAGGGCGGGGCCTTTGGCCGCTACGATCCTGCAGGGTATCTGCTGTTTTGGGCGCCGCCGGCAGGCGACCTTCTTGCGGCGCCTTTCGACTTGAAACGCCTGGCGTTTACGGGAGCAGCAGTCACCGTACTGAACAAGGTGTTTACCACAGCAACGCGGTCCATGGCGTTTGCCCTCGCCTCGAACGGCACCATTGTTTATCTGCCGGACTTCGATTCTAATCTCGAGAAAAAGGTGGTGTGGGTAGACCGAAAGGGACAGACCACTCCGGTGATGGATAGCGTTGCCTACTGGGTTCAGCCCCGCCTCTCTCCCGACGGAAACCGGGTCCTGCTGCGGAAGCTGGAAACGAACTGCGAATTGTGGATTTACGACCTCCAGCGCCGCGTACTGAGCAGGCTCGCCTGGCAGAACGATAATCACGACCCGCTCTGGACGCCCGACGGGAAGCGAGTGGTGTTCGACGTTCCCAACGGGTCAGTCCGCGGATTAGTCTGGCTGGCGGCTGACGGTAGTGGGAGCGTGCAACCACTCGTCCATAGCCTGGAAGATTCCGTGCCCTCGTCGTGGTCGGCGGATGGGCGCTGGCTGGCCTTGATGCTGTTCAACAGGAGTGTCTCCCAGATCTGGGTGCTGGCCAGGGACCAGGGCGCGGAACCGCAGCCGTTTCGGCAGAACGGCTTCAACGAGACCTGGCCCAGTTTCTCTCCCGACGGCCACTACCTGGCCTTTGCTTCCGATCAATCCGGACGCAGCGAAATCGATATCAGCCCCTTCCCCGGTCCCGGAGCGGTCACTCAGGTTTCCGCCGGAGGAGGGACAAATCCCCTGTGGTCGCGGGATGGCCGTGAGCTGTTCTATGAGAATCAGTCACAAATGATGTCCGTCAAGATTGCCACCGAGCCGAGCCTTTCGGTCGGTGTCGCACGGGAGCTCTTCCGCGAGGACTTTAAGCAGGGAGACCGCGGGTACTTTGGCCGGGAATATGACATCTCGCCGGATGGGAAACGGTTCGTAATGCTGGAGCCGGTGGGGCAACCCAGTCCGCAGCCTGACCTGCACGTGGTCGTGCATTTCTCGGACGAACTTAAACACCTTGTCTCGGCGGGAGGGTTATGAGCGGCCTAGCCTCGGGAACCAGGCTCGGCTCTTACGAAGTCCGCGCGCCGCTCGGCGCCGGCGGCATGGGCGAGGTGTACCGCGCCACCGACACCAAGCTCGGCCGTGACGTGGCGCTGAAGGTTCTCCCGGAGAACTTTGCCAACGACGCCGATCGCATGGCGCGATTCCAGCGCGAGGCCCAGGTGCTTGCCTCGCTGAATCACCCCAATATTGCGGCGATCTACGGCCTGGAAGAGTCGGGCGGGGTGCGAGCGCTGGTGATGGAGTTGGTCGAAGGCCCGACGCTGGCGGAGCGATTATCAGCGGCGCCGGCGATTGCGCGCTATTCCCGCGCCGCCGGGAATCCCGCGGTTTCTTCCGCAGGAACCGTGGCAATGAGGGCATCGCCGCTTCGGGTGGAGGAAGCCCTCCACATCGCCAGACAGATCGCCGGGGCGCTGGAATACGCGCACGACCGGGGTATCATCCATCGCGATTTGAAGCCGGCCAATGTGAAGATCACCCCGGAAGGTACGGTGAAGGTACTGGACTTCGGCCTGGCGAAGGCGCTCGGCTCCGGGGATTCCGCCTCCACCCTCAACCCCAACAACTCGCCCACGCTGACGGCAGCCGCCACCCAGGCGGGCGTAATCCTGGGCACGGCGGCTTACATGTCGCCCGAGCAGGCAAAAGGGAAGCCCGTTGACCGTCGCGCGGACATCTGGGCCTTCGGGTGCGTGATGTACGAAATGCTGACCGGAAGACAGGCATTCGAGGGCGAAACAGTGTCGGACCTGCTGGCGGCCGTCATCATGAAGGACCCGGACTGGGATGCCGTGCCCGCCTCGACCCCGGCTTCGATTCGCAAACTGCTGCGGCGTTGCCTGGATAAAGACGTCAGGCGCCGGTTGCAGGCAATCGGTGAGGCCCGCGTGGCCATGGAGAATCCGGAAGACGATCAACCAGGCGCGGCAGCTTCGGCCGTGTCAGGCCCTTCGGCGAGCCCGCGCTCGTGGCTGCGCTGGGGTGTTCCCGGAATACTCCTGGGAGCTCTGATCACGGGAATCCTTCTCAGGATCATGGCTCCCCAGCCGCCGCCCCGCAAGGTCGAGCGCGTCAGTATCCTGCTTCCGTCCACGCTGACGATTTCCACGTCCTATTTCACGGAACTTGCCCTCTCACCGGATGGAAGCGACCTCGTTTTCTCAGCGAAGGAAGGCGACAAAACTCAACTTTATCGCCGGCCCCTGGACCGGCTCGAGGCCACCCCGATCCCGGACACCGACGGCGGAGTGGCCCCGTTCTTCTCCCCGGATGGGTCGTCGCTGGCGTTCATCTATACCTCGGAAACCGGCACAACTCTGGCGCTGAAGAGGGTCCCGCTGCGAGGAGGTCCGGTTCAGTCTCTGTGCACGGTTTACAACAATTTTCCGGGCTCTTGGGCTCTCGACGGTACGATTTTCTTCTCGACCTCGCATCGGGGAGGGCTGGTTCGAGTTTCGAGCAGCGGTGGCAATTGCGAGGACTTGACCACCCCCGACCAGAGCCAGGGTGAGGTGGGTCATGGGATGCCGCAGATTTTGCCGGGCGGCCAGTCGATTCTTTTCGAGATCCAGCGGGGATTCACCGCCGAGCAGAGCGCGGTTGCCCTCTTATCCCTTAAGACGAAGAAGTGGCAAACCCTGATTCATGACGGGACCAATCCTCATTATGTTCCTGGGGGATTCCTGGTTTATGTGCGACGCGGTTCTCTCCTGGCTGTGCCGTTCGATCTCTCCAGCCTCAAGGTAACGGGTTCGCCGGCTCCTGTCCTCGAAAATCTCATGACCGACCCCGAGTCCGGCGTCGCCCAACTCACCTTCTCTCTCGATGGAACGCTGGCCTATATCGCGGGCGGCGCCGGTGAGACCCGGCGCAAGGTTCTGTGGGTGGATCGAGAGGGAAAATCACAGGACCTCACCCAGAATGACGGCGCCTACGAAGACCTCGACCTTTCCCCGGACGGCCACCGCATTGCCATGACCATCGAGGGCTCGGCCTGGAACATCTGGATCTATGACATTGCGCGTGCCACTCTCAGTCGCTTTACCTTTGACAACGACAACCGGGATCCTTTGTGGAGTCCGGACGGGAAGCACGTGGCCTACACTTCATTCCGGAACGGAAAGTACGGCATTTACTGGAAACTGTCCGATGGCAGCGGGCAGGAAGAGCAATTGATGAGCAGTCAGGACTGGGCTACAGCCACCTCGTTTTCGCCTGACGGCCAGGAACTGGTCTACAACGATGAGTCGCCCGAAACGGGCATGGACATCGCGCTGCTTCCCCTCGAAGGCCAAAGAAAATCCCGCCCCCTGATTCATAGCAAGTTCAGCGAGCAGTTCGGGTCGATTTCGCCCGACGGCCATTGGCTGGCCTATCAATCCGACGAAACCGGCCGCGACGAGATCTACGTGCAGCAATACCCCGGCCTGGGCGGCAAGAGGCAAATATCGAACGCCGGCGGCAGCCGGGCCGTCTGGTCGCGCGACGCCCGCGAGATCTTTTATCTCAGCGGCAACAAGCTGATGGCCGTGCCCGTCGAGACCAGGGGAAGCTTCACGCCCGGCACGCCTCACGCTCTCGCTACCGTGGACTACTTCGCGTCCGGGCACTGCTACGACGTCCTGCCGGACGGCAAGCAGTTTCTCTTTATCAAGGAAGCGGAGCAGGCTCGCGAGTCCACCCAAATCAACGTGGTGTTCAACTGGTTCGATGAACTGAAACGCCTGATGGCGGCGCAGAAGCAATGACGCTGAAAGCTGAAACAAAGCTCGGTCCCTGTGAGATCCTCTCGCGCTGGGCGCGGGTGGTATCGGTAAGGTGTACCGCGCCCGCGATACCACGCTGGGCCGCGACGCCGATCGCATGGCCCGTTTCCAGCGCGAAGCGCAAGTCCTCGCTTCGCTGAATCACCCCAACATCGCGGCGATTTATTGCTTGGAAGAGTCGGGCGGTGTGCGCGCGCTCGTCATGGAATTGGTCGAGGGCCCGACGCTGGCGGAGCGACTATCCGCGGCCCCGGCCGCGATAACGGGTCATTCCCGCGCCGGCGGGAATCCAGTGCTTGCTGCCGGGGAGGCGGCGGTAAGGGCACCGCCGCTACCGTTGGCCGAAACCCTCCAGGTAGCAAAGCAGATCGCCGAGGCGCTGGAATATGCGCACGAGTGCGGCATCGTGCATCGCGACCTGAAGCCGGCCAACGTGAAGGTCACGCCCGAAGGCGTCGCCAAGGTTCTCGACTTCGGCCTGGCGAAGGCCGCGGCCGAGACTGCTGCGTCCGGTGATCCCTCGACCTCGCCGACGCTAGCAGCGGCGGCGACCCAGGCCGGCATGATCATGGGCACGGCGGCCTATATGGCTCCCGAGCAAGCGCGCGGCCAGGCAGTGGACAAGCGCGCGGCCATCTGGCTTTCGGCGTGGGGCTCTACGAGATGCTCAGCGGCCGGCGGGCTTTCGAGGGCGGGGCCACGTCAGACGTGCTGACCTCGGTGCTGAAATTCGAGCCGGACTGGGAGGCGCTGCCGGCTCCTGCACCGCTGCCTCACCAAAGACCGCAAGCAACGTCTGCAAGCCATCGGCGAGGCGCGCATTGCCATCGAAGGCGCGCTGGCCGGCCTGAAGAAATTGCCAACCTTGCCCTCTTCCTCGCTTCCGACGACGCTTCGTTCATCACCGGCTCGGAGGTGTTCGCCGGCGGCGGTCTCGCTGAACTCTGATCGTGCGCGGGGAGACGAAGTCTGGTGCTCTCCCGGTGCTGATTGGGGGATGCAACGAGGCGGCTTCAGGAGTTTGACACGCCCGGGGTCGGTAAACACTGGGCCACGTGTCGATTTCGGAATAAAAGGCAGCAGGCAGCGCAGCGCGCTCTCAGCCCCTTGCATGTCGCCAATCCGCGTTGTATACTGAACTACATGGTTCAGTATACGGGAATCATCCTCGATGTTTCGTTCGCCGCGCTCTCGGATGCCACCCGACGCGGCGTTCTGGAACGACTTGGACGCGCCGACGCTTCGATCACGGACCTTGCCGAGAAGTTTCACATGACCCTAACCGGCATGAAGAAGCATGTCGGCGTCTTGGAGCGGGCGGGGCTCGTCGCCACAGAGAAGGTCGGGCGAGTGCGGACCTGCAAGCTCGGTCCACGCCGACTGGCGGAAGAGGCGGCATGGATCGAGAGGTACCGCCAGGGCTGGGCGGCACGCTTCGACGAGTTGGACAAGCTTGTCGAGGAGTTAAAACAAAAGGAGAAAACCGATGGACGAAAGAAAAGGCAGTGAAATCAACCCCACAAAGTACGGCACCACAGTGGAACGGAAGTCGGAGCGTGAGCTCGTCGTGACTCGAACCTTCAACGGTCCGGCGCATATCGTCTTCGATGCGTGGACCAACCCCGAACTACTCAAGCGCTGGTGGGTACCGAAGTCGTTTGGAGCGTCCTTCCTTTCCTGCGAGGCCGATGTTCGTACGGGGGGCACGTACCGTTTCGTGTTCAGCCACCCTTCCTCAGAGCAGCCTATGCCATTCTTTGGCAGGTACGTCGAAGTGACTCCGGACTCCCGCCTCGTCTGGACGAATGACGAAGGTGATGAGGATGGGCCCGTCACCACCGTGACCTTCGACGAAAGGGGTGGCGAGACGCTCGTCGTTATACACGAACTCTATCCCTCAAAGAAAGCCCTCGACGATGCCATGGCCTCTGGGAGTATAAGTTGGTCTGCCGAGCAGTTCGGGCAGTTGGACCAGCTTCTCGCCGCCTTGGGAGCGAGCGTGGAACGGTCATGACGTCATCGATCTTGGCGTCGGCTGCCCGGCTATGAGCAGGCGTCCAACTTCGTTTCGCTCGACTGCGACTGATTTCCATAATCGACTCGTTCGAGGACTTACCTCTTGTGAAGCGCGGCGCATGACCCACGTCGCAGACACGAGACGGATTCCTGTCACCATGCGGACTGCCCGTGATAGCGCCGTAGCGCTCAGGGTCGCTGCGGGCGGATCGTCGGCTACTC
>DASYZG010000026.1:0-3221 GCA_035946575.1 Terriglobia bacterium | reverse complement strand
ACCCGGTCAAAAGACAGAGAACGAAGGTCAGTAAATTCCTATGCCAGGTGTCTCAAAGTTGTTGACACGCGCCGCGCGTACTGATGACAACCGGTATGCCCCGTGAACGTACCTCTTGAATCGCGTCAAACATCGAGCTAGTAACGCCACCAAGACCGAGGCCCCCAATCCCTAGCCTGACTTTCGCACTTGGAGGTATCTGCTCCGGGGAAGGCCTTTGTTTTCAAACAGACGATGGAAAAGGTCTGGCCTACAAATGCAGCATGCCGGGAGGGAATATTTCGGGCTGGACCTGGATTCGGGGAGGCGGCTGATTGGGCAAGGTCAGTGGCAGTTGATGCCGGAGCAGCTTCTGCTCTGGGGTGGGTTGGGTATAGCGCGGCATCACTAACCGGCGCCCGTCGGTGGTTGGAAACGTGACGTCGAGCATCTGCATGGGAGCGAGCGTTTCCAGCACCGCTCGGGGCGTCAGTCCCGGCGCCCAAACCTGCAAACGGTTCTTCCCTGTGACCAGCAAGCCATAAGCCAGAAACGCCACCAGAATAGGGGCCTCCACGCGATGGCCGAGCTGATGATAGATAGGGCGCAGGCCCAGTTCACTCTTCATGGTTTTGAAAGCCGCCTCCATTTGCGTGAGCTGGATGTAGCGCTCCCAGAGCACGCCGGGATCTTCTCCGCTCACATTGGAGCGCAGCAGGTAATGGCCATCGCGCTGCTCCGCCGGGCGGAGTTTCGCTTTGTCCGTGGCGAAGGTGAACGTCTGACGCGTGACCTCCTCCTCGGCTTTCGGCACGCGGATCTGGACGAACCCAAACGCGCGCCCGGCTTGCTTCTTGGCCCCGCCGATGCGCCATAGCAACTGGTCGCGCTGAGGCAGGCTGCGCCGCATGGCGCGCAGTTTACGTAACAGCCGCACCAGCCGCTTGCGCCGGATGGCATTCTCTTTGGCTTGTCGGCCTTCGCTTTTGACCAGCACGTAGAGTTCGCCTTCATGCTTGTACAGCTTCACCGGCACCGACTCGCGCACCTGCTGCCAAGGCAGATCCAACCACTTCTTCTCATGCTGGTTCACGCGCCCTTTGGACGTGCCGACCAGATAGAACATCTGCCGTTCCGGGTCCCGCATTTCCGCCAGCAGCGCTTCGGTCGGAATGCCGCGATCCATTACCCCAACTCGCCGCGCCCTTCCATAGGTCTTCTCGATGTGATCCAGAAAACCACGTAGCGTGGTCCGGTCACTGGTATTACCGTCCCTCCCTTCGTAGGCCAGCGGAAAGCCTTCTGGCGTGATCACCAGTGCGATGACCACCGGCAAACAGTCCGGCCGGTGATCGCGGCTGTAGCCGCGTTGGGCCTGCGCAATCTCTTCCGCTTCCCCTTCGCAATAAGTGCTGGTCAGATCGTAAAACAATACCTCGAACTGGGTAGCGAACAGATCCTGCCAGCGCTGCCGCAGAGGCTGGAACAGTTCCTGTTTGTGATCGAGCAGGCGGTCCAGGCAGCGATACAGCCGATCCTTTTCCGCCACTGCGCACTCGGTTCCCAGCAACTCGGCCCTCGCGGTCTGATCGAACCACTGCCGGTGCACGCGAAACTCGCTGCCCGGCTCCAGCAGGCGATTCACCACCAGCAGCCGCCAAACTTTTTCCCATGGCACCGCTTCCTGCCCCTCCGGCAACTTGAATTGCCAGAAATCATCCAGCTTGAGTTGCCGCCACAGTTCACCGCCGAGCCAGCAGGCACCGAACGCCCGCGGCCGCTCCAGTTGCATCCCCCCCAGCTTGACTTGCAGGGCATCCACGTCAGGGGCAATTTCCCGGTCATCGGGAAACAAGCTGAGGGTCGCGAACTCTTGCTCCTGCTCATCGAAAACTTCCCGCGTCTTGCGCCAGGCTGCCTGCTGGCTGTCGTTGATCTCCCCCAGGTACACCACCGTGCGATGCACCACCCGCTGACGCGAAACGCGCCGGCTCTCCACGATGCTGCAGTAGCGATGCTCCTTGCCGTCTTTTCTCCGCCGATGAACTTTCAAGTGCACGTCTGCGGGCACAATGCCAGAGTTTTGGGCGGGTGGGAAGAGGGTAGGTCGGGCCTACAAGCGATCTCCCGGCAACTGCCTCTGAAACAAAAAGACTTGTCTCTGTTTGAACCGCTGAAATCGCCGGTCTTGCTCCTCGAAGTGCGAAAGTCAGGTTAGCGCGGCAGCGGTCTCAACGAGCCGCCTGGGCGCCGCCGCTGATGGCGGCTACGAAGTGGACCTCGCTCGACGGGGAGACGCGCTCGAGCAGGCCGAGCGGGCTGACTTCGCCATCCACGGCGACGGAGATGTTGGGGCGCAGGCGGTCGCCGGCCACGAACCTATCACGAATACCAGGCCAGGTTTGTTCGAGATTGTCGATGATCTGGCGCACGGTGGCGCCCTGCACTTCGAGGCGGGACTTTCCGCCGGTGAGGTTTACGAGCGGTGCCGGGATGTAGACGATGGCCACGTCAGCTCTGCTTGCTCCAGATGGCCTCCATGATGGCGGAGGGCTTCATGGGGAGGCGGTTCAGGCGGACGCCAACCGCGCGGTAGATGGCATTGGCGAGAGCGGCGGGTGGAGGAATGATGCTGGCTTCGCCGACGCCGCGCGCACCGAACGGATGGCCGGGGTTGGGGACTTCGACGATCACCGTTTCGATCATCGGCAGATCGAGGCTGGTGGGCATGCGGTAGTCGAGGAGGCTGGAGTTCTGCATAGCGCCGTCGGGGCTCATGTAATACTCCTCATTGAGAGCCCAGCCGATGGCCTGCACGCTGCCGCCCTGCATCTGGCCTTCGACGTAGCTGGGGTGGATGGCCTTGCCTGCATCCTGAACCGAGGTAAAGCGGAGGATCGAGACCTTGCCAGTTTCGGGATCGACTTCGACGTCGGCGATGCAGCCGGAAAAAGAGCCGCCGACGCCGCGCGGATTGACGGCGCGGCAGCCGACGACGGGCCCGCCGGTTTCGCCGAGGCGGGCGGCCAGATCCTGGAAGGTCATCGAACGGCCGTCGGTGCAGAAGACGCCGCGCTCAGTTTGAACCTTCGCCGCGTCGGTTTCCCAAAGTTTTGCAGCGCGCTCTTTCATCTGGCGCATGACATCTTGCGCGGCCTCGTAGGCGGCCCAGCCGGTGGCGAAGGTGACGCGGCTGCCGCCGGTGACCGCGGTGTAGCCGACCGAGTCAGTATCGACCACGG
>DASYZG010000025.1:0-72387 GCA_035946575.1 Terriglobia bacterium | reverse complement strand
GGGATAACCCGGTGGGCTCATCGTGTCGATGAAGTCGGGAGCGTCCGAGCCATAGGGCTCGCCGCTCCCACTTCCCCAACTCAGGCCCAGACCTCATCGAACGATAGACCCCCATGCCTTAAAAACTCCCGCCGCGAAGCGACGGAGCATCCTAGCTTACCGAAAACGGCGACTCTCCATTTCACGCTGAACCAAGACAGATGCCCGGATCGAGGCCTTGCTGGTGGTCGTCGTGACCCAGATGCAAAAGCATCACGGACCCTGGCACCGCAGGCTGGTAGCAGCCGTGGGCAGCCCGATTGGATCTCCGCGAGAGGTGCGCTCGAAGATCGAGAGGCGCCTGGCGCTGTTCGGGGCGAGGCCGGCGACAACGAAGCGCCGCTGGGCAGCGTCACTCGAGACGGGGGATGATCAGGGCAGGCTCGAGGAATACTTTGACCACCTGGTGCGGGAGATTATTGCCGAGGCCGGGGCAAACGCCGAGCCGCCCCAATCGAGCGAACCCGAGCGAACCCGACGGGCTTAAGGGCAGCAGAATGAGTGGAATAGGCCATAATCGGCAAGTAGCGAACCCGACGCACATAGATCGCGTGTTTTCAGGCGGTTACGCGCCAAAAAGGGACTGTTTTTGGAAAATCAGAGGTCTACGTCTTGATTCCCATTGCGGATTGCGCCGGGGCGGGTTTCGGTGTTCCCCCAAACCCGAATCCCGAAGAACGAGTGAACCCGAGCGAACCCGCCAGGCTTAAAGGCTTCAGAATGAGTGGAATAGGCCATAATCGGCAAGTGGCGAACCCGACGTCGTCAGGTTGCTTGTTTTCAGGTGCTTACACGCCAAAAAGGGCCTGTTCTTGGAAAACCACAGGTCTGCGTCTTGATTCCTATTGCAGATTGCACGGGGGCGGGTTTCGGTGTCCCCCCAACCCCAACCCCGAACCCCCCAACCCCGAACCCGCCTCTAACATACGGAGCTCCGCCCGGTATGGCCGTTTCTTATGACGCTGTCGTGATTGGATCGGGACCGAACGGCCTCGCGGCCGCCATTACCGTGGCGCGGGCCGGACACTCGGTCTTGGTGCGCGAGGCCCAGGAGACCGTCGGCGGCGGAACCCGCTCAGCGGAACTGACCTTGCCCGGCTTCACGCACGACGTCTGCTCGGCGATTCATCCGCTCGGCGTGGGCTCGCCGTTCTTCAAGAGCCTGCCGCTCGGGGAACACGGCCTGGAGTGGATCCAGCCGCCGGCGGCCGCCGCGCATCCGCTCGACGAAGCCCCGGCAGTGATCATTGAACAGTCGCTCGACGCGACTGCCGCCGGTCTCGGTGCTGATCGGGATGCGTACCTCGGGCTCATGCGCCCACTCGTCGCGAATTGGGATGATCTTGCGCTGACACTTCTAGGGCCGCCACGGCTCCCGGGCCATCCTTTGCGATTGGCTCAATTCGGAATGCGCGCCCTCCGCTCCGCGCATACTCTGGCACGCTCCACCTTTCGCGGTGAGCGGGCTCGTGCCGCCTTCGCCGGCATGGCCGCGCACTCCATCTTGCCGCTCGAGAAGCCGGCCACGGGCGCCTTCGGTCTTGTGCTGAACGTGCTCGCGCACGCCGTGGGTTGGCCTTTGCCGCGCGGCGGGTCGCAGAAGATCGCGGACGCGCTCGCTTCCTACCTGCGATCGCTTGGCGGAGAGATCGTGACCGGCGCGCCGGTCAAATCGCTTTCCGAGTTGCCGCCGGCGCGCGTGGTGCTCTGCGATATTACGCCGCGGCAGCTTCTCGCCCTGGCCGGCGACCGCCTCGCGTCCGGCGATCAGCGCCGGCTGCGGCGCTATCGTTACGGCATGGGCGTGTTCAAGCTCGACTGGGCGCTGGACGGGCCCATTCCGTGGAAGGCCGCGGAGTGCGCGCGCGCCGCCACGGTGCACGTGGGCGGAACCCTCGACGAGATCGCGCAGTCGGAGCGCGCCGCGTGGGATGGGCGTCACGCCGAGCGTCCGTTCGTGCTGGTGGCGCAGCCTAGCCTATTCGACTCTACGCGCGCGCCCGCCGGCAAACACACGGGCTGGGCCTACTGCCACGTCCCGCACGGTTCGACTTTTGACATGACCGGGCGCATCGAGAGCCAGATCGAGCGCTTCGCGCCCGGATTTCGCGATCGTGTCCTGGCGCGCAGCGTGATGACGCCCGCGAAGCTCGAGTCGCACAACGCCAATCTGGTAGGCGGCGACATCAATGGCGGAGCGCAGGACCTGCCGCAGCTCTTTCTGCGGCCGACGTGGCGGCTCTACTCGACGTCAGCCCGCGGGGTTTACATCTGCTCGGCCTCGACCCCGCCCGGCGGCGGAGTGCACGGGATGTGCGGGTATCATGCGGCCACACGCGCGCTGCGGGAGTTGGGTTCCTAAGGCTTTCAACACAGAGCACACGGAGGATTCACAGAGATCGCGCAGAGACGCTTGCAGCTTTCAGCCTTTAGGTATCAGCCAGCTGACGCCTGACGGCTCGAGAAGGTTCGAGTCACTCGCGGAGGCGGCCAGCGAGGACCTGCGCCGCTGCGGCGGCGTCCGGCACCACGGTGATCAGTTCCATGGCCGCGAGGTGGCGGTCGGGCGTGGGTGAGGCGAGCTTTGGCTCCTGATCGAGACACTCGATCACCGGCTGCCAGTACGAGCCGAGCAGCAGCAAAGGCTTCCTGCCGCCGACGGTGGCGGCGAGCACGGATTTGTTCATCAGTTCCCAAGCCAGGGCCAGTTCCGCCAGCGTCCCTGTGCCGCCGGGCAGTACAAGGTAAGCGTCGCCGCGCGCAATCAAGGTCATGATGCGCTCGGGGAAGGACGCGGTGTGGACCTCTTCCTTGATCCAGGGGTTGGCCTTCCGCGACCAGAGGCAACAGGTGATGCCGATGGTGTGCCCGCCGGCGTCGCACGCGCCGCGCGCCGACGCTTCCATCAATCCTCCGTAGCCGCCGTTGCAAACCGCGAGCCCTTGTTGTGCGAGGGCGCGGCCGAGGGCCACGGCTTCGTGGTAGGCGGAGGTGTGCTCGGGAGGAAGCGAGCTGCCGAAGATGGTAACCGTTTTCATGGAAGGGGCGTGCGTCGCGAAGCCACTACCGTTTCAGCACTCGCGCCACGTCCTTGGCGAAGTACGTCAAAATGATGTCCGCGCCGGCCCGGCGGATCGCGAGCAGCGTTTCCATCACGATGCGCTCGCGATCGATCCAGCCGTTGCGCGCGGCGGCCTCGATCATGGAGAATTCGCCGCTGACCTGGTAGGCGGCGATGGGGACGTCGAACTCGCGGCGCGCGGCGGCGATGATGTCGAGATAGGCGAGCGCCGGCTTGACCATGATGATGTCAGCGCCCTCTTCGATGTCGAGCGCGATCTCGCGCAGCGCCTCGCGCTGGTTGGCAGGGTCCATCTGGTAGGACTTGCGATCGCCGAACTTGGGCGCGGAGTCCGCCGCTTCGCGGAAGGGTCCGTAGAAGCCCGAGGCGTACTTGGCCGAGTAGGCCATGATGGGCGTCTTGGTGAATCCCGCCGTATCGAGTTCGGAACGGATGCGCGCCACGCGACCGTCCATCATGTCGGAGGGCGCCACCATGTCCGCGCCGGCCTGCACCTGGGTGACGGCGGTGCGCGCCAGCAGTTCGAGCGTGCTGTCGTTGTCAACTTCGCCGTTGACGATCAGCCCGCAGTGACCATGGCTGGTGTATTCGTCGAGGCAGACGTCGCAGATCACCAGCAGGTCCGGCACCGCTTGCTTCACAGCGCGCACCGCGCGCTGCACGATGCCGTCAGCGGCGTAAGCGCCCGAGCCGACGTCATCCTTATGCTCGGGGATGCCGAAGAGGATCACGGCGGGAATGCCGAGGCCGGCCGCGGCGCGGCACTCCTCGGCCAGCAGATCGGTCGACCAGCGGTAATTCCCGGGCATGGAGCTGATTTCGTTCTTGACGCCGGAGCCCGGGCAGACGAACAGGGGATAGACGAGCGAGCCCGCGCCGAGGCGCGTCTCGCGCACCAGATCCCGCAGCGCTTCGGTGCGTCGCAGACGGCGGGGACGATGGGTTGGGAATGGCATAATGAAACTCTCAGTCGTCAGTTTCCGTCGTCAATAGCCCGTTGTCCGTTGCCAGTTAAGTGGCCGATTCGCAGCTCGTGGAACCACCGGCAACGTTCGACGATCTACGATCATCGACAACCGACAACTGACAACCGACTACTGACTCGTAAGACCGTTCTGCGTGAACAGCCGGTCGCGACCCTTCAAGTTGCCGAACGATCCCACGTTCGAAAGCGTAATCGCGATGCGAAACTGGTTTTCATCGCGCAGCGGACCCAGGTAAAACCGGTTGTAACCCACGTCGATGCCGAAGCAGCTGAAATTGTACGTCAACTGGCCCACCACGCCATCCGCCAGGCCCGCCGTTATATTGTAGTTTACTCCCACGGCTCCGCTCAGCCCTTTGCGATCGCTGTGACCCCAAATGAAGCGGGCGTTCATGAGATTGGAGGAACTCAGGGCCGAGGTCGGGACGACCGGCAGGACCAGCGGCAGAATGTTCAGTCCCTGCTCGCGATCGACAAAGAAATCCGTGGCCTCGAAGATGTAGTTGCCCCGGTGCACGGACGAGGTGATGCCCGCATCGAGCAGGCCTCCGTCGTACGGGTTGACGTCCGCGCGCACTTCGGTGTCGTAGTTTGAAAAGGGCGCCACCTTGAATACCGAGACCACGGGTGAAAGGCGCTGTCCGTCGGCGAAAGCGAAGCCCGTCAGGTCGAGGGTGGGCTCCCAGACGTTATTCGCGCCGGGCTTCAGCACGCCGCCAAAAGTCGGATCGAAGTAGTACTTCTGGCTCACGCTCAGCGACATCAGTTCGCGGGCCTGGGGCGTATCCGTCGGGTCGGAGCCGGCATCGGCACGCCCGTAGAGTGTGCTCTTGAGCGAATACTCGATCTCGTTGGTCTCCGTGAACACGTCGGTCTCGTCGAAACGGATAATGTCGCTGATTTGCTCGGCGTCAGAGGCGCGCACCAGCCGGTAGCGGATGTCGGGCTCGATCACGTTCTTCAGGCGGTAATGACGAAACCGCCGGTTGAAGACGCGCTCGAGCGTGGGAGGATGCAGGTCGAGGGAGGCCTCGCCGAGCAGCCGGTTGATAGGATTCTGAGGCCCAAGAAGGCTGGTGCCGTAGCGCGTGCCGTCCAGTCCGGCGGTGGGCGTGAGGTGAAATCCCCAGAACTCCGGAACCTGCATCGTCAACTCGGGATGGAAATCGAGGCGCTCGGTGAGGGCGGGCGTGCTGAACCCGGGCTCCTCGCGGCCTACGCCCGCCGCCGAGGCGTCGAACTGCAGGTAAAACGGCGAGGAGCCCAATTCGTGGTCCATGCCGCCGAAGTTGATGCTGGGCGTCTGCCGGATGATGACCGCCGGGTTCGGCACCTCCACGCTGTTGAGAAAGTCCTCATAGCGGTGACCATAGAAGCTCAGGTTGTATCCGTCGAAGCTCTTCGTGGCAAAACCCGTTTGCCGTGCCTCCGAGGTCACCGCTTCGTTAAAGTTGCCGCTCCAGGTGAGCCGGAAGGCCAGCGAGTTGATGTAGTCAACATCCACCACGCCGCGAAATCCCCAGCCGAGATCATCGTCGCCGCCGACGGCGCGGAGGTCTTCGCCGGGAGCGCGCTGGGTGGGCAGCGGGCCGGTGCCGTGATCGTTCACCTGAAGATAGTTCACCTCGAGCGAGCTGGTGTCACTGGGCCGGGCGCGAAACCGTCCGATGAAAGCCGTCCCTCGCGAGCTGTAGTCCTCCGCGCCCGCCATGAGGTCGGCACTCCGATTGATGGCCCAATAGAACGCGTCGCCGAGGATGCGTCCCTTCAGGGTGGAATTGCCGACTTCCGGGAGCAGGAATCCGGTCTGGCGCGGCGTACGCGACGCCGAATGGACGAGCACGGGCGCGTAAAACATCGGCAGGCCGAGGAAATGGAAGACGTCGCCGTGGCTGACCGCTCTGCCGCCCAGGTTCACCTGCGCGCTGTGAACGTTCAGCCACCAGCCCAAGCGCTCCTTTTGCTGGCAGGAGCTGATCCGGCCGTCAACGAGGCGATAAGTGTCCGGACCCTCGCGATCAACTTCGCGAGCCTCGATGTAGAAGGCGTTTGACATGGGTACCGTGACGCGCACCCGCGAGGCGCGAGGCTCCAGGCGAAGGTAGCCGTGCACCTTGGAGAAGACCCCGACTTCGGTCTTCACGTTGTATTTCGCGCTCGCGGCCTCGAGGTACGCCTTGGGATTGGTAAACGCGATGTGACCGCGGGCGTCGATCTCGCCGGTAGACTGGTCATAGACGGCCTCATCGGCAACCAGCGACATCCCGCGCGAGTCGATCTCCACGTGGCCGGTCAAGGTGAGGATGTTGTGCGCGGCTTGTTGCGAGTCCGCATAGACGGTCACCGTGTTGAAGGGATTCTTGAACTCGGCGGGAATCTCGGGCTGCTGAGCGCTCGCGGGCGGACCGGCCAACACGCAGAGCAAGGCCAGCCAGGCTCCAGAAAGAACGCTCTTCGACACTCCGTGGTCGCGCCGGCGCCCGGCCGGGTTATCGACAAGCTCTTCACGCATGCACGGGCCCACAATTCTGCCCTTATGGTCGAGGGGCAGAATGTATTTTATGTGGGATGCATCCCGTGGCGGAAGGTTAACCGCCGGCTATCGCTCCGATCACCATGAAGGGCTCGGCGCCGGAGGCCACCGCCTCGGGCAGCAGCGCGTCCGGCGAGTCGTGCGAAAGGTCCTGCTGGCAGGCGAAGAATCGCAGAAAAGCGCGACGCTTCCCGCTGTCGTGGTCGCGGATGGTTCCGCGCAGCACGGGATACCGCGCCTCGAGGGCATCAAGCACTGATCGCTGCGTTACCTCGCCGGCGACTTCGAGTTGCACTTCGCCGTCGAGGTGAGCCAGCTTGCGGAGATGATAAGGCAGCTCGACGCGGATCATGACAGCGTTTGCACCTCGACCGAGAGTACCGGCGGCAAATCGCGCACGATCGGCGCCCAGGTATCCCCGGCGTCGGCCGATGCGTACACCTGCCCGCCGCTAGTGCCGAAATAGATTCCGCATTTGTCGAGCGAATCGACCGCCATGGCGTCGCGCAGCACGTTAAGGTAGCAGTTGCTCTGCGGCAGGCCGTTGGTGAGCGCCTCCCACTCGTTACCGCCCGTGCGGCTGCGGTAGACGCGCAGCTTGCCTTCGTGAACGAAGTGCTCCGAGTCGCTCTTGATGGGCACCACGTAGATGGTCTCCGGCTCGTGCGCGTGCACGTCGATGGCGAAGCCGAAATCGGTGGGCAGATTGCCGCTGACCTCGCGCCAGTTGTCGCCGGCGTCGTCGCTGCGCATCACGTCCCAGTGCTTTTGCATGAAGAGCACGTTGGGGCGCGAGGCGTTCCGGGCGATGTGGTGAACGCAGTGCCCGGTCTCCGCGTTCGGATCCGGGATGTACTGGGACCTTAGTCCGCGATTGATTGGCTTCCACGTTTTGCCGTCGTCATCACTCCGGAAGGCGCCTGCCGCCGAGATGGCCACCACGATCTGGCCGTTCGGGTTCAGGATGATGGTGTGCAGGCACATGCCGCCCGCCCCCGGCTGCCACTTGGGCCCGGTGCCATGGCCGCGCAGCCCGGACATCTCGTGCCAACTGTGTCCGCCGTCGGTGGTCTTGAAAATGGCCGCGTCTTCGACTCCGGCGTAGACGGTATCAGGATCGGTGAGCGACGGCTCGAGATGCCACACGCGCTTGAATTCCCAGGGACGCTGCGTGCCGTCATAATGCTGGTGCGTGGTCAGAGGTTTGCCGGTCTCCGCCGTCGTATCGTAGACGAAACGGTTGCTCTCGCCCATGGGCCAGCCCTGGGGCGACATCTGCACGCCGCCTCCGGGCGCTTCCCATGTCTTGCCGCCGTCGTTCGAGCGTTGGATGATCTGCCCGAACCAGCCGCTCGTCTGCGAGACATAAATCCGGTTGGGGTCTGCGGGCGATCCCTTCATGTGATAGATTTCCCACCCTGTGAAATGCGGACCACTGACTTCCCACTTCTCGCGCTTGCCGTCGGATTCGAGAATGAAAGCGCCTTTTCGCGTTCCCGCCAGTACTCGTACTTTGCTCATCCCATCCTCCCTTTGAGTTTGTGCGTCCGTCCTGCCAGTTTGCTCCGGCTTGTACTACTGCTGCTCGTACGCCTGCCTCAAGATGTTGACGTCAATCTTCTTCATCTGGAGCATCGCCTGCACCACTCGTTTCGCTCGTGCGGCGTCCTTGTCCTGAAGCATCTCGCCGAGCGCTTTGGGAATGATCTGCCAGGAGACGCCGAATCGGTCCTTCAGCCACCCGCACCGGCTCTCTTCTCCGCCGTCCGACAGCCTGCTCCACAACTGGTCCACTTCCTCCTGAGTCTCACAATTGACAAAGAAGGATATCGCCTCGGTGAACTTAAAGACCGGGCCGCCGTTCAAGGCGATGAACGTCTGCCCGTCGAGCTCAAAGGTGACGGTCATCACCGTTCCTGCCGGCCCCGGCGATCCTTCGGGATAACGGGCCACGGTTCGAATTTGCGAGTTCTTGAAGATCGATGTGTAGAAGTTCGCGGCCTCCTCGGCCCGATTGTCGAACCACAGGAATGGATTGATCTTTTGCATTCTCACCTCCGATGCGCGCTTGTCCCGGGCGCGTCGCGGGCGCGACGCCCGGGCCACAGCCGCCACTTACCGCGGCCAGAATCGAGATCTCGGCTTCCGCCGGGACCCTGGTTTTGAGTCCGTCCATGTAGCGGACATCTTCCTTGCCCACGAAGATGTTCACGTGCTCCCGGACCTGCCCTTGTTCGGTCATCACCCGGTCGCGCAGACCCGGACAGACGATCCATAGGGCTTCGAGGGCCTCCGACAAAGTCGCGGCCGACGTTCCAATTTCCACCTGCCGGCGGCCCGCAGCGAAGCCGCGCAAGGGTCCCGGGATGTTGAAGGTGAGGGGCATCGGTTTAAGTCGAGAGTTGAAAGTCGAAAGTCCAAAGTCGAAGCATGCCTTCGAAGGGTTTACCTGACCGCCGACGCCTCCGACTTCCGCCTTCCGTCCTTTCGCTTCTACACCTCCACGTCCATTCTGCTCTCAGCGACTTGCTGCGCGTGGTCTGGCCCTCGGCGTCTTCTTACTTCTGACTTCTGGCTTCTGACTTCTGGTTCCTGACTTCTGGTTTCTGACCCCTGGCCCCCGACCCCTGATCCCTGGCCCCTGAACTCTGCGGGTCCGCCGCGGCTCACCGACCACGGCGCTCTTCAAGCACACGATCGCAGGCAGTCCTTCCAGGATCTTCTTCCAGGTTTTCCCTTCGTCTGAGGAGGCGAAGACCTGGCCGCTGCGCGTCCCGAAATAGAGACCATGCGGATCGAGCGTGTCGGCCGCCATGTTGTCGCGGAGGACGGTCTCGTACGCGCCCTTCTGCGGGAGGCCCCGCGCCAGCGGCTCCCATGACGCTCCCGCGTTGCGGCTGCGATAGACGCGCAGACGGCCCTCGGGAGTGCAGCGAAACATGTCTGATTCGACCGGCAGAATATAGACGCAGTCAGGGTTGTGAGGGTGAACCACGATGGGAAACCCGAAGTCCGACGGCACGCCGTTGGCGATGTCCTTCCAGTTGTCCGCGTTGTCATCGGAGCGATACAAGCCGAAATGGTTCTGCAGGAACAGGCGTTCCGGCCGCGCCGGGTGCATGGCGAACTTGTGAACGCATTGGCCGAACTCGGGGTACTTGTCGGGCTGGTGGATCACCCGGATGCCGTGATTACGCGCCTGCCAGGTGCATCCGCCATCGTCGGTGCGGTACATCCCCCCGGCGGAAATGGCGACGTACATACGTTGCCGGTCTTGCGGATCCTGAGCGATCGTGTGCAGCGTCAGGCCGCCGTTGCCCGGCATCCAGCGCGGGCGATGCGGATGATCGAAGAGGCCGCGGACCAGCGACCATGTCTCCCCCGCATCGCTTGACTTGAACAGCGCCGCCGGCTCCACGCCGCAGTACATCACGTCCGGCTGATCGGCCGGGCCCGGATAAATCTGCCAGATGTTCTTGAGAACGGCGCCGGTTTCAAAGGGAAATTTTACGTTCGCTTCCGGCGGATTCGTCCAGATCCTGCCGAAATCGTCGCTCGATCGCAGAAACGTGCCCCAGAAGGCGGCCGTCGAAGCCCACAGGCGATGCCGGTCTCCGCGCCCGTCGTACGTCATCGCATAAACGAACTGGCCGTGGAAATAGGGGCCGGCCACATCCCAACGCCGGCGGTCTGCGGAAGCGCGCAGCAGGAACGCCCCCTTGATGGTCCCGACCATCAGCAGAACGTCGCCGTCCCGCACCCGGAGGTGCCGGACGCCGTGGTGGGTGGTGGTGAGAGGTCCCCGTTGTTCGCCAGGCTGAGTGATGATGACTTTGGATGAAGATTCGACGGCTTCGAGGGCGGCCTGCACCTCGCCCGCCTGCTGATATCGCTGCGCAGGCTCCTTGGCGAGACACCGTTGGATGATCGCCCGCAACCCGGGTGGCAGGCGCTCGGGCAAGGGTTCCGGCTGCTCGCGCAGGATGGCGGAGCTGACTTCGAGGTTCGTGGATCCCCGGAACGGCAACTGACCGGTGGCGGCTTCGTAGAGTACCACTCCCATGGCCCACAGATCGCTGCGGTGATCCGCCGGCTCGCCGCGCAGGACTTCGGGCGCCATGTAGGCGAGCGTGCCCGCGATTTCGCCTTCGCCAGGCGCGATGCTCGCCGTGGCATCGCCGGCCACCGGCTTGGGCGGCCGCCGCGCCAGCCCGAAATCGAGCACCTTGACCAGGCCCTCGGGCGTGATGATCACGTTGGCGCTCTTCATGTCGCGATGAACGATGCCGCGACTATGGGCGTGCGCCAGGGCGGCGGCCACCTGGACTCCGTAATGCAGGACGGATTCGATGGGCAGCCCCAGCTCTCCGAGGCGGGTCTTCAGCGTCACGCCGTCGACGAGCTCCATCACCATGTAAAGCTCGCCCGCGAATTCGCCGACTTCGTGAATGGTGCAGACGTTGGGATGACTCAGGGCCGAGGCGGCCCGCGCTTCGTGCAGCAGCTTGCCGGATTTCTCGACCGGCTTCTCTTCGCGCACCAGCTTGAGCGCCACATCGCGCTCGAGGACGTCATCGTGAGCGCGATAGACCACACCCATCCCGCCCTGCCCGATCTTCGAGACGATGCGATAGTGGCCGAGTACGTCGCCGATCAATTCTGCTCCTCGGTACCCTTCGTTGCTTCCCGTCGGTTAAAGCCGACAGTCGCTCTCAGTGGCTCCCCTGCGGACTCTGTGTTAAAAGCCTTCAACACAGAGGTCACGGAAGGATTCGGGCGAGATCGGCCTGGTTTCGTGGCAGCGAGCAATCTGCTTTTCCCCTCGCCGAAGCAGATTCCTCGCTCCGCTCGGAATGACGTGAATCGCAGCCAGCTTTATCTAGCCTTGTAATCTAGGCTAAGCTATCGGGCGTACCCGCCCTTCGCCCGGCCCTCCGTCTGGCGACCCAGCGGCTTGTTGTCCACGCGCACGGCCGCGGCCAGCGATTCGAACAATCGCCGTTGCTCGCGCGAGAGGTTCGTGGGCACCATCACCTGGATCTTCACGTAGAGATCGCCGCGGCCGCTTTCCTCCACGCGGGGCATGCCGAGGCCGCGCAGGCGAAAGACCGAGCCGGACTGCGTGCCCTCGGGAATCCGCAGCCGCTCCCGCCCTTTCAGCGTGGGGACCTGCAGCTCGGCTCCGAGTGCTGCCTGGGAGATCGAGATCGGGACCGTGCAATAGAGATCGCTGCCGTCGCGCTCGTAAAACGAGTGCTCGCGGACGTGCAGCACCACGTAGAGGTCGCCCGCCGGACCGCCGTAAACGCCGCTCTCGCCTTCGCCGCTCACGCGCAGGCGCATGCCGTCGTCCACTCCGGCAGGTATCTTGAGGCCCAGCACCTTTTCCTGCCGCGTACGGCCCTGGCCCTGGCATGCCGGGCAAGGTTCGCGGATCACTTGTCCGAGGCCCTTGCACTCCGGGCAGGTGCGGCTGACGGTGAAGAGCCCCTGCTGGTGGCGCAGTTGTCCGCGCCCGGCGCACACCGTGCAGACGGTTGGCTCGCTGCCGCGTTTGGCGCCCCGCCCGCCGCACTCCGGACAGCTCTCCCAGCGCGGGATCTTGATCTTGGTCTCCAGGCCCACCGCCGCTTCCTCAAAGGCGATCTCGACCTCGTAGCGCAAATCCGCGCCACGCTGGGCGCGCGACCTCGGACCTCGTTGCTGCCGCCCGAACACCCCGCCGAAGAATTCGCCGAAAAGGTCCTCGAAATCGGTGAAGACCGTGGATGAGAAATCCGGCCAGCCCTGGGTGGCCGCGCCCGAGACGCCGGCGTGACCGTAACGATCGTAGGCCGCGCGCTTGTCGGCGTCGGCCAGCACGCCGTAGGCTTCGGTGATCTCTTTGAATTTCTCGGTCGCTTCCTCGTGATTGCTGGGATTGCGGTCGGGATGGTACTGCAGGGCGAGCTTCCGGTAGGCACTCTTCAACTCCGCGTCCGACGCGCTCCGCTCAACGCCCAGTATTTCGTAGTAGTCCCGTTTTTGAGCCATTTTAATCGGTGGTTGCGAGCTTTCGGGAGTCGGCGCGCCGTGCGCACTCCAATCCTTCTCCCAAACCCCGGTGGTGTCCCAATTTCGGTGCAGGGCTTCCGGAGAGTCTCTGCGCGGTCTGTGCGTCCTCTGTGGCCTCTGTGTTAGAAGCTTTCAACACACAGAGCACGGAGGAGCCACAGGGCACGGAGGCCGCTCTATTTCGAAATCAGGACACCACCCAAACTTCGTACGAATGCCGCCTGGCGGCACTTCGGGGTTCTATGCCTGCGACCCCCTGGACCCGTCACTCTCCGCGGATGCTGCCCGGCGACGGCGGCACCGCCACTTTCACGATCGCCGGCCGCAGCAGGCGGCTCTTCAGCTTGTAGCCGCGCTGCAACTCTTCCACAATCTCCTGGTCCCGATGATCGCGAGACTCCACCCGCTCCACCGCCTGGTGCAGGTGCGGATCGAACAGCGCGCTCTTGGTCTCGATCGGCTCGAGGCCGGCGCGCTTCAGCACCTCCACGAACTCGCGATGAATCAGCTCCACGCCCTTGTAAAAATCCGCCGGCACCCGCGGGTCGCGATGCTTCAGGGCGCGCTCGAAGCTGTCGAGGGCAGGCAGCAGCGCCCGCACCAGGTCGGCCGTGGCATGCTTCAGGAAATCTTCCTTCTCGCGCTCGGTGCGCTTCTTGACGTTCTCAAGCTCAGCCTGCTTGCGCAGCAGCCGATCATACAGGTCCTGCTTTTCGGCGAGGAGCTTGCGATAGGCGCCCGGCAGATCCTGCGGCAGATCGTTCGCCGGTGCGGCTCCGGCCGGCGCAGCTTGTTCGTTCGCCGCCGGCGACGGTGTGGCAGAGGCCGCGCCCACGGCATCAGGGTCTGTCTGGTGGTTCATAGGTCCTCTATTGTATATCGAGATTTCTTGCCATGACCAACCGAGCCGTAGTGGGCCAGTTTGACGTCGAGACGGCTTCACGCCGCCACCGATGGCGGGGTAAACCCGCCGCTACACACATTCGCCGGGCGGGGTCGTGGCACGACCGAGAGTGCGGCCTTTTGGCTCACCTCCTCCATTAGATGCGGGCGCAAGCTGCATCGCCGCAAGCCGGTGGCATAGGCAACACGGGCCAGAGCAATGTACCTCAGCAGCCCCATTAGGCCGGCGTCCGGACCTGAAAACCCAGCCTGATGACGCCCCGCCGGGGTCCGGTCTGGTAGTGTCCGATTTTTGTTGTGGTGTATGCGTCCTGCCTGCTGACTGCGGCTGGGAATGCGGGCTTGAAGCCTGCACCACAACGAAAACCGGACTCTACCCTCGCTTTCGCGGCGGATATCGGCATCTGTGCCACGGCTCCAAGAGCAGTCGCGCCGGGCTACGGGACCTCTACCCCTTCGCGGGCTAGAGCTGAAGAAGTAAACCGTCGTTATCCGGCCAAATCGGCCTCTTTTTACCCTGTAGAACATGGTTTTTCTGTTTTCGAAACACGCCTAAACCTTTTTCTACCAATAACCTGATGGCTTTAAGAGCTTAACTCGTTTCTTTTCAAGTACCTGATGGCTTTCGAGTCCTATGAAAAATGGTAAGTCGCATTTTATCAAGCACCTGATGGCTTTGTTTGGCGCAAAAACCGATTCCCCTTCGTTCTCTCTCCCACAAAGCCGTCGGACACAAAGGCCCGACATTCATATTGTCCTCCCTGAATTTGGGACAATGGAGAAAAGTGAGAAAAGTGAGAAAATTGAGAAAATTTATTTTCGCAATAGATTCAATAACTTAGACGGGTTTATCGTTGCCCACAGCCGGAGAGGCCGATTCGATAGGGGGTTGCGGGGTCGGCCGTGTCTCCGGTTGGCAGGTGACCAGAGCCATTGCTTGCGCCACACAGGACACCGATCCTGTAGCCTGCCCGTTATCGGACCGGCGTCGATGCAACCCTGTGGTGAACTTGCCGGCGTAATATCCCAGCTTGGTTGTTGACGCCAAAGGCTCGAGTGGAAGGAGCTCAGTTTGTGGGTGCAGACATCTTGCCTGCCGTGCGCGAGACGCAGGCTGGGCAGCCTGGACCACAAATTGAGTCACTACGGCCTGATTCGCCAGCGCGATTCCGGGGCGCCGACCGTAGCACGGACTTCCTGGGTCGTCCACCGCCCAGGGCAGGTTTGAAACCTGCCCCCACACCAAGGCGCATGGCGGTGCGCCCCTACGTCGAAATCCGGACACAGCGCCTTCCGCGGCCGCCCACTTTCTACTTTTCTTCACCCGGCAACTATGTTACCTTGACGTGGGGATTGTTCGCGCACGAGGCCACACCGCCAGGCGCCCGGTAGATGCTTGCATCGCGGGGCGCATCAAACGTAGCCGGTGCACGAAATGCCTAGTTCTGTAACCAGCTTTAGACCCCGCGGTGCAAGCGACGCGCCAGTGGGGAGCCATTTCGACTCGCGCCGCCGCGCCGAGTTCGAAGGCTTCCTGCTGTCCGTGGCCGGGCTGCTCGTCCTTCTGAGCCTGATTTCCTACCGGTCACTCGATCCTTCTCTCGACACCGTTTCCGCGTCCGCCGCCCACAACTTGATCGGCCGGGCCGGCGCCTATCTCGCCGATGCGCTTCTGCAGGGCTTCGGCTGGACCGCATACCTCTTCCCGGCCGGATTGCTGGTAATCGGCCTGCGCCGCATCTTCCTGCGGCCTTTCCACGCGCCGCGCACGAAGGCTGTGGGCGCCGTGCTGCTTCTGGTGTCGCTGGCGGCGCTGCTCGATCTGGCGCCCATCGCGCCTGCTGTCTCCGGTCTGATCCGGGGCGGGGGCCTGGCCGGCTACCTGATCGCCATGGCTCTGGTGTCGGCGCTCAATCCGCTGGGCGCCGGAATCGTCGCGTCCGCCCTGTTCCTGGCATCGCTGTTTCTGGTGACCAGGTTCTCGTTTGCCACCATTGGACAGTTCTTCCAGTCGCAATTTGCGCCGCTCGCCGGCCTCGGCCAAAGCTGGCGGGCCTGGCGCGAGGAGCGGGAGCGCCGGCGGCTGAAGAAGAAGCTCGAGGTCGAACGCAAGACGGGCAAGCCTCCGGTGGGCGGGGAGCGCGGCGCGACAGCGAGCACCAAGTCGGCCTTGGAGGCGGTATCCGCGACGCCGGCGCCTCGCGAACGGGTGGAGCCGGAGATCTATCGCCGCAAGCCTGTCCCGGCGGGTGAAGTCGACAGCGCCGAGCAGGATGAAGAACTGTTCGGAGCCGCGCCCGCAGGCGAGCCTCGCGTGGTTGAGGGCCAGGGACTTGGCGTGAGCACCGGAGCTGCCATGATCGCTCCGGCTGCGGCCGCGGGAGGCAAGCGCGCGCCGCGCGTGGCGCCGCGATCCCGGAAGTACAAACTGCCCAGCCCCTCGCTGCTGCGTCCGCCGGAGGAAGAGCAGGGCGTCGATGAAGACGAGCTCAAGGACCGCGCTGTACGCCTGGTGGAGAAGCTGGCCGAGTTCGGCGTGACCGGGCAGGTGACGCAGATCCATCCCGGCCCGGTGGTTACCACCTTTGAATTCCTGCAGGACAAGGGCATCAAGTACAGCCGCATCACCAACCTGGTGGACGATCTGTGCCTCGCCATGAAGGCGGAGTCGATCCTCATCGAGCGGGTGCCCGGCAAGTCAACCGTCGGCATCGAGGTGCCGAACCTGCACCGCGAGGTGATCTACCTGCGCGAGCTGATCGAGTCGGCGGATTTCACGACCTCGCCCTCGAAGCTGACGCTCTGTCTGGGCAAGGACATCACCGGCAAGATGCGCATGGGCGAACTCACCCAGATGCCGCATCTGCTGATCGCGGGCTCCACCGGCTCGGGCAAGAGTGTCGCCATCAATTCCATGATCGTCTCCATGCTCTACAAGTCCACGCCGGACGAAGTCCGGATGATCATGATCGATCCCAAGCGCCTGGAGCTGAGCCTCTACGAAGATATCCCGCACCTTTACACGCCCATTGTGACGGAGCCGAAAGTGGCGGCCAACGTCCTGCGGCGCGCCACGTTCGAGATGGAAGAACGCCTGAAGAAGCTGGCTGAGCACGGCGTGCGCAACATCGAACAGTACAACCGGCTGTTCGAATCCGAATCGACCCTGAACCTGTTCGACAGCAACGGGCAGTCGGAAGGTCCGCTGCCGTACCTGGTGATCGTGATTGACGAGCTGGCGGACCTGATGATGGTGGAACCGCAGACCGTGGAGGAGTCGATTACGCGTCTGGCCCAGATGGCGCGCGCCGTGGGCATCCACCTGATCCTGGCCACGCAGCGCCCGTCAGTGGACGTGATCACCGGGCTGATCAAGGCCAACCTGCCCTCGCGCATGTCATGCCGCGTGGCCTCGAAAGTGGACTCGCGCACCATCCTGGACACCAACGGCGCGGAAGCGCTGCTCGGCCGCGGCGACATGCTCTTTCTGCCGCCGGCCACGGCGCGCCTGCTGCGCCTGCACGGTTCGCTCGTCACCGAGAAGGAGATCAACAAGGTTGTGGAGTGGTGGAAGGCGCAGTCCGGTCCGCAGTACAACGAGGATTTCCTGCGTCCGATCGGCGATCGTGACGCGCCGGACCTGGAAGACGAAGAGGCCGACCCCGGCGAATTGGACGAAGTTTACCAGCAGGCGGTGCAGATCGTGGTGGAGTCCGGCAAAGCTTCAACGTCACTGCTGCAGCGACGGCTGCGGCTCGGCTACGGACGCGCGGCGCGGCTGCTCGATCTGATGCAGCGCGACGGGATCATCAGCGCCCCGGACGGCGCGCGTCCGCGCGAGGTGCTGAAGCGTCCGGAGTGGCTGGCCGAGGTCGAAGAGCCGCTGCGCTAGTTTAGTGCGCCGCACAGACTGCAACGTTGACCGGCTCGTAGAGCCCGGCCTTCAGGCCGGCAGGCGCGGGCGAAAGCCCGGCGCTACACTAGCGAAGGCAGAAGGTCCACGGTTTCCGTTAAATGAAATTTTTGATATTTGCTTTTGTGGTGGTGTGCGCGGTTGGTGGTGCGCGCGCGCAGACGTCCGCCTGGCAGCCCTCACCGGGACATCGTCAGGTGCCGATATGGCCGGGCGTGCCGCCGGATGCGCAGCCTGCGGCGGGGCCGGAGTACAGAGCGACCGTGAATGACGCGCTGGTCGCGGGCAGGACGTGGGTGGAAGTGGGCCATGTCTCGCGGCCGACGATGACGGTCTATGCGCCCGGCAAAGAGAACACCGGCGCAGCGGTGGTGGTGTTTCCGGGCGGGGGCTTTCAGATTCTGGCCATCGATCTCGAAGGCACGGAGGTTTGTGACTGGCTGACTTCCCGGGGGATCACCTGCGTGCTGTTGAAGTACCGCGTGCCGGATTCCGGGCCGCATTGGGATCGGCGATGTAACTGCGAAGTGAATCCAAAATCACCGGCCGCTCTCGAAGATGCGCAGAGGACGCTGGGGTTGGTGCGCTTTCACGCCGCGGAATGGCATATCGATCCACACAAGGTTGGAGTGTTGGGGTTTTCGGCAGGCGGGTTTCTGGTGGCAGCCGCCAGCACCCATTTCGACCAGCGTTCCTATCCCGCCGTGGATGCGGCCGACCAACAAAGCTCCCGCCCGGATTTTGCGGTGGCGCTTTATCCGGGACACCTCTGTGATTGGCCGGGGCATCATTGCTCCAATCATGATTTTGAGCTGAATCCGCATCTCCAGGTTACCCGGGAGACGCCGCCCACTTTTTTGCTGCAGAACGAAGACGACCACGTGGACAACGTAGACGACGCGCTGGTTTACTGGATCGCCCTGAAGAACGCCGGTGTTCCCGTGGAGATCCATTCGTACGCGCGAGGCGGGCATGCTTTCGGGTTGCGGCGCACGAACCTTCCGGCAACCGCGTGGCCCCGGCTGGTCGAGATCTGGCTGAGGACCATCGGCATGATCCCGGAGTAGTTGCTCGAGGATTGCAGGCGAAGGCGAGTCGCAATCCGCGGCGGTACCTGTCAACTAGATCCGGGTCCAGCCGCGTACCGGCCATCGATTCTCCTCTTCGATGAACAGCAGGCGATTGTACTTGGCGAGCCGCTCGGACTGCGTGATGGAGCCGTTTTTGAAGCAGTCCGCGCCCCAGCCCACGGCCAGATCTGCCGCCCAGTCATCCTCGGTCTCGCCGCTGCGCACACTGACGACCACCGTCCAGCCTGCTGCCCTGGCCAGACTCAGCGCGCGCGCGGCCTCCGTGAGCGTGCCGGCTTGATTCACTTTCAACAGCAGCGCGTCGCAAGCGCCGGTATCGGCAGCCCGCCGGATGCGATCCGAGTTCGTGCAGATGAGGTCGTCTCCGATCACCAGAGCCCTGCCGCCGATCGCTTTGCGAAGTTCGGGCCAGTGCTGCCAGTCATCTTCGGCGAGGCCGTCTTCGACACTGATGATCGGATAGCGCTCGACCCACGTCCGGAGCCGTTCGATCATCGCCGGGCTGTCGAGCGGCTGCGCATCGAGCTCGTAGCAGCCGTCATGATAGAAATGGCTGGCCGCCACATCGATTCCAAGTGCGATGTCTTTTCCGGGTGTGAATCCGGCCGCGCCAATCGATTGCACTGCCAGCGCGATCATCTCTTCGGCCGTGCGGCACGGCGGCGCCAATCCTCCCTCGTCGGCCGTCAGCAACCGCATTCCATGCCGCTTGAAAATCAGCTCCGCTGCGGTCTGGTAGACCTCGTAAGCTGCAACCAGCGAGGCGTCGATGGTTGCCGTGTACAGCGGGATGATGAGCACGTCCTGAATTGGAACCTGGCCGCCGGCATGCTTGCCGCCGCTGAAGAGATTGATGGTCGGCCGGGGCAGCGAATCGGGTTCTCGCGTCACGAGTGCGGCGAAGTAGCGGAAAAGGGGCAGGCCGCGCTCGATGGCGGCGGCGCGGGCAAAGGCGAGCGAAACAGCCAGAATGGCGTTGGCGCCCAGCCGCGATTTATCGGGCGCGCCGTCTAGCTTGATCATGGCCTTGTCGACCTGTGCCTGACCCTCAGGCGAATCGGGAAACTCGACACCGGCAAGGGCCGCATTGATGTCGCGATTCACGGATTCGACGGCTTTGCGACAGCCGAGCCCGCGGTAGCGCGAGCGATCGCCGTCACGCAGCTCCCGCGCCTCGCCGCGGCCCGTGGAAGCGCCGCTCGGAACCGACGCGGTGCCCGAGGCACCGGAGTGGAGCGTGCAGGTGGCGCTCACGGTGGGCCGGCCGCGACTGTCCAGAATTTCACGAGCGGTTACGGATTCGACTTTTGGCATCAGGACTCCAATCGCGCCAGAAATTGGGCACAGCCAAGAGTGGCTGTGCTACCGGCCGTGCCAGGACTCCAATCGCGCCAGGAATTCGGAAATAACGCTCGGCACGCTCGTAGGTGGATCAGCCATGAGTGAAATGACCGCGGCGCGCTGCCGCGCCTGTTCCCCGGCGCCCAAGTATTCGAGCGGCGAACGGCCCGCGACACGCGCCAGAAGGCACCCCAGCGTATGCCGCACCGCTCGCGGTTCCAGGTCCCCCAGCCAGGGAACGCCTGCCGGGGTGTCTCCGGAGTCTTCCAGGGTCGCACAGTAGGTTCCCCAGTAAAGTCCGGCAGCATAGGCGAAGTCAGAGCGGCGGTCGGGCAAGTGATGCGCTTTGCTGCAGAAGTGCGACAGCGAGAAACCGAGGTCGAATGCGGGATCGCCGAAGTGGGCCACTTCGTAATCGAGCAGCACGAGCCGGCCGTCGTGAATCAGAATGTTCTTCGGGCTGTAGTCGCCGTGAACCAAAGTGACCCGCCGCGCACGCGTATCGGCCACGAGTTGGTGAAGGAAGTCCGCGGCCTCAGGCACTTGCCCGGCGGAATAGAGATAATAAGGCTCCAAACGCAGTGACTCGAAAAAGGAAGTGTCCGCGAAGACCCCTGTGAGTTCGAGGTGCGCAGCGGCGCGGCGATGGATGAACCCCAGCATGGCTCCGAACTGCTCGAAGTAGCCCAGGTCCAGACGCCCGCTGAGCAGGTCGCTTTTCCAATTGCGATGAGGGAATGGAACGGCCTCCATGGCGAGCAGATGCTGCTCGCGATCCTCGAACAGGAGACGGGGAACTGAACCCGGGGGCGCCAGCCGGGCGTACCATTCGAGGGCCAAAGCTTCACGATGAATCCGCTCCGGGTCGCTGAACCAGTCGACGGCCACGCGCAATTTGGGCAGGGCCTGCTTGAGGACCCAGGCGCTGCCGTCAGGGAAGGTGACCCGCACCGTCCGGTTGGAGACACCTCCGGCAAGATTCTGAAACGCGGGCGTTCCGCGGCCCTCGCTCACGCCGCGCCGGGCGAGATAGTCCGCCGCGGCGCCGAAATCCTCGATGTCAAGGCTACCCATAATTTCGTGATTCTGTGCCTCTGTGGTAAAAGCCATTAACGCCCTCACGGAGTCCACAGAGGCGCCTCCGTCGAAACGCAATGCCAGAGTAGCGTAGCCACTTGATAGTCGACAGCTGACAGTGGCAGTCGCAACCGGCTCCGCGCTTCGTCCTTCCGCGCGGCGGTGAGAATCCAGTTTCGGGTAGCTGGCTGTTAACTGTCGACTGTTAACTGTCGGCTTGCTCGCAGTCGACTTGCTTACGGTCGACTTGTCGATTCCGACGCGCATTCCGGCCGAATGCGACGGTATGCGCAACCTCGATGTAGCCCCCCTTTTACTCATTCTAAAGGACATTCCGGCTTTCGATGTAGCCCCCGTTTTTGGCTTATCCTGCTCATTCGATGGCACATTCCGGGTTTCGGCGTGTGGATGTTTTTCGGTAGACTTCTTGGGCGCTTCCGGCGGTTCCGGCACGGCCAGCAGGCGTCCGAAATGGCGCTTCAGATTGGCGAGAGAGCGCTGTTTACCCTCGGGGATGGATTCTTGGGCGTTGGCGGTCATCATCCCGGCCGTGCGGCGGGGAGATTGACGCAACATGATAGGCCTCCTTGGGCGCGACGATCATCGATTGCGAAAATTCGGCTCCGGGGACTGGCCGCCGTCCCGTCAGCATGCCTGCCGAGGCGGGAATCCACCGCATCCTCAAGACATTATGAACTTCAAAAATGGGACAATGGAGAAAAGTGAGAAAGGTGAGAAAATCGGGAAAGTTTATTTTCTCTGTGTTTTCAATGGGTTGAGAGCAGAGACGAGGTCAACCAGTCCGGTTGGTGTGCAAGAGCAGGGAGACCTTCGGTCGAGAGCGCGGCGCGGTCGGGAGATCGCGCCACAACGTGGACAATCTCTTATGGGCTCAAAATCAACCATTTCGATAATACAGTGCGGGGTTACGTTGGGCCGGGCGTTTGCTCCAGCCGATTCTGGCCGGCCCAAGGGCCGGGCCCTACGCCACCCGAGGTGCCACAACGCGAGGTGGGGAGACAGTGCCACAACGAGCCACATGAACCCGTCGCGCTCTCGGGGGGTCAGCCGTACGCTCCCGAGGAATCAGAATGTCAACTTGAGCGCCGCTTGTAGCAGTCGCGGAGGCAGTGCGCTGACGACTTGGCCGAAGGCGGTGCTGCTGATGTCGCCGTTGACCACCGCCGGACCGAAGAACTGCGCCTGATTGAAGGTGTTGAAAGACTCCAGCCGCAATTGAAGGGAACGCGATTCGCCCAGCTCGAAGTTCTTGAGCAGCGCCAGATCGAAGTTCACCATTCCCGGGCCGTGAAAGTAGCGGTGAGACGCGTTCCCGGGCTGGCCCAGAGGTTGAAGGCTGAAGAGGGAGGTATTGAAGTAAGGCCGGCCGTTGCGCGGGTTAGAGTTCAGGCCGAGCGGACCGGCCAGGACGTCAGGCAAATCGACACCCAAAGCGTTGACGCCATTTGGCTGCGTGCCGAGGAGCGAATGGTCGCTGTCATTAGAGAGGGTGACGGGGAACCCGGTACTGAACCGCGTGGTGCCGGAGAGCACCCAGTTCCGGGCTAGCCGGTTCCGGCCGCCCCGAAGACGATCAAAGGGCAGGGTAGTGTGATAGCTGGCCACGAAGTTGTGGGTGAGATCGAACGCCGAGAGCGCGTAGGTGGCCCGGTAGTTGAGCGGGTTGAGCTGGTCGGACATGCTGGAGGACTGGTCCATGGACTTGGAGTAGGTGTAGCCGGCCAGGATCTCGTGGCGGGCGCCCGTGTGGCGGAGCGTAAGCTCCAAGGCATTGAAGCTCGAGTTTCCCATGGTCATCAGCCAGTCGACACTGCCGAAATTGGAGCCAAACGGCCCGCGTGCGCCGTTGATCACCTGCCCGGAGCGGGTGGTGAAAACGCCGCCCTCTCCGAAGGGACCGCAGGCGGAACTACCCGGCATCACTGCGCTCGTCTGGCTCAGGCTGAGGCAAAGCGCGGGATTGCCGGGGTTTGCCTGGAGAAGGACCAGGAGGTGATGTCCCTGACTGCCCACGTAGCTGGCCGTCAGCAGCGTGTTCCTTCCGAATTGCCGCTGAAGGGAGAGGTTGTACTGCATGGTGTAGGGTGTAACGCTCCCCGGGTAGTAACCGGGCAAGCCGGAAATCGGCAGAAAAGGAGCCCAGTCGATATTGGAATTGGGATTATTCGACCAGGCGTTGAGCGGCGGATAACGAAGGGGAAACCGTTGCCCGTTGTTGTAGCCGGTGGCCGCGGTGACAAAGGGGCTGTTGAACAGCGGCGGAGCGGGGCTGCTATAGGTGCTGCCGTAGGGCGCATCGCCGGCCATCACTCCTGCGGAGAAGCCTTCGATGGAGGTGTAGAACTGTCCGAAGCCGGCACGGATGCTCGTCTTGCCGGGCCCGCCCAACAGTCGACCGAGGAGGCCGGCGCGCGCCGTGGGCGAATAGGCCAGGCCCAGCCGCGGCGAGATATTGTTCCACCGCGTGGGCGCGAGCGATCGCGAAATGCCGGGGTCGCCGGGAAACACCAGCCCCCGGGGAGCGCCCGGGAAGACGATGGACTGCTGTCCCGGCACCAGCGTCTGGATCTGGTTGTATTTTTCGTACCAAGGCATGATGACGTCCCAACGCACGCCGTAGTTGACCTGGATCTGCGGCTTCACGCGCCAGCTATCCTGTCCGAAGAGCGCCCCGTAACGATTGCGGTTGTAGAATGCCTGCGCATCCCCCTGCTTGTAGAGGCTCGGGATTCCGAGCAGGTAATCGGCAAAATCAAGGCCGGTCTCAGACCCGAAGAAGTAAAAGACGCCATTCGACTGAACGTCGGGAAAGGCGTTGACCTGACTGTCGAGCAACTCGCCGCCGAGCTTGATGGTATGGGAGCCCGCCACGCGCGCCAGGGTGTCGCGCAATTCGAAGGTGTTGTCAGCCTGGTTGAGCCCGGTGATGTCGATGCCGAACGTGAAGTTGCTGAATTGCACGTTTTCGACGCCTTCGATTGTCGGGCGATTGGGGTGAATACTGGGCGTCCCCTGTGCGGTCAGAAAGCCCTGAGAGGCCTGGGTGACTCCCACGCCGCCTGCGGGAACACCAATGTTATTGACGTCGCGCACGTAGGAGACGTGCAGTTCATTGAGGGTGCGGTCACCGAAGGGCGTGGTAGCGCTGAAGCTGATCAGCTGCGCGCGCCCGATATTCAGAGCGTTGAAGCCAGGCACGCTCGAGCCTCCCTGCTGGACAGGGTACGGATTATTTAGCGAATAGTCGTCAACAAAATAGAATCCCGAGAGCATGCCCCATTTCGTGTTGAGGTCAATGCGCGCGCTGCCTTTGTCGTCGCGGAGGGCCTGGCCGAAAGACGACGTGGTAAAGAGATTGCTTCCCGTGTTGGGGGCCGGAATGTAGGGCAGCAAATTCTGCGACGGCCGAGACCAGGCGCTCTGCGGGACCGCCGCGTTGGGAAGCACGCACTGCACCGGCGTCGTGCAGCCCGGCGTATAGTAAGGTTCTCCGGGCGAGACCGTGTAGCCCAGCCGCTCGGAGAGAAGATCGGCCCAGTAGGGACCCTTCACGATTCCGGTCAATTGGCCGGCCAGATCTGAAAGGTTCCCGGTGCGGTCCTGCGCCGAGGGTACCCGGATCAAGGGTGTGTCGACGCCCTGGTTCATCCGCGTGCCCTGGTAATCGGCAAAAAAGAACGCCTTGCCACGGACAAGGGGACCGCCGGCCATTCCACCGAACTGGTTCTGCTGGAACACGCCGCGAGTGCCCGAGAAGAAATTTCTGGCGTCCAAAGCAGTGTTGCGCAGGAATTCGAATGCCTCGCCGTGAAACTGGTTCCCGCCCGACCTGGTGACAACGTCAATCTGGCCTCCACCATAGTTGCCGTACTGCGCGTCAAAATTGCTGGTGAGGATGCGAAACTCGGCGATGGAATCGAGAGTGGGGATAATCGCCGCACCCATGGTGAACCGCTCCGTGGCGTCGGCGCCGTTCACCCGGAAGCCGTTCGCATATTCGCGCTGTCCGTTGATGGAAAGGGTCCCCGGATTCAGGTCGCCGCTCGGTGAAAACGTCGTGGCGCCCGCGGCCTGAACCGAGGTGGTGGTGATCGTCGTCAGCGGCGCCACACCGGGCTGAAGCGCGAGCAGGTCGGTGAAGCTGCGCCCGTTCAGAGGAACGGTGCTTACTTTCGTGCCACCGATCACCTCTCCGAGTTGGGTGTCGGCGGTCTCAACGTGCATGCCGGTTCCCGACACCGTGACCGTTTCCTTCCTGCCGCCCAGTGCGAGGGGCATGTCAATAATCTGAGCGCTGTCAGCGTCTACCATCACACCGGTGCGCCGGTAAGGCCTGAAGCCGGGCGCCTCCACCACCAGGGCGTAGGAGCCGACCGCCAGCGCGGGCAGCGAATAAGAGCCTTTCTCATCGGCCGTGGTTACCTGCGGCACGCTGGTGTCGGCGTTGAGGGCGATGACCTTGGCGCCCGGAACCGCCGCTCCACTCGAGTCCGTCACAGTCCCGGAGATGCTCCCGCTCACTGCGGCCCACAGGCATGAAGAGAATACGGGGAGTATAAGGAAAGCGACGCAGAGTGCCGTCATCCGAGCCAGCTGCGGTGCTGACGGAGTCAGAGTTGGGCAATGGGAAGGGTGCATGGTCCCCCCCTCAGAAGCTGAATCTCAACGCCAGCTGAATCTGCCGCGGCGCCTGTGCGGACAGGATCTGCCCGAACGTTGGCTGGTCCACATAGGCCTGGGGCAGGTTGAAGTTTGCCCGGTTGAACAGATTAAAGGCCTGGGCTTCGAATTTGAGCCGGAATCGCTCCGTAATCGCAAAGGACCGCGCCACGGCGAAATCAAAAGACGCCAGGCCTGGTCCGAAAATAATGTTCCGTCCGGCGTTGCCAAAGGTGTACGCGGGCGGAACCGCGAAGGCGCCCGGGTCAAACCACCGGGTGGCCGTGGGATTCGGAAGATTCCAGTTGCGCACGAGGTTCGGACGATCAGAGCCGGTCTGGCCGCCGGTATTTCCGGTATTGCTGTTGTCGAACGTGAGCACCGGCGTGAGGGGCCGGCCTGATTGAACCGTGGTCATTCCATGAAGCTCGGTGTTGCGCGTCCAGCGATTCTGCTGTGGCAGCCTTAGCACATACGTCAGCACCAGGCGATGGCGCATGTCGAAGCTCGAATTGGCGCGCTCGGCGTTGGGGTCCTGGCTGTTCTGGGGGAAATTCGGATCGGGTGTGGAGGCGAGAAATGCCGACTGATCGTCGATCGAATGGGACCAGGTGTACGCGGCCCACACCGAGAAGTGCGACCCCATCTCCCGGCGGAACGTGGCCTGCAGCGAGTTGTAGGCAGAATTCGCGTCGCTTGAGATCAGGAAAATATCCCCGTATTGGGGATAAGGCCTCCGGGGTTGGACGTCGCCGGGTCCCGGGGCAGGTTGGTTCAGATCGATCCCGCGAACCAGGTTTCTGCCTCCCGAACCCGCGTAGCCGAGCGTGAAAGTTCCGATCGACGGAAAGGCACGTTCCACCGTAAGGTTCCACTGTTGCATATACGGCGTAACGATATTGGGCTCGAGCACATTGAGGGAGGCCGGCGGAGTATACGCGGTGTCCGTGGGGAACGGGTTTCCGAGAGTCAACAGTCCTGCAGCCGAGGGGAAGAACTGCAGCAAGTTGAACTGAGGCGGATTGAAGTACATGGCTGAATTGACTTCCAGCATTCCGGCATCGTAGTAGAAGCCGTACCCGCCGCGAACCACCAGCGACTTGTCGGGGCTCCAGGCGAAACCAACGCGCGGCGCGACGTTGTTCCAATCGGGCTTTATTCCAGAGCGGGAGACGCCGCCGGTTCCCACGGTCATCACCTGATTACTTGTGAAGTTCAGCGTCGACATGCGATTCGTCGGGTCAAACGCCGGACCGTTGTACTCGTAGCGTGCCCCCAGGTTGAGGGTGAGCCTGGGTGAGACTCTCCAGTCATCCTCGAAGTAGGCGTTGTAGTCACGAGTCCGGAGGGTGATGGGGTTTGTCGATTGCGACTGCAGCCCAAAGGTGGGGAGCCCGAGCAGGAGATCGCTGATACCGGAGCCCGAGAGAGCACCGGTGAAGCCGAGAAGTCCCCGGCTGAAGTAATACAAGATCCCGTTCAACTGCAGGTCGCGCACCTCTCCGCCCAGCTTCAACAGATGAGATCCGCGATCGATCGCCAGGCTGTCCGAGACCTCATAGGTGTTGGTGTGACGGTAGTCCGGATAGGTGTAGTTGTCGCCAATGCCCGAAAGACCGGCCACGCTGATCCCGGGATACCCGTAGGCCGCCGCCGGAACCTTGAGCCAGTTCACTCCCCAAAGCTGGCCCACATTCACGTTGTAGTTCTGGGGCAGGATATCGCGCGAGAACCGGTTGAACGCCAGGATGGCGGTATTGATGACCCGGGGCGAAAACGACTTCCGATACTGAAACATGGCATTCTGGGCGTGATCCCGCACATAATCCCCAAAACCCGGAGTGGTGTTGGTTGAAGGAGCGCCGTTGGAGCTTCCGCCCCAAGGTTCAAACAGATCAACCGTGCCAAAGCTGTAGCGGATCATGAGATCGCCGGAAGCGCTCAGGCGGTGATCGACGCGGTACGTTCCCTGCGTGTCATTCTCGCTCTGCAGCGGGCTGGCCAGGTAGTTGTTGGAAAGACCCGGGAGATTCGGACTGGGAAACATCTTGAGAACGGCGGGAGCGAGCGGCGAAATGAAGCTTGAAGGAATCACATTACCCGCGAAAGGCTTACCTGTGAACGGATTCACCAGGGTGGCGCCGAGCGCGGAGAGATTCCCCTGGCGCTCCTCCGCCGTGGGAACCGAACTGAGTTCGCTCAAGCCCTCACGATCCCGGAAGAAGTCGGTGCTGGCGAAGAAATAGGTCTTGTTCCGGATGACCGGTCCGCCCACGGCAAATCCGAACTGGTTGCGGACCAGTTTCGGCAGCGAGGAGGGGTCGAAGAAATTGCGCGCGTCGAACACCCGGTTTCGCACATACTCATACAACTCGCCGTGGAAGTTGTTGCTACCCTGCCGTGTGATGACGTTGACCTGTCCCGCGCCGCTGCGCCCATATTCGGCGCTGTAGGTGTTGGTGGCGACCTTGAATTCCTGGATGCTGTCAACCGGCGGTTCCACGTCGTAGCGGTTCACGTAAGGGTCGTTGTTGTCGACTCCATCGAGAAGATAATTGTTGAATTCCTCGCGCCCGCCGCCTGCGTTCATCGAAAAGGCGCCGTAACCGGACAACTCGGAGTCCTGCACCGGCGGGGTCACGCCGGGCGCGAGCAGCGCCAGTTGCAGAAAGGCACGGCGGTTCAGCGGGACGGAGGCGATCTGCTCCTGATCGATTACCGCTCCCAGTTCGGGGGATCCCGCCTGCATGGGCGGGGCGCTCGCGGTAACCACCACGGCCTTCCTGACCGGGGCAATGGAAAGATGAAAATCGTACCGCAGTTGACCATTCACTTCCACTTGCATGCCGGCTTGGGTCATCTCGGCAAAACCCGGCGCCGAGGCTGACACGGTGTAAACCGCCGGCGTGAGTTCGGGCACGGCATATGCGCCTGAAGCATTCGTCCTGGTGGTGCGAACCAGTGCCCGGTCAGCGTCGGAAACGGTGACTTCGGCATTGGCGATGAGGGCGCCGCTGGGATCATAGACGTAACCAACGATGGATCCGCTGGATACCTGAGCTCTGAGGGATGGAACCGGCGCCATCACCGCGACCAGGAGAAAGGCAACGTGCCTGCCAGCCTTTCTCGAATACTGACGAACAGCAGGTACCCGCGACGGGCTGCCTTTGGCGTACTGACGACTCTTTGCTGTCATGCGCGCAGTCCCTTCAGCTTTCGTGAATCTGGCCGATCCCTGGTTACCGGGCTTTGCCGCCAGCGCCCTGTTCCGGCGCACTTGCCACGATGGGGGCGGGCTTGATCGTCCAAGCGCCTCCCATGTCCACAAGAGCGCGGGTCTTCGGTGTCAGCATGGCGGTACCTGGGGAGAGGTACGTCATTTTGACCCTGAACCTAGCTTGCCGGTCCGGCGTAACGATGGCAGTCGCCATCAGCCGAAGGAACTGGGCCGCGTTCATATCAATGCCGCCCGCCGTAATGCCGGAAGGAATGGAGTTTTTCGGGACCGGACTTTCTGTTTGATCATGCAATCGCTGCGAAATCGCCGGACAGCTGGCGGCAATGTCGGCTACCGTGACTTCACCGGCGTTCGGACCGTGTCCCATCAAAGTGACCAGAGGTCCGTTCACCGGGATCACAGGGACTGACGAAGGGAGACTTCCCGTGCGATTGAACTCCGTCCACGCGTCCGTCATGACCTGAAACAGGTTGGCCAGCGAAAGATAATGGCCGTCGGCGAACAGAAAGGGAGGCGGAAACGTGTCGTTGCCCCATTTTTCGAGGAGCGCCGACAAAGCGGAGCGAAGGTTCTCCACCGAGACGCTGAAACCGTCATTGGACGGCGTCATGCTCTTGAGATCGGTGCTCGAAACGAACCGGCTTCCCGGGTTGGCAGGGAAGAAGTTCTCCGCGAGCAATCGCAGGACGGCTTCCTGCCTGGCTTGTGCTGCCTCAACGCGTGCCCGGTCGCGAACCGCGTTCGGCGGAATCCGGGGCTGTTCAGGATGATCGTAGGCATAGCGCAGCGGCGTGTGACCCTGCTTGACCCACCACGGCTGCACATAGTCCTCCTCGCTTCCCAATTCAACGTGAATGATGCGGACCTTCGATCGAGCAATGCCGGAAAGAACCCTCTGGATTCCTTCCGGTCCCGCGGAAGCGGGAATCAGGCGCACCATCTCGTCGCTGCCTTCCGAAGACCGCAGCACGTTGTTCTGCCAGTAGAGTTCGGGTGACGTGTCCGGAGCTGGACTTATGAGGCGGCTAAACCCCGTTTCTGCACCCCAGAAACCCGCCAGTTGAGCCGGATTCGCATCCGGAAGCCCGAACATGATCGCTTGCGAGCTTTGCCAAACTACCTGCTCGGCCACTTCGCGATCATCGCCCACTTCCGGCACCATGCTCATTTCAGGTCCGCCGCGAGCCGAGGGTGGGGAGGTTTCCAGATTCACTGCTCGGGTGACGACGCGCGTCGCCTTGGGACCGAAGGGGGAGGGAACGCTTAGTGCCGCATTGACGGCCACGGCCTTTCCAAAGACTGCCTGCGCTTCCTTAAGGCCGCCAGAGACGCCGGGTTGAAGCTCGCCTGTTAGAGGATCGTGCCCCTGGACCAGCAGATCCTTTGCGGCCGCTGCGTGAATCAGCCAACGCTCCTCGGGAGACTTCGCCGTGGACAGATCGACCAGGGGGCGCTTCTGGTAAGTCGGCTCGTCCATTCCGTCGTAGCCAACCTGAATCACTCCTCGACGCACAAAACCCTTCACGTAGGCTACGGTTCCGCCGCTGGCATCTCGTTCGGCCAGAGACCGGCTTATCGCGCCCGAAAACAAAATCGTGGCGCACACATGCGCCTCAGGATGCCGCTGCCGGTACTTCTCCAGCATGGGAAGGAGTTGGCGCAGCCGGGCTTCTTCCAGTTCGAGGTTCACATGGTCCGTGAAGCGTGAGTACAGGTAGATGTACACCGGCTGGGCCGGACCCCCGGGAGGCGCAGCCTGTTCCGCGGGCGGGAGAGCCATCTTTTGTGGCGGCTTCTGTGGGGCCGCCGTTGTATCCTGTCCGCACACCGCGACCGGATCGAAAACAGTGCTGACAGCCAGCATAGCCAAAACTGAAAAGGCGATTCTGAGGCTGAAAAGTGGCTTCATGTTAAGCTCCACGCTGATGTGAAGTTCGGACAGATGACTCGTTTCCGCCAAAACAAAATGCCCTCGGGGACCGCCGGCGAGGCGGTCCCGAGGGCCTGTAAATCGTGCTCAATCTGCGGGGACACAGGGGTTAGCGACTCTTCGGAATCGTAACCGTTGCCTGATTCGACTGACAGATTTCGGTCGTGCCATTCAGCGGATCGACAACGAAATAGTAGGTCTTGCCGGCGACCAATCCCGTCCTGTCAGAGTAGGCGGAACTCGTGGTGTTCCCGACAAGCGTGTAGGGCCCGCCGTTCGTCGTACTGACCAGGACGTTGTAGGACGTTGCCCCCGATTGCGCGCTCCAGGTGAGATCAACCCGGGGCGCGATACCGGGACCACCCGGTGTTCCACGTCCGTAGAGATTGCTGATGCACTGGACGAACACCGTCTTGCGCAGCATGATGATCGACCAGGCGGTCTCGAACGGGTCCTGATAGCCGTAGTAGTTATCTCCATACCAGCATCCAAGGCAGGGATAGCCGACGGGATTCTGCCTCTGTACGATGGTCTGGGCGACGCCGTCACAAGGATCCGTCCCTCCGTTGGCAGAGGACAGCGCCGCGTACCAGTCAATCGTGTTCGGCGGCACGGACGAATTGGTGGTGAAGACGTTCGGCGTTAACGTCCGAAGGTATTGAATGGGCGTCAAGACGCCGCCGGGGCTGTGCAGAAGCATGGCCTTGGTGAACGAGAACAGGCCGTAGGTGTAGGCCCGCGGAGCATAGTAAGCGCCGTTGCTGTTAGCGTTGCAGAAGTTGTCGGCGTAGTACGACTCCGTGAGATTCCATCGCTGATCAGGCGCTGTTGTCGGATCGCCGAACACCGTGTTCTGCGTCCGGCCGACACCGTCCATCGCCATTTGGACGAGGCCCGAGGGCGTGGTCGCGAAGGGCCCCCAGGCGTTAGACCAATACATCGATCCTCGATACCCATAAGAGCCGAGGTTAGCGCCCACGGCCCAGGGATCGGTACCGGTCGGAGCAGGATCCTGGACGTCCTGAGAGTTTGTCACCCAGACCCCGTTGAAATCCTTTACGGCCTGGGGGATCGTCAGGCCAAAGCCACGATAGCCCGCGATATAGCCGATTGCGGCCCATTGGGAAACGGAATTGTCGTTCCCCTGGAGGCACGAATACAGCCAGGCGCCACCACCATAATAGGACCCGTGGTTGTAGCCGACGTTCGAATCCAAGTCCTGGTTCCACTGGCAATTACTGTACTCGTCCATCAGGTCCTGGACAATGTTCTGGTAAGTCAGCCCGAGGACTCCAGTGACTCCGGTTGGGGACGTGGCGGTCGGAGTTCCGCTGGCGACGATGGCGTCGATGAACGAACCGCCTTCATAATGAGGCTCTCCATCGAGATCGGCGCTGAGATACTGGAGGTTATTGTTTCCGTCAAACGTGTAGCTGCAGTTGCTTGAGGGGCAAGCCGTCGAGCCGGGATTGTAGAAGATCTGCGTAGCCGGCGGCTGGCAGTTCGGGTAGCTGGTTGTCGGATAGCCGCTCGTGCACCCAAAATCCAGCGTGGCCGGGTTGTAGTTGTACGTGTTCGCGAAGACGGAGTGGGGTGTGAAGAAGTAGAAAATCCGCGCCAGCCCGCGCGCCACGTCATCGGTGTAAGGGTCGGTGGGACTGCTGTTCGGTCCGCTCGCGTAATGCCCGCTGACTTCGAAGGCCTGGACATTGGCGGCGGTGATTACGGAATAGCTGATGCAATCCCACGCATAGCCGCCCTGGGTGTGGCAGCCCGTCGATCCGGATTCGGAGTCCCATCCTCCCCAGTTGACGGTGTTACTGCCGACGGTTGTGGTGCTGCGCCACATGGTCTGGTGCATGTACCACAAGCCGTTGTCGATCGCCACGTCCACGCGCGCGGCGAGGGTATTGGCCTGCATGAGCACCAGATAAGTGCCGCTACCGCTCTGGTTGGTGTTCGAGTCCTTGACCGTCACGGTTGCGGTCCACGTGGTGCCTGCCGGGCCGTTGTAAACGTGCGTGGTCGAGATATCGTAAGGGTACGGCTGGGACGTCGCTGTGCCCACGAACGAGAAAGTCGTGTTCGCGGTGCCGTCTCCGAAGTTCCAGGTAACGTTAAAGGTGTCACTCGATCCGGTGACATTCGGAACCGTTGCCCCCAACATAAGGGTCGCATTGGGATACGTCGTATGCGGGATGCTGGTGTTTGTGGGCACCTCGGGAACGGTCAACACTTGCGGTGTTATCGCCCGAGAGACCTGCGGTAGGACGAAAAACACCACCGCCAGCCCCAGCAGACTCGCCCCGCCCCGGCTTATGCCCAACCTCATTTTGGAGCGAAGCCCGACGAACAGAAGCAGGAGCGCACCTGTCGCCAGAAGACCCCAGGTGCCGGGCTCGGGCACTCCGCTGTTCACAGGTTGAGTAACGGCGGTGCCGCTGAAGTAGGCGTCCACTTCCGAGGCGTTGTTGGGATCCACCGGGTGAACCTGCTGCAGGTAGAAGCCGCCATTGGGCGCTGTCTGGAGGACGTCGAGGGTGATGACCTCCTCCTGCTGGGCGCCCAGCGTGAAGGCGAATCCCATGGCCCAGGAGACGTCACCGTTGCAATCCGAGCCCGAGCAGACGCCCAGAAAGTTGTCGACGGTGCCGGGTATGTGGTTTGTGCTGTCGAGGGTGTTGCCCTGAGTGTTGCCGTAAATGGTTCCATAGATGGGATCGTCGATCTGCCAACTCTGACCGGCAGCCGGTGATCCCGAGAGGCTGCCGTATTCATTGAAGAACGGCACGCCCAACTCGAGATCGAAGTAAGCGTCCACGTAATAGGTTCCAGGGCCTGGATTGAAGGTGAGGACGAGCTTGCCCAATCCGGTCGATGGGTCGAAGCCGCTCGAATTCAGTCCCGGCACGCTGAACGTGTTGTAGTATTGGGTTCCATTGACGTTGAACAGGCTTTCCTGAAGCGTGATGTCGGCGAGCGCTGCCCGGGGGGCAAAGCATGCAGCGAGCGCGAGTCCTGCAACTGCAAGCGCAACCTTTTTCATGGTCAGTTTACCTCCCGCCGCGCTTGATTCTCGTCGCTGATGTGAATACCAGCTGTGATTCGGGTCACCGAGGCCGGTGATGAAGCCTTACAAAACTGAGAGATAGCAACTCCGCAATGAAGCCGATGAGAGGAGCTGTCGAGCGGAACGCCGCTTGGTCCAGGCCGAACGACGGGAAGCTTTCGGAGCCCCTCCGCGGCTTTGCCGCCTGCCTCGCGGAACGGCTTGACTTTCCACTCAGCTGCCAGGGCTGCCCGATCTTGTATACTTAACAATTCGGCTGTCCCTGGCTTTTGTTATGGCTTCGCAGATCCGGACCCAACCCGAAGACTTGCTCCGGCAGATCTCCTCGGTGGATGAACTGCTCCACCGCCCGGCGATTCGGGCCCTGGAGCCGCTGGCGGGTCACGCCCTTCTCCGGGAGGCCGTGCGCGACGCGCTGCAGGCGCTGCGCGAACGGGTGGCTCGGGGCGTGGACGGCCCATTCAGCGCGGAAGGAGTTGAGCGCGAGGTCCGTCGGCGCGTGGAGGCCGAACTCGTTCCTTCGCTCGTCGCCGTGATCAACGCCACGGGCGTGATCCTGCACACCAATCTGGGCCGGGCGCCGCTCGCGCGCCAGGCTGTGGAGCGCGTGGCCGAAGTCGCGGCGCGCTATTCGAACCTGGAATACGACCTCGCGCAGGGAGAGCGCGGCAAGCGTGACGCCCACACGGACCGGCTGCTTGCCAGCCTGGTGGGTGCGGAAGCGGCCCTGGTGGTGAACAACAACGCCGCCGCCGTGTTTCTGGCGCTGAACACCCTGGCCGAGGGTGGCGAGGTGGTTGTCTCGCGCGGCGAATTGATTGAAATCGGAGGGTCGTTCCGCATCCCGGACATCTGCGCCAAGAGCGGCGCCGTGCTTCGCGAGGCGGGCACAACCAATCGCACCCGTCTGGCGGACTATGCGGCAGCGATCAACGAGCGCACCCGCTTGCTGCTGCGGGTCCACCCCAGCAATTTTCGCATCGTGGGCTTCACCGAGCGCCCCGCGCTCGCCGAGCTCGTCGAGCTTGGGCATCGCCACAACATCCCGGTGATGGAGGACCTCGGCAGCGGCTGCCTGGTGGATCTCGATCCCTGCGGATTGCGAGACGAGCCCCCCGCCGGCCCGAGCCTCGCGGCCGGCGCGCAGGTGGTGACCTTCAGCGGTGCCAAACTTCTGGGCGGACCTCAGGCCGGAATCATCGCCGGGGCGCGCGAGCCGCTGCGGCGCATTCGCCGGAATCCTTTGTTTCGGGCCCTGCGGGTGGATAAGATGACCATCGCCGCGCTCGAGGCGACGGCGCGGCTTTACCGCAGCGGGCAGATCGACAGCATCCCGGCGCTCGCCATGATCCGCGCCTCGGCGGAATCGATCGCGGTGCGTGCCGCCCATCTCCAGGAACGCCTCGGGACCGTGCGCGATTTGGCGGCGGACCTCGAACGCGGTGAGTCTGTGGCGGGAGGCGGCTCCAGCCCCGGCCAGTCGCTGCCCACAACTCTCGTGGCGCTGCAGCACGCCCGGCTCTCGTCAGGCGAGCTTGCCGAACGCCTTCGCCAGAATCGTCCGCCGGTGATTGCGCGCGTGGAACGGGATCGGGTGCTGATTGATTTGCGTACCGTGCTCGACGAGCATGAGGAATCCGAGATTGTGCGGGCGCTTGAGAGAATAGTGAGTGGATAGTGCCTCAGTTTTGTGGTGCAGGCTTCCCAGCCTGCGCCTCACGCCCTGGGCAGGCAGGATGCCCGCACCACAAACCGCGAGACTGGCAACGAGGGAGAAGGCTTGAGTTCAACAATTCCGGTAACAGGTGACATGGCGGCGGGAATCGCCGGCGAAATCTCGGACCTGGCGGCCGCGCCGCAGCCCGAGGGAGAGCAGCGCGCGATTGACCTGGGACTGCCCCGCATCGCCTACTTCTCCATGGAAATCGCCCTTGAGCCGGGCATACCGACCTACGCCGGAGGCCTGGGGATTCTGGCGGGCGACATGCTCCGGTCCGCCGCCGATCTCGGACTGCCCATGGTCGCTGTGACCTTGGTCTACCGCGGAGGCTATTTCGAGCAGCAGATCGACGGCGAAGGACGGCAGTTGGAGACCCCTTCCGCCTGGGCGCCGGAAAATACGCTGAAAGAAGCCGAGGCGAGGACGACGGTCACCATCGAGGGCCGCCGCGTTCTGGTTCGCGCCTGGAAGTACGACGTGCCCGGAATCGGAGGCCACACGGTCCCGGTTTATCTCCTGGACACGGCTTTGCCCGAAAACGATCCGCAGGATCGTACGCTGACTGAGCGCATCTACGGCGGCGACCGCCGCTATCGCCTGGCCCAGGAGGTGGTGCTGGGCATGGGGGGCGCGCGTCTCCTGCGGGCGCTCGGACATGCGAATATCGGAAAATACCACATGAACGAGGGGCATTCCGCCCTCCTGACCATGGCCCTGTTCGAGGAGCAGATGCGCGAGCGTCTGCCCGGGACTTCCGATTTCCTCGAGGAGCTTCAGCGCCTGCGGCAGCGTTGCGTATTCACCACGCACACTCCCATACCGGCGGGTCACGACGCTTTCGATCGTGATCTGGTCAGCCGGGTGCTCGGCGAGAAGCGGACCCATGGCCTGGAGGCCCGCGGACTGCTGCCGCAGGGGCGGCTCAACATGACGGAGCTGGCGCTGGCCTGCTCCCACTACGTTAATGGCGTCGCCATGCGCCACGGCGAGGTTTCGCGCGCCATGTTTCCGCGCTTCGCCATTCGCTCCATCACCAACGGCGTGCACGCGCGCACCTGGACCTCTCCGCCCTTTCAGGAGCTGTACGACCGTTACATCCCGGAGTGGCGCCGCGATAACCTTTATCTGCGCTGCGTGCTGGGCGTGCCGCTGCACGAGATCCTCAAGGCTCATGCCACGGCCAAGCGGGCCCTGTTCGCCGCCATCCGTGCCGAAACCGGCGTGGCCCTGGACGAGTCCAGGCTGACCCTCGGCTTCGCGCGCCGCGCTGTAGCCTACAAACGGGCCGAGCTGCTGCTTTCCGACCCTGAGCGCCTGAAGAAGGTGGCCAAGCGGGCCGGACCCCTGCAGATTATCTATGCCGGCAAGGCGCATCCCGCCGATGAGGAGGGCAAGGCGATTATCCGGCGCGTCATCGAGCGCGCCTCGCAGTTCGACGACGATGTGCACGTGCTTTACATCCCCAACTATGACATGCGCTGGGGCCAGCTTCTGACCAGCGGCGTGGACATCTGGGTGAACACGCCCCTGCAGCCGCACGAAGCCTCGGGGACGAGCGGCATGAAGGCGGCCTTGAACGGCGTGCCCAGCTTCAGCGTGCTGGACGGCTGGTGGATTGAAGGGCACGGCGAGGGAATCACGGGCTGGAGCATCGGCGAGGACAGCCGGGGCGATAATCCGTCGAGCGAGCTGGCTTCCCTTTACAACAAGCTGGGCACCGTGATCGCGCCGCTCTTTTACGCCAAGCCCGCCGGCTTCGCCGAGGTGATGCGCGGCACCATCGCTTTCAACGGGTCATTCTTCAACACCCACCGCATGCTGAACCAGTACGTGCAGAACGCTTACGGTCTTGAGCTGCTGCCGAGCCTGGTGGCTGAAGCGAACGCAAGCGCGGATTAGACCGTTATCCTCGAAAGCTCTGCTAACAAATCGTCCCCCCGGCCGGCCAAGTGTATTACCGCTCTCGGTATACCCACCTTTAACAGTTAGCTGTTTGTCACTTTGCAAACGCCGGCCGACTCCCTATGATGGCTCTCGTGGCAAGCATCGCGACGGCGAGCTGCCTCGAATCGTAGACCAGAGGGGAGAGCAAAATGAAGAATTTGATGACCAGGTTGTGGCGGGAGGAAGAAGGCCAGGACCTGACCGAATACGGCCTGTTGCTGGTTCTGGTGGCGCTCGCGGCGATCACTTCCATGAGCACGCTGGCGAACGGGATCAAGACCGTATTCAGCACCGCCGCAGCCAATCTCAGCGCCAGTTAGCAGTCCACGGAACGCGAGCGGGAGCAGTCCCCGGACCGGCGATTCTCCACCGCGCGATTGCCGTCCGGACCCTCCGCTCGCGTTCTTTTCCGCCGCGGCCTAATCCCGATTCCTGCCCCAGCCCGGCAAACTGAGCCTCACACAAAATTCCCTGCCACCTGGAGGTGCAAAACCGGGCTGTTGTGGGCCCTTCAAGCTCCGGCCCGCCCCGCCGGTTGCACTCGGCGCGGCCAGGTGATACGTTGTCGCCCGGGCTTTGAGCCCTCATTGGGAATTCCGGTCAAGGGGGTTAGAATGCATGCACAAAACCGTGCAGTTAGAGGCAGGCCGAAACGACTGAGATTCGCCTTACTGGGGTTGGGCCTCTTGGGGTTGATGGCTATCGCCCCGAATCCGGCTCAGGCGCAGGATGAAGCTGGAGCGGGAAGCGGACAGCGACCCGGAACGCCCAGCTCTCCGCTCGTTGGCGTAACAACCTCCACCAAAAACCCATTCCAGATAGCGATCTTGCATTGGTACAGCGCCAACCAGACCACGAGCTTCGCCGTCGGCGCCGCTCCACAATACGTGACATTTGATGGAGCCAGCATCTGGGTGAGCAATTTCAGCAGCAACACGGTTACAAAACTCGCGCCGAGCGACGGCACCGTGCTCGCAACTTACAACGTTGGTGGTGGGCCACTTCCCTTGGCTTACGACGGCGCCAACATCTGGGTTGCCAGTTTTTCAAATGCGACCGTGACCAAGCTTCGTGCGCGTGACGGTTCGATACTGGGAACCTTTGCCGTTGGACTCTTCCCGAATGGCCTCGCTTTCGACGGGGCAAACATCTGGGTGGCAAACAATGGCAACGGATCGGGCAACACCGTAACCAAACTCCGCGCCAGCGATGGCGCGAATCTGGCGACGTGCACCGTAGGACTCGGCCCACGCAGTGTAGCCTTTGACGGGACCAACATTTGGGTCACGAATGAGTCCACGAATACGGTGACCAAGCTGGCGGGCGACTGTACCGTTTTGGGAACCTTCACGGTGGGAAACGGGCCTACCGGGCTTGGATTTGACGGCGCCAACATCTGGGTGGCCAACAGCGTGGACAACACAATTACCAAGCTCAAAGCCTCCACGGGCGACAACTTGGGAACTTTCCCCGTAGGGAGCGATCCTCAGGGTGTGGTCTTCGACGGGGCGAACATCTGGGTAAGCAATCTGGCAGGCAATACGGTCACGAAGCTGTCGGGCAGCGGGACGGTGCTAGGGACCTTTTCGGCTGGAAGCGGCCCAAGTTGGCTGGCTTTTGACGGAGCTGACATCTGGGCCGTGGACGAAAACGGCAATACGGTCACCAAGCTGTAGCCGCAGAGTCTCTGGCAAAGCAATCTCAAGGAGCGGCTTTCCGCTCCCCGTTTTCAATTTTGTCCCTGTGGCGCTTGCCACTATAGCACGGGCATGGCGCTCGCACGCCTCCGGACGTTCTCATCGGACCGCGATCCGATAGTCACGAGTGTGCGAGCGCCATGCCCGCGCTATGGTGGCAACCGAAGTGTTGCCGTCACGGACCTGAAAAGCAAGGTCTGATGCGCCAGCCAGCCCATGAGGCCATCCCGGCCGGAAACGAATCTTCTTCGGTCTTCACGACCTTGATCCACGTAACGCCCTCGCAGGTTTAACAGTTTGTTGAAAAAAGTTTCGGAACCCTGTCAGGGCGACGTTCGCAGAGGAATACAGGAAATTATTGGTTGAAGCTGGAATCGAATTTGATGAACGTTACATGCTTTGAGCGGTTGTCCGACCCTTTCACGGCCGTCACTCAATTCTTGCGACCCGTAGCCGTAGGTTCCGCTGCGCTCCACCTACGGCTACTCGCGGCGTTGCCCTCCGGGCAAAAGTCAGCGGTTGACAGTCGAGCATTGCCGTTCAGACATGTCCTACGAGGCACTATACCGACCGCACCGGCATGGTGACCACGTCGTCCACGGCCGCCACCTCGCGGGTGACGAAGGGCTCGCCGTAGCGCGCGCCGATCATCAATCCGAAGTGACGCGCCAGCGATCCGACGCGTTCGCGCAAGTCTTTGCGGGAAGGGAACAGGTTGCGCGTGTCTTTGTCGGCGGAAAACTGCGACCCGTAGCAGAGGATGGACTTCAGCTTCTTTTCGAACTGGCCGGTAACGTCCACCACGAAATTCGGCACCACGGCCGGGACGTAGACCGAGGCGTAGACGATCTTGAACGGCCGGTGGGGCGCGCCCGGGATCGGTAGTTTCTCGAGGCCGGCCAGGAAGCAGGCCTCGTAGCCGATCTGCCCCGTAGTGTAGTGGTCGGGATGGCGGCCCTCCCAGTAGGGCAGGATCACGGTGCGCGGCTGCAGCTCGCGGATCTTCTCCGCGATCTTCATCTTGTAAGCGCGCACGTTCTCGATGGCGGCGTCGGGCAGGCCCAGGTTCTCGCGATAAACCAGGCCCATCACTTTGGCGGCTTTCTCCGCCTCGCGGGCGCGCAGGGCGGCGCTGCCCCGCGTGCCGGACTCGCCCGCGGAGAGGTCGAGGGCGCCAACGCGGTAGCCTTCCTCAACCATCTTGATCACCGTGCCCCCGCACGTCAGTTCGATGTCGTCACGATGCGCCGCAATTGCCAGCAAGTCGAGTTTCATAGGATGTTAGACTCGTATTTCAGCGGAAAGAGGCGAAAAACGGCTCTTTTTTGCGCCCAAAACGCCAAAAACACGCTGGTTTTCGACAGTTCGGAATCACGGAAAATCAAGCATTTAAATCGAGCAGGTAATGCCTGAAGCGTTAAAAATTCGACCCCTTGAAATCTCATGTCTGCGAGATTGTGCAAAAACGTGACCTGCGTCACCGGCGCCGGTCGCCGCCTCGGCCGGGTGATCGCGCTCGAACTGGCGCGGGCCGGCGCGGACGTCGTGGTGAATTATAACCGGTCCGCCGCCGCGGCGCGCGATACCGTGCGCGAGATCCGCGCGCTTGGCGTCGATGCGGTCGCGCTGCAGGCCGATGTGTCGCGGCCGGGTGAGGTCCGCGCCATGTTCCGCGCGATCGAGCGCCGGTTCGGACGTCTGGACGTGCTGGTGAACAACGCCGGTGTCTTCTTCCCCGCGCCGTGGGACAAGCTGCGCGAGCGCGATTGGGATCGCGTCCTGGGCGCGAACCTGAAGGGCCCGTTCTTCTGCGCGCAGGCAGCGGCGCGGATCATGATGCGTCAGGGTCAGGGCCGGATCATCAATATCTCGTCGCTCGGCGGTCTGCGTGCCTGGCCAACGTACATGCACTATTGCAGCTCCAAGGCCGGACTCATCATGCTGACGCGGTGCCTGGCGAAGGCGCTCGGCCCGACGATCGTGGTCAACAGCGTGGCGCCGGGCACGATCTTGTTTCCCGGTGAGAAGCCGAGCCCAGGACAAAGGGCGTCCATCCCGCTGACGCCGCTCCGCAAGTCCGGACGACCTGAGGACGTGGCCGCGGCGGTCCTCTTCCTGGCCACCACGGCGGAATTCATAACCGGCCAGGTGATTCCAGTCGACGGCGGACAGTCGGTGCTGTAGCTGCAGCTAGAAGATTGCCCGCTGCTGGACCACTTGCTTTGTCTCCAGGCTGAATCGAGCCTCGCCGGGGGCGCCGTCGATGATCCGGCCGGCCAGATACTCGCCGACCGCGGGCCCGTGCTTGAATCCATGCCCCGATCCGCCGCCCGCCAGCCAGACGTTCTCGAACGTCGGGTGCCGGTCGAGCAGGAAGTCACCGCTGGAAGTGTTCTCGTACTGGCAGACGCGCGATTCGACCAGAGGCGCGTCGGCGAGGGCGGGGAAGCGTCGCGCGAGGTAATCCCGTACCTGGCCGATGAGGTCCGGCGAAGGCTGGCGGCTGCCGGTGTCGGGATCGAACGCTGGTCCGTGCCGGTCGAGGCCCACTTTCAGCCCGCGGTCTTCGAGATCCGGCATGCCATACGACTCGTGCGCCAGGTCGATCCAGGTGGGAAGGGCGCCTGGCGCGAAGCGCCGGTCCCCGGGCGGGGTTCCGAAGAAGAAGACCTCTTGCCGCGTGACGAATATCCGCTCGCCCAGCAGAGCGGGAAAGAGCTTGCCGAGCCACGGCCCGCAGGCGAACACATAGATTCCGTCCCTGTCCGCGGAAACGGACTCGCCATCAACGGTGGTGATCCTCTCAAGACGGCTCTTTGATCCTCCTTTTGCCGGCGCTGGATCCGTCCTCGTGTCGGCTGGGGGCTGCACGGCCGCGCGCCGATATTCGACGCCTTGACGGTTGGCTTCTTCCACCACCGTTGCTACCGCGCGTCGCGCTATCAACACGCCACTCTCGGGTTCGAACAGGCCCCAGGTGGTGGCGGGGTCGAGAGACATCTGGGGATAGTGGTGAGCAAGATCGGTCTGCGAAAACGTCTCGTGTGGGATGCCGGCAGCTTCAAACTCCGCCAGGTTTCGGGAGTTATACTCGTCGCCCGGATGACTGATCCACAAGACGCCCGTGCGATGAAAGAGCGGGCGTCCGGTACGCGCGAACAAATCCTGCCACAGGGCCAGGGAGCGCATCGACCACCGGGTGTAGACGCTGTTCGCGCCGTAACCCATGCGGATGATCCGCGACTCGCCCCCCGAACTGGCGCGACTGTGCGCCGGGCCCCAGGCGTCGAGCAGCAGGACGCGATATCCGCGGCGCCGCAATGCCAGAGCGGTCCAGGCGCCGAAGCTCCCGGCGCCGATCACCACGGCGTTAAAGTCCGACATATGGTTTCGATGCTACGACTCCAAGGATTCAAGGTCAACGCCGGCTGCTGCTCCAGCGGAGCGGGTGCCGATATTCCGGCACGGCCTGCCGTCTTATTTGGTATGCGATACACGATCTCGTGCAGCGGCCCGCGCTTCCCAACGACCGGGGTGTAAGACGACGAATCAGATGATCATCAGCATCGCAGACCTAACCCGCTGTCTCCATTTGGGTTGTGATTAAATTCACCCTCACGGCTTCGGTTTGGCAAGACCCATGCTACCAGCGCGGTGGCTGTAAAATCCAAGGAGGTCTGACCCCTATGAAGAAGTTGTTCACTCTGCTTTTCGCTGCGGCCCTGACGGTTTCGCTGGCTCTGCCTGTGTTCGCTCAGGATTCTGGCGCAGCCCAGTCGTCCGATCAGTCGATGTCCAGCGGTAAGAAAGAGAAGAAAGCCAAGACGCACAAGGCCAAGAAGGCGAAGAAGAGCAAGACCGAGGCTGCTCCGCAGCAGTAACGGGTTCTTCAATTCGAGCAGGTCATGCCGGGTTTCAAGCTCGCGCGCGAGCTTGGACCCGGCTTCTTTTTTCCGCGCACCCGGTTCCCCCCTTCCGCCCGGCGGCTGGAGTCGCCCCCAAAATCCTCTTGACATTCAGCGCCAACCTAAGCATAGTCTACCTATGTCTAGGGAATCTATGGGGCGGAGAAACTGATGGCAAAGCCGATCCACGATTCGAAGAGCGAAATCCCGCCGGGTACTCTGTACATGCTTATCCTCAAGACTCTCGAGGCGGGGCCGCGGCACGGTTATGGTATCGCGCAGCGGATTCATCAACTCTCCGAGGACGTGCTCCAGGTGGAAGAAGGGTCGCTCTATCCCGCCTTGCAGCGAATGCTGATCAAGGGCTGGGTGGTGGCGGAATGGAAGACATCGGAGACCAACCGGCGCGCGCGCTTCTACCGGTTGACTCCCGCCGGCCGCAAGCAGCTTGGCGCCGAAGTCTCTGAATTCGACCGGGTCATGCAGGCGATTGTGCGCGTGCTCGAAACGGCGTGAATCCGGGCGAAAGTGACAAGGGACGAGTGACAAGTGACGGCTGGCAAGCGGGGTGACGGCATGGCTTGGCTGGGTGAGCTGGGACGGCGTCTTAGATTCTTCGGGCGAAGCGAGGAGTTCCATCGAGAGCTCGACGAAGAGATGCGCACTCACCTCGAGCTTAAGACCCGGACGCATCTTCAGGAGGGTCTTGCGCCCGACGAAGCTCGCTACGCCGCCCGGCGTGAATTCGGCAACCCGCTGTTGCTCCGCGAACAGAGCCGTGATTTCTGGGTCCATCGATGGGTCGAGCAGTTCGCCGCCGATCTGCGCTTCGGCCTGCGGATGCTGGTCGTCAACCCCGGGTTTGCCTCGGTAGCAGTGCTGACGCTGGCGCTCGGTATCGGGGTCAATAGCGTGATTTTCAGCGTGATCAGCACCATGCTGCTCCGCAAACCTCCGGTCCATGACCCCGACCGGCTGATGATGTTGTTCAGCAGAAATCTTGGGGCCGGCGACGTGGCCAGCCGCTCGCCCGTATCGCCCCCTGATTTCCTGGACTGGCGCGCAGAGGCCACCTCTTTCTCGGCCATCACGGCCTCCTCCTCGTTCGAAGACGATGCCCACGTCACTCTGAGCGGAGGCAGTGAACCTGAGCGCGTGCCGGGCGGAGAGGTGTCCGCAAACTACTTTGAGGTGCTGGGTGTGTCCCCGCTGCTCGGGCGAGCCTTCCTGCCGGGGGAGGATCGGGCCGGTCACGACCGCGTGATGGTGTTGCGCGCCGATTTGTGGAAACGGAGCTTCGGCGGCGATCCGCGTGTTCTCGGCCGCACGGTGAAGGTCAATGGAGAGGCCTACACCGTGATCGGCGTCATGCCGGACACTTTGCGGCAGCTCTGGATGTTTCCCGAGCAGCTCTGGATTCCCCTGACCTTCACGCCCGCACAGTTGAGCGCTGCCGGGCGCGCGCAACGCAGCCTCAGTGTGTTCGGACGCCTGAAGCCCGGCGCAAGCGAGGTGCAGGCGCGATCCGAGCTCGGGACCATCGCCCGGCGAATCGCAGCCACCCATCCGCAAAGCAGCAAGGATTGGGGAGCGAACGTCCTTACTCTCCAGGAGTACGCAATCCAGGAAAGCAGCGCCGGGCCGGCGCTGGCTTTTCTGATGGCTGCTGTGGGGTTCGTGCTCCTCATTGCCTGCGCGAACCTCGCCAATCTGCTTCTGGCGCGCAACGCCAACCGTCACCGTGAATTCGCCATTCGCGCGGCCCTTGGCGCCGGAAGGCTCCGCGTCGTGCGGCAACTGCTCTCCGAGTGCCTTCTCCTGGCGCTCCTTGGCGGCGGTCTGGGGCTGCTCTTCGCGACCTGGGGCCTGCACCTGCTCGGCCGCCTGTTCAACTGGAATGAGTGGTCGATCCTGATCGCGGAACAGTTGTCCATCGACGGCAACGTGCTGCTGTTCACCCTCGCGGTCTCCCTGGTCACAGCCTTCGTCTTTGGCCTGGCGCCCGCCTTCCAGCTCTCGCGCCGCGATCCTAATTCGGCCCTCAAGGAAGGTTCGAGATCGACAACCGCGGGCCGCGAGCATCATCGCCTGCAGAACCTGCTGGTGGCCGGGCAACTCGCTCTCTCGCTCGTCCTTCTGGTGGGCGCCGGTCTCTTCGTCAACAACTTCATCGAGGAGATGCGGTCGAAGCCGGGCATGAATCCGCACCACGTGCTTACGGCGACCATCTCGTTGACAGGCAAGTTCTATCAAGACCCGGCGCACCAGCTTGCTTTCTTTCAGGGCGTGCTTCACAGGTTGGCTGACTCTCCCGAGGTGGACTCCGCGGCGGTTACCAGCGATCTTCCCTATACGTTTCCAGGCCGCGCACATTTCCTGATCGAAGGGAGACCGGCATCCCGGCGGGATTCCAGGGATTGGAGGGAGTCCTTTGCGGGCTATTTCGCCGTCAGCCCGGGTTACTTCCACACGACGCAGACTCCGTTGCGCGCAGGCCGGGAGTTTACGCCGGCGGACGACGCCAGCTCGAATCCGGTGGTAATCGTCAACGAGGCCTTCGCCCGGAAGTTCTTTTCGAACGGAGCGCTGGGAGGCTACATCAGCCTCAGCCCGGAAGGAGGCCCGGCGACGGCAGCGGAGCTTCCGAATTCGCAGCAGGCTTCGTGGCGCCGGATCGTAGGCGTTGTAGGCGATGTGAACGAGTACGTCGGGCAGACCACCTGGCGGCCTCACGTGTTCGTTCCGTTTCTTCAGGCGTCCGACGGGTCGATGGACCTGGTGGTTCGGGTTCGCACTGACCCCGCCGCTTTCGCGTCCTCGCTGCGCCAGGCCGTGTGGGGCGTGGACAAAGACCAGCCTGTGACCAACATCAGGACCATGGACCGCGTGCTCCATGACTCCGGACAGGGCGACGACGTTATGGCCGATCTGATGGGCGCCTTCGCGGTCATCGCGCTGGTGATGGCCGCGGTCGGGATCTATGGCCTGATCGGGTATCTGGTCGGCCGGCGCACCCACGAACTGGGCGTGCGCATGGCGCTCGGAGCCCGGCGTCGCGAGGTGCTGCTGCTTGTCCTGCGCGGTTCGACACCCATGATTGTGGCGGGTGTGGGCGTGGGATTTCTGATCTCGCTCGCCCTGCCGCGCCTTATCAACGCGAGTTTCCAAGGCTGGGTCAGCATCCATAGCGGTTGGATTCTGGCCGGCACGCCCGTCGCCGTGTTGCTGGTTGCGCTGGCGTCGTGCTATTTCCCGGCACGCCGGGCCTCGGAGGTCGAGCCCACGGTGGCACTGCGATGCGATTAGTGAAGTGCTTGCTTTAGCACCGATGCCCTCAACGGCTTTGCTTAGAGACTCGAGAGCGCAAACCGTTGGCTCCTCCGTGCTCTCCGTGCTCTCTGTGGTGAGGCTGCTGGCAGAACAGGCGCAATAAAGGAGCCGGCAATGAATTGGATCGGTGAAACCCTCCGACGATTGGCCACTGCCTTCCGCCGCGGCCGGCTTCATCGCGAACTCGACGAAGAGATCCGGCACCATCTGGAGATGAAGGCGCAGAGCGGTGTCGAGCAAGGGCTCCTGCCCGACGAAGCTCGATTCGCCGCCGAGCGCGAATTCGGCAACAGCCTGCTGCTGCGCGAGCAGGGCCGCGAGGCGTGGGGATGGCTCTGGCTCGACCGGCTGGGGCAGGACCTCCGCTATAGCTGGCGCCAGCTCCGCCGCAGCCCGGGCTTCGCCGTGATTGCGATTCTCACCATGGCGCTCGGCATCGGGGCGAATGCTGTGATCTTCAGCGCCGTTAACGCTGTGATCCTCCATCCACTGCCCTTCCGCGATGCCGATGGAATCCTGACGTTGTGGGTCAGCACCGGGCAGGGCGTGGTGTACTCGGGCCCGGCCGCGGTTTGCGGGCCGGACTACGCGGAATGGAGCAGGCAGACGCGCTTGTTCGCCAGTGTCAGTGGATTCGCGCCGCTTCCGGCGAACTTCACCGGACGCGGCACGCCCGAGCGCCTGATCGGCGCGGAGATAACCTCCGGTCTCTTCCCGTTGCTCGGCGTGGGGCCGGCGTTCGGCCGCAACTTCTCGGCCTCTGACCAGCAATCGGCCAATGCCCGGGTGATTCTGCTGAGCGACAGACTGTGGCGGAGCCGCTTCGCCGCCGATCGCGGGGTGGTAGGTCAATCCGTCAAGCTGGACGGTCAATTCTTCACCGTTGCGGGCGTGATGCCACCGGGCTTTGGATTCCCGAACGAGTCGGATTTCTGGACGCCGCTGGTGCTGGGCAGCGATTGTCATAACGAGGGCATGCGGGTGCTGGTCAGGCTTCAGGCCGGCGTGCCGCTGGAGCAGGCCCGAAGCGAGGTCGGCGTGCTGAGCGCCGCGCTGGACCGCAAGGATGGACGACCCAAGCAACCTGTGGTCACGCTGATGCCTCTCAGCTACGAAATCGCCGGCGATTTCAGAACGCCGCTGCTCGTGCTGCTCGGCGCTGTGGGTCTGGTGCTGCTCATCGCCTGTGTCAACGTTGCCAACCTGCTCGTGGCGCGCTCGGCCACGCGGCAGCGTGAGATCGCCATCCGCAGCGCGCTCGGCGCAGGCCGCGCACGAGTCGTCCGCCAGATGATCACCGAGAGCACGCTGCTCGGCGTCCTCGGCGGCGCGCTGGGATTGTTGCTGGCCTACGGCGGTTACCCGCTGATCGCCTCGGCGGCGTCGCACTTGCCTCACGGTCTCGGTTCGCCTACCGGAGCCGCGCGCATCGCCGCGGCCGGCATCGACGGCTGGGTGATCGGCTTTACGCTGGGGCTTTCGCTGCTGACCGGATTGCTGTTCGGCCTCGCGCCGGCACTGCGCGCGTCGCGTCCCGACGTCGCTGGTGGGATGAAGCAGCGCGCTTCGGATTCGGGCACCCAGCGCGGGCGCTTCCAGGATCTGCTCGTCGCCGGCGAAGTGGCCCTGGCTCTGGTGATCCTGGTGGGCGCGGGGTTGCTGATCCGCAGCTTCCTGGCTTTGGTGAACGTCGATCCCGGCTTTGCCCCGGCGAACGTGCTTACGATGAACCTGCAGCTGCCGGAATCGCGCTACCAGACGCCGGCTGAGATGATCGCCTTTGAGCGGCAGGCGCTCGATCGCCTGAGCGCCCTCCCGGGCTCGCGCGCCACGGGAGCAATCCTGGGCCTGCCGCTCGGCAGCATTTATATTCGGGGCGACATCACCGTGGAGGGCGCGCCCCCTACGGCGCCCGGTGCGCCGCCCATCGAGCCGGGGAAGCACGTGGTCGGAGGCGACTACTTTCGCGCCGCCGGTATCGCCCTGCGCAGCGGCCGGTACTTCACCGACCAGGACAACCGCTCGAGCCGCCACGTGATGATCGTCAGTGAAAGCCTGGCGAGACGGCTCTGGCCGCGCGGCCAGGCCGTCGGCAAACGTGTCGATGCCGGCTTTTCGAACGCCGGATGGTGCACCGTGGTCGGAGTTGTCGGGGACGTGAAGCAGCGCGGGCTCGACAAGTCGGCGTCGCTCGCCATTTACCTGCCCTACGAGCAGTTGCCCGTGCCCTATCTGACATTGATCCTGCGGACGTCTTCCGACCCGCTGAGCGCCGTGCCGGCCGCGCGGCATGCCATCGAAAGCGTGGACCCGGAACTGCCGCTCTATGACGTGGCCAGCATGGAGCAGCTCATCTACAATTCCGTCTCGGAGCCACGATTCAACACCACGCTGCTTGCGATCTTCGCCGGCCTCGCACTCGTGCTGGCCACGGTGGGGATCTACGGCGTGATGTCGTACACGGTCACGCAACGCACGCACGAGATCGGCATCCGGATGGCGCTCGGCGCCCGGAGCGGCGATGTGCTGCGCAGCGTGATCGCGCAGGGAGCCCTCCGTGCCGGCGCCGGAATCGTTTTGGGCCTTACCGGCGCGCTCTTTCTCACCCGGTTCCTCAGAACCCTGCTCTTCGGTGTTCATCCCATGGACCCCATGACCTTCGCCGCCGTGGCCGCTCTGCTTGCGGGCGTGGCGCTTCTCGCCAGCTACATTCCAGCCCGGCGCGCCATGCGAATCGATCCGTTGGCGGCGCTGCGCTGCGAGTGAGCCCGCGCCCGTTGAACATGCGGACCGCCGGAATGAGGGGCAAAACCCGCTCACTTCGCATCGACGGCGCCATCTGTCAGCTCTCAAAATCGGTCTAAGTCATTGCTCATCAATTACCTGATGGCTTTAAAAGCCTAACTCATTTCTTTTCAACTACCTGATGGCTTTCGGGCCCTATGAAAAATGGTAAGTCAATTGTTTTCAAATATCTGATGGCTTTGTTTTGCGCAAAAATCGATTCCCTTCACTTCTCTCTCCCGCGAAGCGGCCGGCGGGCCGGCCAAGATAGTATTGTCCTCCCGAAATTTGGGACAATGGAGAAAAGTGAGAAAAGTGAGAAAATTGGGAAAGTTTTTTTCGCTTATTTTTCAAGCACTTGCGCAATTTCGGGTAGGAGATGAGGCTTTACGCTGTCCGGACGCGATTCTTCCAGTGCGTGTAGAGGAACCAGACCGCGCCAGCCACGATTACGGCGCCGATCACGGTGTCAAAGCGATGGAAATAGTCGCGCATCACCGGCCAGCGGTCGCCCAGGCGAAGTCCGGCATAGGCGAGGACGAGGCACCAGGGAAGCGATCCCAGGAAGGTATAGACATTGAAGCGGAGGAAGTTCATGCGCGAGATGCCGGCCGGGAGCGCGATGAAAGTGCGGACCACAGGCAGGAGGCGCGCAAAGAAGACGGTGCTGTTGCCGTAGCGCGCGAACCAGCGATCGGCACGATCGAGATCGTGACGTGAAACCAGGACAAAGCGGCCGTAGCGCTCGGCGAGCGGGCGTCCACCGAGGGCGCCTACGTAATAGGCGACGATCGAACCCAGGTTGCAGCCCAGCGCGCCCGCCACGGCCACCCAGCCGAGCTTAAACCGTCCGGCGAGCACGAGGTATCCGGAGAAAGGCATGATCACTTCGGAGGGAAGCGGGATGCAGGCGGATTCGATGGCCATCAGCAGCACGATGCCGGCGTAGCCGCCGGCGGAGATTACGGAGACAATGGCGCTGCCGACCAGTTCGATGAGATGGGTTACCATGCGTTTGATTCCCGCGCGACCACGCCCGGTGCGGGAGTCATCTAATTTCGGTGCTTACGGGCAGGCTGTCAACTGATTTGTGCCGTCCGATCGCCCAAGCTGTCGCGAATCGAGATCTCCGTGGCCTCTGTGCTTTCAAAGCTTTTCAACACGGAGATCACGGAGATTCCGTGAACTCGGGTTTGATCTTTTTGGATAGCCAGAAATGCGGTGAACAATCGTTTTCGGGTGCCTCCCCTCACCCGCCCTCGTACCTCGGGCACCCTCTCCCAAGGGAGATGGCTGTTTTCCTCTGGTTTTTGGCCCTCTCCTCCGAACTATAAGGGTGGCCCGCCGCCAGCGCTTTCATCCGCTGCGGTGGGCCGGGTGAGGGGTTGGCCTGTCACTCTATTTGGTAACGGTCTGTAGAACTCGTCTTCAGAATCGTACGAACAGCAGCCATCCGATCCCGAGACCCAACGTCAGAACGGTAACGGGCACGCCAACCTTGCAGTATTCCCAGAAGGAGATGATTGTCCCCTCGCGTCTGGCCTTTTCGATCACGATCAGGTTGGCGACCGAGCCCGGGATCGTCAGGTTGCCGGCCAGCGTGCTCGACATGGCGAGGGCCAGCCACGCCGGCTGGCGCGCGGCCGCGGGGACGGCGTGCATCACGGGGCGGAGCAGAAGCACCGCCGGGACGTTGCTGACGAGGTTCGAGAGTCCCGCCGACGCCAGGCTCAAAAGCCCGACAGGGTGATTCAACAGGACGTTCCAGCCGGCGAGATTCCAGCGGCTGACGACGTGAACCTGGAAGGCGTAGACCACCACGAAAAGCCCGGTGAACATCAGCAGCAGGCTCCAGTCCACCTCGCGATAGATGCGTTCAGGCCTCAAGCGGCCCAGCAGCAGAAAGGCCGCGGCACCGATCGCCACAACTGGCATCGGGAGGCCCGCGAAGAAAAGGGCCACCGTCACCACGGCCACCAGCGCGCTTTTCCCCTGCAACCGGCCCAGGAGGCGCCCGCGAAGCGCTCCCGCCGTGAATTGGGCGCTGGCGGGTCCGGCGGCGGCAATCTCGACCGAACGCTCGACGGTGAGAGCCGGGCGACAGACCAGGCTGATCACCAAGAAGTCGATCGCGAGTCCCCCTAGAGCCACCGGCATCAGGTGAGCAGCGAAAATCACATAGGAGATCCGGGACTGCACGCCGATGATCATGTTTTGCGGATTGCCGGTGATGGTGCCCACCGAACCGATATTGGCTCCGGTCGCGAGGCCGATGAGATGGGGCACAGGATCGAACCTGAGCCGCTTTGACAGGTGAAGGACGAGCGGCGTGAGCGCCAGGCAGACGATGTCGTTGACCAGGAAAGCCGAAAGGACACCCGCCAGCAGGATGACCAGCGCCAGCAGCGCGTGCGGGGTATGAATGCGGTCGAGCGACCAATGAGTGAGTCGGGCGAGGCAACCCGAGAGCCGCAGGAACCCGACCACGATCATCATGCCGAACAGCAGCCCCAAAGTCTGGTAGTCGATCGATCCAGGGCCAACAGCCTGCGCGAACGTCAGGGCCCCCGTGCACAGCATGAGCGCGGCACCGGCAAAAGCGATCCCGGCGCGATCCATGCGCAGTTTCGGCACCTCGCCGAGGACCAGGCCGAGATAGGTCAGGACGAAAAGTATCGCGGTGAGCCACGGTTCGAGTGACAGGTGCAACGGAACTCCTTAATCGCTCCAGACCGTATTCCGTGTGCAACGGAAATATTTCCCCCAACTCGATGTTACTTGAGGACAGCCATCGATTGTGGACGGTCTTGGGATGGCCTTCTGATCCGAAAGCGCCACTGCCTTGCCGGCCGGCTCTCTGCGCCCTCCGTGGTGCATCTTTTGCCCTGCAAAGCAGATGTGGCGGGCGGTGGAGATCGCGAGTTCGGCCCTGGCGAAAGCAAGACCTGTTTTTCACCCCAGGGATCACGGAGAGGCACGGGGAAACCACGGAGCGCGATCAAGAAACCACGCCGGTCTTCGTTTCTATGCGGCCAGTTTGATAACCTATGACGGGACGCGGAACCGTGGGCAGGTATCCGCCTGAGGCTGACATCCATGAAGAAGGTCGTTTTCACTCTCGTTTTTGCCTGGGTTTCCTCGGGCGCCTGGGCCTCGCAGGACGCGGAGGCGGCGCGCTGGGAGCGCGAAACGCAGAACGTCACGATCATCCGGGATGACCGGGGCATCGCGCACGTCTATGGGAAGACGGACGCGGACGCGGTCTTTGGCATGGAATACGCCCAGGCCGAAGATGACTTCAACCGGGTGGAAACGAACTACATCGACGCCATGGGTCGCCTCGGGGAGGCCGAAGGCGAGTCGAAGATTAATCAAGACCTGCGGATGAAGCTTTTCATCGATCCCGAAACGCTGAAGAAGGAATATGCCGAGAGTCCGGCGTGGCTCCGGTCGCTGATGAGAGCCTTCGCCGATGGATTGAACTTCTACCTGTACCGGCATCCCGAGGTTAGGCCCAGGGTCATCAAGCGATTCGAACCGTGGATGGCGCTGAGCTTCACCGAAGGGAGCATCGGCGGCGACATCGACCACGTGGATCTCAACCAACTGGCGGCGTTCTACGGAAACGAGCCCCTGGCACGCGCGATGCCGGCGAACCCGGACGAGATCGCCGAACTGTCGGGATCGAACGGCATCGCCATCGCGCCGGCAGACACCGTCAACCGTCGTGCACTGCTGCTCATCAATCCGCACACGTCGTTCTATTTCCGCTCCGAGCTCCAGATGTCGAGCGAGGAGGGCCTCGACGCTTACGGCGCCGTGACCTGGGGACAATTCTTCGTCTACCAGGGTTTCAATCCACACATCGGCTGGATGCACACCACGAGCGGCGCCAACGACCTCAGCGAATATCTGGAGACCGTGGAAAAGAAGGGCGACCGCTACTACTACAAGTCCGGCGACAAGGAACTTCCCGTTATCGCCAGGGAGATCCGGGTGCCGTACCTGACCGATCACGGCATGGCCGAGAAGGATTTCACGACCTACTACACGGGGCACGGGCCGGTGATCGGCGCAGAGAACGGTAAATGGATCACGATTCGCCTGATGCAGGAGCCGATCAAGGCGCTCATCCAGGATTTCACCCGCACCAAGGCGGGGGATTACAAATCGTTCCGCCGCACGATGGAACTGCACACAAACTCGTCGAATAACACGATCTTTGCCGACTCCGATGGCGACATCGCCTACTTCCACGGCGACTTTATTCCCCGGCGCGATCCTCGCTTCGATTGGACCAGGCCGGTTGACGGCAGCGATCCCGCGACCGGCTGGCACGGGCTGCTCTCCCTCGATGAGACGCCGCACCTGCTGAATCCGAAGAGCGGCTGGATCTATAACTCGAACGACGCGCCCTGGAACGCGGCCGGGCCCGGCAGCCTGAAGAAGCAGGACTTTCCAATCTACGTCGAGACGGGCGGAGAATCGGCGCGTGGACTGCACGCCGTCAGGGTCCTGGAGAACCGGAAGGATTTCACGCTCGATTCGCTGATTACCACCGCTTTCGACAGCTATCTGCCGTGGTTCGAGAAGGCGCTGCCCGCGCTGATCCGGGCGTGGGATCATGACCCGGATTCGGACCCCTTGAAAGCGAAGCTGGCGGAACAGATCAAGATGCTGCGCGCCTGGGATTACCGCTGGGGCGTGGATTCCGTGCCGACGTCACTGGCGGTGTTCTGGGGGACGGACCTCCTGCGGCACGTGGGCCGCGAGGCACGAAGCGCGGGCGTTCCTGCCTACGATTTTGCCGGGAGCCGTGTGCCGGCCGATCAGTTGCTGCGATCGCTGGCGGCGGCGTCGGATCGCCTGACGGCGGACTTCGGAACGTGGAAGACACCCTGGGGCGACATCAACCGCTTCCAGCGTCTGGACGACGACATCGTTCCGCACTTCGACGACTCGAGACCGAGCATTCCCGTCGGGTTTACCTATTCGCTGTGGGGGTCATTGGCCTCGTTCGCCGCGCGGCCTTACCCGGGAACGAAGAAATGGTACGGCACCGCCGGAAACAGTTTCGTGGCCGCGGTGGAGTTCGGAAAGACCGTGCGGGTGCGGGCCATCACGGCCGGCGGCGAGAGTGGAAATCCGGCGTCGCCTCACTTTGACGATGAGGCGGAGCGCTACGCGACGGGCGATTTGCGCGAAGTCTATTTCTACCGCTCACAGCTCGAGGGCCACACCGAGCGGACGTACCACCCCGGGGAATGAACCCGCCGCCGGGTACTGGTGTAATTCGACTCGGAACGACGCCCTCCCGTCCGTCATTCCCGCGCAAGCGGGAATCCACAAGCGAACAGGCGAGGAGAATCTCAAGACGTGGATTCCCGCTTGCGCGGGGATGACGAATTGGCGAGTCATCGGACGACACCAGTACTCGACATCGCCCACGATTGCCCGCGCAGGATTGGCCATGATAGAGTGAAGCTCCGATGAAGCTGCGCCTCATCAAGATCGTGCTGCTGGTGTGGCTGGGATGCTATCTTTCGGGTCCTCTCGCCGCGAGCTTTGACTCCTGGGATTCCCCACGCGAAGAGTTGCATGATGTGCAGCGCAACGCCGGCGGCGCGGTCACCCTGGTGCTGGCCGTGTTCTTCGTGGTTTCGTTGCTCTTCCGCAAGTGGCGAGAGCGAGTTCTATCCGCCGCCAGGAGACTGGCCGAACAGGCGGCAACGGTCCCCACCCTTGCGCCTGTGCGGGTGTTTGCCACATCGTCCGCCTCTTCACACTCTCCTCCTTCACCGCTCCGCGTTTAAACCGCTCCTTTTCGAGACGCATGCGCCGGCGTTCAACCTGTTCCTGAACCCCTCCGGGCCGGAAGTGATTCCGAAGGCGTTGGGCCTATCGCCGTGCAGGCGTCGTTCCCGTGGCGACGCTCGGGTAACCGGCGGCCGCGACGACTCGCGCTCCCGCGCTCCGCCTCGCCGGGAAACTCTTAAGGTGCGGCAGTGAAGACCCTGCAAAATCTGGTCCTGGTTTGCGCCGTACTCTTGCCGACGGCGAGTTGCGCGCCGCCGCAGCAGTACCATCCGGTTCCGCTCTCGCCCGCGCTGACGGCGCAGCACCTCGAGGAACGCAGCCTCTCCGACGGCGGCCTCGAGCAGTTCATTCGCCAGAATCCTGCTCTTTCGGCCGCTGCCTGGCCGCCCGCGAAATGGGATCTGCAGTTGCTCACTCTGGCGGCGTTTTACTTCAGTCCCGACCTCGAGGCGGCCCGCGCCCAGGTGGTGACCGCGCAGGCCGCGATCGTAACGGCGGGCATGAAGCCCAATCCAACGCTCAGCGTCTCGCCCGGCATCCCGAGCCCTTATCTTTTCGATCTGAGCTTCGCGATTCCGGTGGTGACCGCCGGCAAGCGCAGGTATCAAATCCAGGCTGCCAGGAACCTCAGCGAGGCCGCGCGGCTCAATCTCGCGCAGACCGTCTGGACGGTGCGCAGCAGGGTGCGGGTCGCGCTGCTTGATGTGCTGGTGGCCGAGCGCAGTGTCGATTTGTGGCGAGTCGCGGAAGGGTTACAGTCCGATCGGGTGAGGCGGCTCGAAAAGCGCCTGGATGCCGGCGAGACTGCGAGACCGGCTGTCGAATCGGCGCGTGCCGATCTTTTCAACGCGCGGCTGGCTGCCCGCGCGGCGCTGGGGCGTATCGGCGAAACCAGGGCCGCGCTTGCGGCGGCCATCGGCATCCCGGAAGCCGCTCTCGAGAACGTGCAGTTCGATTGGCACGACTTCAGCCAGCCTCCCGCGCCGGGATCGTTCCCAGCCGCGGAAGTCCGGCGCGACGCCGTTCTGAATCGTCTCGATGTGCGGCAGGCCCTCGCCGAATACGGTGTGGCGGAGTCCGCCCTGCAACTCGAAATCGCCAGGCAAAAGCCGGGCTTCAGCCTCGGCCCCGGCTACACCTATGAGCAGGGCGACAACTTCTTTTCGCCCGTACTCTCGGTCACGCTTCCGATCTTCAACCGCAACCAGGGGCCGATCGCCGAAGCCGAGGCGCGACGCAAGCAGGCCGCGGATCATCTGGTGGCCACCGAGGCGCGTGTGATCGCCGACACCGGGCAGGCCCTGGCCCAATACCGCTCGGCGTACGCGCAGTTCGACGAGGCGCAGCAGGTGCTCGCGAATCTGCGTCAACTGCAGGAGCCGATGTCCCGCGAGCAGGTGGCGGCCGGCGAGGCCGACTGGCTCTCGCTCAACGCGGTGCTCCTGCAAGGGTCGGCGGCAACCGGGGTGTGGATCAAGGCGCTGTTTCAAACGCAGAGCGCGCTCGGCGTGCTGGAGGCGGCCATGCAAAAGCCGCTCCAGCCTGAGGACGACGTGCCGCCCGTCCTCCCGGCGGCTGCAGGAGGAAAACCGTGAAAGCTTCAATCAAAGGGCTCGCCGCTCTGGGGTTCGTTCTGCTTGCCGCGGCGGTGTTGCTCCGAACCTATGCCCAATTCCGCGGCGACCCGCCCCAGGATACGGATGATGAAGAGGAAGCCGTCAAGATGCCTTCGCGCGTCTCGGTGACGAACGGCCAGACGTCGATCAGCCTTGATGCCGCCACCCGGCAACGCATGGGAGTCGAAGTCGCCCGGGTGCGGACCGTAGACTCGACCCGCCAGGAACCGGCTGCGGCTACCGTGCTGGCGACTGGCTCGCTGGTGACGCTCCGCAACAGCTATGTGGCTGCCGGCGCCCAATTGCAGAAGGCGCAGGCGCAACTCGCGGTCTCGAACAGCGAATACGAGCGGCTGCAGGCTCTCTACAACGAGAATCAGAATGTATCTCAAAAGGCTCTGGAAGCCGCGCGCGGGGCGGTGCAGATCGATCGCGCGAGTGTTGATGCCGCGCAGAAGACGCTGAGCACCGCGGCCTCCGCCGCCCAACAAAGCTGGGGTGGCGCCGTGGCCGGCTGGGTGGCGGGCGGTTCGCCACTGCTCGCGAGCGTGCTGGACCAGCAATCGGTGCTGGTCCAGCTTACGCTGCCGCTCGGAGGTTCACTCCAACCTCCGCGCCGGATCCTTCTCTCCACTCCCGGCGGCAGCACGGCCACCGCCGATTATGTTTCGCCGTTTCCCCAGGTCGATCCTCGCATTCAGGGCGTCAGCGAGCTTTATGTCGCCCGAGCCTATCCGGCGCTCGAGCCCGCAATGAACCTTTTGGCTCATTTGCCGGTGGGCCGGCGGCTTCATGGCGTCCTGATTCCGCAGTCGGCCGTCGTATGGTGGCGGGGTGCGGCGTGGGTCTATCAACGGGTGAGTGACGGGCATTTTGTGCGCGAAGCAGCGCCTACGGACATGCCGCTCTCTGGCGGCTACTTTGCCGGCCGGAATTTCACGCCGGAGACCAGGCTGGTGGTGCGCGGCGCGCAATTCCTCCTTTCGGAGGAATTCCGTTCCCAGATTCAGCCCGAGGATTGATCCGCAAAACTCATGTTGAAATCCATCGTTCGTTTTTCGATCCTGCGCCGGACACTCGTCATAGCCCTGGGATGCGCGCTGCTGGCCTATGGCGCTTATACGCTCAAGACCGCGAACTACGACGTCTTTCCGGAGTTTGCGCCTCCTCAGGTTTCCATTCAGACCGAGGCGCCAGGGCTCTCACCGCAGCAGGTGGAACAGATCGTGACCACGCCGATCGAGAACGCCATTATCGGCGTCACCGGCATCGACGCGATCCGCTCGGGATCGATCCAGGGCCTTTCCGTGATCACGGTTGTGTTTCGCGGCGAAGGCAATGTCTACCTGGACCGGCAACTGGTATCGGAACGCCTGGCGACGCTCGCCGGGCAGCTGCCCCGGGGCATTACGCCCGTCATGACGCCGCTCATTTCATCGACCAGCACCGTGCTCGTGGCCGGCATGACTTCCGACAGTCTTTCCCTCATGCGGCTTACGACGCTGGCTGACTGGGTGGTCAGGCGCCGGCTGCTGGCGGTGCCGGGCGTTGCCAAGGTGGCGATCTTCGGAGCGCAAACCCGCCAGATCCAGGTGCAGTTTGACCCCGAGCGCCTGATCCTCCACAACGTCGCGGTGAGCGATGTGATCGCGGCCACCCAGCGCGCCACGGCGATTCGCGGCGCCGGGTTCCTCAGCACGCCCAACCAGCGAATCATCATCCAGACCAGCGGACAGTCGCTCACTCCGGCCGAACTGGCCCGGACGGTTCTGATTCGCCAGCAGGGAGCCAATCTCACCCTGGGCGATGTTGCGAAGGTGATCGATGCGCCCGCGCCCGCCATCGGCGGCGCCTCCATCATGGGAAAGCAGGGGCTGGTGCTGATGGTCTCGTCTCAATACAGGGCCAATACCCTGCAGGTCACCCGTGGGCTGGACCAGGCTCTCGCGGAACTGCGGCCGGGCCTGGCCGCCCAGGGAGTGCAACTCGAGACGGACATCTTTCGACCCGCTTCTTTCATTGAGACCGCTCTGCACAACGTCCGGTCGTCGCTGCTTATGGGCGCCGTTCTGATTGTGGTGGTGCTCTTTCTGTTTCTCTTCAACCTGCGCACGGCCGCGATTTCCTGCACCGCGATTCCGCTTTCGCTGCTGGGCGCCCTCATCGCGCTCCAGCGCATGGGCCTCAGCGTGAACACCATGACCCTGGGAGGACTGGCGATTGCCATCGGCGAGGTCGTGGACGACGCGGTGATCGACGTGGAAAACATCTACCGGCGCCTGCGCGAGAACCGGACTTTGCCCGCTCCGCGCGCGGCCTGGCGCGTTATTCTCGACGCCTCAATCGAGGTGCGCAGCGCCGTCGTGTACGCCACCTTTGCCGTGGTTCTGGTGTTCTTTCCGGTACTCACGATGTCCGGAGTTGCCGGCCGCATCTTCGCCCCGCTCGGGATCGCCTACATCTGGGCCATTCTGATTTCCTTGCTGGTGGCCCTGACCGTAACTCCGGCGCTCTCCATGGTCCTGCTGGCCGATCGCGATCTTCCGGTCCCCGACCCGGCACCGGTCCGGTTGCTCAAGCAGGGATACCGGCGCCTGCTGCTGGGAGTCGAGAAGGCGCCGCTTCTGGTCATGTCCGCTGTCGGCCTCGTCATTCTCGCCGGCGTCTCGCTGTTTCCATCCCTCAAGACTTCATTTCTACCGCAACTGCGCGAGGGAAATCTGACGCTGCACATGACGGCAGTTCCAGGAACCTCCGTACGGCAATCGCTCGAGCTGGGCCAGCACGTTACCCGGGCGCTCGTTGAGCTGCCGTTTATCCGGCTCGTGGCCCAAAGGGTCGGCAGGGCGGAATTGGCCGACGATGTCAATGGAACGTATTCCAGCGAATTCGAACTGGCATTGAAGCCGCTGAACGGGGGGGAATACGACTCGGCTCAGGCGAGCATTCGCAAAACCCTCGCCGGTTTTGCCGGCGTGACGTTTTCGATGAACAGTTTTCTGGTGGAGAGAATCAACGAGATCCTCTCCGGATTCACCGCGGGCCTGGCGGTGAACGTATTCGGGAACGACCTCAACGTTCTGGATCAGAAGAGCCGCGCGGTGGCACGTGCCCTGAGCGGCATCCACGGCGTTGCCGACGTGACCCTGCAGTCTCCGCCGGGAACGCCACAGGTCGTGGTGCGCCTCAGGCCCGACGGCGTGGCGCGCTGGGGTTTCGATTCCGTGGACGTTCTGGATGCGGTGCGGACGGCGTTCGGCGGCGACGTGACTGGACAGATCTATCAGGGGAGCCAGATCTTTGACGTCTCGGTCTTTCTCGACCCCGCCGACCGGCAGAGTGTGGAGGCCGTCAGTGACCTGCGCCTGCGAGGTCCGGACGGAAACTACGTCGCCCTTGGCCAACTGGCTGATGTTTATGAAACCTCCGGCCGTTATGTGATCCAGCATGACGGCGGCCGCCGCCTCGAGACCGTGACCCTCAACGTTCCCGGTGAAGACCTCAGTGCCTTCCTGCGCGAGGCGCAGCGCCGCCTGTCCCGTATTTCTTTCCCGGCCGGCGCGTACGTGGCCTTCGCCGGCACTACCGAGGCGCAAGCCCGGTCCCGCCAGGAGTTACTGCTGCATTCTCTGCTTGCCGGATTCGGAATCATCCTGTTGCTATCCATCGTGATGCGCAATTACCGGAACCTGCTGCTGGTGCTGATGAACCTTCCCTTCGCGCTGGTCGGCGGCGTAGCGGCGGCCTGGGCCACGGGCGGAAATCTGTCATTAGGAGGACTCGTCGGCTTTGTGACCCTCTTTGGGATCACTATTCGCAACTCCATCATGATGATCTCGCATTACGAGCATCTGGTGGAGCGCGAGGGTATGACCTGGGGCCTCGATGCGGCCATGCGCGGCTCATCGGAGCGTCTGGCGCCCGTGCTGATGACTGCCCTCGTAACCGGGCTTGGCCTGCTCCCTCTGGCGCTCGGCAGCGGCGACCCTGGCCGCGAGATCGAGGGTCCGATGGCCATTGTCATCCTGGGCGGCCTGGTGACATCGACGGCGCTCAACCTTCTCGTGCTACCGGCTCTCGCGCTCCGGTATGGCCGTTTCGAGTAGTGGGCCAGTTTGAGGTGTTGAGGCGGGTTTACTCCGCCATCGGCGGCGGCGTGAAGCCGCCTCTACCCCAAACTGGTCCATTACGCCGTTTCGAGCCGGCTCGCGCTACCCGGTCGTAATGGAGCGCGCGCCAGGGATGCCCGCGTTCCAACTGACACCAGTACCCGCACTTGCCCGCCCTCCGGCTCCGGCTGTATGATCGGGCTCCGTCGCGATCCGCACAGGCGATCCAAGCATCGCTTGGCCGGAGGAAGCCGCCACCAATGACCATTGCGAGCGACAGCAGCGGAGGCCGGGAACTGGCGCGACGCCTGTCGCTCGGCGACTCCCTCGCCATCGTGGCGGGGATCATGATCGGCGGCGGCATCTTCCTGGTGCCGAATCTGGTGGCGCGCAGCCTTCCCTCCGTCCCCATGATCATGGGCGTTTGGGTGGTGGCGGGCCTGATTTCGCTGGTCGGAGCTCTGGCCTGCGCCGAGCTGGGCGCCGCGTTTCCAGCGACGGGCGGCCAGTACGTGTTCGTGCGCGAGGCCTTCGGGCCGCTGGCAGCGTTTCTCTGCGGCTGGTCGTTTCTTACGGTGTCACGCAGTGCACAGGTAGCGTGGCTGGCGGTCGTGTTTTCCCTCTACGTCTCCTACTTCACGCCGGTTAGCCCGCTAGCCTCGAAGGTCCTCAGTCTGGCGCTTCTGGCCGCCTTTACATCGGCGAACTACCGCGGAGTAAGGCTGGGAGCTGCCATCCAGAAGAGCTTTACGCTGGCAAAAATCGGAGGTGCGCTCATCATCATTGCCGCTGCCTTGCTGCTCAGCGGCCATGCGCGACATTTCGCCGCCGCGGCTCCGGGCGCTTCCGGAATCTCACCCGGCAGCTTTGGAGTGGCGCTGATCGCCTGCCTTCTGGCCTACGACGGCTGGGTACAGTTGAGCTTCGTGGCGGGTGAGATCCGCGATCCGCAGCGCAACATCGTGTGGGCGCTGGTCCTCGGCACGCTGGCGGTGATGGCCGTCTATCTGCTCGCGAACCTGGCTTATCTGCGCGTGCTTTCCATTCCCGAAATCGCCGCCAGTAATCACGTGGGTGGCGACGCCGCCGGACGAGTGCTGGGCGCGGCGGGCGGCTCGCTGGTTTCGCTGATCATCCTGATTTCCATCGCGGGCACGCTGAACGGCTGCTTTCTCACCACTCCGCGCGTCTATTTCGCGCAAGCGCGGGACGGGCTGTTCTTCCGCAAATTCGCCGACGTTCATTCCCGCTACGGCACCCCGGCTTTTGCCATTCTGGTGCAAGGGCTCTGGGGGGCGGTGCTGGTGCTGAGCGGCTCGTACGAATCACTGGCAGACTACGCGCTGTTCGGTATGTGGGTGTTCTACGGTCTGATGGTCGCGGCCGTGATCGTGCTGCGGCGGACGCGGGCTGATGTGCCTCGACCTTACCGCATGTTCGGGTATCCCGTGACGCCGCTCTTGTTTCTGGCCGTGACCGTTTGGTTCCTCGGCAACATGCTGGTGACGCGACCGGCGCCCGCGCTTGCCGGTTTGGGGTTGATGTTGACCGGCCTGCCGGCGTACCTCGTCTGGAAGCGCTACGCCCGGCAGCCGCAGGCAAGCCTCGCCACGGCCACCCAGCCGGTTGTCCCAGAAGCCCATCCGTAAGCACAGCGATAGCTCGCGTCCTCCCGGGGGCTGATCGAAGCCCCCAGTCGGCGCTTTGGGTGGCCGACTGGGGCCGTTGTTGGGCCGCGTTCCGGGAGAGACTGGAAACCTGACTTGTTATCGCCGGGCCTCCGCGCTGGCCGATGTTGAGACGGTTGAGGCGACCGGTGCCGGAACGGGAGCCGGGACGGCTGGCGGCGCCGAATAACCGACTGCTTCCTCTGGCCGCGCTCCGAACAGTTCCGGATGGAGGTACTTTCCCTGTTCCCGGGGCGGTTTTTCCTCCTCCACCGGAATGCGGTGCGCGTTGGCGAAGGCGTCGTGGCGGATACCGGTAACTTGCCACGAGACCTCGACGCCGGGTTTGCTGGTGCGAATCACAAACCGGTTATTCGCTATTTTTCTCGCAACGATGACCTGGGCAAATTGGCCGATCGGGGTGAGCTGATAGCGGAAATCGCGGTTGAGCGCCTGGAAGTAAGCGGGCAGGACGACGATCGCGACACCCTGCTTATTCGTGGTGACGTTGCCGTTGTAGATATCCATCATGTCGGGTGACTCGACGAATGAGTGATACAGATACTTGTTCGCCGGGTCGAGCGGATCGTCGATTTTGAACGAGCCGCTGCCCTTGGTCAGGGTCCCTGTAACGTTCAGACTGCCGAAGATCGTATTGACGCCGCTGTCGGCGAGGGTCATGGCGTCCTTATTCGGAGAGATGCGCAAGTGAAGGGTTGCGCCTGAGCCGGGAGCCTGGACGAATGTGTCGCCCTGGCTGTCTCCAATGAGGGCGTAGTTCTGGCAATTGCTCAGCGCTGTATTCTGGAAGGCGATACCAGCGAAGCCTGATCCGCAACCGGGATCTCCGATCAGGGTCTGCAGCAGGTTGCCGTTGATATCAAGTGGCGCCACCGGAGCGCCTGTCCCGATCCCTACGTTGGGCGGAACGGCACCGGGATTCAGGCCTCCTGCCGAGCATGCTGTACTGCTGGTGCAGCCGAGCACGATGGCGTTGCTCTCGCCTGCGATAGCCTCGGCGCCGATCGCCGTGGCGTTGATCACAGTCCCGGGGCTCACGCTCGCGCCGGTACCGAGGGCGGTGTTGAACTTGCCCGTCGTGTTCCCCCCGAGCGCGGTCTCGCCCACGGCCGTGTTGAAGCTGCCGGTGGTGTTGAAATTGAGCACGCTGTCGCCCACCGCGGTGTTGTCTGTGCCCGAGCCGTTATCGAGCATGGCGCTGAAGCCGACGGCGGTGTTGTTGAAGCCCGAGGTGTTGAGTTCGAGCGCTTCGTGGCCATCAGCCGTGTTGCTGCTGCCGGTCGTGTTGGCAGAAAGCGCGAAATAGCCCGAAGCGGTGTTTTCGCCGCCCGTCGTATTGGCAAAGAGGGCGTCGAAACCCGTGGCGGTGTTGTGTCCCACCCCTGACATTGTGAAATTGCCAGCCTTGACGCCGAGAAACGTGTTGTCCGCTGAGGAAGAGCAACAGGCATGCAGGAAGGAGCTGCCGCCCAGTGTAATCACACCCACGCTCGACTTGGTAGTCTGAGGCAGGCCGAGGTTGTCCCGGCCGGAGATGTTCCCGTTGACGTCCAGAGTTGCCGCGGGGCTGTTGGTGTTGACGCCGACGTCGGTGCCGTTGTCAAAGAGCAGCGATTGATGAATCTTGCAGGCAGCCGTGAACTTGGCCAGCTGGTTCGCCGTCGCTGTACCGTCAGCCGTGATGCTCGAGCAGGATGTCGGAGGGTTCACGGCAGACGCATTCTTCCGCCCACCGGCACCGGCAGACGTGGAGTGATCCTGAGCGCCTGCAGCCGCCGACGCTGCGATAGCGGGCATCGCGCTGCCTGGAGCCTTTGACGTGCTTTGGGCGTTGAGGACTTCAGTGGTGACGTACGCAGAAGCGGGCTTGCCCCCCAGCGTTTCGGCGTCGGCAGCCTTAAGCGCGTAGGGGACGCCCACCAGCAGCACTCTTGGCTGCTCACCGGCGCCCGGCAGCGCAGGCTGCACACCCAGCCATCGGGCGGATCCGCTGCTGAAGAGGTCTTGAGGCAGGCCGTCCGCTGAGGCCGCGCCCAGCAGAACCGAGTAGTGTCCTTGTGAGTCAGGCAGCACGGTCTGGGTCTCAACCCAGAGCGGTCGCCCGCCCTCTTCAAATTGGTAGAGTGAAAAGGTGAGTCCGAGGGAACTGGTGACGGGCTTCCCGCCCGCATCTTTGATGGTCCCGCTGAAACGGATCAGGCGGGGCACAACGGAATCGGACGACAAGACGATCGCGCCTGCGGCCTCGGTCGCACCGCGTGCCTGGGCGGCGGCACCCACGGATGCCATCGTGATGAGAAGTGCGGTCAGGGCCGACAGCAGCCACCAAAGGCTGAAGATGCGCCACCTCGGGCAGGGTATGTTTACCCGCCCGGGTACCCGTTTTCTTCCCGTCGTTTCGTTGCAGCTGTAGTTCTCGATGATCTTCTTCACTTCTTCCTCCTCTTTGAATAGGTCAAGTCTTCTGTCGGAATTTGCGGGATAGTACCCGCCCGACCAGACGGTCCGCCCGTAATTGCAATGCCCCTCAGGTGCGGTTTCGGGTTAATGAGTTCAAGCAGATCAGCGTCGCTCCTTCGGACGTTTCCGAAAAATGGATCCTGCCTTCCTCCAGCCATCGGTAAATCACCCGCGCCGTGACGCCCGCCGTCGCCGCCGCCTCTTCGGCGGTCAGAAGCGTGGTCTGCTCGGCACAGGCTTTGCACCAGGCCACGCTGGAGGCGGCGCGCCTGCGGACGACCAGCACCCGGTCCGTCCGGAAACTGATTCGGATCTGCTTCGGACCCACCCTTCACCCTTGTTTCCGCCGCCGGCAGCGCGTGGTAGTATCAGTACCGCGCAAAGCGAAGCAACCAATCACGGGTCTGGTCATGTCGGGGGGATCGTCTCAGCAGGTCACAATAAAAGTCCTAAACGGGGACTAAAAATTCTGCAAAAAATCTCCGAAGGACGTATGGAACAGAAACGGCAGCACTTCTACGAGTTCGGCCCCTTTGTCCTGGACACCGTTCAGCATCTTCTCCTGTGCCGGCGGCAGCCGGTGCCCCTTACGCCGAAAACCTATGACACCTTGTTGGTCCTGCTGGAGAACCGCGGGCGGCTGATTCCCAAGGACGAACTGATGAAGGCGCTTTGGCCTGACAGCTTCGTCGAGGAGTCGAACCTCACGGTTCAGATTTCGATGATTCGCAAGGCTCTCGGCGAAGTCCCGGGCGAGGATCGCTACATCGTCACGGTTCCGGGCAGGGGTTATCGCTTCAGCGCTGAGGTCAGGGGATGGTCACAGCAATATGAGGCTGAGCTGATCGTCGAGGACCACTCTCGCGGCGAGGTGGTGATCGAGGAAATTGAAGAAGAGCGGCAGCCCGGGACAACGCCAGCCCTCGCCCCGGCCGCGAGTCCCGAGTCCGGGTTGCTGAAATCCGGAACGCGCGCGTCCCCGTTCCCGCGCCTGTTGCTGCTGATGGCGATGAGCGGTCTGGCTGTTGTCGCGGTTCTCGCGTTCGCGTTTCTGAGGCCTACTTTACCCCCGCCGCACGTGCTCCGTTATGAGCAGATTACCAGGTCGGGGCGAATCGACGTCCTGTCGAGAATCGCTACCGATGGAACCCGAGTCTACTTTGTGGCGCACCCTGTCGGCGGTGCCAACCTCACCTTGAACCAGGTTTCGTCCGATGGGGCGGAGACCGCCGGGATTCCACTGCCCTTTAAAGGAGTTTTCCTGTGTGGCCTTTCACCGGACCATTCGGAACTCCTTGTCGGGAGTTCGCTGGAAAAGCCCCTTCACCACCCGCTCTGGATCGTGTCAGTTCTAGGCGGTTCACCGCGCCGGGTGGGTGACATTGAGGCGTACGACGCGGAATGGTCTCCTGACGGTCAGGGGATCATTTACAGCCTTGGCGCAGACATTTACCTGGCCAGGCGGGACGGTAGCAACCCACGGAAGCTCTGGACGGCCCCTGGCCTTGCTTCCGATTTCCGGTGGTCGCCCTCAGGCCGGGTCTTGCGCTTGACCGTGACCGATCCCGGCACCAATATGGATTCCCTGTGGGAAGTCTCCCGCGATGGCTCCCATGCACATCGGCTGATACCGCAATGGACCAGTTCCCCTCATGAAACCTCGGGAGGCTGGACACCCGATGGAAAATATTTCATCTTTAAATCCACTCGGGACCAGAAAAGCGGCATTTGGGCTATTCGCGAGCAACGGAGCTTGTTTCACAACTCCAATCGCGAACCGGTTCTCCTGACAACAGGGCCGCTCCAGCTTTTGTCTCCCGCGCTGAGCCCCGACGGCAAACGCGTTTTTGTGGTCTCCAGACAGAATCGAGGGGAGCTGGCCCGTTACGAGCCGCGCTCCTCGGAGTTTGTCCCTTATCTTCCCGGGCTATCAGCCCACAGGCTGGCTTTTACCCGGGACGGAAAATGGCTGGCCTACACAACCTATCCCGATGGAGGCTTGTGGAAGAGCAGAGTCGACGGCAGCGAGAAACTGAGGCTCACTTTTCCGCCACTTCACGCCGACCTGCCGAGGTGGTCGCCGGATGGCAAGCAGATCGTCTTCGTGGCCGGTGACAGCCCCGGAGACATCGACCTGATTTCAGCCGAAGGAGGAGAACCACACAAGCTTTTGCCGCGGGGAATGAATGGGGGCGACCCGGACTGGTCGTCCGACGGCAGCTCCGTGGTCTTCGGTCCGCAGTCCGCTTTTCCACAAGCTCCTTCGGCCGGCTTGGAAAACAAGCTTGCTGCTTCCATCCAGATCCTCAATTTGAACACCGGCAAGATTTCAGCCTTGCCTGATTCCGCTGGCCTGTATTGGCCGCGCTGGGGACCGGATGGTCATTACATCGTCTGCCTGAGCCTCGACACGCATCGGCTCGTGCTCTTCGATACCAAGAGTCAAAAGTGGACGAAGCTCGCGCGCGGTGAAATTCTGCACAATCCGCTTTGGTCGCGAGATGGGAAGATGGTCTACTTCCAGGATCTCGGCGCCCCCGGCCAGCCCATCTATCGCACCGCCATCAGCTCAGGCAGGGTGGAGCGGGTGGCGGGGTCAGATGCCCTCCATCGAGCCGACATCATCTACAGCGCCTTTACCGGTCTGACGCCCGACGACGCGCCTGTTTCACTGCTTATTCACGGGTTGTACGATCTTTACGCTCTTGATTTGTCGCTGCCCTAGTGGGCTGTCCCAGCCATTTCGGAACAATCATCCCCGGCCCCTCCTTATCGGGGAGGGGAGCCCCCTTCCTCGTTGAGGAGGAGGTTAGGGGGTGGTGGTCGCGACGACAAACCTAATGCCCGTGCTAACGAATTGAGCGACACAGCCCGGTAGTTTAGGGCACCATCTGGTATGAAGCCATGCTGGCGGCAGGAGCCTTTCTCGGGCCAACTCAGCGCTTACGGCTCGTGCCATTGCATGCTGACGATTTCGTGCGTGCCGGTATCCCTGAGCAGCAACGGCGAATCGTCGGGCGTGAGGGCGAACCAGAGGCCCCAGTAGCCCGTCATTTGGAACGCCTTCAGGCTCGCCACTTGCTCGACTTTTCGATCGCGGATTCCCACGCGCATGACTGCCGGGTCCGACGCCGGCCGGAGGAAGTAAACATACTGCCCGTCTCGAGACCAGCAAGGATATCCGAAGTCTCCTTTGGCCAGCACCGACCAGCTGCGGGTTTTGAAATCAAAGATCATGAAGCCCTGGGAATTGGCCAGCAGAGCGACCATGTATCGCCCATCCGGCGACCAGCGCGGGCTGAACAGTCCGTCGGAACCCGTGAGCGTGGATAGATGATTTGCCTTCAAATCAAAGATGCGGATAGCGGTAGCGGACGCTTGCATGGCCGAGAGACCTGAGAAGGCGACCGAATTGCCGTCCGGCGACCAGACGGGATCCAACTGGCTGCCAGTCAGGTCGGGCATCAATGGCCGCGCCTCGCCTCCGGCGGCAGCAACCTCATAAATGCGGAATGGTTTGCCCTGCTCCCGGCCATAGTACACAATTTCTCTGCCGTCCGGAGACCAGCGGGGCAGCATGGCGTAAAACGGCGAAGTGCTGAGCTGGAGCTTCTCAGTGCCATCCAGTTTGCTCCGCCAGAGTGTTCCCTCCGGAAAGGTTGCATAGGCCGCCCATTGTCCGTCCTTGGAAAAAGCCACATCTTGCACCGAAATCCCGCCCAAATACGGCTCAAACGTTTTGGTCCCGGCGTCGTAGCGTTCGAGTTCTCCGCGCAGGGTCCCGGCAACCGCAAAGAGCTGCTTGCCGTCTTCGCCCGGCAATGGATCGGAATACGTGGTCACTCCGGAGGTCAGTTGCACGGGCGCGCGGCCGGCCTTGCGCAGCACACTTCCCGTCTCGCGCTGGGCCCAGATCTGGCCCGCCGACTGGAAGACAAAGTAGTCGCCGCCCTTCATCCATGAACCGCAACACTTGCTGGCGCCTGGGTGCCAGCCGGCCAGGAGTTGATGGAGGTTCGAGCCGTCGGTGGAGATCTGCCAGAGGGTGCTGACCCCGATCTTGGGATCGGCAAGGGAGAAGCGAATCAGGCTGCCATCGGGCGACCAGGCGGGATCGAATGCCCGGCCGGACAGGGAAGCGATCCTATGAGGTTCGGAGCCGTCCGCGTTCGCCAGGTCGAGTTCGCCCCTGTGGGCGTAAACCAGCATCTTCCCGTCCGGCGACCATGCGCCGTCGTTGCCCACTGCGTCCGCGAGCCGTTGCGGCGAGCCGCCCAGCACCGGTAAGGCCCACAGCGGCCCTGCCGGAAGCGTACCCGGCCGGTCTGTCACCAGCAGCTTGGAGCCGTCGGGCGAGATGCGTAGAGGGTGCATCGTCGGCGAAGGAGCCGTGATCGGCGCCACCGTTCCACCGCTCACCGAAACCTGTGCGATAGGAAAACTGAATCCGGTTCCAATCTCTTCCAGGTAGACCCGCGAGCCGTCCGTTCCAACCAGTTCCTTGGGCACGGCGTCGTTGGTGAGCTGCGAGTAATCGGAGACTGTTGGCGGCGGGAGGCTGGGGCGAAACACGTAGGCAAGGGCGGCAACCACAATAACCGCTCCACTGACGCCCATCAGCAAGCCTCTTTTGTGCCGTCGGGCGAGCGTCACGGCGAGGTCGCGGCTGCTTGACCCGCTGTCCTCTGGCGGCGATGACCTCATCGCCGCCTGCGGCAAGGGCGCCGCCTGGGTCGCCGGTGAGGACGCCGGCGCTGCCGCCGCCGACCGGCCGGAGCCGGTATCGCGCTTGAGGCGCTTCAAGTCGGCGCGAAGGTCCGCCGCGCTCTGGTAGCGCAGCTCGCGGTCCTTTTCGAGGGCTGTGTTGATGATTTCTTCGAGCTTGGGAGGCAGGCCGGGATTCAAGCCCAGCGCCGGCGCGGGCGCGCGGTTCAGAATGGCGTCAAAAATCGCGGCCGTGGTGGGTGCGGCAAACGCTGCGTGACCCGTCGCCATCTCGTAGAGCACCACGCCAAAGCTGAAGATATCAGTCCGCGCGTCGAGCGGCCTGCCCAGCGCCTGCTCCGGGCTCATGTACGCGACGGTGCCCATCACATGGCCGGGGCTGGTCAGATGCTCGCGGTCAATGGGCTCTGTGGGCGCGTCTCCGGCAAGGGCATCCTGCCCATGGGTGCTTAAGGGCGAAAGGCCCTTGCCACCCGTCATTTTAGCCAGACCAAAATCCAGAATTTTCGCCTGGCCGCGCATGGTGACGAAGACATTCGCTGGTTTGATATCGCGGTGCACAACGCCCTTCTGGTGCGCCGCATCGAGTGCGTCGGCAATCTGAATGGCCAGGTCAAATACGCGCTCGATCTCCATCGGGCCGGAGGCAATGGCGTGCTTCAACGTTTCGCCTTCCAGGTACTCCATGGCGATAAATCGCTGTCCGCCGTGCTCGCCGATGTCGTAAATCGTGCAGATGTTCGGATGGTTCAGCGAGGCAAGCACTTCCGCTTCGCGCTCGAAGCGGGCCACCCGCTGGGGATCGGAGGCAAAACCTTCCGGCAGAACCTTGAGCGCGACCTCTCGACTGAGCTTGGTATCGCGGGCGCGATAAACCTCACCCATGCCGCCCGCACCGAGCGGCAAGGAAATCTCGTAAACGCCGAGTTTCGTCTGCGCCGGAAGCCTCATTATCCGATTTGCGGACATTATACATCGGCGAGGCGGTGACGCGGCTTGCCCTTGCGGTAAGCGCCAGAAGCGCTAGACTGCCGGCTGGCGCATCAGCCCTTTTCGCGCGAATTCCGACTCCTCAATGATTGTCACAAGGGCGGGATGGCGCAGAGCAGAGCTCTGCGTGAAGCTGACTCGCGATTCGGGGCGCCGCACAGCTCTGCTGTGCGCCAGCCGGGTGTGCCGAGCATGTTCGACAGCTCGGAGGTGAAAGTCCTCTACCCAACCTGATGGAGGTGAAGGGTTAGCGAAGCGCAAGGGCGTCGCCGCGAGGCAGGGTCCGAAGGAAGCGTGGAGCAAAAGTGCGAGCCGATGAACAAAAACCGGATAGAAGGCGTGAGCGTTGGGTGAGCGGGCCCGGTTCTGCGAAGCCCATATCCATCAAGAGCGCAAAACGTAGATTCGGCGGCGATGCACGGAAGGCGGTCGAACTTACCTCGGGAGATCTGCCGTAGGTCACGAATCCGTGACTGAGGGTGGCGTAAATCATCCTGACCCTGCGGCAGAAGTCAGCATCGGGCGTAGTACTCGAACGAGCGAGGAAGGCCCGAACGGAGTCGAAAGACGTAAAGGGAAGGGCGAGTAAGCAGCGCGACTCATGAGCGACAAGCGGCAGAAAATCCAGATGGAGTTGGCCTTTCCGGAGGAGCGAAGGGGTGAAGCCCCCAGGCCCGACGGGGAAGGGACCGAATCGCTCGCGGCGAGCGCCCGGCAGAGAGTCCGGCGGAAACTGAACGGATGATGGAAGAGGTTGTCGAGCGTGAGAACCTCAAGGAAGCAAGGAAACGAGTCAAGGCCAACAAGGGAAGTCCGGGAATGGACGGCATGACGGTCCACGCTTTACCGGATTACCTAAAAGCGCAGTGGCCAGCAATCCGGGAACAGTTGATGAGCGGGACTTACAAGCCGCAGCCGGTGAAGCGGGTGGAAATCCCGAAGCCGGACGGCGGGGTGAGAAAGCTGGGCATCCCGACGGTGGTGGATCGACTGATCCAGCAGGCGGTGATGCAGGTTCTGCAAAGGCGCTGGGACCGGACGTTTTCCGAGCACAGCTATGGGTTTCGACCTCGCCGCTCGGCGCATCAGGCGGTGGCGCAGGCGCAGGCGCAGCAATATCTCGCCGCCGGCCATGGCTGGGTGGTGGACTTAGACCTGGAGAAATTCTTCGACCGGGTTAACCACGCCAAGCTGATGGGTCAGGTAGCGAAGCGCGTGACCGATAAGCGCGTGTTAAAACTCCTCCGGGCATTTCTGACGGCGGGAGTGATGGAAAACGGGCTGGTGAGTCCGGTGGATGAAGGAACGCCGCAAGGCGGACCTTTGTCGCCCCTGTTGTCGAACCTCGTGCTGGACGAACTGGACCAGGAGCTGGAGCGGCGCGGCCATCGCTTTGTGCGTTATGCGGACGACTGCAACATCTACGTGCGCAGCGTGCAGGCGGGACAGCGAGTGATGGAGAGCGTAACGCGCTTTATCCGTCAGAGGCTCAAGCTCAAGGTAAACCAGGAGAAAAGCGCGGTGGCTCGACCGCAGGAACGGAAGTTCCTGGGCTTCAGCTTCACCCGGCACCGGGAGCCGAAACGGCGGATCGGGCCGAAGGCCACGGTTCGGTTTAAGCTGCGAGTACGGGAACTGACGGGACGGAGACGGGGAAAGAGCCTGG
>DASYZG010000024.1:0-203388 GCA_035946575.1 Terriglobia bacterium | reverse complement strand
ATGTGGACTTGGTGCCGAGGGTTCCGAAGCTCTGGTGGTTCGGCTATGATACCCGGGCCGGCCGCTTGATGGAGAGCTTTGTGGAGTTTTTGTTCGCTCCGGGCTTCTGGTCGCGGATCGCAGGAGGGGTGGGCGTATTGGCGCGCACTCCCGGCCGGCTGAAGTCAATGCACGGATCGCGTAAGAGCGAGAAGTAGGTGCGCGCTGGAAGACCCCATGAACGGCGATAATGGTCTCATCTACGACTGGAATCAGGCCTCCGGACTGCAGCTCCGGGTCAGCCGACGCCCGCTGCTGAACGACGAAACGCTGCGCGACGGGCTGCAGTCCCCGTCTGTGATCGATCCTTCCATCGGCAAGAAGGTCGAGCTTCTGCACATGATGGAGGCGGTCGGGATTGACAGCCTGAATCTCGGTTTGCCGGGTGCTGGGTCGCGCGCCAAGGCCGATGTCGAGGCGCTGGCGAGGGAGATCAATATATCCAAGCTGCGGATCCGCCCCAACTGCGCGGCGCGGACCTTGGAGTCGGACATCCGTCCGATCGCGGACGTGGTTCAGTCGACGGGCCTCGAGATCGAGGCGGCAACGTTTCTAGGTTCCAGCCCCATCCGGCAATACACAGAGAACTGGACGCTCGATTTTCTGCTGCGCACGACCGAGAAGGCCGTTCAGTTTGCGCGCAGCTTGGGCCTGCCGGTGATGTACGTCACCGAAGACACCACCCGCGCCCGGCCCGAGGTGATCAAGAAGCTCTACACCACCGCCATCGAATGCGGCGCGCGCGCGGTGGTGGTCTGCGATACCGTGGGTCACATCATGCCGCGCGGGGTACAGGCGCTGGTGCGATTTGTCTGCGAGGAAGTCGTGAAGCCCACCGGCGAAAAGGTCCGCGTGGACTGGCATGGTCACTGTGACCGCGGCTTGGCGGTGGCCAATTCGCTGATGGCATTTGAAGCCGGCGCCGACCAGGTGCACGGCGCCGCCATCGGCATCGGCGAGCGCGTGGGCAACACTCCGATCGACCAGATGCTGGTCAACCTGAAGCTCATGGGTGCTCCCGGCTACGAAGACCGTGACCTCACTCGTCTCAAAGACTACGTGCGCGCTGTTTCCGAAGCTGTGGGTGTGGGCATCCCGCCGAATTATCCCGTGTTTGGTTCTGACGCGTTCCGGACGGCCACCGGTGTCCACGCCGCGGCGGTGATCAAGGCCTACCGCAAGGACGATCTCGAACTCGCCAACCGAGTGTACTCGGGCGTGCCTTCCCACTGGTTTGGCCTCGAGCAGCAGATCGAGATCGGGCCGATGAGCGGGAAGTCGAACGTGGTTTTCTGGTTGGAGAGGCACGGCCTCGAACCTACCAGCGAGCGTGTGGAGCGGATCTTCGTGCGCGCCAAGCATGCAGATCGAGTGCTGACAGAGAACGAGGTCCTGGATGCGTGCGTAGATCCCAGTCCGGAGAGCATCATCCCGGAACGCGAAGTAGAAGAGTAACTATCTGACTGCCGGTATTGTGGCCTTAGCTCCCGTGTGGTCTTTAAACCCCGTCGATCACTGTCAACTGCGGTCAACCCGTCGAGATTCCAGCCGCGATGCTCTCCGTCTTGTGGCCCTCTGCCGGTGGTACACAGTTCAGGTCACCAATAACATCATCTCAAACAATGTAGCTGGCTGGGACGGCGCGGGAGTGTCGTTGGAAGACGCGTTGGCGGTGACGCTCACCAACAACACGATCGTCTCGAACGATACGACTGCCTCATCCGGGACGCTCTTCAACACCCTGGGGGCGCCGTTAGCCAGCTCCCAATCGCCGGCGCCAACCTGCGTTTCACAGAATGGCGGCAGCGCATCGTGTCCCCAGCCCGCCGGCCTGGTTACGATGCAGAACAGCCCCCAACTGACCTCGTCCTTCACCACGGGCAGCATTACGTGTCCGCCCGGCAATTACGCTCCGAGCCCAGTGCTACAAACGGAACCTGCATCGCTGTTTCGTATCCCGGTCTGTACAACAATAAGCTAACCGGCCCTTACAAGCCGGATCCAAGGGAGGGAACGCAGGTAGGCCCGCCCGTATGCTCAGAATTCGACATCGTGAGAAGGGCCGCGATTGGCCCGTCCAAGGACGCGGACCCGGATGCGTCGTCAGTAAGCTGCCGGAGCGGTGCGCACGCACATTTCCCAGGAGGGGAACATCATTAATGAAGCGACGAATTCTAATTTCGGCTTTTGCCATACTGATTGCAGGAACGAGCCCCGGCTGGGCCTCGACGATCACGTTTCTCGTCTCAGCCAAGGCGACAGGCAGCCTGGGTTCGACTTCGTTCACAAACGCTTTCGTCACCTTCAAATTTGTGTCAGATACTTCGACCGCCTACGAGAAAACCTTAGGTGAGTGGGTCAACACCGGCACTGGCAGCGTCACGATCGCCGGGATCTCTGGAGCGGCGGCCCTCACGAGTGGACCTCTCGTTTTCGATTTGCAAGGCGGCGCCACCCATTCATGTTCGTCGTCCACCGGGTGCTGGGCTGGGATTGGCGCCGGGCAGACTGTCGGACCAACATTATTCGCCGCCCAGAATAACGGTTTTCTGAGCTACGACCTCAATACTGCGATCGGACCGCTTTCCGGCGCCTCTACACTCGATGACCTGGGCTATATGATCAACACCTCGAAGGGCGGCTTGAAGTTCACCTCCGTTGGCACAACACTCTTCACGGCGAAACTCAGCGCCGGTACCACAGCTATGGTCGCCACGCCGGAGCCTTCCACCTTCATCCTGTTTGCTGTCGCGCTGCTGAGCTTGAGCGGTTGGATTCGATACTCCAAACACGCGCTCGTCAATCCGAATCTGGACGAATCGCGCTTCTCCAAACCAGACGCCATCAGGCAGGCGGCGGTCGCCAGGAACAGAACGAGTTAATCGCGATTTGCCGGGCGAGCGCCCTTCTAGGTAGATCGCCCGCGCGTCAATTCGGGGAGCGCGCCACCCCCAACCCGAACCAACAAGAGCCGTCCTGGCACTGAAAGCCGGGTCCTTTGGCTCTCGGACCCCCAAAAGCCGATAGAGATAAGGCCCTGCGGAGAAGCCTGCCGGGGCATCAGGCTTAGTGCCGCCACTCGGAATGACGGTCACGTGTTACCCCAAGAGCGTCCGTGGCGGCCCAAGATGGGGACGAAGCGTCATGGAATTTACGGATGCCAGAACTTCGTGCGGGCCGGGGCTTGCCGAACCCGAGCCCGTCGCGCCCTGAATAGGGCTAAGTTATTGAATTTATTGCGAAAATAAATTTTCTCAAATTTCTCACTTTTCTCACTTTTCTCCATTGTCCCATTTTGGGGTGGTAGGCTCGAAGCATGCTGAAGCAGGCTCTGGAATTCCACCCGCTTGTGGTGCAGGCATCTTGCCTGCCGCGCGCCAGACGAAGGTCGCGCTGGGAACCACAGACTGGGACACTACGGCGCCGCCTTGGCATTCGAGAGTCCGGCCTGTGTCGCGGACCTGCGGCAGGGATCGATGGTTGCGAGAGAGTTCCGGGAGAGGGGAGCAAGGGGGATCGATTTTTACGCAAAACAAAGCCATCAGGTCTTTGATAACAAATCTACTTACCATTTTTCATAGGGCTGGAAAGCCATCAGGTACTTGACAAGAAAGGGATTAAGCGTTGAAAGCCATCAGGTTGTTGATGGACAGCGGTTTACGTTGAATTTAGGGTGACAAAAAAGGCTGTCTTGGCGCGCGAAGCAGCCCATTTTGGCCAGTTTATGAGCCAATCGAGAACAGGACCTATTGCCCCGGTCGAACCTCCGCCTTGCCCTGAGCGGTGCTCCGGGGCGCGGTGGCTGGGACGGCCGAGGCCGGTGATGGGATCACGGCGGGCCCCGTGGGCGCCGAGGACGAGTTTGGTTTGCCTTCAACGGGGTGGTCGTTGCCGGAACCCGCGACAGCATGTGACTTCCGCCGCAATTGTGTGGAGTTGCCGGTCCCGACATCCAGGACGGTTAGGTTATCCTCGGTAATCTCAGATGCCCTTACGATATGCGGAGTGATGGCAAAGACGATCTCGTTCTCCTGACGCTGCTTGTTCTCCTGGGCAAACAGGTACTTCAGCAGTGGAACTTTGCTGATCCACGGATAACCGCTCAGCGACTGGGTTTCTGTATCCTCCAGGATTCCTCCGAGGAGGTTGACCTCGCCATCCGCGAGCTCAGTCTCGTGTTCAATGCGGCGCTGACCAATGACCGGTTGGGTGATGCCGCCGATGCTCTCTTCCCCGGTTACGGAGGAGATCTCCAGCACCATTTTCAACGTAACTTCCCGGTTTGCGTGGATATGCGGAGTGATGTCGATATTGACCCCGACATCCAGGTACGTAAATTGAGTGCTGACCAGCGGACTGATGCTGCCGCCCCCAACCAACCCCGATGCAAACGACCCCGTGGCGATGGGTACCCGATCGCCAATCTTTAGGGTTGCTTTCTCGTCGTTTATGACGCGAATCTCCGGATTCTGCAGGATCTTGCTGTTGCTGTCGCTGGCCAGGGCCGTGAACGAACCTCCCGGAATGCTTATGGCGAAGCTGCCGAAAGTCTGTGTATACCCGCCGCTGCTGTTGCCGCCGGAACTGACCCCGCTGGAACCAGTTCCAGCGGAACCGTTGGCTAGGGCAGCCGTACTCGAGATGCTGGCAGTGGTTGGCAGGTTGGCTCCGAGTGTGCGTACTCGTTCGCGGCTCACTTCCATGACGGCGACATCGATGACAACTTCGGGTTTGGGCTTGTCAATGTTGGCCAGGAGCCTTTCCACCAGCGCCATCTGGTCGATCGTCCCGCGTACGACCAGGGCATCCTGTGCCTGGAGGAGCTGGACCCGGTTGACGTCCAGCATCTTGCCGACGACGCTGGCCGCCTCCTGTAAGTCGTTGGGGCTCGATACGTTCTGAAGGTAAAACGTCTTCATGACGTTTTCTTCGTGCTCCTTGCGCTTGGTGGGCGAGTCGGCAGCAACGAAGATCGTGTTGGGCAAGACCGGGCGCCAGAAAGTCTTCGACTGGAGGCTTACCATGTCGAGCGCCTGGAGCAAGCTGACGTCGTTAAGATCGACAGAGACCTTCTGGGGCTTGTAGTCAGGGTCGATCAGAACGTTGATCCCCGCCAGGTTACAGATGGTCCGGTAAATCTGGTCAACACTGGCGGCGAGATGGACGGTAACAGGCGCATTTGATACCGGGCGAAGTTCAACACTGCCACCGACGTCCGCCGCCAGGCGGTCCAGAGGCGACTCGGCCGTGGTCGTGGGCCGTTGTCTCTCTCGCTCGCGGATCATCTCGGCCGTTCGCCGCAGTTCCTGCTGGGCTACGAAGCTGGAAGGGTCGAGTTCGACGGCGTGCTGGAATTCAACCGCTGCATCGTTGAGAGCTCCGGTATTGCGCAGTACCTGCCCATGATGGAGGTGCTCAGCGGCGGCCTTGTCGCGCATTCGCATGTAGGCGGCGAAATACTTGGCATTTTTAGGGTCCCATCGGTGAGCGTCGCTGTAATCTCCGTAGGCGCTGTCGAAGTTTCCTTGACTCTCGGCGCGTACTCCATGCTTATACGCGCTACTGCCCCGATCGGCGAACAGCGGCAAGCTTGACATCAGCAGGAATAGCAGAATATCCCGCCCTTTACGGTACCCCATGGCACAGCCTCGAATGTAGCGAGCTTCGGTCGGCAAAGAGAACCCCGTAGTCTTAGCACGGATGGCGATCACAACAATTTGCGCTGGCGCAAAGACACCTCTTGGAAATAGAGATTCTCTATTACTATCGCGTAACTTTCCGGGGAATCGACATGAGTGGTTTGAAGTCTGGCACGGTGGTGACGTGTCTTGTCGCCGCGGAGTCGCGAGCATAACCAGGCAAATCCCCCGGGCCGCCTCGAGTGGCCTGGGTGAAAATCGACGGCAAGTTGGCAAGACAGCGGCGCCGCAAAGAGGGGGAACGGCATCGATGTCCGGAGGTAAGTGCGGGGGCGCAGGCCCCGTCAGCAGCAATACCGGTCGCAATGACGCCGAAATCGCCGGCACTTCGCGGCTCTTCTCCGGCATTTTGCCGGACTACCACAGCCGGTTGTGCGGGGCCGGTCACGTTCGGCACTTCAGCCGCGGCGAGACCCTGCACTTCGAGGGCGATGCTGTCAGACGCGTCTTGCTTCTCACCGGAGGCTTAGTAAAGATCACGGGCCGAAGTCAGGGGGGTAGGGAAGTTATCCTGAGATTGAGCGGAGTTGGGGACGCGTTGGGAGTGGTGGGCCTGTTTTCGTCCGGGCTCCATTACACGACGGCAGAGGCATTCCAACCGGGTCGTGCCCTGATTTGGGAAGACCGGGTATTCAGAAGCCTTGCCGAACAGTTTCCGGCACTACGACTCAACGCCCTGGCCACGCTCGGCGACGATCTGCGGGAACTTGAGGAACGATTCCGAGAAGTGGCTACCGAGAGAGTTGCGGCCAGGGTGGCTCTTCAACTTCTGCGATTGCGCCAGACAATCGGCCGCCCCGTCGAGGCCGGCGCCGCCAGCATCGAAGTTTCGCGCGAGGAACTGGCGCAGATGACCGGCACTACGCTGTTTACTGTGAGCCGCCTGCTTTCCGCATGGGAAGACCGCGGAATCGTTAAACCGCTGCGTGGTGGCGTGGTGATCTGCGATGTCCAGTCGCTTGGAACCATATCGCAAGAAGACCCACCCGAAAGATAGCACGATAGGTCCCTGATTGCCGCTCTGGTCGCCTCAGCTCCCGCGTGATCTAAACCCTGCCGCGCACGGTCACCTGCGGTTGACCGTCGAGATTCCAGCCGCGATACTCTCCGTCTTGTGACCCTCTGTTTTGTGGCCCCATGTCATGCCTGACCCTCTTGGTCGATGGCCGGATGTGATCAGGATCACCCAAACAGCCACTCATCCGAAATCGGCACGGTGGTGCCTGCTCTAGTCCGACAGGCCTAACGTGGCGTAGCCGGAACCAAACAGGTTGATATGATCATCCGAGGACGCGAGGTTCTCGGATGGACCTGACATTGTTGGCCGAACGGCATCACCGGCAGATCGCCGGAGTGATTTCCTGCTATGACCGCATTTTGATTCAAGGGACCCTGCCGGGCTTGTGCTACGCCGAGGGCATGACCTCGTACCTCTACACCCGCCAAATTCGAATCTTCGACTACCCGCGATTTGCTCAACCCCTGCGCGATGAGTTGCGCGAGAACGCCGAGCGCCTGGCCGCGGAGAATGGCTTGGAGATCGAGTTCATTCGGCGCACCAAAAGTTTCCGTAAGGAGGAGAAGGTCCGACAGATTCTGCGCCAGCGCGGTTCGCACCCGGGCCTGGTCTGCATCTTCTCGGCCATGGAACCTTGTGGCAGCTAATCTCGTTCTCATCCCCCAACTTGCGCTTTCACCCGGAAGCTGACTCATGTTCTGCCAGATTTGGTTAGAATCTGTTCTCATAGGTACTGAGTGGCCCTATGTATCGACGTGATGACTTGTGGTTTGGTCGGGTTAGTGGACAAAGCTTGAGCGGCAATGCTTGCAGACTAGTGCCGATCTGAAGGCAACCGCTAAATTGTCCATTCAAATCCTAGGCACAGTACTACGAGAGGGCGGCCTTCGGTGATCATACGGAATAGTATAAGCGTAGACAACACAAAATACTGCCCATTTAACTATGTTGATACTTGACGGATCTACGAGAGCGTGCAAACACTGGTACCAGTCATTGGTGTAAGTCATCACAACGTAGATATCGCAGGTAAAGGTAACGGAGGGGGAACCATGCCAACTGCGGAACACGACCATCGTTTTGGCCGGCAGAGTGGCAGCTCGTATTATGGCCGGCCGGGGCCAGACGGTAATCACTGCGTGGTCGCAGTAGACCGTCCGCGTTTATTCGCTGGAATCGACCCGCCCGTTTACGAGGAGATCTGCCGTCTTGGACGGACTCACCAGTTTCTCAGGGGTGAAGTACTGCACCTGGAGAGCGACCCCGTAAGGCGAGTCATCATGCTCACTTCAGGATCGGTCAAGCTGACCAAGGTGGGGAGGACGGGGAACGAAGTGATTCTCAGGCTCGTTGGGGTCGGCGACTTTCTGGGCACGGAAGGCCTGCTAGATTGCGGCCGATACTGCGCGACGGCTCAAGTGTTTCACCCTTGCGCCGCCCTGATCTGGGACGTTCAGGTTTTGAGCCGGGCGCTTGACCGTCATCCCATTGTGCGTCAAAACCTGATGGCCATTCTCGAGGAGCATTTGCGAGAGATGGAAGACAGGTTCCGCGAAGTGGCAACCGAAAGAGTCGGCGCCAGGCTGGCCTTGCAGCTTATGCGATTGATGAAGTCGGTCGGGCGACCGGTGAGCTCCGGGATCGAAATTGCAGTCTCGCGTGAGGATTTGGCGCAGATGACGGGTACGACGTTGTTTACCGTAAGCCGGTTTCTTTCCGCGTGGGAATGTCGCGGCACGGTGAAGGCGCGCCGCAACGCGGTAGAAATCTGCGACGTCAACTCATTGTGCCACTTGTGCGAGGAAGCCCCCGAATAGTGCTCAACTTCTGACACCCACCGGGCCGGCCATAGTGCTGCCCGACCTTGGTGCATCTTTGCTCAGGCGCAAAGACACCTTCCTCACGACCACGCATCATCGGCTCCAGTTTGACTTTTCGAGCGGAACAGAAGGCGGAATTGTCTTTGGGCGACGGTCAAGTGCGGCTTGATCGGGCCAACGAAAGGCAGTAGAGCCCATGAGGCGGACAGGCTTTGCCTTGTTGATTGTCGCGGCGATCGCCATTTCCTACTCAGCCGGGCGGCGTCGCGCGCAAGTGGCGGAAGCGGGCAAAGCCGGGCGTCACGTGCTCTACTACGTCGATCCCATGCATCCGAGCTACCGGTCGGACAAGCCTGGCATCGCTCCGGATTGCGGAATGAGGCTTGAGCCCGTCTACGCCGACGCCGGACGCGGCTTGGCATCCAGCCTGGTGCAACTACCCCAAGGCGCGGTGAGCATTGATCTCCCGACACAAAGGCTGATGGGTCTCCGGTTGGCCCGCGTCGAGAGGGCGCCCGAGAGTGGCACGATTCGCGTGGCAGGCCGCGTGGTCCCGGAAGACACGCGAGTGTACAAGGTGAACGCGGGCGCGGAAGGATTTGTCCGGGAGACCTACGACGATTCGGTGGGCACGCACGTCAAGAAAGACCAGAAGCTGGCGGCCTTCTACGGCGCCGACTTTCTTGCCGTCATTTCCGGCTTTCTGGCGGCCACCGAGCGCGTACCGGCCTCCCCTGCAAACAAAGACGGAAACCGCACCATCCTGCTACCCGGCGCCGTGTCCAAGCAGGGATTCAGCAGTGTGGAAGGCTACGTGGACCGGCTTCGCAACCTCGGTATGAGCGACGCCCAGATCGCGCGCGTCGCCGAGAGCCGCCAGTTTCCCAAAAGCATCGACATCGTCGCGCCCGCGGATGGATTCATCCTGGAGCGGGACATCTCCGCGGGACAGCATTTTGAGCCCAACACGGAATTCTACTGCATCGCCGACCTCAGCCGGGTGTGGGTGGTCGCGGAGGTCTACCCGCAAGACGCGGCCTCTCTCGGCCCCGGCGGCCCGGCCCGGATCATGCTCCGGGAACAGGGAAGGGAGTTGCCCGGCCGCATCGCTGACAGCCTGCCGCAAAGCGAGCCCGGAGGCGGAACGGTGAAGGTCCGGGTGGAACTCGACAATCCGGGCTGGATCCTTCGACCCGGCATGTTAGTGGATGTCGATCTGACGATTCATCTGCCACCCACTCTCACCGTGCCCCTCGATGCGGTCGTCGACTCGGGTGCCCGCGCGCGGGTATACGTCCAGGATAGCGAGAGCATTTTCGAACCCCGTGAGGTGGAAACGGGATGGCGCTTCGGCGAGCGGGTAGAAATCCTGCGGGGTCTGAAGTCCGGCGAAAGGGTGGTGGGGGCGGCGACCTTTCTGGTTGACTCGGAAAGCCGACTGAAACCGCAGTTATCGTCCCTCGCCGGCAGCCGCACGAGTGGTCCAGGGGCCGTTAACGATCCGAGCTGCGGGATGCCGGTTGATTCGGCGGCCGCGGCCATCGCGGGCAACGCCATCGAGGATCACGGCGTCACGTACTACTTCTGTTCGAGGCAGTGCCGCGACAAATTCCAGAACAAGACCACAGCCTCAGTCGCCAAGCCCGGGGAAACGACGAGTGATTAACCGCATCATCGACTTTTCGGTGGGGCATAAGCTGGCGGTGCTTGCCGTAATCGCCCTGGGTACCATCGCCGGATGGTGGGCGATGGTCCGGCTGCCTCTCGACGCCACCCCCGACCTGAGCGACACCCAGGTGATCATCTACTCCCACTGGGACCGCAGCCCCGACATCGTCGAAGACCAGGTCACTTACCCGATCGTAACCTCAATGCTCGGCGCCCCTCACGTCAGAACCGTGCGGGGCTTTTCCGATTTTGGCTACTCCTACGTTTACGTGATTTTTGAGGACGGCACCGATCTGTACTGGGCGCGCTCACGCGTCGCCGAGTATCTTTCCAGCGCCCGGTCGCGACTGCCCGACGGCGTCAAGACCGAGATCGGTCCTGACGCCACCGCGCTCGGCTGGGTCTTTCAATATGCCCTGGTGGACACCTCGGGAAAGCAGAGCCTTGCCGACCTGCGGTCCTATCAGGACTGGTACCTGCGCTATTACCTCCAGTCCGTTCCGGGCGTCGCTGAGGTTGCCCCGGTCGGCGGCTTCACTCGCCAGTACCAGGTGAATCTCGATCCCAACCGCCTGAGGGCTTATGACATCCCTGTGAGCCGGGTTGTGGACGCGGTTCGCGGTGGCAACAGCGACTCCAGCGGCCGATTGCTCGAGTTCGGCGGGACCGAGTACATGGTCCGGGGGCGGGGATACGCGCGTACGCTGGCGGATTTTGAGAACATTCCGCTGGGCGTCAGCGGCACCGGTTCCCAGATCCGTATCAAGGACGTAGGTGAGGTGGTGATGGGACCTGACCTGCGCCGCGGGCTCGCCGATCTGGACGGGAACGGGGAAGTGGTTTCCGGCGTCGTCGTCATGCGTAACGGCGAAAACGCCCTGGACGTCATCAACCGGGTCAAGGCCAAGCTCAAGGAGATCGAGCCGGGGTTTCCTCCGGGCGTGAAGCTGGTTCCGGTTTACGACCGCTCCACCCTGATCCGCGCCAGCATCGGAGTGGCCCGCCAGACGATCATCCAGGTGGTCATCACCGTCGTTCTCATCATCCTTGTCTTTCTCTGGCATTTTCCGAGCGCCGCCATTCCTGTCGTGACGATGCCGGTGGCGGTCCTCATTGCCTTTATTCCCTTCCGCATGCTCGGTATGGACGTCAACGTCATGTCGCTCGCCGGATTGGCGATCGCCTTCAGCGAGCTGGTGGACGCCTCCATCGTGGTGGTCGAACAGACCCACAAGAAGATCGAGCTCTGGCAGGCGTCGGGCCGCCCGGGCGACTGCCGCTCCGTTGTGCTCGGCGCCATCAAGGAAGTGGCGGGCCCCACGTTCTTCTCGCTCCTGGTCCTTGCCCTCGCCTTCCTGCCCGTCTTGACATTGCAGGCCGAGGAAGGCCGGATGTTCCGCCCCCTCGCCTACACCAAGACGCTGACTATGGTGATTGCCGCCGTCCTGGCGATCACGCTCGACCCGGCTCTGCGCCTCTTGCTCACGCGCGTCGAGCGCCTTCATTTCCGCCCGCGGTGGCTGTGTCGGATGGCCAACGCGCTGCTGGCCGGCGAGATCCGGTCTGAAGACCGCCACCCCGTCAGCCGGCCCTTGATCCGCCTTTATGAGCCTGTAGTCCGGTGGACCTTGCGCTGGAAGTGGCACGTGATCGGCGGTGCCGCCGCCTTGATGGTAATCACGATTCCGGTCTTCAACCGCCTGGGATCCGAGTCCATGCCGCCACTGGACGAAGGGGCGGTTCTCTATATGCCGACCACGCTACCCGGCATCTCCATTGCCCAGGCGGGCCGGTTGCTCGAGGTGAGCGACAGGATCCTGCGCCAGTTTCCCGAGGTGGATCATGTGCTCGGGAAGGCCGGGCGGGCGGAAACCGCCACGGATCCGGCACCGCTCTCCATGCTGGAAACCGTGGTCGTTCTCAAGCCGCGCTCCGCCTGGCGGCGCGTGGACACCTGGTATTCCTCGTGGGCGCCGGAATGGGAAAAGCGCGTTTTCCGTCATCTCACGCCCGATACCATCTCCACCGGCGAACTGATCAGCGAGATGGACCGCGCCCTTAAGCTTCCGGGAGTCAGTAATGCCTGGACGATGCCCGTCCGGGGGCGCATCGACATGCTGTCCACCGGGATCAGGACACCCGTGGGTTTGAAAATTGCCGGCTCCAGCCTGAAGCAGATCCAGGAGGTCGGGCTCCAGGTCGAGTCGGTATTGACTGAGGTCCGGGGAACGCGCGCCGTACTCTCGGAGCGTACCGCGGCCGGGCATTTCGTCGATCTGGAATGGGACCGCGAGCAGCTGGCGCGCTATGACGTGAGCCTCGAAGAGGCCCAGAAAGTGGTGGAGAACGCCATCGGGGGCGATGACGTGAGCACTGTGGTCCTCGGTCCGGAGCGCTACCAGGTGAACGTCCGTTATCAGCGGGACTTTCGCAGCGATCTTGGAGCATTGGGGCGGATTCCCATCCCGGCCGGCAACGGCCAACAGGTCGCACTGAGTGATCTCGCCCGGGTCAGTACGGTGGAAGGACCCGCGATGATCCGCAATGAAAACGGCCTGCTGACTGGATACGTGTACGTGGATGTGGCCGGCCGCGACGTCGAAGGTTACGTCAAGGAGGCAGACCGGCTGCTGCAGGAAAATCTGCGGCTGCCCGCCGGCTGCTCGATCACCTGGAGCGGGCAGTACGAGGTTATCAGCCGCGTCCGGCAACAGCTGAGGTTCTGGGTGCCGGTCACCCTGATCCTGATCTGCCTGCTTCTGTACCTGAACACACGGTCGATCGTCAAAACGACGATCGTGCTGTTGGCCGTACCCTTCTCGGCCGTGGGCGCGGTGTGGTTCCTGGGCCTCGCCGGTTACAACATGAGCGTAGCGGTATGGGTGGGTCTGATTGCCTTGCTCGGCATCGACGCCGAAATGGGAGTCTTCATGCTCCTCTACCTCGACCTGGCCTATAACGAGGCGGCACGGGAAGGCCGTCTGCACAATCCCGGCGGGCTTCGCGACGCCATCGTCCAGGGCGCAGCCAAGCGCCTGCGGCCCAAGTTTATGACCTTCGCCACCATGTGTGTGGGGCTCTTTCCCATCATGTGGTCAACAGGGATCGGCTCGGATGTGATGAAGCGCATCGCCGCACCGATGATTGGTGGTGTCTTCACCTCCTTCGCGCTGCAGTTACTGGTGTATCCGGCGATTTACGAAATCTGGAGAGGCCGACTGCCGGCGGAGAGCCGCGAAACCTCCGTCGAGGGGTCGATTTCGCTACCACTTCTGGATTCTATAGGCGAGTAGTGGCCCGGCGGGACCCTTGGATATGGGAGAAATGAAGCGTCGAACAACGAGCATCGGCTGTGCTCTGGCCCTTCTTGCCTCTGCCGGCGCTGCCACCGCGCAGAAACCTGCGTCGGCGTCCGCAGCGCAGGGCGGAGCGGCAGCGGTGACGCCGGCTCGTCCGCCATCCGCCGTGGCTCGGCCATCAGCGCCGCCGTCGATGCCCGATAACGCCAGCGCCGGAAACCTGAAGGTCTCGTTCACGGGTGGTCAGCTTCGGATTCAAGGTCAAGACTCAACTCTGGCGAGCGTGCTTGTCAAGGTAGCTGCTCTTACGGGCGTAAAGATTGACATTCCCGCCGGCGCGAACAGCGAGCGCCTGCCCGCGGTGGAACTGGGGCCGGGGCCGGCACGCCAGGTCCTGGCGGCGCTGCTGAGCGGGTCGAACTTTGACTACCTGATTGCGGCGTCCGACACCGATCCGGGAAATGTCGGCAGCGTGGTATTGATGCCGAGGCAGAACATTGCTGGAAGTTCCGGGACGGATGCCGGCGCCCCGGCGTTTCGCGGCCGGTATGCGAGAGTCGTCTCCCCGCCACCGCCGGATGAAGCAACCGAGACTGACAGCCCTCCTGCGGCGGAGCTGGAGCGTGCGGTGGCTGACGCGCCTTCTGCCGTTCCGGCGTCGCCTTCGAACATATCGGCGTCGTCCGAGCCGGTTCAAACCGACCAGGCCTTGTCTCCGGCCTCACTTTCAAACAAGTCGGGCCTGACGACCCAAGGAGCCATGAGCCCACCCTCCTCGCTGGACTCACAAACTATCAACCAGCAGTTGCAGCAGATGTATCAACAGCGGGCCCAGATGACGCAACAGTCAAGAGGATCTGCCCAGCCCACCGACGCTGCGAGCCCCACAGGGCCCTAGGAGCGCGGTCGGCTACGCAAGTTGGCCAGGGATACACGATCATTCGAAGCTCCCGCGGGAGCAGAAAATCTCGTTCGGAGGTCGAGTTGGCGGAAGGAAATGCCATTCTCCAGGCGGAAGTGGAACGGGCGCGCGCCGTCGCTGCCGAATACCACTTTGAGTTCGTGGATTTGGAGGGGTTCTGCCCCGACATCGAGCTGTTGCGGTCGGTTCCGCTCGACCTGATGGTGCGCTACCAGTTCATGCCTTTGGAGGCCCCGGGGCACAGGCTGGTGGTGGCGATGAGCGATCCCACTGACCTGCGGCGCCTCGACGTGCTGGAAGACAAGCTTGACCGCAAGCTGGTGGTGAAGGTGGCGGCGCCCAGCCAGGTGCGCGAGTTCCTGAAGAGGACGGACCCGTCGCAGAGGGTGCTTGATGAAGCCACGGAGGACTTCAGGATCGACGTCATCCGCGAGGGCGAGAGCGGCGAGGAAGGCCTTTCACTCGAACACATGGTGGAAGCGCGCGAGGCGAACCCGGTCATTCGCTTGGTGGATTCGATCATTTTTGCCGGACTCGAGCGCCGCGCCAGCGACATTCATATCGAGAGCCGCGACAATGAGGTGGCGGTCAAGTACCGCATCGACGGCGTGCTGCAGCAGGCCATGGCGCCGCTCGACCCCGAGCATCAGTCCACGCTGATCACCAGGATCAAGGTAATGTCGGAGCTGGACATTGCCGAGCGGCGCGTCCCGCAGGACGGCCGCTTCCGGGTGCGCTACCGGGGCCGTCCCATCGACTTTCGCGTTTCCATCATGCCTTCCATCAGCGGCGAGGATGCCGTGCTGCGCATCCTCGACAAGGAGTCGCTGAGCGAAACCTTCCGTCAGCTGCGCCTGGATGTGCTCGGTCTTGCCGGGCGCGAACTGAAACGGCTGCGCCGCTTCATCCGCGAGCCCTATGGCATGGTCCTGGTCACCGGGCCGACCGGCAGCGGTAAGACCACTACTCTCTACGCCGCGCTCTCCGAGATCAAGACCGAGGAAGACAAGATCATCACCATCGAAGACCCGGTTGAATATCAGATCCACGGTGTCACCCAGATTCCCGTGAACGAGAAAAAAGGGCTGACATTTGCGCGCGGTCTGCGCTCCATCCTGCGCCATGATCCCGATAAGATCATGGTGGGTGAAATTCGCGACAGCGAGACCGCGCAGATTGCCATCCAGTCCGCCCTGACCGGCCACCTGGTATTTACCACCGTGCACGCCAACAATGTGGTGGACGTTCTGGGCCGCTTCCTGAACATGGGAGTCGAACCCTACAACTTTGTTTCAGCCCTCAACTGCATCATGGCGCAGCGCCTGGTGCGCGTGATCTGCGAGCACTGTAAACGGCCGGTGGACGTGGGTGACGAGGCGCTGCGCGAAGCCGGGCTGGACCCGGCGGCCTGGGCTGGCGTGCTGCTTTACGAGGGAACCGGCTGCCAGCATTGCAGCGGCACCGGTTATCACGGCCGCACGGCAATTGGGGAGCTTCTGGCGCTGTCGGACCGTATTCGCGGGCTGATTCTGGACCGGCGGCCCTCGTCCGAACTGCGGCAGGCAGCCAGGGACGAAGGTATGGTCAGCCTGCGCGAATCGGCCCTGGAGAAGGTGCGAGCCGGGCTCACGACTCTGAAGGAGATCAATAAGGTTACCTTCGTCGACTGAGGGCGCGTGCCGGAGCGCCGCGCCGCGGACCGTTTCCTATGGACTGGGGCATCGTCAAACAGCGCTTTGTGAGGTTGGGCCTGGCCCCACCGGCGGAGTTTATTCTGCCGCCTGTGCTGCTGGAAATTCAGCCCGGGTTTGTCGCCGCGGCCCGCGTGGGAGTCGCCAAGCAGCGGCGCGAGGTCCTGGGCTTCAGCGTGGTGGCGATCCCGCCCTCAGCGGTGCTCCCGCACGCGAGCCGCAGCAATCTGGCGGACGCGGCGGCCGTTCGAAGCGCTGTCGCGGACGCACTCGCCGCCGTGAACGGCGCCAACGAGCGTATCGGACTGCTGGTTCCGGACGCCTCCGCCCGCGTGAATACCCTCGCTTTGGCCGCTTTGCCCGAGGACCGGCACGACGCCCGATCGCTGATCCGCTGGAAGCTGGCGGAGAACCTGCCCTTTACGGCGGACGCGGCCCGGGTGAATCACCAGGTGCTGATAAATCAGCGGGATCACGTGGAAGTGCTGGCCATGGCAGCAAAAGAGTCCGTTGTGGCGGAGTACGAATCCACCCTCGGTCCGGCGCGCGCGGCGGCAGCGTTGGTCCTGCCGGCCACCATTGCCCTCCTGCCGATGGTTCCCGAGGGCCCCGAGCAGGGGCAACTGCTGGTCCATGTCTGCCGTGGCTTCGTAACGGCCGTGGTGATGGCCGATCGTCGCGTTTGTCTGTGGAGAACGCGCGAGGTGGGACCGGACCCGGCCGACGCGCTTCGCGACGTGCTTACGGAAGTCGCGCGGGTGCGGGCGGCCTCGCGGGATCACCTGAAGATGGAAGTGAGCCACGCGTGGCTCGTGGAGCGCCCGGCGGCGCTACCGGAGCTGGAGAGGGACGTGTCGCGGCTGATGAACTGCCCGGTCCGGACGCTGACGACCGACCCTGAACTAGGTTCGAGCCTGCCCGAGGAAGCGAAGCACAATTTTGCGCGATACGGCGCCCTCACGGACGGCCTGGTGCGCGCCGCCAGCGCCCCCCCGGAGAGCCCTCGAAGGATCGCGGTGAATCTGGCGAGCAGCCCGACGCTGCGCGACCGGTATTCCCTGGCGACGGCGGGCTCCACGGCGGGCCTCGCCTTGCTCGCCCTGCTGCTGCTGGCACGCTCGCTATGGGTGAACTACCGGAGCTATCAGACCGCCCGTGCCGAGGCGGCGCGTGACGAGCGCCAACAGGTGGCCTTGCACCAGAAGGAGCAGGATCTGCGCCGTTACCTCGAGCAGCCGAAGTACAGCGGCACTTACCGGGAAGTGAAGTTCGTGAACGCCCTGATCGGGGAGAAGAAGCTCAGTGCCTCCGGCCTGGTTTCCAGGGTCAATGATCTGCTGCCGCCGGAGGTGAAGTTGACGCGGCTGGTCTACGCCGAGACGGCCGAGGGCGCAACGGTACATTTTGAGGTGGCCGGAAGGAACCAGGCCGCGCTCGACGATTTTATCGGCCGGCTTGAGCAAGCAAAGGATTTTGCCGACCCGAGAGTGGCGACGGTGGGGCTCGACAAGCAGAATCAAGCTAAAACCGGCAGCACTGTCAGCCTGAGTTGCCGCGCCTCTTATCGCGGCATCGATGCTGACCCGAGCGGCGCGGAGAACGCAAAATGAGGGCGCGATCCGTCAATAGGACTGATTCCCGGTGCATCGGCGTTTCTCCCGGCCTTCAGGAGGTCGCTTGAGCCTGACTCGCCGCAGATTGCTGTCCCGATCCCTCGAAGTCGCGGCCCTGGCGCTGGTGCTGTTGGACTCGACGGCGTATTTTGCCTTCCTCAGACCCCTCAAGAATCGGCTGCTTGAGGAGCGCACCCGTCGCGTTGGGGTTCACCTCTCGCTGCTGAGAGAGTCGAAGCGCGTCAACACGCTTCAACGGTATGTATCAGAATTGCCTGCGGCTGACGCCGAGATCAGCCAGTTTCTGGAGAAGCACATACCCACGCGGACAAGGGCCTTCTCCACGGCCGATACCCTGGTCGCCCAAGTCTCCCAAAAGAGTGGGATCGAGCTTACCGGCGTTGCTTACAAACCGGAGATCGCGAGCAAGAACCCTCTGCAATGGCTTCGTATCGACATGGACGCGGCAGGGAGGTTCAACAACCTGATGGATTTTCTGCAGCAGCTCCAGTCAGGAGACGACTTTCTGCTGTTTCGCAGTTTCGGTTTTGAGGTACGAGAGGACGGCAAATTGAGCATGCATGTGGCGGCCGATCTGTACCTGACGCCATGATTCGTCTGCGGCCGGCGCGGTTCGCCGCAGCTCGCCGCAGACCGATCGGCAAAAGTGGCGAGTGACGAGTGGCGCGACCATGAAGGAACTTCGACAAGGCGAGAAGAGGAAAGCGGCCCTCCTCGGGTTGCTGTGCCTGGCCCTGGTGATCTACCTGGTCTGGACCTATGTCAGCACGGGTGCTGCATCTGCGACCGGACCGGGAAGTTCTGCGGCGCCTGCCCGGACTGCCACAGGGCGCGATTCGCGAGGCCTGCCGGAGGACCTGGCCGTTTACGACCCTAAGGTCGATCTGCGGACGCTGGACAGGCTGCAGGGGCGGCCGGCGCCGGCTTACACCCGTAGTCCGTTTGATTTCGGGGTGACACCGGAAGAGAAGAAGGCGATGGACGCGAAGGCCGCTGCCGCACCTCTTCCCCTCCCGATCAGCCCGCCGCTGCTGGCAGCAGCCCCGCCGCTGCCGGCCCCCATAACGCTCAAGGCGCTTGGTTACGAGGAGGAAAAAGGAGCGCCGCGGCAGGCATTCATCGAGGACTGCCCAGGCACCGCCGACTGCTCGGAGAACACCAGGGACGTGCACGTATACACCGCGAAGAAGGGCGACTTGTTCGGGAACCGATACAAGGTGCTTCAGATCACTGCGACGGCAGTTGAAGTGGAAGACGAGGCTTACCACCGGACGGAGCAGCTGCAGTTCCCACAGGAAGGCGGCAGGCAAAGACAGTGAGCCACGGCGGAATGACCAGATCTTGTAGGAGAGCGATGGCGAGGGGTAGTCGCGGGATGGGCCGGTCAAGCGGGCGGGGAAGGGACGGCGAATCACATCGCAAGCCATGGCCGGTCGGAAGTCGAAACCGAGGCTACACGCTGCTCCTGCTGATGGTGACCGTAACCGTGCTGCTGGTTTGGCTCACGGCGCTCGCGCCGGATATCCTCACTCAAGGTCAGCGCGAGCGGGAAGAAGAGCTCGTTTTCAGAGGCAACCAGTACGCGCGTGCCATCTACCTCTTCCACAACCAATTTGGACGTTATCCCTTTACGGTGCAGGAACTGATCGAGACGAACAACATTCGGTTTCTGCGCAAGGAATTCAAGGATCCGATGACTCGAGGCGGAGACTGGCGCTTCATTTACATCAGTCCAGCGGGAGTACTGGCCGACTCCACGATGATGGGCAGGCCGGGTTCGAACTCTCCCGGGCAAGCAGCCCTGGGTTCGGCGGCGATTTCCCCTAGTGTCCCCCAGTTCGGTCAGGCCCCGATCAGTTCGACGCTGTTCGTCCCGTCTCAATACGCTTCCGCGCAGTTCGGGTTTGGCGGCCAACCCGCTCTCTTCCGGCCGTCGCAAGCGAGCCAGTCTCAATCGGGCGACGCCGACGCGGAATCCAGCCCAGCGGATCCTCAGTCTGATGAGCCGGGCTCGCCGGAGACCGCGGCGGGAGGTCAGGACCCGGCAGGAGGCCAGGGGGAAGCGGAGGACGGCTCATCGAGTCAGTCGGACGATGGGTCCAGGAAAACTTTTGGAGGGTTCATAGCGGGTGTAGCGAGCACGAGCCGCCACGCGTCGATTCGCATCTGGAACGGCAAGCAGCATTACAACGAATGGGAGTTTTTCGGAGTGGTTGCCGGAGCCTGGATGATGCCGGGCATGTCCACGGGCGCCCCCCAGGGCGGCGCTCCAGGGTCGCCGAATCCGTTCCAGACGGCCTCGCCGGCGCCCTAGACGGGGCGGAACGCTAGGCTCGTTTCAGACCGAAATGGCCGTTTAGCTGCGGCGGTAAGTTGGGTTGGTATTGTTCGGGGTTCAGGTGAATAAGGTGTATCGGTCGATCGTCTACATGCTTGGCATTTTTCTGGTCTCGGTGAGCTCCCGCGGAGCAGCAAAGGGGCCCGAGGATCAAAGGCTCCCATCCGCGTCCCGTGAAGTCTGTCAGACTGCCGTCCTGCGGAACGGATTCACGCTTCGCTACCTGCGCAGGGAAGCTTTCGGCGCGACGACGCGATTGTGGGTCTGCGGCGACGGCGGCGCGGGATATGTGGAAGTGGCCAGCGAAGAAATCGAGCGACTTGAACCCGGAGAGCCTGCCACGCTAGTCCCCACGGAGGCGCGACCATCCAGGGAGCGCTCGATTCAGCCCCGGGCGCCCCTTGATAGTTTTATCGCGCATGCGGCGATGCGGCACCAGGTTGATGCGGATTTCATCTCCAGCGTGGTGAAGGCGGAAAGCGCGTTCAACCCCACGGCGGTTTCGTCCAAAGGCGCGCGAGGGCTGATGCAGCTGATGCCGCAGACTGCCGCCATGCTCGGCGTGACGGACGCCTTCGACCCAGCCGCCAATGTCGAGGGCGGCACAAAGTATCTCCGCCAGTTGCTCGACTACTATCAGGGCGACGCCCTCAGGGCGCTCGCTGCGTACAACGCCGGATGGCAGCGCGTCCGTCGGTACGGCGGTGTTCCTCCCTACCGCGAAACCCGCGCCTACGTTGCGCGCGTCATCGACGATTACAACCGCAAGAAGAGCGCTGAAGCAGCTGCTTCCCGCCCAACAAACCGATAGCTGTCGTGCGTTGGGGTTTGAATCCCGCCGGGCATGCCCACCGGTCAAGAAATCGTTGAAACTGCCCCTCGCCGGTGACCTCCGTTGATCGGTCCGACCAACTGGATCCCTCGTGTGGTCGCGCTCGGGTTCCCACCCATTTCGATATCGCTGCCTGCTGGGCGATACTGGGAGTTTCAGCGATGCACGGAAGGCATGTACACGCTCGGACCTGTGTGATCGAAGGCAGATCGCAGCTCACCCTCATTGATCCATGATTCCCGAAGGCAAGAACAACTCCGCAAAGTTCCAAGACTGCATCCTCGAGATGATCAGGAGAGTGGCCATCGCGCTGCTTGCCCTCGGTGCCGTCCGGGGCTGGGCACAAGCGAGATCGGGCGCTGTGCCAGAGACAGAAGGGCGGGCGATGAAGATTTTCGCGTCGCGGTGTGCGGGTTGCCACGGACTTGACGCGCATGGCACCGATCAAGGCCCCGCCTTGGCCGGGAACGCCGCGCTGCGCGGCCGGTCTCTAGCCTGGCTGCGGAATCTGATCCACAGCGGGATTCCAACCTCGGGCATGCCTGCATTCAGTCTGCCTGAAAGCGAACTCGAGGATCTTGCGGTCCTGGTTCACTCGCTCAATTCGCCGGCGGCGGAGCAGGCCGTTCCTGGCGACCGCGAAGCCGGAGAACGGTTCTTTTTCGGCAAAGGCCAATGTTCCTCATGCCACATGGTCTCAGGCCGTGGGAGACCGGTGGGTCCGGACCTGTCGAATGTCGCCCATGAATTGACGGTGGACGAGCTTCGCCAGGCGCTGCTTCAACCCAGCGCACAGATTACACCGGGCTATGAATCGGTGATCGTAGAATTGCGGAACGGGCGTACAGTTCACGGTTTTGCCCGAAGCGGGAGCAATTTTGAAATCGTGCTTCAGGACCTCAGCGGCGATTTTCACCCGGTCGACCGGAGCGAGATTTCGGGTGTCCGTGAGGAAAAGCAATCCCCGATGCCACCGGTGCAGGCAGACCCCGGAGAGCTGCAAAATCTTGTCGCGTATCTTGCCCGACTCACGGGCGTAAAACCGGGGGCGGGGAAGGCCGTCGAATCTGCGTCGCCGGGCGGCATACCCTTCTCGCGAATTCTCCACCCCGGGCCGGGCGACTGGCTGACCTACAACGGCGACCTCAGCGGCAATCGGTACAGCCAACTTCATCAGATCAACACCACAAATGTGGACAAGCTGGTGTTGAAGTGGATCTTCTCGGTCCCTCTCTGGAAACAATTTCTTCCGGACACGTCCTATTTCGCCGAAAACATGAAGTACTTCGGACTCGAGGTAACGCCGATTGTCGCCGACGGGATCATGTATATCACGGGCCCGCAGAGCGCCTTTGCCCTGGACGCGCGCACCGGCCAGATGATCTGGCAGTACTCGCGGCCACGCCCCCTGCAATTGTTCGGAGACGCCTCGCTCGGCACCAATCGAGGCGTGGCCATCCTCGGGAACAACCTATTCATGACGACGCCTGATGCCCACCTGATCGCGTTGAGCCGCACCACCGGAAAGTTGGTTTGGGACACGGTCATGCCTGACGAGCCGATGCACTACGGCTCGACGGTAGCACCCCTGGTGGTGAAGGATGCTGTGGTCGCGGGCGTTTCCGGCGGCGATTGGGGCATACGCGGATTTGTGGCAGCCTACAAGGCCTCGAGCGGCGAACGCCTGTGGCGGCGCTGGACCGTGCCGGCCAAAGGGGAGCCAGGGGCCGAGAGTTGGGGCGGCAATCCCGGGTCGGGCGCCGGGGGGGCGACGTGGCTGACGGGGTCGTACGATCCGGAGATGGACACCCTCTATTGGACCACTGGTAATCCCTTTCCCGACTCCGATGACAGCAGCCGCCCCGGGGATAATCTGTACACCGATTGCATCCTGGCGCTCGATCCCGGCACCGGCAAAGTGAAATGGTCCTATCAAGTCACGCCGCATGACGTTCACGATTGGGACGCCAACGCGCCGCTGGTGCTGGTGGACACGAAATACCAGGGACGGGAGCGGAAACTCCTGCTGCACGCCGACAAGAATGGATTCCTCTATGTGCTGGATCGAACCAGCGGGCAGGTTTTGCTCGCCAAGAGTTTTGTGAAAACAACTTGGGCGAGCACCATCGGTCCCGATGGCCGGCCACAATTGTTGCCGGAGAGCGCGCTCGTTTGTCCTGATTACGGCACGAACTGGAACGCGACGGCTTTCAGCCCCCTGACGCATTTGTATTACCTGATGGCCCGCGAGAAATGCGAGGTCAAGCTCTCCGCCGGCAACTGGAGAGCCGGGCGTCCCCGAGAGGAGCCCGGGAAGAAGTTCCTGCGAGCCCTGGATATCGAAACCGGGAAAGTGGTCTGGGAGGTTCCGCAGATCGGCCCGATCGAGGGTAAAAGGGAAGCGGGGGTACTGGCGACCGCGGGTGGAATCCTCGTGTATGGAGATCCCGGCGGAAACGTTGTGGCTGTCGATCAGCGAAACGGCAAAACCTTGTGGCACTTTGCCACGAGCGGCGAGAATAAAGCCTCGCCCATGACCTATGGCGTCGGCGGGAAGCAGTTCTTTGCGCTTGCTGTCGGCCCGAATATTTTGTGTTTTGGTTTGCCTTAACAGGCGACCGCGAGGATCTCTCATGAGCGAACACATATCGAGGCGGAGTTTTCTTCAATCGACGCCGGTGCTAGCCGGCGCGCTCGCGCTTTCGGCCGGAGTCTCGAAAGCGATCCCCGTCGCAGTACCGTCCGGCGGTGAGGATACCACCCCTACAGCGCGCGGTCCTTTTCGAGGGACTCTCTGCCTGTTCTCGAAGCCGGTTCCGCAGTTGAACTGGGCGGAATTGGCACAAAGCGCCAAGCGCGCGGGCTTTGGTGGGATCGATCTGACGGTACGCCCGGGCGGGCACGTTTTGCCGGAGCGCGTGACGACCGATCTTCCTCAGGCGGTCAGCGCCATTCGCAGCGCGGGGCTCGAAGTGCCGATGATCACCACCGAACTGCATTCGGCCGACGACCCCGCGGCGGAGCCTATCCTGACCGCCGTGAGCAAGCTCTCCATTCCCTTCTTGAAGCCGGGATATTATCACTACAAATTCGTGAACGTCCTGGCCGAGCTCGAGGACGCCGGCCGGAAGTTTCAGGGTCTCGTGAAAATGGCAGGCGAGCACGGAATCCAGGTGGGATACCACAACCACGACGGGTACATCGGCGCGCCCACCTGGGACATGGCGCGAGTGATTGAGCCTCTCGATTCCCGCTGGTGCGGCTATTATTTTGATCTGAGCCAGGCGACGACGGAGGGCGGCGTGGGCGGTTGGAAGATCGCCGCCAATCTGGTGATGCCCCGCCTGAAGATGATCGCGGCCAAGGATTTTGTCTGGAAGCAGGCCGGCCAGCATCGCTGGGAAGCTGAAAACGTCCCGCTGGGCCAGGGGATGGCCCATTGGAAGGAGTTTGTGCAAACGCTCGCCCACTCGGATTTCCACGGACCGATCACGATTCACGAGGAATACAGCATCCCAGGTGTGTCGGACAGCCAGGGAATCGCGCTCTCGCGCGACAAGGTTCCGGAGGTGATGGCCGCCGCCAAAACGGATCTCGACTACTTGAAGTCCTTGATTCGCGAAGCGTATTCAGAGGTTTAGTTTGAGCAATTTCTTCAAATCCTCTACTCGCCATTCACCGCTCGCTACCCGCCATGTATTCGGCTATGAGACTCTTCATCGCGATTGATCTTCCCGAGCCGGTGCGCGCGGCCCTGGCGCGCGAGCAAGCACGTTTGCGCGACGCATGCGGCAAAAGCAGAGACATTCGCTGGACGCGTCCGGAGGGTCTGCATCTTACCCTCAAGTTCCTGGGTGAAGTTGCGGCTGGCCGGCTGCCGGAGATCTCCCATGCGTTGCGGCCGCTGCGCTTTGACGCCTTCGAGGTCGACGTGGCTGGATTTGGATTTTTTCCCAGCGCGCGCCGTCCGCGGGTGTTCTGGGTGGGGCTGGAAGCGCCTCCGGCACTCGAGGAAGTTGCGACACGAGTCGAAGCAGCAATGGGAATCCTCGGCTTCGCGCCTGAAAATCGCTCCTTTCAACCTCACCTGACGCTAGCCCGGTTCGAGAATCACCATCCACAGCCCGAGCTCGAAGCAGCGCTCCAGAAGACCGGGGCCGGCAGCTTCGGACGATTCACCGTGTCGGAGTTCTTTCTGTTCGCAAGCAAGCTCCGCCCGGAAGGCGCGCAGTACTCCAAGCTCGCGAACTTTCCCGGCGAAGGCGGGAGCGACAGTTCTGCAGCGCTGCGGACTGAAGGCTGATCGCCATGACCGGTCTGCTGGCAGCCGTCACTACTTACGCTCCCGGATCGACTCCCCTCGGCTCATTACGAAGCCGCCGATGAAGCGGCCGGCGCGCAATGCTGGTCGAACGCCCGTGTCAGATCATCGGCGATCGAGTAGGGATCCCGCCCTTCGATGTCGCGGCGCTCCATCATGAAAATGAGTTTTCCGTCGCGAAGCAGCGCGATGGAGGGCGAAGAGGGCGGATAGCCGGTGAAGTAACTTCGGGCGCGATCGGTAGCTTCGCGATCCTGTCCGGCAAAGACCGTCGTCAGATTGTCCGGGCGATGCGCGTTCTGCAGCGCGGAGGCGACGCCCGGCCGGGCCTTGCCAGCCGCGCAGCCGCAAATCGAGTTCACCACCACCAGCGTGGTTCCCGGCGTGTGCGCCAGGGCCGCGTCCACGTCTTCAGACGTCCGCAGCTCGCGAAAGCCGATGCTCGTGAGTTCTTCGCGCATGGGCGCGACAAATTCTTCAGGGTACATTCCAGCACTCCTTGGACGAATGGATTGAGCGGAGATGAAGCTGTTCTGCGGTCGATCGTTGTTCACGGCCTGTACTCCATGGTCTTCAAATTATGACAGGTTATCTTCTTCCTTCCCATTGGATGTGGTAAGGACCGGGTTTGATTCTAGGGTTGCCGCCCGATGGCGTCAAGTTCCGCGTGCTCTCCTGTCGCCGCAATCGATCCTGGGCCGGACTGGCCGACAATCTGCCCATTATGGCTCCGCAGGCTTCGCGGCCGGCTCCGCTGGCAAGGCTTTGAGCGCCACCAGGTCGCGGGACACCCGGCGCCCTTGGGCACGGTGTTCATCCACTTGCTCCTTCGCGGAATGAGCGTAGAAGTCGAGGATGTTGTCCCGCAGCGCGGGACTGATGCCGGCAAAGTGATGGCGTCTGAGCTTGTGCAGAAGCACGGCGTAGGTCCGATCGCAAGTCCGGTATTCGCCCGGTTGGGTAGGCCGGCCGGTGTCGAGATCGATGTCGGGCGGATCGTAGTCGCCGCGGCGCACGGCCTGCAATCTGACATCGTAGGCCGCGACCGTCGCCTTCAGGCCGTCTGCAAAGAGTTGTTCGGTTTGGACGCTCGGCGCATGAAAGTCGAAGACGCTGAGAGGGCCGAACTTGGGAAGCAACCGAAACAGAAATGCATTCAGTTTGTCGCCGGCCCCGGGCTTGGCGTAGGTCTTCAACCAGTCCACGTAACACGCGCGCGAGAGGTGATAGAGGCGTTGGTGACGTTCGGAGGACGCGAGACCTTGCATCTGCCTCCGGCGCAATGCCCATGCCACCTCCGTCATCTCAGGGATGAACTGGTTGGCGGTCTTCTTGTAGACCGCAACCGACAGGTCGACGCTCAGGATCTGGTGGGTGAGCTTGAGACCGTACGTGTCTTCAAAAGCGCGTTCCACCAGTGGCTTCGGCACCTTGAATCCGATCCAATCGCGGAACGCCTGGGGAGCGTTGTGGTGCGCTACCACTTCCAGGGTGTCAAAGCCGAACTCGGTGAGCGAGTGCGCCCAGGGGCTGTTCTCCCAGGTAATCCAATTGCCGTACTCGCGATGCAATCGCGGATACAGCAGCGGGACCGAGCGATTCACCGCGATGGAGTGGCCCTCGATGTCTGCGGCGTAGTGCGACAGGGCTCCGAGCGCGAAGGCGTAGTCGTCAATGTCGCGCGATTCCTCAAAGAGCGCCTCGACGAAGTCGCCGGTGCGAACGTAGTGCGTGAGATGGCTGAAGAAGCGGCTGCCGAAGGGGTAGTAGCCCATGTCCTGAATCACCGAGCCGCCATAGGCGTAGGCGTGCGCCTCCTCGATCTGGAACTCGGTGGCCTCGGGAAATCGCGCGCGCAGAAGCGGCACGATCTGCTCTTCCCACTGGGAGTCGATGATGGCTTCGTGAGTCAGGACCGCGTAGCCATGCAGCGGACGGCTGAGGCAAACGAGCCCGAGAAGGCACCCCAAAGCGCGGGTGAAGGTGACCAGCGAACGTCGCGATCCTCGGGCTCTGTTCACTGGCATTTGGACGACGTCCAGGACAGCGAAGATTCCAAAATCAGACCAGGGATGCACGAAGGGCGCGGCTTGAGCGACGCGGCCCGCGGCCGCGGAAACGGCGGTCCGGTTGGATTGCCTGTTCGCATGGTGACTATGTATCTAGCCTATCTAATCATCCGCTCGTGCGCCGGAACGCCGACCGCCTGGCCGCCTTTCGCCTGCCCGTCCGCGAAGCCTCCGTTTTCCGGAAGGCCCCGGACAAGCGCGCGCGCCTTGGGCAACGAATCAGGATAGTTTCGCTGCAGGAAGGTGATCAACTTTTCGCGCACCTCGCAGCGTAGGTCCCAGGCCTGGGAAGAATCCGAGGCGCTGGTGAGCGCCCGCACTTGGATGGTGCGCTCGGAGGTGTCGGTCACCTGCAGGACGCAGACCTTCCGGTCCCAGTTGGCGGAAGCCTCCACGATCCGGCGGAATTCCTTCCGCAGCTCCTCGATGGGCGCCGTGTAGTCCAGGTAGAGGTAGACGTAGGCCAGCAGGTCGGCGGTTCTGCGGGTCCAGTTCTGAAACCCGTTTTCAATGAAATAGGAGAGCGGCACCACCAGCCGCCGCAGGTCCCAGGTGCGCACGATGACATAGGTGGTAAGAATCTCCTCGATCCACCCCCACTCGTTATTGACAATCACCACATCGTCGATCCGGATGGGCTCGGTAAGCGCGATTTGTACGCCGGCCACCAGGTTCGAAAGCGTGGACTTCATGGCCATGCCGACCACGATGCCCGCGATGCCGGCCGAGGCCAGGATGCTGGTGCCGATCTGGTGGATCTGCGGAAACGTCATGAGCATGATGGCGAGCGTCACCACAATCACCAGGATGCTGAAGATGCGCCGCAGCACGGCGATCTGGGTGCGAACCCGCCGTGCCGCCAGGTTGTCGGCAATGTCCGTGCGGTAGCGGGCGTAGATCGCGTCGGACAAGACCTCGGCCAGAAAGATGATCAGCCAGGCCACGGCGGCGATGATTCCCAGGCCGACGAGGTGCCGAACGATCTCGACCAGACTCGAACGCACGGGAAGCGTCGGCAGGGCCAGAATCAGCGCCAGCAGGGGAAAGATCCAGCGCGCTGGGCCCTCTGCATGTATCACCAGAGAGGTCACGATCACGTGGGCCTTGCGCCTGGCCACGCGCTTGCCGACCGCGAAGACGATCCAGTGAACGATCAGCGCCAACACGATCGAGCCCGCGATGATGATCGCGGGCCACAGCCATTCGCGTTCGTATCCCGAGAGATGCGTCATCAGGATGCTTCCTCCACATTGCGATGCTCCCCGCCTCCTGGGGATTGGATGCCATCCCGATCCCTCATTGCCTGCTGTACCTCCCAGCGAGGCGGAGATGACAGGCCTGGCCACCTCGGGCTGAACCCCGGGGGTTTGCGGAAGAATTCACTACAGACAAAGGATATTCCAGCTTCGGCCCGACCACATCTTTTCGATGTTCGCGTCCCCGTCACAGCTCTGAGTTCCCCAGCCAGCCAGCGGGCGAAAAGCCGCGCCGGGGCTTCGGCGGACTTTTCCAGGCACCTGATCGAAAACAGGGCACATACCAGCTTGGTTCGTAGGTATGATTTGCGTCCGGCATCAGCTGCGCTCCCGCCCTGGTACCCTGCTGAAACACCGTCCCGCCAGGTCTTGCGGAAGGAGAGAAGATCCCATTCGTTCGTTCGAAAAAACACGGTTTTTTGAAGAGTAAGCCGCTGAAAACAAGCAGGATAGCTGCAGTGGTTTTAGCCACCATCGATTTCGGTCTATCCTGCTCATTTTGCAGCCTTTAACCGCAACAGGTTTGCCGGCTTTGGCAGCCCTCTCTCTCCTCAGTTTCCAGAGGGAGAAGCTCGCGAAACCATCCTTTGGCGAAAAACAGGCCCTTTTGACGAGGTAAGGCGCTGAAAAGAGACGAGATAACCGCAATGGGTTTGGCGGAGGCCGATTCTGGCTTATCTTTATCATTCTGCAGCTCTTAACCCCAGCGGGTTCGCTCGGCTTCGGGCGCCTCCGCACGGGCTCCCTTTCGAGGCGCAGGCCCCAGACCCTTGGGCCCCGATCCCCAAAGCCCAATCCGAGCCTATCACCCCAAATTGGGACAATGGAGAAAACTGAGAAAAGTGAGAAAGTTGAGAAAATTTATTTTCGCAATGGATTCAGCGATTTAGCGCGTTTGCACCGGGACCGCAGGCAGGAGAATTTGTGACGCATGGGTTTAGTGCGCATCCTGGAGCACGGATACCGGTGTGCACCCTGCGTCGGCTGGGCAGCAGCAGGCACGGGATTGCGGATGCCTGGCGGAAGACCCGTTGATGCGTGCCCCTGAGTTGCGGCACGAAACCCCTGAGAAGCCGCTTTGACCTATCTGTTGGATACGAGCGGACTGGGAGTCCTGAGCCGGGTGGCCGCGGCACAGAAGCACTCGTAGCGAGGTGCCGCAGACAGGGTGGCTGGCGATGGGGCCTTCCCCGCGCGATCCTGCCTTATGAAACCGGCCCGACGGTCGCCTGGCACAGACCTTGTCAATGCCCGTGGAGGCGAAAAATCAGCGGGTACGCGCGTGCGCGGCCGGGCTGTCAAGATTTCCTCAACAGCAAACATGCAGGATCGCGTTCGTCTGTTTCGTAGCTTGCCGGAGTGCTTCGATGGCCTCTGTCGTCGGCAGAATGAGCAGTTCGATCTTGCGGCGCCCGGCCTCCTGCCTCACGTCTTCCGTTACCGGCATCCGACCATAAGCGCCCGTGCCCACCACCAGCCGCTCGCACTTCCAGGGTATTTCTTCCCTGGTAGAAAGCGGCAGGTGACAGAACTGATTCCGAAGTTTCTTCGGGGCCCTCCTCTTGCGCTTGCGGACACTCCCGCCGTCAATCACCACGTCGCAGTCGTAGGTGATCTCGTCGATTCGAATGGAGCCGAAAGAGAAGCATCGAACCGCATCGGCCACCTCTCCTCCTCGGTTGAGGGCATACGCCTCCTCCCACGAGCCAATCAGCATCGCGACCCGCCCGGAGCGCGCAGTGCGATGGCACCGGCATTGCGCTTGCGCCTCACCATGCCCGGCGTGCTCAGCGTCTGCGTCAGACGTTGACCCTTCTTCATGGAATGGCTAAGCAAATTGGTATTCGCTGCTCTCCCGGCAGATCGGGGCGCGCGAGCCCACGATTCGAGGAGGCGCGGCGCGATCCACGGCCAGGTTGAGGACGTAGCCAAGTTCGCGACCTGTCAGCGGCGGCACGATGAAATCGGCCGCACCGCCGTCCTGGGTGTCAAGGTAAAGACGCATATTCTCGATCCTCGACATCACGACGACGGGCGTCCCCGCCGCTATCCTCCCTACGAGGCGGATAGCATCCCTCCAAGTCCCGCCGGGCAGCACCGCGTCCGTTAGAACCAGGTCGATATGCTTATCGTTGCTCTTGTCCTTCAGCAGGGCTCGCGCCTCGGCGCAGTCATGCGCGTGAAAAGTTAGAACCTGCTGCTCTCGCAGCGTCTCTTCCAGCCCGCGGAAGGCATCAGGTTCGTTATGAACCAACAACACGGAGCGCACGGTCTTCATGGGCACCTCCGTCCGGCGAATCGCGCCGCCCCCCTTTTGCGAAACTTCAACAGAATCGACCAGGCGGGTAGCGGTGTCTGTGACCGCCGTCACCGCTGGCAGTGATATTTCGCTTTGCCGCTCGTTGTGGCAGGGCCGGGAGACGGTGCCACAACGAGCGATTGTGGACTCGCGCGGGAAGGCCCGCGCCATTCAGCGAGAGCGGGCAGGAGGGGGGCGCTGCCCAGTGCTACCCTGATGCGGGGGTGTTCCGAGCGGGCGGGGTGCCCGCTTTCCCGGGCGTGCGCAGGACCCGCCCCTACGGGAAGACCTGAAAACTCAAGTTGCTGGTGAGCGTACCGGTTCGCAAGGTCACCTTGACCGGACCCGTGGTGGCGCCTGCTGGAACGGTGGCTGTTATGAGGGAACTTGACACAATCTTAAAAGTCGCCGCCGTACCGTTGAAGGTCACGCCGGTGGCGGACTGCAGATTGGTTCCCAGGATTTTGACGGACGTACCCACCTTGCCGGAAGCCGGCTCGGTTTCGACAAAAGCGCCGAGGCCCACTGCCAGGCTATAGATAGTCCCGCAACCGGGGTAGCAGAAGCTGTCTCCGCCGCCTACCGTCCCGCCGTAGAACGTACCGTTGGTGTCCTGGACCAGGCCTGAGATGGGGAAGCCGCCGTTCGTGTAGTCAAAGCTGACCGTCGTGTTATAGGCGCCGCGGGTGCTGACGGAGAAAATCACGCCACAGCCGGCGGGGCAGTTCGCGCCGTGGCGGTGCCGCCCTGGTAGGTAGTTCCGTAGAGCTTCCCATCCGTACCTTGCACCAGCGCCCCTTCGGGGAACTCGCCGTCGGTGCACCCGCTCTGGGCGCAAAAACTGTAAAGGGTGGTTAGGGCGCCACTCAATGTGATCTTGAACACTGTTCCCCCGCCACCGGTCCCGCCCTCCTTCGTCGTCCCGTACAGGTTCCCATCGCTCGCCTGGATCAGCCCCGGGAACGGGTGTTCGCCGTCGGTGCAGCCGCTCTGGGAGCAAAAGCTGTAAAGGGTCGTCAGCGTGCCGCCGGACGTCATCTTGAACACCGTGCCGTATCCGTTGTCCTCTCCGGAGGTCGTCCCGTAGAAGTTCCCATCCCTGGCCTGGATCAATGCGCCGTGGGGGTTGGCTCCGTCCGTACAGCCGCTTTGGGAGCAAAAGTTGTAAAGGGTCGTTAACGAGCCACCGGGCGTAATTTTAAACACCGTCCCGGCACCGATGGTCCCGCCCTCTTCGGTAGTCCCGTACAAGTTCCCATTAGCGGCCTGGACCAGCCCCGCGGACGGGTATTTGCCGTCAGCGCAGCGGCTTTGAGAACAAAAGTTGTAAAGGGTCGTTAGGGTGCCACCGGGCGTGATTTTGTACACGGTCCCGTAATCGGTGGTCCCGCCTTCGATCGTAGTTCCATAGAAGTTCCCGTCAGTGCCCTGGATCAGGGTCCCCGTGACGTAGCCGCCGTCGGTCTGGTCGAAGTCGTGCAGGGTGGTGAGCGTGCCCGCCGGAGTCATTTTGAAAACCGTCCCCCAGCCATGAGGTCCGCCCTTGGCCACCGTCCCGTAAAGGTTTCCATCAGTGGCTTGGACGAGGTCCGCCTCTACGTATCGTCCGTCCGAGCTCGCGAAGCTGTACAGGGTGGTGAGAGTCTGCGCGCGCGAGGCAATCGGCGCGACCGCACAAAAGGTCAGAGCTGCGACCAGCGCTCTCCACCCCAGCGGTTTCCTGTTAACGGAGTCTGGCCGGGACAAGCTGGCATTCATGGTTCCTCCTCACCGACAGGTTGGACCGCAGGCACGCAAGCAGCCGCGACGCTCGATAGAATCGGGCCGAGACCTTTGTGGACGGAAGTTCCTTCCCCCACCCTTGGGCCGATAAGCTACCACCTGATCTTCTGGAATGCAATACGCCGTCATCCTGAGTGAAATGCAATATGCCGTTTATTCCGAGGGCCGGTGCTTTTCCGCAACCGGCTTCTGCGGTGGGCGGGGGAAAAGGCGGATTCCTCGCTTCGCCCGGAATGACGAGGCGGCGCGCGGCGCTGCCGCGCGGGAAGCGGCAGGATGACGGCGCTCCAAATGGCACAATTCTCCGGGCGGCCAGAAGGGCCGACCCTACTTGGGTGCGGGACCCTGCGTCACCTCGACCAGATCGTCCGGACGCAGCCACCTGGCGAACGCGGCCTGGATCTGCGGGCCGGTCAGGTCAAGATACCGTTGCGCGGCGACAAAGGGCTCGTTGAGCGGCAGTCCGATGGCCGAGCGTCCGAGCCATCCGGCGGCGATGCTTCCGAAGCTCGCTTCACCGAGCGGAATGCGCCGCAGCACGAGCGCCTTGGCGCTCTGGAGTTCGCCCGGGTTGAGCGGCGATGTCTGCATCGTTTTCAGATCGCGGATGATAATGGCGCGCGCCTTCGAGACGTTGGGTGGATCGCAGCCGTAGCTCACGGTATAGATCGCCCGCGTTTTGCCCGCCTGCAGCGACGATCCTACCGTGTAGACCAGCCCCGCATTCTCGCGCAGGTCCTTCGAGAAGCGGCTGGCATAGAAAGCGCCGCCGAGCGCCCGGTTCCCGAGGTCCAGCGCGTAGTAATCGGGGCTGAAGCGCGTGATGCCGAGGGTTTCGGCGAGCGTGACGGTGTCCTGTACCCTGCTCGAGTCCGGCACCTGGGTCTCGAGCGGTTTGTTGGCGGGCACGGCGGGAAGATCCGTGGCCGGCTGGGGACCCGCCGCCTGCCACGACCCGAAGTATTTCTCAACCGTCGCTTTGGCCTGCTCGGGCGTCACCTTGCCCATCACCACGATGGTGGTCAGGTCGGGCCGAAAGACCCGGGCGTAAAAGCTCTTGACGTCGTCGAGAGTGAGCGACGAGATGGTTTTGGGCGTGGCTTCCCGCAACGTGGGATCGTCTTTGGGAAAGAGATCGGCGTGCAGCGCCCGGGACGCCAGATGATCGGGGCTCTGCAGCTCCCCGGCGGCATAAGAAGCCAGCTGCGGCTTGGTAATGTCGAACGCCTTCTGCGGCAGGGCCGGGTGAAGCTCGTTGTCGGCCAGCAACTGGACAGCGCGATCGAAATGGCTGGCGAGCGATTGCACCGAGAAGCCGGTGCCGGCGTTCTCGTCGGCGCCAATGTCATCGAGGGCCTTCTGATAGGCGATGCGATCGAGCGTGGTGGTGCCGTAAGAGAAAAGCTGGCCGAGCACGTCGTCCACGCCGTCCTGGCCTTGGGGCGTCTCGATCTCCGACCGGCTCTTGATTCGGCCGTAAAGGGCCACCGTGTCACTGACGTCTTCGGGCTGAACGATGAGCTTGATGCCGTTCGAGAGCGTCATTTCGGCGGGGTTGGTGGTGGCCTTCGGCACCGCCAGGCGATGCAAAGCCTGCTCCGCCCAGGCGGGCAGGGCGACCTGCTTCGCTTCTTTGGGAGTAAAGGATTCCTGGCCGCCGAAGCTGCTGTGCGAGACCGGCTTGCCCGAAGGCTGCGGGGTGAGGATTGCGGTGATGGCCTTGGGCATGGCGAGATACTGGCGCGCCACGCGGTTCACGTCAGCCACGGTCACCTGCTGGATGGCCTTCACGTCGTCGTCGGGAGATTGCCTGCCTTCCACAGCCACGGCGCTCGACCAGGCATTCGCCAGTCCTTGCACCGAGTTCTTCTGCAACTCGGCGCCGGTCAGCTCATGCAGCTTGGCGGCCTCAACAAGGTCCGCGGGGAAGCCGTTCTTAAGGTCGGCTTCGAGGATGGTCCGCATCTCGCCCGCGAGTGCGTTCGCATCGGCGCCCTTGGGGTAGGCCCCCAGCGCGAATCCGATGCCTGCCTGCGGTAGGGATTGAATCTCAAAGCCGGCAAAGAGCGCTTTGCCTTGGGGAACCAGCTCGTAAAGTGTACCGCGCTGGCTGCCGAGCACATCGCCCAGGACCTGGGCGGCGGCGTAATCCGCGCTCGACGTGCCGGGCATCCGGAAGGAAATCAGGGCGAGACCGTAAGGCAGGTCGGTGTCGAGATTCATCGTCTGCGACTCGACGGGCCCGAAGTTAATCTCGGGGCGCGCGGGCAGCTTCTTGGAAGGAATACCTCCGAAGAAACTCTTCACCTGCGCGAGCGCCGCTTGCGGGCCCACGTCGCCCACGATGATCAGGATGGCGTCGTTGGGCGCGTACCACTCGTCGTAGAACTTCTTGAGCATCGCGGCGGTGGTCTTGTCGAAGGTGGGCCGGGTGCCGAGCCCCGGATCGGCGAGCGGCGTGCCCTTGTACATGGCGGCAAGGAGCTTGGTGTAGAAGACAAACACCGGGTTGGAATAATCGCGCGCCACTTCCTGCTCAATGGCACCGCGTTCGTGATCCCACTGCTGCTGGCCATCGTCGACGCCGCGCATGCGATTGGCTTCGATGCGCAGGGCCACGTCGAGATCTTCGGAAGGAATCGTGTAGAAGTACTGGGTCACGGTCTGTTGCGTGTCGGCGTTGAAGGAGCCGCCCATAGCGGCGGCGATCTCAGCCAACTGGTCGGCGTCAAGCCCCGGACTGCCGCGAAACATCATGTGCTCCTGCGCGTGCGCGGTGCCCGGGAATCCCGCGGGCGACTCGTTCGAGCCGGCGAGGTAATCCACCATCGTGGTCACCACCGGCGCGAGGCGGTTGGGTACGATCACAACGCGCAAACCGTTCTCGAGGGTCGCGCGCAGCACGTTTGCGCTCTCGTCGCCGGCCGGCCTGGCGGGCGGATTGGCACCCGCCGCGCCCAGGGTTGCGATCAGTGTCAGGGCGCATGTCAGTCCGGCAAGTCCGCGGCCGCGACGAGTCGCCCTCCGAGCCGCCCGAACGCGATTGGGGTCGAGCGAGCCGGGTGTACTTCTCTTCATCAGATCCTCCTCAATATGCCGGTGGCACCAGTCATGGTAGATGCGGGAACACACCAGGTGGCCTGTTCGATTGACTGTCATTGGCGACATCGTCACTCGCGCACAAGCGGAATCCGTCCATTGCCGTCCCCCGATTTTGGATGACTTGGCGTGGCAATCCGGGGAAATCAGATACGTGTATGCTTGATGGAGCTGTGTTAGTGGCGAAGGAGGCAGAATGCCGGACTACAAGTACTTGATCGTTGGCGGTGGGATGGCGGCAGACGCGGCCGTGGGTGGAATCCGGGAGGCCGACGGGTCCGGCTCGATCGGAGTGGTCGGCGCCGAGCCGGATCGACCTTATAATCGGCCGCCTCTCTCGAAGGGCCTGTGGAAGGGCGATTCCCCGGACAGTGTCTGGCGAGGGACGGAGAAGCATAACGCCGCTCTTCATCTGGGGCGGACGGCGCGAGCATTGGATCTGAAAAGAAAGGTCGTGACGGACGATCAAGGCGAAACTTACGGTTTCGACAAGCTCCTCATTGCCACCGGCGCCACGCCTCGACGTCTTCCCTTCGATGGCGGCTCGATCATCTATTACCGGACGCTCGGCGACTACCGGCGATTGCGCGCGCTCAGCGAGCAGGGCCGCAGGTTTGCGGTGATTGGCGGCGGATTCATCGGCTGGGAGGTGGCGGCGGCGCTGGCGATGAACGGCAAAGAGGTGATTATGCTGTTTCCGGAGGAAGCCATCGGCTCCCGCATGTATCCCGGCGACCTGGCGCGCTTTCTCAGCGGCTATTACCGTCAGAAGGGCGTGAACGTGGTTGCCGGCAGCACGGTGGTGGGTCTGGAAGCGAAGGCGCAAGGGGCCATTGTAAAGACCGAGAGCCATGGCGAATTTCCGGTGGATGGCGTGGTTGCCGGCATCGGCGTCACTCCGAACGTGGAGCTTGCCCAATCCGCCGGGCTCGCCGTTCAAAACGGCATCGTGGTTGACGAGTCTCTGCGCACGAGCCATCCCGACGTCTACGCGGCCGGTGACGTGGCGAACTTTTTCAATCCCGCCCTCCAGACGCGACTGCGGGTTGAGCACGAGGACAACGCCAACACCATGGGCGCGGCTGCGGGCAGGTCCATGGCCGGGAAGGGAAGCGCCTATCATCACCTGCCCTTCTTCTATTCGGACCTGTTTGATCTCGGATACGAAGCCGTCGGCGAACTGGACTCGCGGCTCGAGACGGTGGCCGACTGGAAGGAGCCGCACCGCGAAGGCGTGGTGTACTATGTGCGCGACGGACGCGTGCGCGGCGTGCTCCTTTGGAACGTCTGGGGCCAGGTGGACGCAGCGCGCGAATTGATCAGCGCACCGGATCCGTTTCGCCGCGAGGACTTGAAAGGCAGGATTCCGAAAACGCAGTAGGCTTTGACGTCCAGGCGACCTTTCTGGCGCAGGTGCGAATTTCGGCCACGCCTTCGGCTGAAGAATGCGATCAGAGAGGGCTGGAATCTTGCTCAAAGGCTGTTTGGGTCCGGTTCGCGCCCCATCTCGCTGCCCTGAGCCTCCCTGCCAGACGTCCGGGCTACTGCCAGCCTCCGCCCAGAGCGTTATAGAGTTGAACCAGAGCGAGGCGCTCGTTCAGTTGAGCCTCGGCAAGGTTGAGTTCGGCGGCGAAGTAATTGGTGTCGCTCGTCAGCACCTGCAGATAGCTGGCGCCACCGTGCCCGTAGAGGACATGCGAGAGACGGTCGGCATCGGCCGCCGCGTCCGTCAGGGATTGCTGTTTCTGCAGGAACTCGCCGTCTTTCTGGTAGGCGATCAGCGCATCCGAAACTTCACGCAGGGCTTCCTTGATTGTCTGCCGATAAGCAAGCAGCATCTGCTGTTCCTGGGCCTGGCTCAATTTGAGCCCGGCGCGGAGAGCCCCCGCCTGGAAGATGGTTTGTGTCGCCGACAGGGAGACGTTGTACAGCCCTGCCGAGGCGAACGAGAAAAACCGGTCGAGCGCATAACTCTCGAGTCCACCGGTGGCGGTGAGGGGGATATTGGGAAAGAAGTCCGCCCTGGCTACACCAACATCTGCATTGGCGGCCATCAGATTCGCCTCAGCCTCGCGGATGTCGGGGCGCCGCTCGAGGAGTTCCGCGGGCAACCCTGTGGGCACCGCATTGGGGAGGGGTTCCCGAGTCAGTTCGAGACCGCGGGAAACCGGGCCCGGATTCTGGCCGGTCAGGTCGCTGATCAGGTCTTCCTGCTGCCGAATCTGCCGCTCGAGGTCGGGGATTGTTTCGGCCGCGGTGTCAACCAATTCCTGCCCCTGACGCAGATCGAGGAGCGACGCGGAGCCATTGTCGTAGAGCACCTGCGTCAGGCGAAGCGAGTCGGTTCGCGAAGCCAGCGTACGCCGGGAAATCTGCAGGGCCAAATCGAGCTCGCGCAGCTGGAAATAAGCGGTGGCGACACTGGAGACCACGGAGGTGATCACGGCCCGCTGTCCCCATTCGCTGGCCAGCAAGGTGGCGCGGGCTGCTTCGGTTTCGCGCCGGTATTTACCCCAGAAGTCAAGGTTCCAGATTACGGAGAGATCCAGCTCGGCGGTGTGGAGTCTGTAGGTCGGGAAGAACGAGTTGACCTTCGGATTGCGCTCGCGCAGCAGGTTTGCCCCGCCGTTTACGACCGGGAACTGGTTGGATCGCGTGATGCCGAGTTGGGCCTGCGCCTCGAGAACATGGGTGGCCGCGATCCGCACGTCGTAGTTATTCTCGAGTGCGGTGTGGATCAGTTGCCGGAGCACAGGATCCTGGAAAAGGTTCCACCACTTTTCATTACCCAGAGATTCGGCCGATTGCCGGGGCGCCGGAGTCGCGGCCGTCCCGCCGTAGGTTGCAGGGACGTCCGCTTTGGGCCGGTGATAATTCGGACCGACGGTGCATCCCGCCCAGAACAGGCAGGCCCCGGCCAGCGCGATCGGCACTCTTCTCATCCTTCACTCCCGGCCGGCGCCTCACCCTGCGGCGAGGGCGTGAGCGCGTGGAATTTCTTCGCGCCCGAGAGTCTCTCAACCACGCAGAAAATTGCCGGCACAAAGAAGATTGCGATCAGGCTTGCGCCGACCATGCCTCCGATAACCGTCGTCCCCATGATTTTGCGGGACACGGCGCCTGCGCCTGACGCGAACCACAGAGGCGCGACCCCAAAAATGAACGCGAAAGAGGTCATCAGAATGGGCCTGAGGCGCAGCCGTGCTCCATCCAGAGCGGCCTCGACCAGCGGTCTCCCTTTGTCGTATTCGTCCTTGGCGAAGGCAACTATCAAAATCGCATTCTTGGCGGCGAGTCCGATCAGCATCACCAGGCCGATCTGGGAGTAGACGTCGTTCTCAAGCTGGACCATATAAGGAGGCAGCAGCGCGAGATCAGCCATGCGGCGCAACAGGAGGACACCGAAGGCGCCGAAGACGGCAATGGGCGTCGAGAGCAGGACGCTGAATGGCAACGACCAGCTTTCATAGAGGGCTGCCAGAATCAGGAATACAAATAGCAGCGAGATGCCAAAAATGGTCGTTGCCGAAACGCCCTGCGCCGCCTTCTGTTCCTGAAAGGACATACCCATCCAGTCGTAGCCCATGTCCCGCGGCATCGTTTGTTCGAACACCTGCTCGAGCGCCGCCGTGGCTTGGGCGGAGCTGAACCCCGCTCCGGCGCTGCCGTTGATCTGGGCCGCGGGATATTCGTCATAGTGCATGATGAACTCGGGGCCCAGTCGCGGCTCGAAGCGCGCCAGATCCGACAAGGGCACCATTTGGGCGCGGTTGTTCCGGACGTAGTACTGGCTCAGGTCCTCCGCCCGCGTTCGGTAACGGCCGGCGCCCTCCACGTAAACCTGCCACTCCCTTCCGAAGCGATTGAAGTAGTTCACAAAAAATCCGCCCATGAAGGTTTGAACCGTCTGGTAAAGATCCGCGATGGGCACCCCGAGTTTCAGCGCCTTATCGCGGTCAACGGCGATGAACTCCTGCGGCACGCTGGGCAGTTCCGAAGAGGCGATGCCCGCAATTTCCGGGCGCTTGCGCGCAGCGGCAACGAATTTATTCACATTGGCCGCGAGCCACGGAACATCATGCCCGCCCCGGTCCTCAAGAACGAATGTGAAGCCTCCGGAAGTGCCGACCCCGGGGATGCTTGGCGGGGAGAAGGTGAAGGCCGTCCCTTGAGGAAGTCTGCCGAGAGCCTGATTCAAGCGAAATTTTATGGCCTGGTACTGCGTGTCCATCTGCTTTCGGGTGCTCCAGGGCTTTAAGGTGACAAAGAAAAAGGCGTTGTAGGTGGTTTGGACGTAGCTCAGCAGACTGAAGCCGATGACGCTGGTGGTGTACTGGACGCCCGGCGTGTTGGCGAGAATTGCCTCGATTTGCCGCGCCGCAGCCTCGGTCCTCTCGAACGACGCGGCGTTAGGGAGCTGGAGGTTGACAAATACATAGCCTTGATCTTCATCCGGCAAGAAGCCGGTTGGCAGCTTCTCTCCGAAATAGACCGCCGCCACGCCGAACAAGGCAAGGATGATCATGGCCACAGCGCCCTTGTGAATCAAGCCCGCAGAGGCTCGAACATACCCGTTCGTAGCGCGGCCGAAAACGCGGTTAAACCAGTCGAAGAACCGTCGCAGCGGCCCGCGGCTCGCCTTTCTGGGGCGAAGGAGCAGAGCCGCGAGCGCGGGGCTGAGGCTGAGCGCATTGAAGGCCGAGATGACGACGGAGATCGCGATGGTCACAGCGAACTGCTGGTAGAGTCGGCCGGTGATGCCGGGAATGAAAGCGGTGGGCACGAAGACCGAGGAAAGAACCAGCGCGATACCAATCACCGGGCCCGAAATCTCTTGCATGCCTTTCAAGGCGGCAGCTTTGGGCGCAAGCCCTTCCTCGATATGCCGCTCGATTACCTCAACTACGACAATGGCGTCGTCAACCACGAGACCGATGGCCAGCACCATCCCGAACATCGAAAGCGTGTTAATCGAAAAGCCGAACAAGGGAAAGACTGCGAAGGTGCCGACAAGGGCAACCGGCACGGCGAGCATGGGGATCAACGTGGCGCGCCAGCCTTGCAGGAAAATGTAGACCACCAGGATAACCAGAAGCAGCGCGATTCCCAGGGTGATCAAGATTTCTTTGAGCCCCTCGCTCACCGCCCGGGTCGAATCGAGAGAGGTGGCATAGGTCAAATCCTGCGGAAAATGGGGTTTGAGCTGGTTCATCAACTGCTCGACCCGTGCGGCGGTATCGACCGCGTTCGAGCCCGGCAATTGAAAGATAGCCAGCACCGCGCTTGGCTTTCCGTTCAAGCGGCCCAGCAGATTGTAGTACTGAACGCCCAGTTCAACCCGGCCAACATCCTTGACGTGAACGATTCCCCCGTCAGGGTTCTCACGGACCACGATGTTGCCGAATTCTTCGGGGGTTCTCAGGCGACCCTGGGCCAGGACCGTGTAGGTGTATTCCTGACCGGGCGGCACCGGCGGGCCGCCGATCTGCCCGGCGGGGTTTACGGTGTTCTGCGACTGGACCGCGCCGATCACGTCCGAGACCGTAATCCCCAGCCTCGCCAGCTTGTCCGGGTCGAGCCAGATTCTCATGGCGTACTGGCCTGCGCCAAAAACGAACACCTGCGCCACGCCCGGGACGCGCGTGAGGGGATCGACGAGGTTAATGTAAGCGTAGTTGGCCAGAAAGTTAGCGTCATAGGTGCCGTGCGGCGAATATACGGGCACCAGCATCAGGGGCGACCCCGTCGATTTCATCGTTTGAATCCCGTACTGCGCAACCTGCGACGGCAACTGGGCCGCGGCCTGCGTCTCGCGCATCTGGGTAAGGATGAGATCCGTGTTCGGGTCCGTACCGACCGCAAAATCGATGATCATCCTCATCTGGCCGTTGGAGCTGGCGTTCACCGAATACATGTAGTTCATGTTGTCCACGCCGCTCATCTGCTCTTCGATTGGCGTGGCGACGGATTGCGCCACGGTGTTCGCGTCAGCGCCGACAAAAGTAGCCTGAACCCTGGTCTCAGGGGGAACGATACCGGGGAACTGCGCGACGGGAAGAGTAAGTATCGTGATTCCGCCGACGATCACCGTCAGGATTGCAATCACCATGGCCACGATGGGCCGATTGATGAAGAACTTCGACACGGATCAATTCTCCTCGCCGGAAGGATTGTAGGGTGCGGGCGTCACGACCATGCCGTCTCGGGCCGATTGGGCTCCCTCCGCCACCACCCGCTCGCCAGGTTCCAATCCCTGAGTAATGATCCACATGGACCCGACGCGCTCCCCCACCTTGACGGTTCGGATAGCGATCCTATTCTCGGGTCCGACGACTGCCACCTGGTAGCCGCCCTGAAGTTCTTCCACCGCGCGCTGGGGCACGAGAAGCGCCGCTCTGAGGGTCTCCGTGAGCGCCCGGACGCGGCCGGTCTGCCCCGGCCGCAGAATATTGCCGGGATTCGGAAAGGCGCCCACGATCTGGATGGTTCCGGTTTGCGAGTCCACTTGCCGGTCGGCGAAGAGGATTCGGCCTTTGTAGCCGTAGGGCTTGCCACTCGACAAGATGAGTTGCAACGAAATGGTTTTGGCGCCGGAGAGCAGGTTCACGGCGCCCGGGCTGACCCGGTCGGCAATGCGGAGATACTCCACGCTGCTGATGGGGAAATAGGCTTTGATCGGATTCACCTGCGAAACCGAGGTAAGCACGGTCGTGGCTGCCACCAGGTTGCCGACCTGGACCTGGGCGATGCCCGCAATTCCGTCGATGAGCGAGCGGACCTTGGTATAGCCCAGGTTCAGTTGGGCCCGCTCCACAGCCGCCTGACCCGCCTCGACAGAGGCTTTGGCGGCAAGCTTCGCCTGGGTGTCGTTGTCAAGCTGGCTTTGCGGAATCGCATGGGCCTCCGCTTCGGGGACATCGCGTTTTACGTTGAGCGTCGCGGTCCCGAGCTGCGCCTCTGCCTGCGCCAGTTGGGCTTTTGCCTGGTCCAGCTCCGCTTGAAAGGGACGCGGGTCAATCTCAAACAGCACATCATCTCTGTGAACGAAAGAACCTTCACGATAGTCCTGCTTGATGAGGTAGCCCGGGACCTGAGGCTGAATCTGCGCGTTGACGTAGCCGTAGAGGGTGGCGATCCATTCGCCGTAGATCGGCACGTCTTTCTGCAGGACCGGGAACACTTCGACAACCGGCGGGCGCGGAGGGGGTGCCGCTTGTGGCCGGTGACCGCACCCTCCTGCAAGAATCGCGCCGGCGGCAACCACGGCAAGCGTCCCACACTCATGGCCAAATGGTTTCCTCAATCCGCTCTCCCTCGGTTTAGCCGTCGGCATTCACCGGCATTCACTACGCAACAGCCCCGTGTTTCTTGGACTCTTTCGGCGACCCTGCTGCCTTACAGCGGATACCACGCTTCTGGCCTCCCAGTTTGGGAGCCAGGTATCCCGTCAAGAGCGCTGCGAACTCCTCGAGAATCGCACCCCTCTCCGCCCTGTCAGCCCTGGCATAGAGCGTCAGCAGCGCCCTCACGATCTGCTGCGTCACGGCTGCAGTTCGAAGCGCTTCGCTCTTCGGCAGGTCGGGATTGCGCTTCAGAACGACTCGTGCAATGCGGCCACGGATGATCTCCCGCCTCCGGGGGCTGTTCACCGTCGGCGGCGCTTCGAAGAGGGCGAGGAAACCTGCATGCTCCTCCGCGAACTCGACCTGCGATTGAATGAGGCGGGATACAAGCTCCTCAACCGTCAAACTCCCGGAGTCCGCGGCCAGTGACTCCCATAGCCTTTCGAGCTCCTTGACGTATCCGGCCCGCAGGGCTTCGACCACCGCTTCCTTACTGGGGAAGAATTGGTACAACGAGCCAATCGAGGAATTCGACCGCTCGGCGATCGCCGACATCGTTGCGGCCGCGTATCCCGTGTCAGCGAGAACGGCCGCCGCCGCCCGCAGCAGGCTGGCTACCCGCCGCTCGCCCCTGGGTTGTTGCGGGATGCGGCGCGGGGCTGTGCCCAAACGTGAGGACATGCTCGCATCCTATCACGAACTTGCGAGTGCGCATGCAGAATCACCAACCGCCGTTGAAGTTTCTGCAGAGGGCACGAAGGACTCACAAGGGATGCAGAGGGCGGACGTGCTCCGCCGGTTTTCGTGGCTGAGTTGCGCTGCGGCATGCTGTAAGGGCGATTCTGAGTTTGTTCGTGCCCCCAGCGCCCGATCCAAGGCGCAGCAGCGCTCGCCGTTTATTCTCTCCAAGTAAGAGATGAAAGATCGCCCGGTTCACTCCTGTGACCTCATCACATCCTTGCGCGCACCCGTTCTTCAGAGTTAAGGTAATGGCAGAAACGCAGGACTCCGGGAACGGGGCCTGCGCAGGCAGCGTTTCAAGGAGTGAGCTCAATTCCGATGCCGATCTTTGAATACCTCTGTCCCCGGTGCGGGTACAGTTTTGAAAAACTCGTGCTCAGGCGCAGCGATGGAAGGCCTGAATGTCCTCAGTGTGGCGCAAAGCGGGTCGAACAGGTTTTCTCGGCATTTGCCACAAAAGGCGCCACACCGAAGTCAGCGGGCCAGGTCTGCGCTCCGTCGGGCGGTGGTTGACGGCTCTGATTATTCGGGGCAGGTTGTCCCTTTGGGGCGGGGCCGACGATGAGATTGCACGACGGGCCACCGCATCGGTTTCGCAGCAGCAGAGCCTCTCCTGCGTCGCGCTCCCTGAAAAAGACTGCCCGGCCAAGGCCGGGCAGAAAGTGGGTCGAGGTTGTTGACGCCTTCCCGGCTAGGCTCCAGCCGCCTTACGCTGTACAGGAGCCGTCAGGAAAGGCCGCTGCATCACGTTCGTGGCGCCTTCCAGTTGCGGATGCTGGGTGTAGCCGTTCTTTTGTAGCGCCGCGCGCGTGCGGGCCACCGCATGCTCCAGGGGTTGGCTCAAACCGTTGGGAAGCGACAGGGTCTGGAGAAAATAATAGGTCAGCGCGCCGTTGAAACGGCCATTGATCTGTGCATCGCACGAGGTCTCGCGCATCCCGCATCCGGATACCAGCGCTCCGTTCAGGTTTTTGACCACGTGCTCGAACCCCTGGGGCTTGACGCCCTTGGTTTCGGCTGTACGCAGTCGCCAGGCGATGTCCGCGGGCATTGCCAGGGCCTTGATTCGCTGCTCTGGGACTAGCATTTCCCTGGCAAGATCACCCGAGAAACAGGAATCCGAGATCCATATAAACTCAGGTCCCTTGGGTATCGACGAGAACAGTTGATTGAACTCCTTGTCCCGGATGGAGTGCTCGTCGGTCCAGTCGAAATCGACCGGACAAATGCACTCGTCTACGCGCGTCAGCTTTCCGTCGGCGCCACGGATTGGGAACTGGGCGCCGTGGCCGCTGTAGTGGAAAACGATCCGGTCCCCGGCCTTTACGCCACCGATTAACCAGTGCAGCCGGTCCTCGATTGCCTGGGTGGTCGCGCGGGCATCGGTTAACAGCCTGATCTCGTCCTCGTCGAAGTCGCAATGACTGACCAAGAACTCGGCCATGTCTGTGACATCATTGATACAGCCGCGCAGCTCATTACCGGGATACGCATTGATCCCGACCAGCAAAGCTCGATTCATAATGACCCTCCTTGTGAGATCTCCATAACCCGATACGGACGCGCTCTCTAGGTCCCGGGGAGGGCCGCACATCTTGCCGTGCCCGGAGGCGTCGCAACGCTCCGTCGGGTGCTCTTGGTTTATTAGCATCCTGGGAAAGGCCGGCGGTCGCCGTGATGCAGGTCACGACTGAACGTGATTATCGTTCAGTTGATGGCTCCAGCCGGCGTCTGTTTTTTGGCACGTCCCAGGGCCCGGTTTCCGGAGGACACTGCGGATTCAACTGCTGCTTGGCAGCGGCATCAGCGATGACGGCTTTAGGTGCCGCACGCTCCGCTGGGCGAGCCTGACGCCCTAATCGAAAAGAATTAAGGTCATCCCCGTACCACAATCCTAAAACTTTCCCGGCGGCGGTAGAATTCTTTTGGCTTGCCGCGAGCCCATCCCTCACCGCTACGTTGCCGATTTGTTTGCGCCGAGCCGCGCGGCGAACAGTCGAAGCCAACTGGTAGGGCAACCCATTTTGGAAAATCTTACACGTTTGTAGGGAGCTTACACATTCAAAAGGAGTAGGGTTGGATTCGATATCGCAAGCATCCAGTCGCTTCGTGCTTGGCCTGTTAGGAGATAGCCAGGGCGCCGCAATTGGCAGAAAACTTGCCAACTGTGTCGCCAAGGGGGTTTCGAAGAAGGAGCCAGACTATGGATTCGTACTTCGCGCGGCGGTTCGGAGTTGTGGCGTTAGGCGCACTCGTGGCGATGTCTACCATCGGGTGTGCTACCAAAAAAATGGTACGTCAGGATGTCGATCAATTGAACACGAAGCTGACGAACCTCAACAACACTGTGGACCAGAAGACCTCGGAGAATGCCCAGGAGATCAAGTCTGTGGATGCGAGGGCGGAGAGCGGAATCGCCCAGGCACAGAAGACCGGTGAGGATGCTGGTCAACAGGCGTCCAAGGCCGATCAGGACGCGCAAGGCGCCAATACCCTGGCACAGAAGGGCGTCGACCAGGCGACCAGCGTGCAGCAGACGGTAGCGAGCCTGGACAACCCTCAGCCCGTGAAAACGGCAACCGTGCTTTTTGGGTTCAACCGGAGCACGCTGAGTTCTGACGCGAAAACCCAACTCGACGGCCTCCAGCAGACGGTGTCCGGTCTCAAGTATTACACCGTCGACGTGACTGGCTATACCGATAAGACGGGCGCGGCGAATTACAATCTGCAGTTAAGCCGCCAACGGGCAGACGCGGTGGTGCGCTACCTGACCGAGAACGACAAGATCCCTCTGGAAAGAATTCATGAACTCGGTTACGGCATCGACATGCCGAAGGACAGCAATCACACGCGGGCGGGGCGTAAAGAGAATCGTCGCGTTGAGGTAACGGTCCTGGCACCGCAAACCCAACCCGCGGGAAGCCCGTCCGCCTCGGTCGCCCAGCCCACGCCGCCCGCTGATGGGACTCATCAGTAAGGGCTCAACAAGGAGTCGCTCGCTTCTTCCCATGGGCCTGCTTCGTCGCTGAAGTGCGCCTTCTGACAAGTCGATCGGGTGATTGAGCCATTGAGCTCGACTCAATGGCTCATCGCCTCAATGACGGAACCACGGACGAGGGTCAAATATTTCGCGCCTTTCTGCGATAGTCGGTACGTCAGGCCTTGTTCCTCGTCGCCTGCCACTTGGGCTTATTGGGCTTTGGTCCCATTGACTTCTGTTGCTGAACGGTCCATAAGGAAACTGCAGGCAGGACTGAGGTTCTTCTCGTGGTTTCGCGCCTCACCAACCCGGAGACACGCCGGTCGGACGGGAGCCGCGTCCTGGCGTCTCAAGCCCGGACGGCCATCGAACAATGCTCGAGAAATCATGAAAAAAAGATCCTAAAATTTCGCAGAGCGAAGCCAACAAGTCCTTTAGAATAAACAAGGGCGCTTCTCGACAAGCCAAAAGCGAACCCAAATAAGTCCCCTAAAATGGCGTCAAATCCGCCCCGAAGAACCTGTTCAAACTGGGCGGAAAGCGGCGCCAACATAGGCTACATTAAGAGGCTATATCCTGATGCGCCGCCTTCGGCGCACCACACTCGTGGGCTGCCCCGTTCAATTCGTTGGCGCGGGCATCAGGCGTGTTGTCGCGAGTGCCGGCATCAGGCGTGTTGTCGCGACCAGACCCCCTAGTCCCCTCCTCAACGAGGAGGGGGGTGCTCCCCTCCTTCATCAAGGAGGGGCGGGGGTGGCTGTGACGAAATGGCTGGGGCAGCCCGCTAAATTTCGTCAGGCAGCGCAGCGAGCAACTCGTCGATGGCGATGGCCGCGGTGCCGAACTTGAGCACCACGCATCCGCCGGCGACGTTCGCCAGGCTGGCGGCGTCGGCCAGAGAAGCGCCCGCTGCGAGGGCGAGCGCCATGACGGCGATTACGGTGTCGCCCGCGCCGGTCACGTCGTAGACGGGGCGCGGGAGGCTCGGGATCTCGCGCACGGCGCCGTCGGGCTCGACCAGCGTCATGCCGTCGCCGCCGCGCGTAATCAGCAGCGCCGAGCAGCCGAGCGTGGCGCGCAGCGAAGGCGCAGCTAACTGGCGCGCGCCGGCGTCGCGGAGCGGCGCGCGAGCCATCAGCTCCGCCTCGTGCAGGTTGGGCGTGGCCACAGCGGCGCCCTCGCAGACTTCGGGATGCTCCGGTTTGGGATCGACCAGGACGGGAATGCCGCGTCGCCTCGCCGCCGCCGACACCTGGCTCGCGAGGTCTGTTGTCACCGAGCCCTTGAGATAGTCGGAGATGATCAGGGCGTCGAGTTCTCCAGCGCGGCGGGCGAGGCGGCGGGCGAGCAAGCGCGCAGACCGCGGCGATACCGGCCGCGGCTGTTCGACATCGAGCCGGAGGAGCTGGTGCTGGTGCGCCACGATGCGCGTCTTGTGGGGCGTGATGCGCCCTGGCTCGGCGACCAGTCCGGTAGCGTCAATGCTACGGTCGGTGAGCAATACCTTCAGCCTGCGGCCGGCCTCGTCATCGCCTACGGCGCCAAAGACCGTGGGCTTGCCTCCGAGTGTGGCCACGTTGGCCGCCACGTTTCCAGCGCCGCCCGGAAATATCTCGCGACGTCCAGGGTCGCGCATCAGCACCACCGGCACCGGCGCTTCGGGCGAGATGCGCGTGGCTTCCCCACGCACCAACTCGTCGAGCATCAGGTCGCCGAAGACGCCGATCCTGAGACCACGGAATCGCCGGGCGAGATCGTGGAGCGGTGAGGTTGGTTTTTTCATTCTGTCTCCGTAGCCTGGGCGGCGTTGACACGCCTTCTCAGCCATCCTACCGTAGAGAGCAGTGGTTCAGCATCCTGCAAGTCGAGAATCGAACAGCGTGAGCGCTTTGGGCGGACAAACTGGCGGGGTCGAATCGCGCTCGCCGCGCATCGCCGTGGTGCGCGCCGGCGCCATCGGCGACACGTTGATGGCCACTCCGCTGGTCCGCGCCATTCGCGGCACGTATCCCAACGCCTATCTCGCTTTTCTGTGCGCGCGCGGCGCCTGCGACGTGGTGCGCTACAGCCCCCACATCGACGAAGTCATTCCTCTGGCGGCGCGGCATCTTCCGGCCTGGCTCAGCCCCGAGAAGTCGCGAATCGTCCGGCGTCTGAACGAGCTTCGCCTCCACGCCCTCGTGATGCTCGAGAGCCATCCCAGTCTTACCGAACTCGCGCGACGGTCCGGCGCAGCGCGAATCGTCTCCTACGGCGGCCTCCCCGGCGTGAAGGGCGCGGAGCTGGCGATCTTCGATCCGAGGAAACATGGCGTTGAGAACAACCTGCACGCAGCAGAGTTGCTGGGCGTGAGGCCGTATGGGCTGCACATGGAGATGCATTATCCGGAGGAGTTCGATGATCGAATCCGCGAGCGCCTGCGGCTTGCAGGAATCGCTCGGGACGCGCCGATCGTCGGTATTCATCCGGGCTGGGGCGGCCGGAAGCATTCGCTCGAGCAAACACGTCTGAAGAGCTGGCCGCCGGACCGCTTTGCGCGCATCGCCCGAGGGCTGGTTGCCGACCGGAAAGCCCACGTGGTGCTGACCGGCGCCGCGGTCGACCGCCCGCTGACGGAGTTCATCGCGCGCCAGTCAGGCGTCGCTTGCCTGAACCTCGCCGGAGAACTGTCGCTGCTGGAACTCGCGGCCCTGATTCGCAGGCTCGACGTCTACGTGAGCGTCGACTCCGGTCCCGCGCATATGGCCGCCGCCTTGGGCACACCACTTGTCGTGCTTTGGGGTCCGGCGATCCTGGAGCAGACGCGGCCCATTCCGTCGAATCCCGGCGCGCTGCGGATCGTCCGCGAACCTGTGCCGTGCGCGCCCTGCTACGGCACGCCTTTGATGAAAACCTGTCAGGATAACATCTGCATGAAAGGGATCGGAGCTGAGAGGGTTGAAGCGCTCGTCCGCGAGCTGCTGGCTTAGGCGTTATTGGGGATCGATGCTGGCTTCGTCGACCAGCATGACAGGGATATCGTCCTTTATTGGGTAAACGCGGCGGCATTGAGGACACTTTAGCCCCTGCTGGTCAGCCGTCGGTTTTACCGGGACCTTGCAGACCGGGCAGACAAGAATGTCGAGCAGAACCTGTGAAATCGGCATACCGTGCGCTTCTCCTCTAAAATCAAGGCAAATCTAGCAGACACAGCGCCGAAAGGCAAGCAGGGCCGCGCCGGGGAAATGGGCTAATCGAAGCCCATTCACCCGCGCCGGCGGTGCCGTCTGAAAGCGATTGGTTTCAGCCTGTGGTATTACCTCCGTTGCCCGCGCCTGAACGGCCGTTTGAGGGCTCGGTGGCTTGACTTAATCGTCACCTAACCGATAGAATTCAGGCTTTCATATCAGGGGGCCCGACCAGTGAAAGTGCAGTCTGGATGGATTAGGCCCGGACGATCCTCAGGCCGCCGGCCTCGTAGTGTGGCTTGCGGGCAAGGTTCGCAATTTTGGAGGAATAATTCTGGTGAAAGGCAATCGGTATCTTTGTGCACTCGTAACGGCAGGGTTCGCGTTTCTCGCCTTGGCTGCAACCCGGGCCTCAGCCCAGAACTATCTTTTCAATGAGGCAGGTTTCACGACCGGAACCTCACCCGAAGCCTTGACTTCTGGAGATTTTAACGGCGACGGCCAGCCTGACCTGGCGGTTGTGAACCACGGCTCCGCCACGGTCTCGATCCTTCTCGGCAACAGCAACGGCACCTTCGCGCCCAAAGTGGATTACAGCGTCGGAAACAACCCTGATTCGGTCGTGGCCGCCGACTTCAACGGCGACGGCAAGATCGATCTTGCGGTGGTTTCCTCGAGCGGCAATTCCGTCTCACTGCTGCTTGGCGTGGGCGACGGCACGTTCACGGTGTCCGGTACCCTTGCCACCGGCAATAATCCCAAGTGGATCGCGTCTGGTGACTTTAACGGCGATCAGAAGATCGACCTGGTTGTGGCGAATTTTAACGACGACACGGTTTCAGTATTCCTCGGAAATGGCGACGGTACCTTTGCGACCGGGACCACCTTTACGACCGGCACGAGTCCAGACAGCGTGGCTGTCGGCGACGTCAACAAGGACGGAAAGCTCGACGTGGTGACCGCCGATTACGGAAGCAACAAGGTCTCCATTCTGCTTGGGAACGGAGACGGGACCTTCCAGGCAAACGCCGACTACTCCTGCGGGGCCAACCCGACGCAGGCGATCATCGATGATTTCAACAACGACGGCAATCCAGACCTGGCGGTGGCGGACGGTGGCGCAGACGATGTGGTGGTCATGCTGGGGAACGGCAAGGGCACTTACGCGAGCCAGGAGCACTTTTCCACCGTCAAAGACCCGCAGAAGCTCGTTAGCGGGGACTTCAACGGTGACGGCAACGAGGATATCGCCTACACCAGTACGGCCGGGAACTTTGTTGCCGTATTGCTGGGAACGGGCAGCGGCACATTCAATGCTCCGGCGCCGCCTCTGCCGTCGATGTACGCCACGGGTATCTCCGGCACCTTGCCGGACGCCATCATAACCTCCGACTTTAATGGCGACGGCCGGCTCGATCTGGGCATCGTGAATGCCGCCGATAACAATGTCACGATCATGCTCGGAAACGGCGACGGCAGCTTCTCAAGCAGCACTCTGAGTACCTCGGTGCAAGCGGGTCCCGTGGCAGTGGCCACCGGAGATTTCAACGGCGATGGGAAGCTTGATGCGGCAAGCGTGAGCCTTACGAACGGCGAGTTGTCAGTCTTGATCGGGAACGGTGATGGCACGTTCCAGGCGCCGGTTAATTACACGATCGGCAGCAATCCTGAGAGCGTCGCGGCAGGTGATCTCAATGGCGACGGCTTTACTGACCTGGTTGTGGTGAACGCGCCTACCAGCAGCACCGGTACTGTCTCCGTTCTGTTCAACAATGGTGACGGCACTTTCGGGACGGCCGTTCCCTACACGGTCGGACATACTCCGTCTTTTGTGGCCATTGCCGATTTCAACGGGGACGGACTCCTGGATCTCGCCGTTGCCAACTCCGGCGACGACAATGTTTCGATTTTGCTCAACAGCGGGAGCGGGGTTTTCGGTACCCCGCAAGTTTATGGCGCCACGGGGTATCCGATCTCGATTGCCGTCGGAAACCTGTACGGTCATTCGAACGGTACCCTGGATCTGGCGGTAGCAGATCAATCGGGGAATACCGTTTCCGTGCTGGAGGGCAATGGGAACGGCACTTTCGGTGTGGCCGTACCCTATTCGGTGGCCACCACTTCTGTAACGAATCCCGGCCCCCTCTCCGTCACTATCGGTGACTTCAATGGTGACGGGGTGCCGGACCTGGCCACGGCGGATTACACGGGCAACACCGTTTCCGTCCTGCTTAACAGCGCGAGCACGCCCGGCACGTTTGGCCCAGCGACCACGTTCACCACGGACTACACTCCGACGTCAGTTGCGGCGGGCGATCTGAACGGCGACGGTTTCCTGGATCTTGCCGTCGGGACCACCTCGAAAGAAACGGATTCCGTCTCCGTCCTGCTCGGGAACGGCGACGGCACCTTCCAGACGCACCTGGATCACGCCACCCAGTTCAATGCCAGCACCGGGACCATAGCAGAGCCCGTTGCCCTCGGCGATTTCACCGGCAGCGGCGCTCTCGATGTCATCGCCGCCGATTACACTTACAACCTGGTGGACGTCTTCCTGAACACGCCGGTGATTGCGATATCGCCGGCGTCGATCGTTTTCCCCGGCACCCTGGTCGGGACGACGAGCACGCCGGTCACCGTCTCAATCAGCAATCCGGGCAGCGTTCCCTTGCCCTTCACCAGCGCTGCCATCACCGTAGGCACGCCCGGCTTTGCTGTCAGCAATACTTGTCCGGCGACGATCACCGTAGGAGGAAGCTGCGCGGCCAGCGTAACCTTCGCACCGACCGCGGGCGGCTCCGAAACCGGTACCTTGACGGTCAACGACGGGGCCTCGACGAGCCCGCAGGCTGTGGCGCTCAGCGGCACAGGCACGGCACCGACGGCTGGACTTTCGATCACCAGTCTGACTTTCGCCGCGCAGAGCATCGGCACCACCAGCGCGTCGCAGAGCGTGACGCTCAGCAACACGGGCACCGGTCCGCTCAACATCACGTCGATAACCGTGAGCTCGCAGTTTGGCCAGACCAACACCTGCGGCAGCAGCGTCGCTGCCGGCGCCCAGTGCACGGTCAGCGTAACATTTACGCCAACCGCCGCTGGAACGCAGACCGGGACTCTGACTTTCACGGATAACGCGAGCAACAGCCCCCAGACCGTGTCGCTTACCGGAACCGGCTCGGGTCCGGCGGCGAATCTCTCGCCCGCCTCGCTCACCTTCAGCGCACAACCGGTCAACACCACCAGCGCGGCTCAGACGGTGACGCTGAAGAATACCGGAACGGCTACGCTGGTCATCACGTCGGTTACGGCATCGGGCTCTTACCAGCTGACAAACACCTGTGGCGCCAGTCTGGGTGCGGGAGGGTCCTGCTCGATGAGCGTGACTTTTACGCCCACGGCCACAGGAACCCAGACCGGAACCTTGACCTTGACCGATAACGCTTATGGCAGCCCGCAGACTCTGTCGCTCACGGGAACCGGAAGCAATGCGCCGCTGGTGACGTTGACGCCGAACAGCCTGACGTTTCCCAGCACTGCCGTGGGCGTCAAATCGAGCGCGCAGGTCGTAACGGTCAGCAACAGCGGCAACGAGTCAGCAAACATTACGAGCGTCACTGTCAGTGGCGCCAACGCCAGCGAATTCGTCCCCACCAGCACCTGTGGATCGACGGTATCGGCGGGGAAGAACTGCACGATTTCGGTTGTGTTCACGCCGGGCGCAACGGGTAATCGTTCCGCAACCCTGAACGTGGCGGACAATGCTGCCGGCAGCCCGCAAGCGGTTGCGATGTCGGGAGCCGGTACCGCGCAAGCTTCGGTTTCGCTTTCCCCGACCAGCCTTAGTTTCGGCACCGTGAGCATCGGCGCGCCCACGCCGAAGACCGTGACGGTGACCAATACCGGTAACACGACACTCATCGTCAGTTCGATCAGCATCAGCGGCAACAGCAGCTACACGGAATCCGACACCTGCGTCTCGGCCAGCGCCGGAATCGCGGCGGGCAAGACCTGCACGATCACGGTGACTTTTGCTCCCAACGCTTCGGGGACTCTCACTGCTTCGGTGAACGTATCAGACAACGCTGGATCCGGCCTGCAGGTAGTCCCCTTGACAGGCTCCGGAGGCGGGCCCAGCGCGACCCTGGCTCCGACCAAGCTGGCTTTCGGCGGCCAGTCGCTTGGCAGTCAGAGCGCGGCCCAGACAGTGACCCTGACCAACTCCGGCACTTCGGCACTGAGCATCACGGGCATCAGCTTTACGGGAACTGGAGCCTCCGAGTTCACCCAGACCAATACCTGCGGCACTTCGGTCGCGATGAACTCAAGTTGCACGATCAGCGTGATCTTCGCGCCAACGTCTGTTGGCAATCAAGCCGCTTCGCTCTCGATTGCGGACAACGCTTCCAACACCCCGCAGACCGTTGCCCTGTCCGGCGCCGGCAATGGATTCGCGGTAAGCGCCACCAACTCGTCGATAACGGTCGCGGCCGGACAGTCGGGGACCTACAACCTGAGTATCGCGGGCCAGGGCGCTTTCACAGGTGCCGTTTCGCTTTCCTGCACCGATGCCGTTGCCGGCACCTCATGCACGGTCTTCCCCAGCTCGGTCAATGTCACGGCGCCGAACTCCGCCAGCGCCACGGTGACGCTGATGACGACGGCCGGAGGACTGCCGCCGCAGGTACCTCCGAGCCCCGCACCGCCGCGTCCTTGGGTGTGGCTTGGTATTGCGGCTACGCTTGCGGTGGGAATCAAGCTGCTGGCGAATCGCCTTGGCGCGCGCCGGCCGCAGGCAGGATGGGCGCTGGCAGGAGCCTTGGCGCTGGTCCTGGTGTGGGCGGCATGCGGTGGAAGTTCGAGCTCGCCCACCACGCCCACGGCTACACCGCCCGGAAGCTACACGGTGACGGTGACGGGCACGTCGGGATCGGTCAAAGCTAGCACAACATTGACGATTGTTGTAACACAATGATCCGGGCTGGGAGCGCGGGCATGTGGCTCGGCGTGTAGGGGCGGTTCGCGAACCGCCCCTACTTGGCACCAGCGGAGAGATGCCAGCATGCCCGGTGCTCTACGATTCGCTTGGTTGGGGCCTCAGCAGCGGGAAGAGAATCACGTCGCGGATCGACCGCGAGTCGGTCAGCAGCATCGCCAGACGGTCGATCCCGATGCCTTCGCCTCCGGTGGGCGGCAGCCCGAAGCTGAGGGCGCGGATGTAGTCCTCGTCGATGGCGTGCGCGGCCAGATCCCCCTTCTCGCGCAGCATCTGCTGATACACAAAGCGCCGGCGCTGCTCCTCGGGATCGTTCAGCTCGCTGAACGCGTTGGCGATCTCCATGCCGGCGATGTAGAGTTCGAAGCGCTCCACGTAGTTCGGATCGTCCGGACGCTGCTTGGAGAGCGGCGACACTTCCAGTGGAAAATCAGTGATGAACGTGGGCTGGACCAAATGGCGCTCGGCGACTTCTTCAAAGAGCGCCTGGAGCGCGGCGCCCGGTGAGTTCGTGGAGTCCAGCACCGGCTCGCGGCCGTGGGCGCGGCCCCAGTCGTTGTAAGTCGCGACCCAGGGCGGGATCGCCTTCGGGTCCGCCAGGTCCTCGATCTTCGGCCCGGCACTGCCTTCTGGCCAGTAGCGCACTACGGCCTCTTTCATGGTCAGCCGCTCGAAGCGCGCCAGTGAAATCCGCTGGCCGGCGAAATCGAACTCGAGCGACCCGTTCACCGTTTCCGCCACCTTCTTCAGCAATCGCTCCGTCAGGGCGATCATCTCGTGATAATCGGCGTAGGCCTGGTAGAACTCCAGCATCGTGAACTCGGGATTGTGGTGCGTGGAGATTCCCTCGTTGCGGAAATTCCGGTTGATCTCGTACACGCGTTCCAGGCCGCCCACGATCAGCCGTTTCAGGTAGAGCTCGGGCGCGACGCGCAGATAGAGCTTCAAATCGAGGGCGTTGTGATGGGTGACAAAGGGCCGCGCCATGGCGCCGCCCGCGAGCGGCTGCATCATGGGCGTCTCGACCTCGACGTAGCCCTCGGTGTCCATGAAATCGCGAATGGCCTTTACCATGCGGCTGCGCTTCACGAACGTCTCGCGTACGCCGGGGTTGACCATCAGGTCAACGTAGCGTTGCCGGTAGCGAATCTCCACGTCGGACAGGCCGTGCCATTTCTCGGGCATGGGCAGCAGCGCTTTAGCCAGGAACATCAGGTGTTCGGCGTGCACGCTCAACTCGCCGGTGCGTGTGCGGAACAGGTAGCCTTCGACGCCGACTAGGTCGCCGAGGTCCAACAGCTTGTAGAGTTCGAAATCGCGCTCTCCGACCGCGTCCAGGCGTACGTAGATTTGCAGCCGTGCTCCGCCGCTTTGGAGGTGCGCGAATCCGGCCTTGCCGTGGGGGCGAATGGTCATCACGCGGCCGGCCACGCGCACCTTCACATGCTCGGCCCCGAGCTGTTCTCCAGTGCGCGACGAGTAGGCTTCGATGATCTGCTGGAGGCTGTGGGTGCAGTCGTAGCGCTGCGGATAGGCCGCAAATCCGAGCGCCACGATCGATTCCAGCTTTTTGCGGCGCTGCTCGGCGAGATCGGATCGCTCGCTGGTCGTGGACAAGATTCTCCTGGAACTCGGCAGCTTTAGTCGACGAAGAATTCGGGGCTGCGAGGGCGAAGTAAATTATAGAAAGCAGAGAAATAGCATGTCAACACACACACCGCTGCTGCCGCTACTGGTGTAGGTACGGCGCTTGTGACCGCCCATTGCCGAAGGCGCCCTGCCCTCTGGGCGGCCACAAGGGCTATCGCTACGCCGAAAGAGGGCAGTCGACGCCCTCTCGCTCTGCCCCTTCAGAAGGACCGCCCGAGATAGGCGCGGATCAGGTAGGAAATCCCGATCAGGAAGAGGAGAACATTGGCGATCAGGAAGAGGTACTTCGTGAAGGACCTGTGCAGGCCTGCGACCCACACCATAAGGCAAGTCGAGAGCACGGCAGCGCCGTTGTAGCCAGCCCAGCTCCCGATAAAGAAGGGCACAACCTGGCCGTAGCCGCGCGCCCGCCCCTCGGCCAGGATGGGTCCGGCGATGGTCGCCCAGTAGATCCAGGTGCCGGGAGCGGTCACCTCCGCCAGAGTCGCCACGGTGACGCCCGCGACCGTGTAGGACCTGGCCTCGGCCGCTTTCTGCTGTCGGTTCTGGCGCAGGTTCCAGAGACCGTAGCTGGCGAAGCTTGTGACCAGGACGCCGCCAGCATAGGCGACGTAGTGCGCGATTCCAAAAGGGATGAATTGATAGAATAACAGGGTCGCAACCAGGAAGGTGGCATCGACCACGAGAGGCGGAACGAGCACAACAAACATGGCGCGGCCCCATCGTCCCAGAGCTGCTTGTGTCAATGCGATCAATTGCAAGGGGTTAGGGAGAAGGCCTCCGACCACTCCCATGCCCGCGCCGAGAATGAAGAGATCCATAAGGTGACTGGCGATGTTATGCGCCCGCGGCTAACAATGTAAAGCTCCCGCCGGTGAGCCCGCGGGCCGGACTGCAGCATTATCCCCTTGCGCGGCTTCACTGAACTCGATAGAGTTTCAGGGCTGGGGCATCACGTAAAGCAAGTCCGCCTTCCGAATCGTTTTCCAAAGGAAGGCTGCCGGATCGCCTCGTGGGAAGTCAAGCAAGATTCCCTGAAGCGTTCGAAGCCAGGGAGACAGTCCACACCCCTGACCTGGCATAAGGACGGCTACATTTTCGTGGCAGCGCGGATGGAAATTCCCCGTGCAGAAGGTTGTGAGGTGTGCAATCCATGAACATTCTCGTTATCGGCGGTGACGGATACCTCGGTTGGCCGCAATCAATGTACCTGTCGAAGCAGGGACATCGCGTCGGCATCGTTGACAACCTCTCCCGGCGGGCCTGGGACTTGGGGTGTGGAACCGAGAGCCTGACCCCGGTCCGGATGCTGCCCGAGCGGGTCGCACTCTGGAAGGAGCTGACGGGCCGCGTCATCGAGACCTATATTGGGGACCTCCTGGACTACGATTTCCTGTCCGAGGTCATTTCCGGGTTTGCTCCCGAAGCAATCGTGCATTTTGGCGAACAGCGAAGCGCTCCCTATTCCATGATCGATCGCGAGCATGCAGTCCGGACCCAGACCAATAACGTGATCGGCACGCTGAACCTGCTTTACGCGGCCAAGGAATTCTGTCCCGAGGCGCACCTGGTGAAGCTCGGCACCATGGGAGAGTATGGCACTCCCAACATCGACATCGAAGAGGGCTTCATCGAGATCACCCACAACGGCCGCAAGGACGTGCTGCCGTATCCGAAACAGCCGGGCTCGTTCTATCACCTGTCCAAGGTGCACGACTCCCACAACATCATGTTTGCCTGCAAAATCTGGGGGATTCGCTCCACCGATCTCAACCAGGGGATCGTTTATGGCGTGAAGACCGAGGAAACGGCCCTTCACAACGGCCTGGCCACGCGCTTTGATTACGACGGGATCTGGGGCACCGTCCTGAACCGTTACTGCGTGGAAGCGGCGATCGGCAAGCCGCTTACCGTCTATGGAGCCGGCGGACAGACCCGCGGTTTCCTGGATATCCGCGACACGTTGCGTTGCATCGAGCTCGCCATCCTCAAGCCGCCTGGTGCCGGAGAGTATCGGGTGTTCAATCAATTCACCGAGCAGTTCAGCATCCTGGACCTCGCCAATCTCGTGCAACGGATAGGCGCGCACAAAGGTCTGGATGTGAAGGTTCACCATCTGCCTGACCCCCGTGTTGAGCAGGAGCAGCACTACTACCTCGCCCGGCACACCAAGCTCCTGGATTTGGGACTGGTGCCGCATAATCTCTCCGACGTTCTCCTCGACTCGATCATGGACGTGGTGATTCGATACCAGGACCGGGTGATCGAGGAGACTTTGCTCCCGCAAGTCAACTGGCGGAGCACGCGGAATCCTTCGTCTTACTCCAGAAGCGGCTTGCCTTCGGCCGAACCCGTCGAAAAGGAACTGCAGGCGGCGCACAACGGCCGCGGGCGGGCCTAACAGCCGGAGGCTTATTTGGCTCGCTATCTCGTCACCGGTGGCGCCGGATTCATCGGCTCCCACACGGTGGAAGAACTCGTTCGCCGCGGCGACTCTGTCCGCGTGTTCGACGACCTCTCGACCGGCAAGCAGGAGAATCTATCGGCTGTTTTCGAACAGATCGACTTTCGCCAAGGCGACATTTGCGATCTTGATGCGATGCGCCCGCTGTTTGAGGGCGTCGATTACGTTATTCACTTTGCGGCAGCGTCTTCCGTGCTCCGTTCCATTCAGGAGCCGGTGGCGACAACGCAGGTGAACCTGATGGGCACGCTCCACGTTTTGGTGGCGGCGCGTGACGCTCAAGTGAAGCGCATGGTCATGGCGTGCACCGGCGCGATTTATGGTAATAACCCCGTCCTGCCGCGGGTCGAGACGCAGATGCCGGACCCGCTGTCGCCCTACGCGATCGTCAAGCTGGCGGGCGAGTACTTCGGCCAGGTTTTTAACCGGCTCTTCGGGCTCGAATTTGTGGCTCTCCGCTATTTCAACATCTTCGGCCCGCGCCAAAATCCTCTCTCGCAGTACTCCGGCGTGCTCTCGAAGTTCATCCGCGCCTGCCTCACCGGAGCGACGCCCACGATTCATGGGACCGGCGAGCAGTCGCGCGATTTCACCTACGTCGCCAACGTGGTCGATGCCACCCTGCGAGCCTGCCACGCGGCCCAGGCTCCCGGCAAGGTCATCAACGTGGGTACAGGCCGTGGCACGAGCCTGAATCGCGCCGTCGAAATCCTCAACCAGATGCTCAGCGTCCAGGTGGTACCTCAACACGATCCGCCGCGGGTGGGAGATTTCATGCACTCGACCGCGGATATCACCGTGGCTCGCACCGTCCTTGGCTATGAGCCCCTCATCTCGTTTGAGGAAGGGCTGCGGCGGACTGTCGAGTGGATGCGCACGACCCTCGCGTAATTCCCACGCCAATCATGCGATTATTGAGGAGTCGCCTAGCGGCGTTGTCCTCAGCGCCGTATCAGCCTGGGCGACTGCCGCGGTGGGGACACCGCCGGCACGCCGTCAAGAGTCGAGACTCGTGGCCGATCATCCCCGCATTTTGATCCTCTCGATGCCTCACGGCGCGGCGCATCACCGCGCGGCGCTGGCCTTGCAAAAGGCCTTTCGAGACGTCTGTTCCGGCGCCGGCGTGGATGTCGTCAACACGCTCCAGCACTGCACCGCCTGGTTCCGCGCCTACTACGATTCCTACGTCATTCCGCTCGCCGTCTGGCCCGGCCTGTGGCGCTGGATTGAGAGTAAGCAGCACCAGTCGGAATCAACGGGTCCCGGATGGCTCTACCGGAGAGGCGCTCAGCCGCTTTGCCGCTATTTTCGCGACCATGCTCCTGACGCGGTGATCGCCACCGAAGTGGGCGCCTGTGAACTCGCCGCCATCTGCAAGCGCCAGTTGAACGCCGGCTTTGCGCTCGTCGGTGTGGAGCTGATGGACTTTAACCGCGCCTGGATTCAGCCTGAAGTTGACTTGTACCTGGCCACGCACGAGGAACTGGGCGCCGAGCTGGTGAGCGCCGGTGCGCCTGCCTCCCGGGTGGTGACGACCGGCCAGCCGATCGACCCCGCATTCGAGTCAACGCCCGATCGCCCCGCCGCGAGAGAGAAACTCGGCGTGAAGCCCGACGCCGTTCAGATCCTGGTCACCCTGGGCAGCCAGGGGTTCGGCCGCCCTGAGCCGATCCTCGAGGAAATTCTCAAGGTTCCGCAACCGCTCGAAGTGATTATGATGACTGGCAGAAATCAGCGCGTGAAGCAGCGGCTGCAGCGGTACTGCAAGCGAATGCCTCAGGTGCGCGTGCTGGGATGGATCGACAACATGCACGAGTGGATGCAAGCGTCCGATTTGCTCATCAGCAAGCCGGGCGGCGGCACGCTCAACGAGGGCTTTGCCTGCAGCCTGCCGATGCTGGCCTTCAATCCGCTGCCCGGTAACGAGGAACGTACCTGCCGCTGGATCGAAAAATGGAAAGCAGGCATCTGGATCAGGAAACCTGAGGACCTGGCGCCGGCGCTCACGTCGTTGCTTTCGGATCCCAAGCGCCTGGCGGACCTCCGCGCCCGGGTCAGCAGGCTGGCCCGTCCCCACGCTGCGCGCGACGCTGCGCTTGCCGTGATGAACCTGCTGAAAGAGCGCGGAAACAAGTAACTGATTTGGACCGCACAGACCTCGGCAGGCGCTCGCAGCTGACTTGGATTCGCGCGAGGTTTGCGCTGACCAATCACATTTTCCTTCTCGCGGCTGCTATTTCGAGAGCTTCCCATCGACCTGCCGCCGGATTCCCAACGGGTTGATGTCGCGCAGCTCCGGCGGCAGCGCGCTCTCCGGGAAATCCTGGTAGGCGACCGGACGCGTGAAGCGCAGAATCGCTCTGCCGCCCACCGAGGTGCTGCGTCCGTCCGAGGTGGAGGGATAAGGTCCCCCGTGCACCATGGCGTCGCACACTTCCACCCCGGTCGGAAACCCGTTGAAAATAATCCGGCCGACCCTGGTCTCGAGGAAGGCGATCAGGTCGGCGAATTCCCGAAGGTCCTGCTCCGTGCCGTGGATGGTCGCCGTCAGGTTTCCTCCCATCCGGCGCGCCACGTTCAGCAGATCTTCGCGATTCCCGGCCGTCACCAGCAGGGTGGCAGGGCCGAAGATCTCAGCCTGCAGTTCGGGGTTTTCGATGAAGGTCGCGGCGTCCGTCTCAAACAGGGCTGCCCGGGAGCGGCAGTCCGGCCGATTCTGCGCGTCTTTCGGCCCGGCTTGAGCGGTGCGCGGTTCCGCCTGCCTCGACCTCACCTGAGAATGAGCGGAGCGCTCCGACACAGCGCGTCGGTAAGCGGCGGCAATGTTGCGATTCAACATCGGCTCGGCGGCTGTCTGGTTCATGAGCGCGGCGAGCTTGGAAGTGAACGCCTCCGGACGCCCCATCGTCACCACAACCCCGGGATTGGTGCAGAACTGCCCCACGCCCAGAGTGACGGAAGCGTGCAGGTCCTTAGCCAGAGCCTCGGCGCGCGATTCGAGGGCGCTGGGCAGGATGAAAACCGGATTCACGCTGCTCATTTCGGCGTAGAAAGGGATCGGTTCAGGGCGGCCGGCCGCAAGCCTCCCGAGCGCAGTGCCCCCGGCGCGCGACCCGGTGAATCCCACTGCCTTAACGGCCGGATGTTCCACCAGCGCTTTGCCCACCGCCTGCGTGCCGTCAAAAAGCAGTGAAAAGACCCCCGCCGGCAAGCCCCGTTCGGAAGCCGCGTCGCGAATCGCCATCCCGGCCAGCTCGGCTGTGCCTGGATGCGAGTAGTGCGCAAGTGCGATGACCGGGTTCCCCGCAGCCAGCGCTGATGCCGTGTCGCCGCCCGCCACCGAGAACGCCAGCGGGAAATTACTGGCGCCAAAGACGGCTACCGGACCGAGGGGCTCCAGCATGGAGCGCACGTCCGGCTTCGCGACCGGCTTGCGCGCCGGATCGCCGTGGTCGATACGCGCGTCGACCCAGGAGCCTTCTTCGATGATCGCGGCGAAGAAGCGAAGCTGGTTGGCGGTGCGCGTCCGCTCGCCGCGGATTCGAGCCGCGGGCAGAGCGGTCTCGCGGGCAGCGCGCTCAACCAACTCCTCGCCGAGCGCCTCGAGATTCTCCGCAATACGCCGCAGGAAAGCACCGCGTTCCCGTCCGGTCAGACGACGGTAGGTTTGAAAGCTGGCGGCTGCCAACTGCGCAGCCATGCCGGTTTCAGCCTGCGAGGCCGAATAGAACGGCGGCAGAAGCTCGTCGCCCGCTACCGGGTCGAAAGCCTGAAAGGATTCTCCGGTCTTCTGGCCGCGCCCATAACCGATGATCGATTGTCCGGTGAGTTCCACGAGAACAGTGAACCTCCTGCATGGGCCAGGGCCACACCGCCTGCCTTATCCCTGAACCCTGATCCCTGGCTCCTGACTACGCGACGCGATTACTCAAGCATCCGATTGGCTCGATCGTGACATTGATCACGTCCCCGGCTTGCAATGTGAAATCGTTGGGCGGAACCACGCCCGTGCCCGTCATCAGCAGGCAGCCCTTCGGAAAGCTGGTCTCGCGATACAGATACTGCACCAGTTCGGGAAGCGGACGCTTGATATTGGCGATGGTGGTAGCTCCCCGGAAAGCCACCGCATCGCCGCGCTCGATGCTCATCTCGATCGTTGTCCCGGCCGGCAGTGGTTCGCGCGAAAGATAAACGCACGGACCGAGGGCGCAGCTTCCGTCGTAAATCTTCGCCTGCGGCAGGTAGAGAGGGTTTTCGCCCTCAATATCGCGCGCACTCATGTCGTTGCCGCCGGTGTAGCCGATGATCTCAGCCCGATTGTTGATCACCAGGGTCAGCTCAGGTTCGGGAACGCTCCACCGCGCGTCGCGGCGGATGCGGACCTGCGCCCCGGGTCCGACCGCGCGGTAGCCGGGCGACTTGAAAAAAAGCTCCGGCCGCGCGGCCTGGTAAACCCTGGCATAAAAGTCGCCTCCGCCGGCGTCCTCGCTCTCTTCGATCCGCGCCTGCCGGCTGCGAATGTAGGTGACCCCGGCCGCCCACACCTCCTGGCCGTCGATCGGAGCCAGCAACTCGGTCGGCGCCGGCGCGGAACACGGCGGGAGACTGGATAACGCGTGCCTCAGGTCAGCGCTGTTGATCACTGTGTCCCACGGCGCGCTGGCGGCGCTATAGCTTCCGGCGTTCTCGACGACAATTCCAGTGCGAGTTCGAAAGAGTTTCATGGGGCCTCACGGAGCCTCAGGATAATCCAGGATCTGCGCGAGGAACAAATGGTTTCGCTTCGGAATCGCGCTCCTTTGCCACCACCGGGCGAGCCTCAAGAGCGGATCGCTGTGCCCGGCGATTGCCTGCTGATGGGATGGCACGAGCTTCCCGGCCTGCGGAACTGAGTGTGCGCCAACCACCCTCCTTCACCTGGTTGACCGCCGCCGGCACATGATTTCAGGAAGAACGGTGTATACTCCTAGCGATCAGGGGCATGAACGAACCGGGTTCCTGTGAAGGAGTTCAACGCATGCGAAGAGGGCGAATCGGTACTCTGGTGGCTGGCACAATTCTTCTGATTGGATGTGTCACACCCCTTTGGGGACAGATGGGGGCAAGCGCGCAGATTGCCGGGCTGGTTTCGGATCAGACGGGAGCGTTCGTGCCGGGCGCCACCGTAACGGCGACGCACATCGATACCGGGCTGGTTCGGACGACGCGCACCGGCGCCGACGGGGCTTATGTACTTCCGGATCTTCCGGTTGGATCCTACCGCCTCGAGGTTGAAGCTGCCGGATTTCAGAAGTACGTTCAGACCGGGATCGTCCTCCAGGTGAGCAACCGCGTGACCATTGACGTCGCCCTGCAAGTGGGGCAAGTGAGGCAGCAGGTGGAAGTTTCGGCAAATGCCGCCATGCTGCAGACCCAGACAACCTCCGTCGCCTCGGTCATGGACAACGCCCGGGTGCTGGATCTGCCCCTGAACGGCCGCCAGGCCACCGACCTGATCATGTTGATGGGCGCCGCCACCAATACGCTGGACGAGAACGTAACCGACATCAAGTCGAGCAAGAACTATGCGACATCGGACAGCATCTCCGTTGCCGGGGGACAGTCGAGTGCGACCAGCTACCGGCTGGACGGCGGCACCCACATGGACAATTTTTCCAACATTAACCTGCCCTTTCCGTTCCCCGACGCCATCCAGGAATTCAGCGTGGAAACCAGCAGCATTACGGCGCAATCGGGGCTTCACCCCGGCGCGCAGGTCGAGGTGGTCACCAAGTCCGGCACGAACCAGTTTCATGGCGATGCCTTTGAGTTCGTGCGCAATGGCGCCTTCAATGCCCGCGATTTCTTCGCCGCCGCCCAGGATACCCTGAAGCGAAACCAGTTCGGCGGCACCGTCGGGGGGCCGATCAAAAGAGATAAAGTTTTCGGCTTCTTTGGTTACCAGGGGACGCGCATCCGCACCGCGCCGCCTTCTTCGATCACCTTTGTGCCCACGCCGGCTGTGCTGAACGGCGATTGGAGCCAGCTCCTTTCCGCCGGATGCCAGTCCAGCGGCTCGGCCCGTACGATCGTCAATCCCTCCACCGGTCAGCCCTTCGCCAACGACTTCGTGGATCCGAGCCTGTACAATCAGCAGGCGCTGGGGCTGCTCAAATACGTTCCCACTTCCAGCAGTCCCTGTGGGGAGATCACCTATGCCATTCCGGAGCCCCAGCGGGAGGATCAGTACATCGGGCGGGTGGACTGGAACCAGAGCGCCAAGAACAGCCTGTTCGGACGGTACTTCTTCGCCGACTACAAGAGTCCGGCTTCCTTCAACGGCAACTTTCTGCTCACCACGCAACGCGGAGTTCTGGATCGAACCCAGTCTGTGACTATCGGCGACAATTATTCGATCAGCCCCGAGACGCTTAACGCCGTCCACCTTACCTGGACGCGTCTTGCCATTACCCGCGGACCGGCGGCGGACCAGAAGAACCTGGGCGACTTCGGCGTAAACATTTTTCAGGCCGTGCCCAATGCCATCGATCTGGGGATTACGGGATATTTCGGCATCGGTTGCGGCACGTGCGCGCCCGCGCTTTTCAAGAACAACGTGGCCGAATTTTCGGATGATCTCAATCTGATTCGGGGCCGGCACCACTTCTCGACGGGCGCGGACTGGATCCATTACCAGTACCCTTACGCCAACAATGCCTACGCCAACGGAGGATTCAGTTTCAACGGCCAGTTCACCAATGACGGCCTGCTGGATTTTCTGCTCGGCAAACCCAATTTCTTCGATCAGGGAAACCCCACGCAGTACAACGGCCGGCAAAACTACTTCGGCCTCTATCTCAACGACAACCTTCAGATGAGCAAGCGGCTGAACGTGAACCTGGGCTTGCGCTGGGAGCCCAATCTCTCCGTTACCGAAACCCACAACGCCATCGATCACTTTTCCCAAAGCGCTTTCGCCGCGGGCACCAGGACCACCCAGTACGTCAATGCACCTCCGGGACTGTTCTACCCCGGCGATCCCGGGATACCCCGCACTTACACCTACACCAAGCTGGGCGCCTTCGAGCCGCGCGTCGGCGTTGTTTGGGACCCGACGGGTAGCCAGCGCCAGGTGATTCGCGCCGGTTTCGGCATCTTCTTCGATACCATACCGACCGCCTATTTCGAGGACCAGACGCAGGGCGCTCCCTGGGGAAGCGTGGTTGACCTGAACAGCCCGGCGGGAGGCTTCACGAATCCGTGGCAGGGGTACCCGGGCGGCAATCCGTTCCCGTTGCCTTTTCCTCCCGGCAAGGATGCCGTCTTCCCGGCCGAAAGCAGTTTCTATGATTATCCCCTCAATGCCCGCCCCATGTATGTGGCTCAATGGAACCTCGGCTACCAGATCCAACTGACGAACAACTGGCTCCTGGCGGCGGATTACGTGGGCAACAAGAGCACCCACATCTGGACCGGAGAGGACATTAACCCCGCCGTGTTCATCCCCGGCACGTGCAACGGATCCCCCTGTTCGACGGGCGATAACGAAAATCAGAGGAGGGTGCTCTCCCTGATCAATCCGGTGGCAGGCGTGGGTCTTTCGGACATCTACCATCTCGATGCCGGCTCCAATGCCGAATATCAAGCGCTCCTGCTGAAGGCCCAGCATCGCTTCAGCAGCCACTACACCATTCTGGCAAATTACACCTGGTCCCACTGCATCAGCGAAACGGACTTCCAGGGAGATATGGGGGGGCCGTACACGCAAGATCCGTTCAATCGCAATGCTGACCGCGGCAATTGCGGCTTCGACCTGCGCCAGATTTTCAATCTCTCTTTCATCGCTCAGGCGCCACGTTTCGCCAACCCCTGGGCGAATCGATTCTTGAGCGACTGGCAGCTCTCGCCCATCGTCGCCGCCCACACCGGGACGTGGTTTTATGCCCTGGACGGCGTTGACAATTGCCTCTGCGGGGTCTTTCTGGACCGCCCGAACGTTTCGGGCAACCCCTATGTCAAGAGCACCACCGGCGCCCTGCAGTGGCTCAATCCGAACGCTTTCTCGCTGAGCCCGACGGGCACGTTCGGGAACTCGGGAAGGGACTCGCTGCTGTCGCCGGGATACCTTGACGTGGACGCGGCTGTCGTGCGTTATTTCAACATTACCGAGCGCCACAAGATCGAGCTGCGGTTCGAATTCTTCAACGTGATGAACCACGTCAACTTCAGCGCCCCGGACAATTTCTTTACGGATCCGACCTTCGGCCAGATCCTGGGCGACGTCAGCCCGCGCATTCTGCAGTTCGCGCTGAAATATATGTTCTGATGAGGTAGCCTCTGTAGCGCGCCTGTCCCAGGCGCGACGGTCGCCTGTCCCAGGCGAGGAAATCGCGGGCGACGACGCCCGCGCGACAGCGCTCCACCGAGGTGACGAACCCGGCTATGAAGCAGTGCTCTCGACGCGAGTTTCTGCAATATGGCTCCGTGCTCACCTTGACTCCGTTGTTGCGGAGCCCCTTCGCCTTATCCCGTGAACCCCACTTGCGATTTCCTGTTGACCCGCGGGCGCGCCTGGCGGTGACTTCCTGGCCTTTCCGCGAGTTCATCGACAGTCCCACCAATCCTTACCGGAACCGGCAGAAGCCTGGTATGGACCTCAAGGAATTTCCGGGGATCATCGCGGCGAAATTCGGCGTCCATAACCTTTGTCCGCTGGCGGCGCACTTTCGTTCTACCGAGCCCGCGTATCTCGACTCTTTCCGCCAGGCCCTGGAGAGCGCCGGCTCTCGCCTGGTCGATCTCGGACTGGGCGGCGGCACTTTCTGGGACCCCGATCCGGCCCGGCGCCAGAAATCGGTGGAGAGCAGCAGCCACTGGATCGATCTCGCCCTTACGCTGGGCTCCCCCAGCGTTCGCCAGCACTTGAGCGGATCGCGCGGCGTCAAGCCGGATGTCGAATTGGCTGCCCGGACGCTGGGCCGTCTTGCGGACTACGGGGCCTCCAAAAACATCCTGGTGAATCTCGAAAACGACAGCTTGCAGAACGAGGATCCGTTCTTCATCGTCTCTGTCATCGAGAAGGCCGGCAATCCGTATCTGCGCGCCTTGCCCGATTTCGGCAACACCCTCAGCGGAGGCGACGCCGACTATAACCAGCGCGGTGTGGCGGCCATGCTGAAGCACGCTTATGGTGTCTGCCACGTCAAAGACCAATTGGTGACGGATGGCGGCAAGAGTTATAAAGTCGATCTGCCGAAGATGTTCGGACTTGCCCGGGCGAACGGGTTCAAAGGGTATTTCGTGATGGAGTGGGACGGAGGGCCCGCCGAGGATCCTTACGAGGGTACCCACCGCCTGGTTGCCGAGACCTTGAAGCTGCTCGCCTGACCACTCGCCACTCTTTGCCGATTTGGTGGGGCGAGCCGCGCCGCGTTAATGTTTTCGGACGCAAGGTCTCAGAGTGCGTCTTCCGCGTCAGGAGGCACATCGGGTGCCCTCTTAAGAAACTTGATCAACCCCGCCCCGGTGGCGTTTCCGGCGCGCTTTTTGAAGAACTCGGCGGCAGTCTCCACCACACCCACCTTTTCGGCCACGGCGGCGGCAATCCACTGGTTCAACGACACTCCATCCTCCTTGGCCAGCCGTTGCGCCGCCTTCTTGACCGAGAGCGGAAGCTTCAAGGGATAAGTCGCTCTGCTCATCGTTTCACCTTCCTGAGGAGATCAATCGGACGGATGACCGCTACGTCGAACTTTTCGGCGGCCTCGGCAAAATCGATAACATTATAGGTAACCAACGCATCGGCGCGTCCGCTAACGGCCGCCTCCAGCACCATTTCATCGCCAGGATCGCGAACCTGAGGACGCCACTGAAAATGAACGTCGACAGGCTCCGCCAGAGCAGCCAACTCGGCCAGCAGGCTGTCAATTTCGTCCCATTCGAGGCGGTGAGCCAATCTCTGCTCGGGCCGCTTGAGCACATCTTCGTATTCGAGGAAGAGTGGGGGCGTGGCCAGCATCCGCACGCGCCGTGTGGCTACCAGGCGGAAAAGGGCGTTTGCCGCGCCACGGCGGCTGCGCGTGGCGGCCACAAGCACAGAAGTATCCAGCACGATCCGCATCATTGACTGTACATCGCATAGGATATCACATCTTATGGGATGAGCCGCCTAAGGCCCCACACGGGTTAGATTTGCATGAGCAGGCCGCTGAAGACCCAGCTTGAGGGGTATAGCGGCGAGTTTACCTCGCCATAAGTACAACGCTCCCAGTACGCGCGTGGCGGCCTAAAGCCGCCTCTACACGTTTCCAGCGGCCGGACTCTCAACACTCGACTTTCAAACTCCGGACTCAGAGTCCCCGTTCGACCGGATGGCGCAGGCCTTGTCTGGCCCCGGGGATTCACCTTGGTTCGGGCGAGAAGGTCTGCGCGATCGCATCCCGGGTTAGATTTGGATGGGCAGGCCGCTGAAGACCCAGCTTGAGGGACGCCGCGGCGAGTTTACTTCGCCATAAGTGCAACGCTCCCAGTACACGTGGCGGCCTATAATAGAGGATTACAAAATGGGGTGACAGCGGTGCGCTGTAGCGCGCCTGTCCCAGGCGCGAAAATCGCGGGCGGGGACGCCCGCGCTACAGCACGATCTGTCACCCTGATTTGCAATCGTCATTAAAGCCGCCTCTACACGTTTCCAGCGGCCAGACTCTCGACTCTCAACTCTCGACTTTCAACTCCGGACTCTCAGAGTCCCCGTTCGGTGTTAGCATGAGGCTCTATGCGCATCGCCATTGCCTCCGATCATGCCGGCTATGACCTCAAGCGCGAGTTGACCCCTTACATCAACAGCCTCGGACACGAGGTGAAGGATCTCGGCGCGCTTACTTACGATTCGGGCGACGATTATCCCGACTTTGCCGAGGCCCTGGGTCTGGCGGTGAGAGACGGAAAAGCCGACCGCGGCGTGCTGGTGTGCGGCAGCGGTGTGGGCGCGTCGGTGGCGGCGAACAAGGTGGCCGGGATTCGCGCCGCCGTCTGTCATGACACCTACTCCGCGCATCAGGGCGTGGAGCACGACGACATGAACGTGCTGGTGATGGGCTCGCGCATCGTCGCCATTGAATTGGCCAAGGAACTCGTGCGGAGCTTCCTCGGTGCGCAGTTCTCCGGCGAGGAGCGGCACGTGCGCCGGCTCGGGAAAGTGAAGGCGATTGAGGCGAGGTTTTGTGGGAACAGTTGAGGGTCGAGAGTTGAAAGTCGAAAGTCAAGAGTTGAGAGTTAGTGGAGAGCTCTCGACTCTCAACTCTCGATTGTCTCGACTCTCACCTTGCCCGATGCCACCGTGCCCGGCCTCGATTCATCTAAATAACCTCCAGGAGGAACCACCCATGAATTCCACAAAAACCGCCGAGATGAATGCGCTCAAAGAGTTGGGCGCACTGGGGCAGGCGATCTGGATTGATTACATCCGCCGCAACCTGATCACCAGCGGAGACCTCAGCCGGCTGATCGATGAAGACGGGGTGAAAGGCATGACTTCGAACCCCTCCATCTTCGAAAAAGCGATCGTGGGCGGCGCCGAATACGCCGCCGATCTCGATCATTTGCGCGCCAATCCCGATCTGGACGCCATGGCAATCTACGAGGCGATCGCCATCAAGGACATTCAATCCGCGGCTGACGTTCTGAAATCGGTTTACGACGACACTCATGGCCGGGACGGTTACGTCAGCATGGAGGTCTCGCCCTATCTGGCGATGGAGACCGAAAGCACGATTCGTGAGGCACGGCGCCTGTGGAAGGCCGTCAACCGGCCCAACCTGATGATCAAGATCCCGGGAACCGGTCCCGGAATCCCGGCGATTCGCCAGGCCACCAGCGAAGGAATCAATATCAACATCACGCTGCTCTTCGCGCAGGAGCGCTACGAGCAGGTGGCCGAGGCATTCATCGCCGGCCTCGAAGAGTTTGCGGCCCAGGGCGGCGACGTGCGGCGCATGGCCAGCGTGGCCAGCTTCTTCGTCAGCCGCATCGACACGCTGGTTGACTCCACCGTCGAGCAAAAAGTGAGCAAGTATATCGGTGAGACCGAAAAGAATTTGCTGGTGAGCATTGAGGGCAAGGTGGCGATCGCCAACGCCCGCCTGACGTATCAGAAGTACAAGGAAATCATCGCCGGACCGCGCTGGAAGGCTCTCGAGGCCAAGGGCGCGCGGACCCAGCGGCTGCTGTGGGCGAGCACCAGCACGAAGAATCCCAAGTATCGCGACGTGTTATACGTCGAGGAGCTGATAGGCCCGGACACGGTGAACACCGTGCCCACGAACACGCTCGAGGCTTTCCGCGATCATGGCGAGCCCCGGCTCAGCCTGGAAGAGAACGTCGAGGAAGCCGCGCGGGTGATGCAGTCGCTGCCGAAGGTCGGCATCTCGATGAAGGACGTCACGGACAAGCTGGTCGAGGATGGAGTGCGCCTGTTCGCCGAGGCCTTCGATAAGCTGCTGGCGGCCGTCGATCAGCGAGTCTCCGGCAAAGAGAGCGGCGGTAAAGGGGGTAGTGGCAAAGACGGGCATCGCGAGTCACTGAGCCTGGACCGGGAGACGCATCATTTGCCCGGGAGGCTCGAGGCTCAATTACAGGTCTCCTATAACGATTGGCAATCGAAGGGACTCGCGCGGCGCCTCTGGTCGCGCGATGCGGCCCTGTGGACCGATAAGGACGAATCCAAGTGGCTTTCCTGGCTGGGTATTACCGAGGATCAGATGGCTCATCTGGATCCCTTACGCACGGCCGCGGAAGACGCGCGCCCATTCACGCATGTCCTGCTGCTTGGCATGGGGGGATCGAGCCTCTGTCCGGAGGTGCTGGCCAGGACGTTCGGCCACATTGAAGGCCATCCGGAGCTGCTGGTGCTCGACTCCATGGATCCGGCGCAAATTCGCTCATTTGAGCGCAAAATTGACCCTGCCAGGACACTTTTCATTATCTCCAGCAAGTCCGGAAGTACCTTGGAACCCAACGTTTTAGAGAAATACTTCTTTGAAATCGCCAAAAAAGCGGTGGGTGAGCAGGAAGCGGGCAAGCGATTCATTGCCATCACCGATCCGGGGTCGCAACTGGAGAAAGTCGCTCAATCTAAAGGATTTCGCAAGATCTACTTCGGAGATCCGGGGATCGGCGGCCGGTACTCGGCGCTATCGAATTTCGGCATGGTGCCGGCGGCCGTGATGGGCGTGGACGTCTCAAGGTTCCTGGATCACGCCGACGTGATGGTGCAGGCCACGAGCCCAAGTGTCCCGGTGCAGCAGCATCCGGGGGTGGTGCTCGGCGGGATCCTGGGCCTCGCCGCGCGGGCGGGTCGCGACAAGGTGACGATCATTACGTCTCCTGGAATCAGCGACTTGGGAGCATGGCTCGAACAGTTGCTGGCGGAATCCACCGGCAAGTCCGGCACCGGGCTGATTCCCGTCGACGGCGAACAGCTGGGCTCCGCCGAAGTGTACGGGGCTGACCGCATATTTATTGCCTTGACGCTTCAATCGGAGGCCGACCCCGCCCGCGACCGATCGCTCGATCTTCTCGAACAGGCCGGCAATCCAGTGATCCGCATCACTTTGCCCAGCGCCTACGATCTGGGTCAGGAGTTCTTCCGCTGGGAGATCGCCACCGCTGTGGCGGGCTCAGTGATCGGGATCAATCCCTTCAATCAGCCTGACGTGGAAGCGGCCAAGATCGCTACGCGCCGCCTCACCGACGCTTACGAGAAAAGCGGCAAGCTCCCTGACGAGTCCCCGCTGGCGGAGGATGGCGATATCCGCCTTTATGCGGATGAAAGGAACGCCGCAGAGCTCAGGTCGGCTGTGAGATCGAAGGGATCGCTTGCGGCCTGGCTCGTGGCTCACCTGAATCGCTTGCAGGAAGGCGACTATTTCGCGACGTTGGCTTATATCGAGATGAACGACGCCCACGAGCGCGACCTCCAAGCGCTGCGTCACGTCGTCCGCGATCGCAAGCGTGTCGCGACCTGCCTGGGATTCGGACCGCGCTTTCAGCACTCCACGGGTCAGGCATACAAAGGCGGACCCAACACGGGAGTGTTCCTGCAAGTGATCGGTGATGATGGTCAGGATCTTCCCGTGCCCGGTCAGAAGTACACCTTCGGGATCATCAAAGCCGCGCAGGCTCGCGGTGATCTTCAGGTGCTGGCGGAGCGTGGACGGCGCGTGTTGCGGGTACACCTGGGTGCCGACGTCGAAAATGGCCTCAAAGTGATAAGCGAGGCGGTTCGCCAATCGCTCTAGAAGCGAAGCCTGTTTCAGCCCTGGGGCGGCAGTGGGGTTCTCTCTACAAGCCGGCGTAATAGGCTCTGTAAAAGAAGTACACCGTCATGGCCCAGGCGATCGCCACGACAAGGCGCTTGACCTTGGCCGGATCGATGCGGCGCGCGATGACGGCGCCGAAGTAGCCGGCGAGGGTCGAGCCCACGATCATCACCAGGGCCGGCTTCCAGACGATCGCCCTGTTGTATATGAACAGGCCAATGGCCACGCCGTTGATCAGCACGCCCAAGGTGCTGCGCACACCGTTCATGGTATGGATGTTGCCAAGGTTCGCCAGCGCGTAGGCCGCCAGCATCAGGATGCCCATGCCGGCGCCGAAATAGCCGCCGTAAATCGAAATTAAAAACTGTCCGAGGGTGACTCCGAGCGCGACCTTGGCCATGGAGCTGTCCAACCCACGATGCCCCACGCCCAGCCATCCGCTTATCGCGCCACCGAAGGTGAACAACAGAGTGGCAAAGAGCAGCAGCCATGGTACAAGGCGTACGAAAGCGGCGCCGGGCGTGTGAACCAGCAGCCAGGCGCCAATGGCTCCTCCCCCGAAGCCCGCTATACCGAGAGCTATCAGCAGGCTGCGTCGTAAGTTGATGTCCTGCCGATAAGCGACGACTCCTGCCAGCGCTCCCGGCCACACCACCACGGACGAGGTGGCATTGGCCTGAATGGCGGGAACTCCGGCGAACACCAGGGCGGGGAAGATGATAAAGGTCGCGCCGCCCACAACGGAATTAAGTGCGCCGCCGAGTACTGCGGCCAAGAACAGGATGACGGCCACCGTCAATGTCAAAAGGCCACCTCACGGGAGTTCGTATGAATACCGATCACCCATTGTAGCGGCTAACTCCGTCTGTGCAATTGAAGCCTTTACGCTATGCTATAAGAGGGAGCGGGCACGTCTTCCCGTCCGCCCTGACCAGCATGTCCGGAATTATTGGGTATATCGGAAATAAGCGTGTGGTGCCTCTGCTCCTCGACGGCTTGGAGCGCCTGCAGTATCGCGGCTACGATTCGGCAGGCTTGGCCGTGGTTCAGGATGGAAAGCTCGAGGTGCGGCGCGCGCCCGGCAAGCTGCGCAACCTTCGCGAGGCCATCCGGCTGAACCCACTGGACGGCGCCTATGGCATCGGCCACACCCGCTGGGCGACGCACGGCCCTCCCAACGAAGAGAATGCTCATCCACATCGCGATTGCCACAACTCCGTCGCCGTAGTCCATAACGGCATTATCGACAACGATCGCGAATTGAGGCAGGAACTCGAGGCAGAGGGACACCAATTTGCCACCGAAACCGACACGGAGGTTATCGCCCACCTTATCGAGGACTGCCTCAACGCTGGCGGGGAGAGTGGCAGGCCGGTGTCCCTCGATGAAGCCGTGCGCGCCGCCGTCCAACGGCTCAGCGGCGTCTTCGCGCTGGCCATTATCTCCACCCGGACGCCCGACGAAGTTGTAGTGGTGCGCCAGGGCCCGCCCGCCGTCATCGGGCTCGGACGTGACGAGTACCTGGTGGCGAGCGACGTGCCCGCAATTCTTTATCATACCCGCGACCTGTTCTTTCTGGCGGACGGCAATCTGGCGGTACTCACGCCGCACGGTGTCAAGCTCATGGACTTCGATGGGCGCCCGGTTACGAGGCGCGTCCAGCACATTTCGTGGGAGCCTGTCCTCGCCGAAAAGGGCGGCTTTCGCCACTTCATGCACAAGGAGATTTACGATCAGCCCCGCGCCGTGCGCGACACCACGCTCGGCCGCATATCGCCCGATACGGGTCAGGTGTTTCTGGACGAAATGGAGATTGCCGAAGACGAGTTCCGCGCCTTCTCCGGTATCACGCTGGTTGCCGCCGGCAGCTCACGAAACGCCGGTTTGTGTGGCAAATTCATGCTGGAGCGACTGGCACGAGTTCGGGCGGACGTCGATTACGCTTCGGAGTTCCGCTACCGCGATCCTCTGGTCGATCCTTCCACGTTGACGGTGCTCGTCACTCAATCGGGAGAGACGGCTGATACCATTGCCGGTCAGCGGGAGGCGCGTGCGAAGGGTTCCAAGACTCTGGCAATCTGCAATTCGCTCGGCAGCATGGTGTCGCGCGAGGCGAAGGGCGTCATTTACACCCACGCCGGCCCGGAGATCGGGGTGAGCGCCACCAAGACCTTCACTGCGGAATTGGTGGCCCTTTACCTGTTCTCGATCTACCTGGGCCAGATACGGAAGGAACTCACGGCAGAGGACGCACGGCGGCTCCTGGCCGATTTGGTGGCTCTGCCTCGCCAGATTGAGTCTGTGTTGCAGCACGACGAGGAGATCGAGGACTTGGCGCGCGAGTTCCATCGTGCCACCGATTTTCTGTTCCTCGGGCGCGGCGTGCATTTTCCGATTGCGCTGGAATCGGCGCTCAAGACCAAGAAGGTCTCTTACATTCACGCCGCGGGCTATCCGGCCGGAGAGATGAAGCACGGCCCGGCCGCGTTGATCACCGACGGACTACCGGTGGTGGTTCTTGCCACGGTCGACGATGGTTCAGCCGACTCGCAACTCCGCTATCGGCGCACCCTGCTCAACATCAAAGAGGCGAAAGCGCGCGGCGCCAACATCATCGTTCTCGTGACCGAAGGTGATACCGATGCCACCGAGCTTGCCGACCATGCCATTGTTCTTCCTCCCGCCAACGAACTGCTCTCGCCGGTTCTCGAAATAGTGCCCCTGCAACTGCTGGCCTATCACCTGGGCGTGCTGCGCGGTTGCGACGTGGACCAGCCGCGCAACCTGGCGAAATCCGTGACGGTGGAGTGACCTAACCATCCGACAAGGAGACCTTTATGCTGACGCGCCGCCTGTGCTTCATCCTAGCGTCTTTGGTTGTTGCGGTGTCAGGGAGCGTCCAGCAGGGTCGATCGCCAGCACCCCTGTCCGATCCCCTGAACTTGGTGGCCCTCTACAACGGGCACTGGCATTCGGAGGACGAGTCGTTCAACACCCGTTTCAGCAAGGCTTCAAAGGAGACGGTGGAAATCGATAACACGTGTACCACAGCGGGGGATTTCTACGTCTGCCACCAGCGGGTCAGCAAGCCCAGCGGACCGGTCAGCGCCATGATGATCTTTTTGTGGAATGCGAAGGAACACCTTTTCGATACGTATGGGGTCGATTCTGCGGGTGGCGACGCTTACCACGGGCACCTGACCATCAAGGGCAGCGACTACGTATGGGCTTCGGCCAAGCCTGACCCGAGCCGTCCCAACCAGTGGCGAACCCTGAACACCTTCTCAGGCCGTGACCACATCACGTACAAAGTGCAGGTCTCCAGCGACCGGGGCGAACACTGGACGACGACAAAGCAGGGCCATGAGACTCGAGTCTCCAAGTAAGGAAAGCTGTCTGCCTCAGTACGGCCGGAGCGGGTCTGGAGAGCGGCTCATTGCACCGGGGTGAAAGTGAGGCAGACAGGTGACGACACTTCCACCACCTGGCCGGTTGGCACGGGAATGCCGGTTTTGGGGTCAATTTTATAGACTACGATGTTGTCAGAGTCCTGATTGGCCGCGAGCAGATAATTGCCGGAAGGATCGATGGCGAAGTTGCGCGGCGTCTTGCCGAGCGTCGGCACGTGGGCTACAACCTTCAGAGTATGTCGTGCGGGATTGACGGCAAACACCATGATGCTGTCGTCGCCGCGATTTGAAGTATAGAGGAACCTGCCTGAGCGCCCGATCGCGATCTCGGCCGCGTCGTTGTGGCCCTTGAAGCCATCGGGCAAAGCGGACAGGCTCTGAATCTCGTGCAGTGTTCCGGCTTGGGCGGTGTACTCGAACACAGTTATCGTTGATCCAACCTCGCTCAACAAATAGACGAATTTGCCGCTGGGGTCGAAAACGAAGTGCCGCGGTCCCGATCCGGGAACGACACGGGCGAGCGGAGGAGTATTGGGAGTAAGAGTCCCGTGCGCCGCGTCGTAGTGGTAGACCAGCAGTTGGTCGAGGCCCAGATCCGCCACCAGTACAAACCGGCCGTCCGGCGAAAGTGAGATATCGTGTGCGTGTGGACCTTCCTGCCGTTCCGGGTTCACGCTGTGGCCGTGGTCTTGCACGAACGCCGTCGCTTTGCCCAGACGCCCGTCAGGCAGAACGGGAAAAACCGAGACACTGCCGCTGGTGTAGTTTGCTACCAGGACGTGCCTGCCCTGATGATCCAGCGCTACGTAACACGGATCGGTGCCGCCGGAAGGCACTTCGTTCAGGAACGTGAGCGTTCCGGAATTGCGGTCGATGCGAAATGCGCTCACCCCGCCGGTCTTGTGACCCTGATAGTCCTCGGTCTCGTTCACCGCGTAAAGGTAGCGCCGCGTGGGGTCGATCGCCAGGAAAGACGGATTGGTAGTCTCGGCTGCCAGGATTGGAGTGGCGGTCGGCGTGAGGCGGCCGCCTTTGAATTGATAAACGTAGATACCCTTGCTTAAACGCACTGTATAGGTGCCGACGTACATCAGGTACCGGTGCGAGGCAGGCTCGGCTCTGCGCCTCGTTTGCGCGGATGCGGTTAAAGACGCCGTCAGCAATCCGAGTACAAACACGAAAGTCACCATCTGTGACACCAGCTTCATCTCAAACCCTCATCAGTATAGCGGTGCAAGGCTGTCCGGTTGCCTGGGAAATCGCCTCAGCGTAAAGCCCGACCTGCCGCCGGTACACGTCGAGTCTCCTTTCAAGTTCGCGGTCGGTTTTGAAGTCGATTACCATCCACGCGCCGCCCTCCTCGAAAGCGATATCCGCCACCCCCTCGATGAGCGTCCCGTCGGGCAGAGTCAGAGTCAACGGAGTTTCCCGCCGGCAAGCGCCTTGAGCGGCGGCGCGGCGGGCCCGCTCCATCAGCGGATGCCAAAGCACTCTTCCCACAGTTTCGACAGCCGACAACACCTCCTCGGAGGTAGCCCCGAGGATTCGTCCCTGAAGTTCCGCGGCCGCTGCCAGGTCATCGGCATTCGCATCCAGAGCGACCGTCGCCAGCACGGCGTGAACCAGCGCTCCGTAGCGGGGTCCGGCTGGACGGCCCGGCGCCGGCCCGATCTCGTGTAACGTGACCTCGGGGCCTTCAAAAGATCCGCTCAGAGCGACGTACTCCGTTGCCGTCCGGACGACGAGGCTCGGCTCAGAGCCCTTCTTTAGGGCAGCATCACGATCGGCCTTCCACTGGTCGTAGGCTTCGCGATCGCGCGCCACGATTTCGGAATCGACACGCTCGAGTAGTTCCCTGCGCCGCACCCCGAACTTCGGTTTGACATCGAGCGTCAGCCGCGATGGATCCCACCATACGACGTCGTATCGGGCGGGCTTCTTCTTGCCAGGCGCCCAGGCGAACCGATGTAATCCGGGGGCGATATTGTCCGGTCCCGGCCCCGATTTGGGCCGGTGGAGCACGGTATCATCACCGAATTCCGGACAGGCCGGCGCCGGCCCGGCATTGCGCCGCTCCTGGGCTTCGGGGTATATGGCAGCGTGCAAGGGGCTCGTCCACCAATCGCTCAGCATCGCTTCCCAAGGAGGATGTTCTTTCGGATCGTCACCAATCGCCGGCACCACCAGCAGGTCGCGCGCCCGGGTGGCGGCAACGTAGGCTACCCTCACACCCTCCGCGCGATCGCGTGCAGCCTCCTCAGCATCATGCTCGGTGAGTTCCACCGGCATCCAACCGCCGATCTTCACTGCGCTCAGGCCACGTTCGGAATCGAGATGCCGCGAGGCCGTCGGACGCGCCAGTTTGGCCGTAACATCGGCGAGAATCACGACCGGAAACTCGAGGCCTTTGGCCTTGTGCACGGTCATGATGCGGACCCCGTCGCTGCCTTCCTCCAGGATCGGCGCCTCGGGAGCCTGACCCTCTTTCGCCTCCTGGCCGAGCTGCTCCACAAACCCGCGAAACGAGATGCCCCCGCCTTCCTCGTAAGTCCGCGCCAATTCGGAGATATGCAGGACGTTAGCCAGCGCCTGCCCACCCGACGGGCGCAGCACGAAGCCGGCATGGGCGCGCGTCGAGTGAAGGAGCCGAGCGATGGTTTCCGCCACGGGCCGGTAATTGCGATTGCGGTGCAACTCCTGGAGGATCTCGAGTGCCTGGACGACCGGCGCAAGACTCTCGCGCACGCCATTCTTGGGGGTGCGGAAGGGATGCAAGTGACGATAGGCGTGGCGATACTCGAGCAAAGCCTCGTCGCCCACGGCGAAGAGCGAACCTTTAAGCGTGGCGAAAACCGAAAGTTCGTCGTCAGGCCATTCGATGGCCGCGAGCGCCGCTCGCATCGTCTGCACTTCCTCGCGTTCGTGGAACGATTTGCCCCCCACCAGCAGGTGAGGGACGTCGCGCGCTTCGAAGGCGGCCACATAATCGCGGGCCACATCCTGGCCCCAACTCTCCAGGCGACGGAAGAGCAGGCAGACATGGCGCGCCGCCACGGGCACGAATTCGCCGGGGCGCTGCGACTCCGTTACTTTCCAGCCGCTCTCCTGGATCAGCCAGTAGACGAAAGCTGCGATGGCGTCCGGGAGCGATGCCTCTATTTTGTTTGCCCGGACCGTGGCTCCATAACCGTATGGGGCCGGCACCGGCAGCGCGACGAGCGCGGGCTGATCAGAGCGATCCTGGCGGTAGGGCAAAAGCGGCACGTAGGCTGCCTGCAGAATGTCGCGGTCGCCGTTCATCAACGGTTCGAAGGCCTTGTTCACGGCCCGCTGGATCGAGGGCACCGCCCTAAAGCTCGTGGTGAGTTCGAGACAGTGCGCGCCGCCGCGTCCGGAGAGCTGGTCTTTCACCCTTTGGTAGATTCCGAGATCGGCGCGACGGAAGCGATAGATGGCCTGCTTGGGGTCTCCGACAATGAAGAGCTTGCCCGGTGCCGGTGTCACTTCGCGCCAGTTCGCGATTCCAGCGTTGTCTGACGCCAGCAGCATCAGAATCTCAACCTGCAGCGGATCGGTGTCCTGGAATTCGTCGATGAAGATGCATTTCAGCCGCTGCTGGAATTCCGCGCGGACGCGAGCGCAATCGCGGATCAGATCGCGCGCCCGCACGAGCAGGTCGAGAAAATCGAGCCTCCCGGCCTGCACCTTCAGCTCGTGATAGCGCTCAATCGACCCGCGCAGTTCCTCGTGCAGCAGTGCCGCCAGATCCGCATCCGCTCGTTTGGCGAACAGCCCGATCGCTCCCAGGAGTTCAGCGTGCGCGGCCTGAACCTCGGTCCTGCGGAGGCCGTTCTTGTAGTTCACTCCATATCCGGAGCGCGGCTTCCGGAACTTCTTAACCTCTTCGGTCCAGCCCGTGGCCAGGGTCGTGAAATCACCCTCCAGGCCGTCATAGTCGCGCCTCTCACCCGGCGGCCGGATTCTCTCCGCAAGGTCAATGTCTGCGGCGAGGCGACGCGCCCGGCGGCTGTCCTCATAAAAGGGGTCGTTGGGCTTGGTGGGATTCGCAGTCAGATCAGCGAAGGCGTGGAGCTTCTCGATCAGGGCGTCGATCTCCGTCTCGCGCGCAAACGGCTCCCGGCGCCACGGAGCGGGGTAATCCTGCCACTGCACAAGCTCCCATCCGGCGCTGCGCAGGCGTTCCGTGGGATCTTCCCTGGCGGGCCGGCGCAGAGCGCGGCGGATGCCTTCCGGCGGATTCTCGAGCTGGGTTTCGAGCCACCTCCCGAAAGCCTCGTCGTAGAGCCGCTGCGACACCCCCTCGTCCAGCGCTTCGAACTGTGGATCGACGCCGGCCTCGACCGGGCGCTCGCGCAGCAGGTCGGCGCAGAATCCGTGAATCGTGCTGATGTGAGCTTCTTCGAGCCCCGCAGTAGCGCCCCGAAGGCGCAGTTGTGTTTCCTTGCTCGTTGCGGCCTGCTGCTCCTCCTCCAGGCGCGAGCGCAGCCGCAGTTTCAGCTCGCCGGCCGCCTTTTCTGTAAAGGTGACGGCCACGATTTGGTCGATCCTGGCGCGCCCCTGCGCGATGACGTTGACGATCCGGTTTACCAGTTCAGTGGTCTTGCCGGTTCCGGCCGCCGCTTCCACCACCATGCTGCGATCGAGCAGCCCTTTGATGGCATCGCGCGCCCTCTGGTCAGCAAGCTGCTTCATATGCTCGTCCCGGGTTCGTTTAGGTTCGTTCCAGATTCGTTTTTGAGCATTTTCGATTATTTTTCAATAACTTGTCACGGGGCTGCGACTTTCACTCCTCTCCGTTCTGGCAGGTTGAGGAACCAGGTTTCTCGCGCATCTTGCCGCGCCGAAGCGACCTCTTTCGCACAATCCATGTAGCCCCATTTTTACTGATTTCAAAGGACATTCCGGCTTTCGGTCTAGCCCCCGTTTTTGGCTTATGTTGTTGAACAGATGAGACATTTCGGCTTTCAGAGCGTGGATGTTTTTTGCGTGCCCTCCTGGTAGGATCAACGCCGAAATGCAGGCCGTGGCGCGGTTGCCTGTGAATTGATCCGATTGAGTCCGTCGTGGCTGTTTTCGTGCCGTCTTGTTGACGGCGGCGATGCTCGCGCGCTTTTTCGTCTCCGGGGACGGCCAGGGCTCCGTTATGCGGTTTCTGTAGGATATCGATTCTGCGCATCTTTCCGCACCGAAGCGACCTCTTTCGCACAGTCCATGTAGCCCCGCTTTTACTGATTTTAAAGGACATTCCGGCTTTCGGTCTAGCCCCCGTTTTTGGCCTATGTTGTTGATCAGATGAGACATTCCGGCTTTCGGAGCGTGGATGTTTTTTGCGTGCCTTCCTGGTCGGATCAAGGCCGAAATGCCGGCAGCGGCGCCCCTGCCTGAGCTGTCCCGCCCGATCTCATCTGCGCCGCCTGCGATTCCAGGGCTTGTGGCAGCATGCTTCGAGCGTACCACCCTAAAATGGGACGATGGAGAAAATTGAGAAAACTGAGAAATTTGAGAAGATTTATTTTCGCAATGGATTGAATCGCTTAGCCTCATGGCAGACCCCGCAACGTATTCAGGTCGTCGAGAGCGTCGGGATCCTTCTCGGCCAGCCGTCGTTCCTCCATAGGTCCACACACCAGCAGGAAGTCACAGCGACTGCACGCGCCCTGCTTCGGCGCCGGAGCAAGAAACGGTCTTTCCAGCGCGCGGTCCACGGTTTGGAGCACTTGCAGGCCCCGCAGCCGCGCGACGTCGTGCAGCGTTACGGGCCGGTCGCGAAAGCCACCAACCGAAGTGCAAAAGTACAGGCGCCCCTCGCTGACGTTTTCGTGAAGCGCGGTTTCGACGGCGAGCCCATATAGAACGGGCTGGAGGACCTCGCCGCCGCCAATCACCATGCCATCCTGGGTCCGATTCTGTCCGGTCTTGTAATCGGTGACGCGCAATTCGCGCCCGTTCGCCCTCCGCTCGATCAGATCCACATAGCCGTGGAATTGGTATCCGCCGGCCAATATCACCGGGTCTTTCAAGCTGGCAGGATCGCGTCCCTCTTCAGGAGCAAACCCAATTCCGAACTCGAAATGGACGGGCAGCCACTCGGCCGGCGTCTCGGCCATGCGCTGCAGCCAGCCCCGCAGGTCAGTGCGGATGCCGTCGATACCGTCGCGCCAGACCTGCAGAATGGCGGGCGCCAGTTTATCGCGTTGCTCCTCGGCAACGGTCGCCAGGGTTTCGTCGAGGACTAGCTGCGCCTGGCCCAGGTTGTCGAGCGTGACCGGCAGCCCACCGGATTGTTGCAGCCTCCGCATGAAATCAGCCTGCACGCGGTGAAAGATGCTGCCCCGGGTCAGCGGGTCCATCTGCACCAGTGGGACAGATTCCTCGCGCGGCTCGAGCTTATGAATTGCCGAGAGCAGGAACTGGTACGGGCACTGCGCGTATCTCTGGAGCGCCGAGGCGGAATACGGGCGAGCCGTGAGTCGATCCCTGGCCAGTGCCTCTACGACGGCCGTGCCGGGCTCGCAGAGGCCATCGGACTCGGACCATTTCCTTGCCCAGCGGTGCCAACGCGCTCGCAAGGATCGCGCCAGGTGATCATTGAGCTCCAGCAGATATCGGGCCCGTCCCTTGAGCGAATCGTCGGAGGGATGCCGCAGCATGGGACCGAGCACGGCCAGGTCGTGCTCCACATCGTCGATAGCGCACGCCGGGTCGTCCGGTGCCGGCCAATCCAGCGCTGCGGCAGCCTCGCGGCGCGCTTCACTTTCCAGGTCCTCGAAGCGCGGGATCTTTCCGCGGGTCGCGCGGCGTACATCGAGAGCGTAGAACGACGGCACCCGCTGCCGCGATTTCGCGACTTCGAGCCTTGGATACGAAATGTAGATTCGTTTGCGGGCCGCTCCGGCGGCCAGCTTGAGCTGCAAACGCTCGCTCTCGACGCGGTCATCCTGCAGGCGGAGCCCGTGGCCTAGTTGCTGCCTCAACTCGTCCAGCAGAATGGGATCTTCGCTGACGCGCTGGGGGAAAATGCGCTCCGCGAGTCCAGGTACGAATACAACCTCAAAGCTCCGCCCGCGCGCCTGGTCCGGCGTTCCGACGAACACGCATCCGTAGTCGCGCCGCGGCCGCTCGGGATCGAGCGTGGCCAGGCGGTCCTCGAGAACACTCCAAACTTCGGCGAGCATCACGGGGCCCACGCGATCCATGGGCTCGAGTTCGGCCAGCAGGCCCAGGACGCGCTCCGGCCGCCTGAGAACGACAGGAGCGAGGTGCTTGAGATGTTCAAGCCACTCGCCCCAGGCAGCCTGCGGGGGCAGTCCCGCAAGCCTCTCGATAATCGGCATCGCGAAAGCGCGCAGATGGGCGAGTTGGTTGAGGTCACGCTTCACGCCTCGCGCCCGCGCGGAGTCAGGCTCCTCCTGACCGAGGCTGGCGAGCTTCAGCTTCCACTCGCTTTCGAGTCCGTCGATTCGCCGGGCCCATCGATCCTTCCCGCCGATGACAGCGGCTTCAACCAGCAGCCGCTCCCATTTCCAGGGCGCGCGTAGCGTGCCTTGGAGAGCGGGCGCGTCTTCACCGATGTCCGTGTTCTCGGAAGCGGCGTTGCCGGCCCCGTCTTCGACTTCGTTTTCCAGTAATACCGCGGCCGGTCCAAGCCCCTCATCGCCGGGGCGGGCCCAGGGCACGTTGGCGGGCACAGGAGCGCCATTCTCGTCGAGGGGCGGGACCTGCCCGAGAGAGAGATACTCGGCAAAGCGAGCGGCGGAAAGATTTTCGGCGGCACAAGCGAGCACGGCAAGGAAGGCCCGCCCGGAGGGATCGGGACGCTGGCTGCCGCGCGTGAAATAGGCGGGAATGCCGGCGCGGGCGAGGGCAGTCTCGAGGAGAGCGGCGTATTTCGACGCGGCGCGAAGCAGAACGGCCGTCTGATCGAAGGCGACACCCTGCCGCGACTCTCCGAGAATACGCCGCGCGATCTCAAGGCACTCGCGTCCCTCGCCTGGAGCTGAGAAGAAGCAGACCTCGCCGTCGGCATCGCTCGGGTCGGGTCCTTCCGGCGAGAACAGGTAGGAGCGCAGGCGTTGCAGGCCCGAGTCATGTCCTCCGTCAGGCGCAGGCGCGCTTTCGGAGCCTGGAAGCGAGTGCAATGCCGCTTGCGTGCGTTCATCACCAGCCGGTACCGTGATCAGGACGTCGTTGGCGGTGCCCACCAAGGTATGGAGAAATTCCTGCTCCGCTGCCGAGGCGAGCGCGACATCGAGAAAGAGCATTGGCCAGTGCTCAAACCGCGATTTCGCTTCGTCGCGGAGCGCGCGTGTTGCAGCAAGGAAAAGGGCCGCGCGATCGGCTACCGAAGCCTGATCGGCTTGGGCTGCATAAATCTGCAGAAGCCGCGCGAGATCGTGAGCGCCGGTGGAACCATCATCAGCCGCCAGAGCGTGGATCTCCGCGGGCCTGATCCCGGCCAGCCTCAGCTCGTTCAGAGTCGAACCGAGCGCCCGCGCAAATCCGGGCATACGCGTTACGGGCTTGAAGTAATCGAGCCCACCCTCTCCGAGTGCTTCAAAGACAGAGCGCGCGGCCACCGCTTCCGATGCCAGAGGCGTGCTGTGCGCGACACCGCGCCGTGCGAAATCCGGCGTGGCGAGATGCGCCGCAAGCTGGGTCAGGGTAAAGCGATGTAATCCGAAGGTTGCTTTTCGCTGGACTGCCAGGCCATGCGCGAAGCGGTCCACGGCCTCGCGTGAAGCGCCGATGAGCAGACGTTCCGTCGATGATGAGGACCGGTTCAGAAAATCGGCCGCCGCCGCCAGGCGGTCCTCCGCGGCCGGGCAAACGAGGATGCGGATCATGCCGGTGTTTTGCCCTTTGATTCTCGGAGTTAAGGAGTACCGAGAGCAACCGAGGTTAGACTAGCGCGTGAAGATGGGCCGGTGCAAGAGGGACCTTTGTTGGTTAACCTGTCAAGGTGATCCATGGAAATCAGGCAGCGCAGTGCGCTTCTTTCGATTCGAGAATCGCGGCGAGCATTTCCTGATTCGTCGGATACTTGAATTCAGGCAGGCCCAGTCCCTGAGCCTGGCGAGTCTCCGCCTGGAGCAGCCGCTCCACACCCTGCTTGGTTACTACGGCATCGTTCGTTGACTGCAACTCGTCGAGGATCTCTGCGCCCGCCGGAGTGACTCCCGCTGTGGTATCAGCCAGGTATTTGAGAACGTAGTCGCACCCGCGCTCGGCGTCGAAGCGGGCCTTGCCGACCAACCCCTCGCTCGCCTTGCGGGCCCATCCGACGACGAAGCTACCATCGAGCGGCTTACCCAACGCTGGATCGAAGACTTCGTAACTGGCGCGATCGGGATCGGCCGCGTCGGTGTTGGTGACGTACTCGTTCTTGCCATACGGCAGTCCAACCGTCGGGTCGGCCACGTCACCGATCGCGAAGATCAGGGTATCAAACGGCAACACTGATTCTTTGTCAGTCGCGCGCGCCTTCGTGTCCTCTCCCTGACGGACCAGCAGATTTGCGACTACACGCAGGCGCTCGATGCGCCCGCTGGGGCCAGGCTCGATGGCGATTGGCGAGGTCAGGAAGCGGAAGGTCAAGCGGGACTCGGCCGCCGTAGCAGGCTCGGTCTTGAGCCAGGGGAAAACCGAATCGGCCACGGTACCCACGTCCTGTCCCGCCGCTGCAACAACGTCGGCAACCCGCGCCAACTCATCACGAAACATACCGCGGTTTAGGAACCGCTCGACGTAGTCGAATTCCTTCTCGTCAAACTTGACCTCGAATGGACCCCGGCGCGCGATTACGGTGACTTCCTCGGGCTTCGCGCCTGGCTGATCGATCAGCAGCCACCGGGCGATGTCGACCATCACGTTGCCCATGCCCACGATCGCGACGCGCCGGCCGGTCGAGAAGTCCTGGGAGGAAAACGGGGGTAAACCGTTGTAGTGATAGACGAAGTCCTTGGCCGAGTAGACGCCGCTCGCGTTCTCGCCCGGCATGCCCAGTTTCTTGGTGCCTTGTGCCCCGACGGCGTAGACGATCGCCGCGGGGTTCCAGGCGCGAAGAGCGTCGCAGGTGAGAGGTCCGCCGCACCGCAGCGGCACGTTTCCGAAGTACTCGACGTTGGGCATGGCGAGGATCTTGGCGAACTGCTTGCGCAGGCCCGCCTTCATGTGATGCTTCATCGGGTAGATGCCATACTCGGCGAGGCCGCCGGGCCGGACATCGCGGTTGAAGATCGTGACCTGGTGGCCGGCGGTCGCGATCTTCCGAGCTGCGAACAGCCCTGCCGGGCCCGCGCCTACAACGTAAACGGATAGGGAGTCCATAAGGTATCCTCACAATGATAATCGAATCGGTCCAGCGGAGCCAGCCTGGATGCCAGGGGGCGCCGTTTCAGGTGTAAGTCATTGAATAGCAATAATCTGGGCGCGACGCTGTGATCACGGTCACCGAGAATGTCGAACATTTCAGAGGTTCTGGCAAAAGCGCCTCGATCTTTAACTGCCTGGGTATTGGATGCATGGTTGAAAACGGGCGCGAGCGGATTTGCACCCCGTCATCCGTCGAGGGCGATTGGTCCGGATACGAACGGGCATGTCCTTCCTTATCAATTTTTTTCCCTTAATCTCACTCCGGGCTGATGTAGAATAGCCGCCAAGTAATAACCGTCAAAAAAGGGGTGAAAACGTCGGAAAGCTTGCCTGGGGGGAGCCTTTTAGAGCGAGATTCTTCGCTCAGAATGATGCAAATCGCAGGCTTTTTTAGCAGTTTGCCCGTCTAATCCGCTCTTTGTTTGAGGTTTTCATGACCTCGGCGCGCTGGGAACGCGTGAAGCAGATCGTTGGTGCGGCGCTGGAGCGCCCCGAGGCGGAGCGCCCTTCGTATATCGCTAAGGCCTGTGAGAATGACGAGGAGCTTCGCCGCGACGTCGAATCGCTGCTCGGAGCCGATCATGCCGCCGGCGGGTTTATGCAAACCGAGGAAGGGCGGCGGCAGGCAGTGGCAGTCCTGAACCATGCCGTCCCAGCCACCTCTGCCCGCCCCGGCTCCGTCCACCCCCCCACGTTCTCTCCTGACCAGGTGATTTGCGGGCGATTCCAAGTGGTACGGTTCCTCGGCCGCGGCGGCATGGGCGAAGTCTATGAGGCCCGGGACCTGCACCTTCGCGAGCGCGTAGCTCTCAAGACCGTGCGCCCCGAAATCGCCTCCGACCCGAAGGCCCTGGCCCGCTTCAACGAAGAGATTCGAATCGCCCGCCGCGTCACCCATCCCAACGTCTGCCGGATCTACGATCTCGAGCAGTGCCAGCTTTCGACGGGAGGCGCCGGGGGGCCGGTTTCTTTTCTCACCATGGAGCTTCTGGAAGGCGAAACTCTGGCGGAGCGGCTCAAGCGGGGCGGACGGATGGGGATCGAGGAGGCCGTACCCCTGGCCAGACAGATGGCCGAAGGATTGGCGGCCGCTCACCGCGCCGGGATCATTCACCGGGATTTCAAGCCCGGCAATGTGATGTTGGTGCCGGAGAGGCCCGGCACGGGTGAGAGAGTTCTATCGCACCAGACAACCGTATCTGCGGAAGCGGTCCCCCCGGCCCGCGAGCCCGGCGCGCCGTGCCCAACTCGAGCCGTCATCACCGATTTTGGCCTGGCCAAAGCTTCGGAAGCAGCCACGACCGTTCACGAGGACGCCCGTTCGTTGAGCGACGCGCCGCATCTGATCGGAACTCCGGCCTACATGGCTCCGGAGCAATTGGAGCATCGCCAGGCGACATCGGCCACCGACGTTTACGCGCTAGGGCTGGTGATGTACGAGATGGCCGCGGGCCGGCAACCCCTCCCGGGCGATCCGTACCGGCGGCTTCGAGACCGGGTTCCGTCACCGGGAGTTGACTGTCCCGGCCTCGATCCCCGCTGGCAGCAGGTCATTTTGAAATGCCTGGAGCGGCAACCGGGCCTCCGCTATGCGGACGCCGGCGAAGTGCTCGGCGAGCTCTCCGGGGGGAGGCAAAGGCGCTCCGCGTATGCGCTGAGGGCGGCCGTCGCGCTGGGCGCCGTCCTCGCGGCATTGATTGTCTTCAGCCCGCAGGTACGCCGGGGAATTGTGGACTGGTTGTTCCCGATTCCGGCGCGCAAGAGCCTGGTGGTGCTTCCCTTCAGAGCCCTGGACGGCAGTGCGGAGGAGCACGCGCGCTGCGACGGTTTTACGGAGACGGTAACCGCGAAGCTTTCCGAGCTTCCGGACATCGAAGTTGCGCCCGCCGAACTGGTGCGCCGGCGTCATATCGACAGCAGCGAAAAGGCCCGACGGGAGTTCGGCGCCAATCTGGTGCTCGATGCGAGCTGGCAGCAGCGGCCGGGAGCATCAGCGCGCATCAACCTGGTTCTGATCGAGGTGGATCGCGGGCAGGAGAAGGATTTGCGTTCCCAGACGATCACCGCGATCGCCGACAGCGGTTACGAGCTGCAGGACCTGGTTGTGCAGGCGTCCGTGCAGATGCTGCACCTCGAGCCTTCGCCCAAAAGCGAACAGGACCTGGCGGCGCACGGCACCCGGGTGGCTTCGGCTTCGGACTATTACATTCAGGGGATCGGGTACTTGCAGCAGTACGAAAAGCCTCAGAGCCTGGAATCGGCGATAACCCTCTTTCAGCATGCGGTCGATGACGACCCGGGCTACGCCCAGGCTTACGCGGCGCTGGCCCAGGCGGAGTGGTACCGCTACACCATAACGCGTGATCCGGCCTGGGCCGACCGGGCCAAGGCTGCCGCGCAGTCCGCCGCGCGCCTGGGCCGGGGCCTGCCGGAGGTGCTCATTGCCATCGGAGACCTGAAACGGCACACGGGAGACTACGCCGGCGCGGTGACTGACCTGCAGCAGGCGTTGAGCATTGATCCCAACAACGTCGACGCTTATCAGCGACTGGGAAATGCCTACAATGAGCTGGGCCGTACGGACGACGCCGAGCGTGCCTTCCGCGAGGCTACGCGGCTAAGGCCGTCCTGTTGGGAGTGCTACAACTCCCTGGGAGAATTCCTCGAAGCGCACGGGCGCTTCCCGGAGGCGTCCCAGGCGTGGCAGAGAATTATTGACCTGGCCCCGGATAACCCGTGGGGCTACAACAACGTGGGCATCAGCTTCCTTACCACCGGGAACTTCCGCAGCGCCGCCGACTATTTTGCGCGAGGGCTCAAGCTGGCTCCCGACGATGCGGAGCTGAACACCAATGCGGGGACCGCGGCCTACCTGCTGGGGCATTACCAGGAAGACGTGCAGTTCTGCAGGAAGGCGGTCTCCCGGGTGCCCAATGCGTACGCCTATTGGGGCAACCTGGGCGACGCCTATCATATGGTCGCCGGAGATGAGGCGGATGCCGCAAAAGCTTATCGCGAAGCGATTAGCCGCGCGCGCCGCGACCTGGGAGTGAACCCGAACGACTCGAACACCCTGGCGTACCTGGCCCACTACTACGTCCGGACCGGAGAAGTTCGACCGGCTGGCACCACGCTCGAGGCAGCTCTTGCCCTGAAGCCGGCGGACGCCGATACCTTGAGCGTCCTGGCGCTCGACTACCTCGAACTCGGTGAAAGGCCGCAGGCATTGAGGATGCTGCAGGAGGCCGTGAAGGCAGGTTACGCCCGGGCCATGCTGACCGCAGATCCCCAATGGGCGAGCCTCCGATCTGTTCCGGAGTTTGCCGGTCTCGTGAGGCAAGCGCGGGCATATTAGCGGGCACGGGTTATTGAGATTCCCGGAATATGGAGCACAGAGCGGCTGTAGCGGCGGTCGGCGACCGCCGTATGTCTTCGGCGCTCTTATTGAGGTTCGCAGGTTATTGAACAAGGGCATCGCGCGCCTGTCCCAGGCGCGCCACTCGCGGGCGGGACGCCCGCGCTACAGCAAAACCCTGTCCAATAATCCGCGAACCTCAATGATCCGGGATCTTCATTAAGTCTGTCTAACGAGGGCGTAGCGCCGGGCTTCAGCCCGGACATTCCGACCAAAGCCTTAGCGCGAGCATGCCGGCCTAAAGGCCGGCCCTACGGGAGCCGGTCAAAGCCGGCGAGTCGAGCGATCAAGCAGGAACGTAGGTCAACCGAATCAGGTCAGCGGCGATTAAGTCGCTGGCCACCAGGTGGAGCGGCGGCCGGGGGCCGGCGAAGAATGGGTGGCCACCACCCAGCACGACGGGACGGAGGTAGAGGCGATACTCGTCGATAAGACCGGCCTCGGTCAGGCTCTGCGCCAGGACGGGTCCGGCAACATGAATCTCGCCAGCCAGCTCGGCCTTCAGGCTGCGCACCACCTTTTCGAAGTCATCCGCGACCAGCGTGGCGTCGGGGCCAACTGACTTGAGCGAACGCGAGACAACCCACTTCGGCTTGCTTCGCCACGCCAGGGCGAACTCGCGATCCTCCGCGTCCCAATCCGGAAGATCCTCGTCCCAATAACGCATGATCTCGTACATGCGGCGGCCGTAAATGAAACCCGTGGCGCCGCGCACCAGCCCGATGAAGTGACGGAAAGCCTCGGGTGCAGGCGGCCCCATTTTCGTGTGGTCGACATAGCCATCGAGGGACTGGTTCAATCCGTAGACAAGTTTTGCCATGCCGTAAATCTCCCCGCGTGTGAGTTGCTTACTTCTGGCTTTTGGAGAGCAATTTCTGGAGTTCGCCTTCTATCCGCCCCAGTGTCTTCAGTTCCTCCTGAAGCCTCTGACGCGATTGCGGATTTCGCGCGGCCGCCTCCCTAAAGTCGTCTGAGGCCTCCCTGAGCCCCTGTAGGGCCTTCCACTCGTCCATCCAGGCATCCCAAAGGAGATTCATGCCGGTTCCGACAACAATCTTGGGATCGTCGGTATAGGTGTTCTTACCATCGAAGACAGCGATGTCATATTGGTAGGTCACTTTGTCGATCGGCAACGGCACCGCCGAGGCCGGGAACGACGCCCCGCCCGGGCCGCTGTAAGCCTGGTGGGTGGTGTCAGGAGCCGAGCCCTTGAAAGTAACCGTGAGCTGGACACGCGCCGGCGGAGCACCAGTTTCCGTCACGGCCCACTGCACGTAATCGTTCTGATTCAAGAACAGCTTGTGCCCGTCGGTTTTCTGGCAGGAGTTCCCGGTGACGTTGGTGATGTTATAGCTGATCCCCTTGCCTGGAACTGCCGGGTCGGCCTGGGTCGGGTCCACGGAAACGGTTACCAGGCACGTTTTTGGTGCGGCGAAACCCGGAGCAGGGATGAGTGCCAGCGCGGTCCCCACAATCAGAATGAACTCCATAAGCCCGGCCAGCCTCACGCAGGCCTTAATCTGCTGACAGCGATCGTTCAGCATAGAACCCCCCTGGATCGTTTTTCTTACTTCGATCTTCAAAGCTGCTGCAGGCAATCCTCCTACACCTAACGCGTGATCCGTAAACGAATGGGGCCACCAGGTGCGCGTCCTTCATTTCGATTGAATCGGTCCGGGTGTCCAGAGCGAAAGCACCGGGCACTCAAATGGCTAGAGCATTTCCCACGAGTTCTCTGGATGCGGCCCCGGACGGCAGGGCCGCCAACAGCGGGTCGGCAACCAATCACGCCCTCACGGTTCATATCGTCGCCACCGAGCTTGCCCCCGCTGCGGCAAGCCTGGCTGGCCGCCTCAGTGAGTATAGCCACCCTGAGGATTATATGTGACCTTAATCGCGATGAGGGCTCGCACAATACGCCTTCTGATGCCGCCGAACCCAGGTACTGTCCGTTAAATAGATGGACAACTGGCGCACTCGTAGCGGCGGCTTTATGCCGCCACCGTGAATCGAGAATGCTGAAGTTATGGCGACGTAACGTCGCCGCTACTCCACCCAGATACTGGACAGCACACTCGAAAGCCGAGGGCAGCGCGATCTATCGGGTACCTTGAAGCTCGCGAAGAGGAAGAAAGCCGGCGAGTCTGTTCAGCTGCTTGAGGGGATTGGTGGACCTGGGGAGGTTCGAACTCCCGACCCCATGGTTGCAAACCATGTGCTCTCCCAGCTGAGCTACAGGCCCGATTCCTCAGTGATTTTACTACATCCGCAGGAAGTTCAGCGCCGACTCCACCGCCAGCCTGGGGCTGTTCCGGAAGGCGCTTACCTCGTACGGACACCCGATCTTGCAGCCTTTGCAGAAGTCCCAGAGCGTGGCTTCCTGCGCGATGATCTTCTTCACCTCGGGATGGGCGAAGATCTCCCGCACCGGCGCCTGCGACTGGAACAATGTCTTGAAGGCGCAGGGCAGATGAATGGACCCGTCGGGCTTCATCGAGATCAGCTTCGACGGGTGCCGGCAGGGGAACTGCGGCCCGAAGCCGCCCTTGCGGTAGAAATCGTAATAGTGGCTGTAAAAGCGGACGTTCTTGGGGTATCTCGCCCGCAGGTCGCGCAGCGCCTTTTCGACGATGTCGATCTGCTCGCCGTGCAGCTCGGAATCCGGCAGCAGCTCGCCGCCGCGCATCACGTTATGGACGGCTTCCGGATGCAGCACCAGGTTGCGCTCTTTGCAGAACTCGGCCAGGCCGGGCAGGTCGTTCAGATTTTCCAGGTTGACGGCGGCGTTGATCTGGGTAGTGAAGGGCTTGCGCTTCGTCAGCACGTACTCCAGGTTCTTGATGATCACCGGCAAGCCGTCGATGCCACGCCGCTTGGCAAATCGCTTCTCATCCAGGCAATCGATGGAGACTTCCAGCATGTCGAGCTTGGCCACGCCCTCGGCGTATTTGCGGATCAGCAGGCCGTTGGTGGGCATCGATACCCAGAAGCCCTTTTCTTTGGCGTAAGCGATGTAATCGGACGTGTTGGGGTTCAGCAGCGGCTCGCCCCCGGAGAAGCTGAAGGCAAACAGGCCCAGGTCCGCGAACTCGTCCATGCGCTTGAAGATCCGCTCGCGCTGCGCCCGCGTGGTCAGATCGTTGAATTTGCCCTCCACGCCGAACATGCAGTATTCGCAGAACATGTTGCACATCAGCGTGGTCTCAAACATCACCATATAGGGGATGCTGAAGCCCGAGACGATCTGTTGGAGCGCGGCTTTGACGATGTAGGAGTATTTCATTCAGTTCACAGTCGAGAGTTGAGAGTTAACAGTCGAGAGTTAAGAGTCGAGAGTCAACAGCTCTTAGAGTTGAGAATCAACCCAGCAATACGGCGGAACTCTTGACTCTCAACTCTCGACTGCTTAATGACGATTACAAATCAGGGTGACAGATCGTGCTGTAGCGCGGGCGTCCCGCCCGCGATTTTCGCGCCTGAGACAGGCGCGCTACAGGGCCACTGTCACTCCATTTTGTAATCCTCTCTAATGCCCCAGCTTATATCTCTCCAAGAAATTATAGAGCGTTTTGCGCGAGATTCCCAAGATCGCCGCCGCCTTGGCCTTGTTGGTGGAGCTAAGTCGCAGTACAAACGTGAGATAGCGCTTCTTCAACTCGTCGAGCGAGGGCAGATCGGCGTAAAGGTCGTCGGGCACTTCCCCGTTCCGCGGCGCCAGCCGCAGCTTGGGCGGCAGATCGTCCGGCGTGATCGTCCCGGACCGGTTGAGCGCCACGGCCGATTCCAGGGCGTTCTCAAGCTCGCGCACGTTGCCCGGCCAGTCGTGGCCGACCAGCGCCGCCAGCGCGTCCGCCGAAACCGAGTAGCTGAGCCCGCGTTCCTGCCCATGCCGCTTCAGGAAATGCTCGATCAGCAGCGGAATGTCATCCGATCGCTCGCGCAGCGGGGGCAGATCGATCTCCACCACTCGCAGGCGGTAGTAAAGATCCTCGCGGAACTTGCCCTGCTTCACCAATTCGTCCAGCGGTTTGTTGGTGGCGGCGATGAACCGCACGTCGATCCGCAGGGATTCGGCGCCGCCCACCCGCCGCACTTCCTGCTCTTCAATGGCGCGCAGCAGCTTCACCTGCAAGGCACGGCTCATTTCCGAAACTTCGTCCAGGAAGACCGTCCCGCCGCTCGCTTCCTCCAGGATGCCGCGCTTGTTCTCGTAAGCTCCGGTGAACGATCCGCGCAGGTGCCCGAAAAGTTCCGTCTCGAGCAGCGACTCCGCCAGCGCGCCGCAGTTCACCGCCATAAACCGTTCCTTGGCGCGGCCACTGTTTTGATGGATCGCGCGGGCCACCAGTTCCTTGCCGGTCCCGCTTTCGCCGGTGACGAGCACGACGGAACGCGTGTCCGCCACCATGGCGATCTTCTTGTAGACCTCCAGCATGGCCGGGCTGCGGCCGACGAGGCTGCGCATCTGCGCCTCGGTCCCGAGCTGGCGTTTCAGATTGCGGTTCTCGGCAATCAGGCTGCGATTCTCGAGCGCGCGTCCGACCACCAGCAGCACCTCCTCGAGCTTGAACGGCTTCGAGAGGTAATCGAAGGCGCCGGCCTTGACCGCTTCGATGGCGGTCTCCATGGAGCCGAAAGCCGTGATGAGAATCACTTCGGAGTCAGGCTGGACGTTCTTGTAGGCGCGGAGCACGTCGAGGCCGTTCAGGTTCGGTCCGAGGCGCATGTCGCTGATGATGACCTCGAAGCTCTCCTGCGGCCCGAGGTCCAGAGCCTCCTCGCCGCTCGCCGAAGTCACTACGCGGTATCCTTCCGCGCTCAGGACTTCGCTGAGCAGGTCGCGCGTGGTGGCGTCGTCGTCGACCACCAGGATGCTGGCCTGGGTTGTGGCGCTCATATCTTCGTCAGGATTCCATATTATCTGATGCCAGGAAAAGGGCGTAGGGGCGGCTTTACGCCGCCATCCGGTTTTACGGTGGCGAGGTGAACTCGCCGCTACGGGGTCGCCATCCGGTTTTACGGTGGCGAGGTGAACTCGCCGCTACGGGGCCGCCATTCGGTTTTCCGGCTGGCGAGGTGAACTCGCCGCTACGGGGTCGCCATCCGGTTTTACGGTGGCGAGGTGAACTCGCCGCTGTCAGAACATGATCCCGAGGTCGTAGCGGCGGCTTTACGCCGCCACGATGCTACAATCTTGGCAATGGCAACGCCCGAGTTCACGCGCAAGCGCAACCGGCTGCCGCGTTCCTGCTACGTCGGTCAACAATGGTATTTTATTACGGCCTGCGCCGGCGCGAGGCAATCGCCTTTCTCGAACCGCGTGCTCGTGAGATCAATTTTGGACCTTCTGCAAGCACAATGCTCAGTTTGTATATTTGACGTCTACGCGTACTGCTTCATGCCTGACCACCTCCACGTCGAGCTTGCCGGCCTCTCGGCCAGTTCGGACGCCATTAAGCTGCTCCACAATTTCAAAGGGATTGCCACCTCGAAGGCTCGCGCGCTGGGCGTTCGAGGCCTTTGGGAGAAAGGCTTCTATGACCACATCTTGAGAAGTGGGGACAATCACAACGCGGTCGCGTGGTATATCTTCAATAATCCTGTCAGAAAAGGCTTCGTGAAGGACCCGCGCGATTGGCCCTACTCTGGTTCTTGGATGTTTGACTGGAAGAAGGCTGTCGCCCCTCCCGATCCGTATGTCCCGCCCTGGCGTAGCGGCGGCTTTACGCCGCCATCCGGTTTTACGGTGGCGAGGTGAACTCGCCGCTACGGGGCCGCCCTGTGGATTCTGGGGTGGCGAGGTAAACTCGCCGCTACGGGCCGCTATCTATTCGTTTCATCTTAATATCCAGTACCCGTGCCTCGGACGACACCCATCGGCCGCCCACAAGGGCGCGCCTACGCCGAATGCACGAGCGCGGGCGCCGGTGATTCCGCCCGTGTGCGGCAGTCGACGGGCAGCGTAATAGTGAAACAGGCGCCTTCGTGGGGCTTGCTGGCGACGGCGATGGCGCCCCCGTGCTGCTGGACGATCTGTTTGCAGATGGCGAGACCGAAGCCCGCTCCGCTTCCCATGCGCTTGGTGGTGAACATGGGGTCAAAGATGTGGCCCAGCATTTCGGGCGGGATACCTTCGCCGGTATCCTCCACCTCCACCTGCACGGAGGGCGGCTCGCCGTTCACCGGCTGCGGCCCCTTCAGGCGCACGTGCAGATGGCCGCCGTGCGGCATGGCGTCCATGCTGTTGTTGATCAGGTTCAGGAAGACCTGCTGCAGGTAGCCGGCGTCGCCCTGGATCTCGGGTCCGGTGGCCGGAAATTCGGTATGGACGCGGATCTTGCGGCTCTCGAGCGCCGGCGAGGTCAGCATCACGGCTTCTTCGAGCGTCCGCCGCAGGTCGAGCCTGTCGAGATGCAGCTCGAACTTGCGCGTCCAGGAGAGCAGCTGTTTCACGCTGCGCACAATGGTCTCGATCTGGCTTTCGATGATCTGGAGGCGCCGGTCGGTGACCGGGTCGCCGGTCTTGCGCCGCGCCATCAGCTGCACGTGGCCGGAGATCGAGTTGAGCGGGGTGCCGATCTCGTGCGCCAGGCCGGCCGCGAGCTGCCCGGCCACCGCCAGGCGCTCGGAGCGCGCCAGCGTCTTCTGGGTCTCGAACAGCTCCTCGTTGATGCGCGTCAGCTCCTCGTTGCGGCGGGCGAGTTCGTTGGTGGCCTCGCTGACCTTGCGTCCGAGTTCGGTGTTGAAGTTCTCGAGGCGGCCGAGCATCTGGTTCAAGTGACCGGCAAGCTCACCGATCTCGTCCGTGCTCGAGTAGTGCGCGCGCACCGCCAGAGCGCCGCCCTCGGCCGCCTCCATCACCGTCACCATTTCCTTTACCGGGCGCCGCACGTTGTAAAAGAAGAAAACGTGAATGGCAAGGATCACCGCCAGCAGACTGGCCAGCATCAGCACCACGTTGCGCCAGACGAGGCCGTTGATGATGGCGTTGGAGCTGCGCTTTGAGACTTTCAGATCGAGGCAGCCGATCACGCGCTGGCCGTCGCGGATGGGCGTGGACATGATCCAGTCCCGGCCGTCCGGCGTCTCGATGGTGATCTGCTCTTCGCCCGGGCGCTCGAATTCGTTGTAAGTGCTGATATTCGATATGACGTCGAGTTCCAGGTGCTGCCCGGCGGCGTCAGTGGTGGCGGCCAGGGTGTGGGCGGGATCGTGCCGGTAAACGTCGAGCTGCTCCACGCCTTTGAAATCGCGCTGCACCTGCCGGAAGTGCGCCCGGAGACTCTCCGGCGTGTCCAGTTCGTGCCCGTTCACAAGCTGGTGGGCCGTCGCCAGCGCCTGGGAAAGCACCTTGCGATACATCGCCTCTTCCACGAGCTGCCGCGTGAGCAGCATCGCGATGTAGGTGGAGACCGCGACCACCGATACCACGGCCACGGCCAGAATGATGACGATCTTGGACTGAAGTCCGAAGCGCTTAAAGAACATCCCGGTTAAATTTTAACATCCGGGTGAGCGGAAAGCGACGCGGGCGCCGCGGCATGCCCGGGGGCCGGGAATTCCAGAATAGTCAACCGGGCGACCGCGAAGTGCTTTAGAATTTCTTTTGGCGTGAGCGGGATTCTACGCATGGAAAACCACCAGATCGCCGCGGTATTCGAGGAGGTCGCCAACGTCATCCGCATTCTGCAGGATGACCCCAAGTGGCAATTCAAAGCCGTCGCCTACGAGCGCGCCAAGCGCTCGATTGAGAGCTATTCCGAACGCCTGGAAGACATCGCCCGCGATCCCAGGCGCAAGCTGACCGACATTCCGGGTGTCGGCACCGATTTCGCGGCCAAGATCAGGGAGATCCTCTCGACCGGCAAGCTGCAGTCCCTGGAGGAGAAGTTCGAGAAGCTTCCGCGCTCGCTGCTCGATCTGCTTTATCTTCCCACCGTGGGCCCGCAGAAGGTCCGCCTGTTTTACGAGAAGCTCGGCATCAAGACGCTCGACGATCTGGAAGACGCCGCCCGCGGCCAGCGCCTGCGCGAGCTCGCCGGCATGAGCACCAAGTCCGAAGAGAACATCCTGCGCGCCATCGAAGGATTCAAGAAAGGCACGGGGCGATTCCGGCTGGATACGGCCGATGAGGTTGCGGAGCAACTCGCGCAGTATCTGCTCGAAATTCGCGGCGTGGAAAAGGTCACGGCCGCCGGGTCGCTGCGCCGGGGCCGCGACACCGTGGGGGATCTCGACCTGCTGGTGACGGGGAAGGATCTGGAGAAGGCCGCCGATCAGCTCCTGAAACGGGCGCTGCCGGCCGAGGTCCTGGCGCGCGGCGACGACAAGGTCAGCTTCAGATTGCCCAGCCACCTGCAGGTGGACGTGCGCCTGCTGCCTCCGGAATCGTTCGGAGCGGCGCTGATGTATTTCACCGGCTCCAAGGAGCACAACGTCGCCTTGCGCGCCCGGGCGCAGCGGCAGGGCCTGAAGCTCAGCGAGTACGGCCTGTTTCGTGGTGAAGAGATTGTCGCCGGGCGTACGGAGGAGGAAGTCTACCAGGCGCTGGGGCTGCCTTGGATTCCGCCGGAGCTGCGCGAGAACATGGGCGAGATCGAGGCCGCCGCCGAAGGCCGTCTGCCGCACCTGGTGGATCTCGAGGACATCCGCGGCGACCTGCAGATGCACACCACCGCCTCGGACGGCAAGAAGAGCGTGGAGGAGATGGCCGCGGCGGCCAGGGAGCTGGGCTACAGATACATCCTCATCACCGATCATTCCCAGGCCGTCACCATCGCCAACGGCCTGGACGAAACGCGCGCCCGCGAGAACATCAAAAAGATACGCGCCGCGCGTAAGAAGGTGAGCGGGATCGAGATCTGGGCGGGCGCCGAAGTGGACATCATGGGCGACGGGACGCTCGACTATCCCGACGACCTTCTGGCCGAGTTCGACATCGTCCTGGCCAGCATCCACTCGCGCATGACGCAGCCCGCCGGCGAGATCACGCGCCGGCTGCTCAGGGCCCTGGAGAACCCTTACGTGCGTATCCTCGGGCATCCCACCGGCCGTTACATCCTGCGCCGCGACCCCATGAACTTCGACGTCGAGGCCGTATTCCAGGCCGCGAAGAAGCACGGCGTCGTAATGGAGGTCAACGCGAGCCCGGAGCGGCTGGACCTGAGCGATCGCCACGCGCGCCTGGCGCACGACCAGGGAATGAAGATCGTGATCTCCACCGACGCCCACCAGCCCAGGCATTTCATGTTCATGCGCTACGGCGTGATCACGGCGCGGCGCGGGTGGACGGAGAAGAAGGACGTGATCAATACGTATCCTCCGGCGAAGCTGCTCGAATCGCTGCGCCCGCTGCCAGGTAAATAGACCTTGACCGTTCCCGCAGGCCCTGCCAACAATTCTGCTGCTCCCGACGCCGTCATCTTCGACATGGATGGCGTGCTGATTGACAGCAATCCATTTCATCTGCAGATCTGGAGCGAGTTTCTGCGCACTCACCACGTGCCCTTCAACCCCGAGACGCTGGGCGCGGAGATTTTCGGCCAGCGCGACGACAAGGCCCTGCGCATGTTTTTCGGCGCGGATTTGAGCCGGGAGCAGAGTGTCCTGTGGAGCGAGGAACTGGAACATAACTTCCGGGAAGCTTTCCGGGCCCATGCGCGGCCGCTGCCTGGCGTTTCGGAACTGATCCGCGAATGCCAGGCGCAGGGCATTCCCATGGGAGTGGCGTCCTCCGCCATGAAAAAGAACGTGGATTTCGTTGTGGAAACGCTCCGGCTGCGTTCCTGTTTCCGCACCGTGGTCAGCGGGGACGAAGTCTCGCACCCCAAGCCTGATCCGGAGATTTACCTGGCCGCGGCGGCGCATCTGGGTACCCAGCCCTCACGCATCGTGGCTTTCGAGGACTCGCCGATTGGGATCGAGGCCGTGGTGCGGGCGGGCATGAAATGCGTCGCCATAGCGTCGACCTTTCCCATCGAGCAGCTAAGGAACGGCACGGGCGCGCACGCTGTGGTCCGGAGTTTTGAGGAGCTGAATCTGGAAAGGCTGGGAGATTTGTTCCCGTAATGGCAGGTACGGCCGAGGTTCGCCTCGACCCTGCGATTGCCGGCCGGCGCCGTTACTTTTTGGGTGCGAATCGTACCAGGACGACGGTGATGTCGTCGGCTTGCGGCGCCAGTCCGGCGAAGTTTTCCACGCTTTCCACCAGCCGCGTGCACCGCTCCTGCGGAGGCAGTCCCATGGTGCATTTCAGGGCTTCCTCCAGGCGGGCATCGCCGAAGAACTCACGATTGGTGTTCTGGGCCTCGGTTACGCCGTCGGAGAAGATCACCAGTTCGTCGCCCGGCGTAAGCTGCGCCGTCTGCCGGTTGAACTGGGCCTGGGGAAACATGCCGACAGGAAAGTTCGACGATCCGAGCAGCGTGAATTCGCCATTCGGATGCAGGATCATGGGCGCCGGATGGGCGGCATTGACGAAGTCGAATCGTCCGTTCTGATCGATGACGCCATAAAAAAGGGTCGCGTACATCTGCGGCGGCGTGCGCTCGCACATCAGGCCGTTGACGCGGCGGAACAGCGTGTCGAGGCCGGGATCGCCTGCCGCTACCGCATCGAAGGAGCCCTGCAGCATCACGGCCATCATGGCGGCGGGCCAGCCTTTGCCGGAAACGTCGGCCACGGTCAGGCCGTAACGTCCGCCCGGCAAAGCGACCACGTCATAGTAATCGCCCCCCACCGTGCGGCAGGGGCGGGTGAGCGCAGAGATCTCGAAGTAGTCCGTCTGGGGCAGCGTCTGGGGCAGCAGGCTTTGCTGAATGCTGCTGGCCAGTGTCAGCTCGTGCTGGGTGCGCTCCTGCTCGCGGGCGCGCCGCAGCAGGCGCGCGTTCTCGATAACCGTGGCACCTTCGACGGCCAGCGTCTGCAGAACCTCGCGATCGAGGCCGGTTACCGACGCGAGCTGCAGCCGCGCTTCGAGATACAAAACGCCCAGCAACTGGGGCAGCGTCTGGCGAATGGTTTCGCCGCTCGAGTCCGTCACTTGCAGCTTCTGCAGCGGCACCGCCACCACTCCGTGGGCCTTGGCCGGAAGCACGCCGGTCTCCTGGGCCGTGCGTCCGGTCAGCTCGTCCTCCACCACAAGTTCTTCGCGGCGGTCCCGCACCACGCGGTCGACAATGGCGGTGGAATACGTCACTTGATCGAGCGGCAGGAACGCGCCGCCGCCCCGTGCCAGGCGCAGCCGCAGTTCGCCCTCCTCGGTGGCCAGAAACAGCAGCCCGCGATCGGCCTCCGTCAACTGGATGGCGGAGTCGAGCAGCTTGGTGAGGACTTCCTCCAGCGCGGAAGCGCGGTGCAGTACCTGGGCCACTTGCAGCAAGAGCCCGAGATGCTGGAGTTGAGGCGCGCGGCTTTCCGTGGCTTTGCCGATCTGCTCCAGCAGCTCCGGCAGCACAGCGCCCTCCATGAGAAACGTCAGGCGGTAGGCGTCGGACACGCCGAGGTTGATCTGGTCGCCGTTCTTCAGCGGCTGGTGAGTCACGCGTTCGCCGTTCACAAAAGTGCCGTGGCGGCTCTCCACGTCCTCGATGGCATAGCCGTCGGCCTCCTGCACGATGCGCGCGTGGCGGCGCGAGATGCGATTGTCAAGCAGGACGAGGTCGTTGTCGCTCTGGCGCCCAAGGTTGAAGGGCGTGCGCGAGATTTCGACTTCGCGCTCGCTTCCCCGGGCATCGCGGACGATCAGGCGCGCAGGCGCTTCCGGCATGAGAGCAGGTTCCGGCATCAGAGCGGCAGCTTCAGGCATACAGGTTCCTTGGGAGCGACACAGGCGGATAGTATAACAGCGCCGGCTGGCCGCAACCAAGCCGGCCAATGGGGGGTAATAAGCCAGTTTGAGCTATAGCGGCGGGTTTACCCCGCCATCGGTGGCGGCGTGAAGCCGCCTCTACCTCAAACTGGCCCACTACGAAATGTGGCTGGTAGCGAGTGGCAAGTGGCGAGCAGGAACAATCCCCGGTGCGGCAACGGAGCTCGGGGTTTGTGGTGCAACGGCCGCGTTCATGGCTGCGCCCGATTGTCCGGGGCGTCGAAGAAGAGAGCGTGATACACAAGGTCAGTCGTGGATTCGAGGATCGCAGCGAGCTCCGCAGCCGGGAGACGCGCCGCCTGACCCAGCAGGTCCCAGAAAAGGCGGTCCATCAGGCGGGCCAGCACCGGCAGGTTCACGTCGCTCCGCGCGCCGGGCAACTGAAGCAGGAGTTCGAAAACCCCCGCCACGCGCGCTTGCGTCCAGCGTTCGATCTCCTCCTCTTTGGGCCCGAGCGTGGGATCGAGCAGGATCGCCTCGCGCCAGGCCCGGTACGCACCCGCGTAGGTCAAATCGCTGGAGAACGCGGCCTGCAGCAGGTCGCGCAGGCCTGAGTGAACGCTGGCCGCGGCCTTGGGCCGCAGGTCCAGTTGCTCCAAGGCCTCGAGCAACTGATCCATCAGCACCAGCAGAAGCTGCCGTTTGGTCCGAAAGTGCTGATAAAAACTGCCGATAGCCACTTCGGCGCCGAGCGCGATGGCGTCAATCGCTGTGGCCTCGTAGCCCCGCTCGCCAAACAGGGCGAGTCCGGCGGCGAGCAGCCGGGTGCGCTTCTGCCGGCTTCGCTCCTGGCGCGGAGCGGCGGGCAGAGCTTCGCCATCGAGCAGCCGCGGCCTGGGCGGTATCAGCGTCACCGCGCCGTGGCCTCGCTATGACGAGTTCCCAGCGTCCCGCCCAGCAGAGCGCCGGCGCAGCAGCACAGCATCCAGCCGCCAAACAATCCTGCCGCCGAGGGCGTGACGTTCGGAAAAACGGCGGGGAAGAAGGCGCTGGAAAAGGGATCGAGAAGAAGGGTGGGCAGCGCCAGCGAAATGGCGGCTGCCGACCATTCACGGCGTGCCACGCCCACCGCCCGGCACAGTCTTCTGGTCAACAGGGCTATGGCCAGGATGCTCGCTAGGTAAAGGACGAGCGTTCCCGGCGCCGACCCGGGCCGCAGCAAGAACTGTCCGGCGAGGCGGACAGCGATGGTGCCGACGGCCCAAAGCGCAAGACCGAAAAGCAGCATAAGGCGATTCATACGGCGACTCCTAATAAGAACAATTGTTCATGTTCATATATAGACAGGGCCGTGTCAAGCATAGACTTGTGCCCAAGGAGCGTCATTTTACCAAACGAAGCCGTTATGTTGTTGATAACAAGACACGTAAGTTTTCAAAATGACGCGAAGCCGTTAGGTAGCTGAAAACGCAAGAGTTACACATAAGTTTAGCTAAGCTGCTGAATCGAAGTGTCTTACGTTTAACCCCCCGAGGTTTAGGCTCTCGCCTTGGGCAGTAGCGGTGAGTTTCGCGCTCTGGGATCAAGAACCACGGGCCGAACGGCGATCAAGCGGAACAACGTTGCAATTTCAGGTACGTTCGCGCATCATCAGAGCTTTGCCAGCCAGAACGCAAGAATTCCAGCAAGTATTGGGGGTGTGTGGGGATGTCAAGTCAGAGTGTCAAGATCGCTCCGGCACAAGGCAAACTCGGAGTGCTGATTGCGGGCATCGGCGCCGTGGCGACGACCTTTGTGGCGGGAACTGAGACCGTGCGCCGCGGATTAGCGCAGCCCATAGGCTCACTGACCCAGATGGGTACGGTGCGCCTGGGCAAGCGGACGGAGGGCCGCAGCCCCGCGATCAGGGATTTCATTCCCTTGGCCCGCCTTGAAGACTTAGTGTTCGGCGGCTGGGATCTCTTCCCCGACAATGCCTACGAGGCAGCGCTCAAAGCCGGCGTCCTCGAGCGGCCTCACCTCGATCCGATCAAGGACTTCCTGCAGGAACTGCGGCCCATGCCGGCCGTCTTCGAGCACAAGTTCGTCAAGAACCTGAGCGGCAGGAACGTGAAGAAGGGCAGAAGCAAGATGGATCTGGCGAAGCAGCTTATGGACGACATCGCCGGATTCAAGAAGAGCCGCGGGCTCGACCGCATGGTCATGATCTGGTGCGCTTCCACCGAGACCTTCCTGCGCCCGTCGGCGGTCCACCAGTCGCTCGCGGCGTTTGAGAAGGGGTTGAAGTCGAACAGCCCGCAGATCGCGCCCAGTATGATCTATGCTTATGCGGCGCTGAAGAGCGGAGTCCCGTTCGCCAATGGCGCGCCCAACCTCACCGTGGACATTCCGGCGCTGCACAGTCTTGCGCTCAAGAAGGGGCTCCCGGTCTGCGGCAAGGATTTCAAAACCGGTCAAACCTTGATGAAGACGATTCTCGCGCCCGGCCTTAAGGCGCGTCTGCTCGGACTGCGCGGCTGGTTCTCAACCAACATTCTCGGCAATCGCGACGGCGAGGTGCTGGACGATCCCGGGAGCTTCCGCACCAAGGAAGAGAGCAAACTTTCGGCGCTTGAATACATCCTGCAGCCCGACCTTTACCCCGAGCTTTACCGCGATCTGTATCACAAGGTGCGGATCAACTACTATCCGCCGCGCGGCGACAACAAAGAGGGTTGGGATAATCTCGACATCTTCGGCTGGCTCGGCTATCCCATGCAGATCAAAATCGACTTTCTGTGCCGCGACTCGATTCTGGCGGCGCCCATCGTGCTCGATCTCGTGCTGTTCCTCGATCTCGCGCAACGCACGCCGGAGCTGGCGCGCCGCGGCATCCAGGAGTGGCTCTCGTTCTATTTCAAGAGCCCCATGACGGCACCAGGGCTTTACCCCGAGCACGACTTGTTCATCCAACTGATGAAGCTGAAGAATACGCTGCGGCATTTGCGGGGCGAGGAGTTGATTACGCATCTGGGGTTGGAGTATTACGACTGATAGGGCGCTGATGCGGATAGCCGCGAATGTAAGTCGAAACGAGGCAACATGATTTTAGTTGGAGTTCACGAGCTCCGGAACAAATTGAGCTGTTATCTTCGAATGGCGCGCGCCGGCGAGGTCGTTCTCGTCACTCGACGTAAGCGGATCGTGGCCGTTCTGGAGAAGCCTCCATTGCCGGAGATAGAACATGCGAAAGGGCAAACAACGCGCATCCAAGCGGATAGACAGTAAGATCTGGCCACCCGAAAAACGGGAAGCGGAGGCGGCTTGCGGATCCGGAGGTCTTTCGCCGGGTTATTCTCGAGGATGTCACTCTGGTGAAGCCCGTCGCCCCCTCGTAACCGTCGGGCCCAGGATTGAATACACTGATGAATCCAGTTACAAGTAGCGCCCGCCTGCGGGTCACGACGGGGCTCATCTGCCTGATTGTGGCCGGGACCACTTTCGCAGCCCAGCGTCCCGAACGCTCTCCGGCCGAAGCCGCGAAGTTAGCTGATCGAGTGCTTGCCAACGCCGTCATCATCGACACTCACGCTGACACGCCGCAGATGATGCTCGACGAGGGCTACGACCTCGCCGATCCTTCGAGCCCCTTCATGATCAGTATCCCGAAGGCGCGGACGGGTCATCTCGGCGGCGAATTCATGTCGATCTGGGTGGACGTGGACTGGCCCCGGCAGGACCTGATTCATCGCGCCATCGACCTGATCGACGCGGTGGACACCCAGGTGGCCGCGCATCCCAACGATCTGGCGCTTGCGACGACCGCGGATGACGTGGAGCGGATTCACCGCTCCGGCAAGATCGCCGTCCTGATGGGCCTCGAGGGCGGGCATATCCTTGAAGACGACCCGCGCGCGCTCGACATCTTTTATAGACTCGGCGTGCGATATATGACCCTGACGCATACCAAGGACAACGAGATCGGCGACTCATCCGGCGACCAGCCGCACTGGAAAGGATTATCGCCCTTCGGACGCCAGGTCTTGGCGCAGATGAATCGCCTGGGCATGATGGTGGACATCTCGCACGTCTCGGACGACACCTTCTATGCCGCCGTCGCCGCGTCCAGGGCGCCGGTGATCGCTTCGCACTCGTCCTGCCGCGCCCTTTGCAATGTGCCGCGCGACATGACCGACGATATGCTGCGCGCCGTCGCCAAAAATGGCGGCGTGGTGGATATCAACTTCTACGACGGTTTCCTGGACCAGGACTTCGCGAATGCCTATGCGAAGGTCGAGCCTGCGATCGACGCCGACGTCAAGGCGGCGCGGGAGGCTCGCGCCCGGGAAGGGAAGCGCCTTACCTATCTCGAGGAATCGCAGATCGACGAGAAGCACTACGCCGGGCTGCCCATCCCCAACTACACGCGCGTCGCCGACCACATCGATCATGCCGTGCAGGTGGCGGGCGTGGACCATGTCGGCCTCGGGTCCGACTTCGACGGCATCTCGGGCCTCGCGCCGCGCGGTCTGGAGGATTGCTCGAAGCTGCCCGATCTCGTGCGCGAACTCGCCCGTCGCGGCTACAGCGAGGACGATCTCGAGAAGATCCTGGGCGGAAACGTGCTGCGCGTGATGCGGCAGGTGGAACAGGTTTCGAAATCTCTACCATAGGTTGGGGAGGGCAAGATGAAGAGAATTTCAGGGGGCGCGCTGGGCCTCGCTGCGCTGGCCGGGCTGTTGCTCGCCGGAGCCGGGCAGGCTCAGACGCAGTCGGGCACAACGAAGAAATCAACGTCAACCACGCACCATGCGACGACGCACCATGCGGCTACACACGGGACAACCGTCCACCGTTCGCTGCTGAATCCGGCGAGCTTGAACCAGAAGGCTCCGGACAGCTACAAAGTGAAATTCACCACGACCAAGGGCGATTTCGTCATTGAAGTGACGCGCGCCTGGGCCCCGATCGGCGCCGATCGCTTCTACAACCTGGTAAAGAATGGGTTCTTCACTGACGTCGAGTTCTTCCGGGTGGTGCCGGATTTCGTGGTGCAATTCGGAATCAGCGGCAATCCCAGGATCGCCGCCGCCTGGAGCAATGCCAACATCAAGGATGATCCGGTCGTGCAGAGCAATTTACGCGGCTATATCACCTATGCCAAGACCGGCGCCCCCGACTCGCGCAGCACTCAGGTGTTCATCAACCTGAACGACCGCAACGCCGGGCTCGACGCCCAGGGCTTCGCGCCCTTCGGCAAGGTTGTGGAAGGCATGGACGTGGTCGACAAGCTCTACAGCGGATACGGCGAGCAGATCACCCAGTTGCAGGACCAGATCGCGCAGCAGGGCGACGCCTTTCTGAAAAAGAATTTTCCCGATCTCGACAGCATCAAAACGGCCGTGATCGAATCGCCGGCGCCCGCTGCCCGAGCGAAGACCGCGACGGCTACCCACAAGCCGGCAACCGCGAGTCACAAGTCGACGACGGCACCAAAGTAGGCGCCGGAGTGCGTCTCACGACAGAGGTCAGAAAGAACCCGGAGCTGAGCACTCGGCGCGCTCTGTGCCCGCTGTGGTGAGTCTCCTGGCACAATGCAAATACATCTACCGAGAGAGGACTCATGATCGATTTGAAACCTGGACTGTACGCCAGAATTGAAACCAGCGAGGGCACTTTCACCTGCCGGCTCTTCCCGGAGCAGGCGCCGAAGACGGTGGCGAACTTCGTCGGGCTCGCCTCCGGAACCAGGGACTACGCCGGCTCCGGTGGCAAGATGACGAAGGGAAACTTCTACGACGGGCTGGTCTTTCACCGTGTCATTCCCAACTTCATGATCCAGGGCGGCTGCCCGGAAGGCACGGGACGCGGCGGACCCGGATACAAGTTCGAAGATGAATGCGGCAAAGATCGCGTGTTCGACAAGCCGGGCAAGCTCGCCATGGCCAATGCCGGTCCGAATACCAACGGCAGCCAGTTCTTCGTCACCACCGCGGCCACGCCGTGGCTGAATCACAAGCACACCATCTTCGGCGAAGTCGTCGAAGGCATGAACGTGGTGGACAAGATCTCCGGCGTGGGGCGCGACCGGTCAGATCGTCCGCTGAAGCCGGTGGTCATGAAGAGCGTAAAGATCGAGGAAGTCAGATAGGCGGAAGGTAGTTACGAGGCGTCGGCGTGGGCTACAGATTTGAGTGGGATCCAAAGAAGGCTCAGTCCAACCTTCGTAAACACGGCGTCGCCTTTGAGGAGGCGAGCACGGTGTTTGGAGATCCACTGTCTCTCCTGATGCCGGATCCAGATCACTCTCTCGATGAGGAGAGGTATCTCGTGCTGCGACACTCTGGTCGCCGCAGGCTCTTGGCGGTGGCGTTTGTAGAGCGGTTCCCGCGCACGCGCCTGATTTCGGCGAGGCAAGCCACGCCAAGGGAGCGAATATTGGATGAGAAAGAAAGCTAGGCTTCATTCGGAAAGCGACAGGGATACGATGCGGGCCGAGTACGACTTCTCGAACGCCGTTCGAGGCGCAACAGCAAAGCGGTCCGCCGAAGGTACCAACATTGCAGTGATTGATCCTGAAGTGTTGGACGTCTTTCCGGACGGCGCTGCTGTCAACGACGCCTTACGCGCTCTTGCTCCTGTTGTTCGGCGCCACCGGCGGGTTTTGCCTAAGCGGAAAACGGCTTGAGCAATTCGGGCCTGACTTTGCTCGGGCGTGCCCGTCGGCTTCGACCTGGCTCGCTCCGACCGCCCGCTGAAGCTGGTGCTGATGAAGAGGGTGACGAATCGTTGCGGCAAGATCTCGGGTCAACGCGGCGTTTCCATGGCCTACCTGGGCGGCCAGAGCCCAGCAGGCTCTCATGGGTTCACGAGAGATCCGGCTCTGGCTACACGCCGATCACGCCCACCAATTCCTTCACTGCATCCGCCGACTTCCTGAGCGCCGCCTGCTCCTCCGGCGTCAGCTTGATCTCGATGACCTGCTCGATGCCGCGCGCGCCCAGCTTCACCGGCACCCCGACGAACAGTCCGCTGATGCCATATTCGCCTTCGAGATACGCGGCGCAGGGCAGGATCTTTTTGCGGTCGTTGAAAATCGCTTCCACCATCTCCACGGCTGCTGCCGAAGGGGCGTAGTAAGCGCTGCCGGTCTTGAGCAGGCTGACGATTTCAGCGCCGCCGCCGGCTGTACGCTTGATGATGGCGTCGAGCTTGTCTTTGGGCAGAAGCTCCGTTACGGGAATGCCTGCAACGGTCGTATAGCGCGGCACCGGCACCATGGTGTCGCCATGACCGCCGAGCACGAAGCCCTGCACATTCTGCACCGAAACGTCGAGCGCCTCGGCAATGAAGGTGCGATAGCGGGCCGTGTCGAGCACGCCGGCCATGCCGATCACGCGGTTTTTTGAGAATCCGCTCACGCGATACGCCGCCTGCGCCATGGCGTCGAGCGGATTGGTGACCACGATCAGGATCGCTTCCGGCGAGGATTGGGCCACTTTCTCGATGGCCGTCTTCACCACGTCGTAGTTGGCTTTCAGCAGATCGTCGCGGCTCATGCCCGGCTTGCGCGGGAAGCCCGCCGTCATCACCACCACGTCGGAATTGGCGGTATCCGCGTAATCGTTGGTTCCTTTTACGCGGACGTCGTAGCCCTCGATGGGCCCGGACTCGAGCAGATCAAGGCCTTTCCCCTGGGGTACGCCTTCCAGAATGTCGATCAGAACCACGTCGGCGAGCTGCTTGTCGGCCAGCCGATGAGCGGTTGTCGCGCCTACATTGCCGGCACCCACGACCGTCACTTTTCTGCGCATGAATTCCTCCTCTGATGTTTGTGCTGATGTTGGCCTGAGATGCTGAAGCATCGCGCGCTGCGCAGTGCAGGCGTCTGCGGTGCCGTTCTGAGGCTAAGCTCTAGGATAATCCAGGAACCCGTCACTGCGTTCACGTATCCGTGGCGTTTGACTCAGGCTGGAATTTGTGCTATTTGTATTAACAGATGAATACCCTTTCAAGTTCGTGGGGTGTTGAGGGCGCTCTTGGCGCGGAGTTTGGGCTAGACGAGTCGGCTCTAGGCTGCGGTCTAACAGCGGTAGGGCGCGAAAAAAAGATCCTAAAATTTTGCAAAACGAAGCCAACAAGTCCCGTCGAATCAACGGGGCGTTCTACAAATTGCTCAAAAGCGAAGCCAATTTCGACCTGTTTTGCCGTCCTTGCTTCGTCGACTCACACGGTATAACCTTAGTGGTGAAGGGAAAGGCAGCTAGCCCGCAGGAGCATCCCCACGCCCGGCCTCCAGCGTCAACTGCACGGGCAACCCATGCCTCACTTCCGCCGCCAGGGAAACTTGGGACGCGATGACTTGACCGTCCGGCGGCGCGGGCGATAGACTCGTTAGGAAGGAGTTATCCCTGCAGTGAAGCCCGTGAAGAAGGAGAGTCGGCCTCCGGTGTCCCCCGCGCCGGCGCGGATCGATCCCTCGCTTACCAGCAATCTGATTACAGCCCTGGTTTTTCTCTGCGTCGGATTCGTCGCCGGCTACGTCTTCAAGTCGCAGACCAGGCCGGCCGGGGTGGACACGCAGCCCAATGTCACCGCTGCTCAAAATCAGAGCCCCGCGAGCGCGCCGGCGCCCGCCGGCGCCTTGCCGCCCGGACATCCGCCCGTCGACACCGGCCCGCAAGTACAGGCCATGGAACGGGAGATCGCATCCCGTCCGCAGGATCCTGCTCCACCGCTGAAACTGGCCAATTTCCTTTACGATCAGGGCAATTTCGAGGGAGCGATCAGGTGGTATGAGAAAGCCGTGGCGCTCGATCCCCGAAACGTCGATGCCAGCACGGACCTCGGCACCTGCTACTTCAACGTCGGACGGTCCGATGACGCCTTGCGGCAGTTCCGGCATTCGTTGAGTGTGCAGCCTGGGCATCAACCCACGCTCTTCAACATCATCGTCGTGAACATGGAGGGCAAGCACGACTTCAAGGCCGCACAGAAGGCGTACGATGCGCTCTACCGGCTGAACCCCCAGTATCCCAAATTGGGCGAGTTGAAGAAGACACTCGACGACGAGGCGCGCGCCACCACGCCATAGCCGCAACCTTGAGCGGGCATCCGGCGGGCCCGGCACGCCGTCTTTACTATTATGGGAGAATTCCTCGGTTATCTCTTGGATGCGCTTTTTGCGCTGATAATGCTGCGCATGCTGTACGGCGCGCTGCGCAGTTTCCTTGCGCCCCGGATGGCGGCGAAGGCTCGCACCTCGGCAAACGGGCCACAACCCGGCGTCACCGGGGGCCAGATGGTCCGCGACCCCGAATGCGGAATGTTCGTATCCACCGAACTCTCGCATCGCCTGAAGGAACAAGGACACACGCTGCACTTCTGCTCGGAGGCTTGCCTGGAGAAGTACCGCAGCCACGCTGCGTGACAGGAGTGTTACCGCTCGATTGTCGCTCAATTCTCTGTTGACAGCCGCTGAGCCGACCCTATAATCGCAGTTACGGTATGCTAGCCCGCATCATGGAGCGAGAGCCACGGCCGCGACCCCTCCTACGAACAGCGTTCCTGTAATACTGACCGTCGCCGGATTTGATCCTTCGAGCGGCGCGGGCATTACCGCCGATCTGAAGACCTTTGCGGCGCACAACTGCTATGGCGTGGCGGCGATCACCGCGCTTACCGTTCAGAACAGCCAGGGCGTGCAGTCCGTGTGTCCGGTGGATGCCCGGGTGTTGCGCGAATCGATCCAGTCTCTGATGACCGACGGCCAGGTGCGTGCCGTCAAGATCGGGATGCTGGCGAATCGGGCGAATGCGGGTGCGGTAAGCGAGTTCCTGCAGGCGCACCCGGAACTGCCTTGCGTCCTGGACCCTGTGCTGCAATCGTCGAGCGGCACAGCGCTGATCGACGAACCGGGCGCCGAGTTCCTCAAATCGAGGCTGCTCAAGCAAGTGAGCCTGGTGACGCCGAACCTGGCTGAAGCCGCGACCCTGACCGGCCTGAAGGTGGAGAACGTTGAGGAAATGAAGGCGGCGGCCGCCCGGTTGCTCGAAATGGGTGCGCGCGCGGTCGTGGTGACCGGGGGTCATCTTGACAAGGCCATCGACATTTTTGCTCAAGACGAACGGCTCGAGGCCTTTTCGGGTGATCGCGTCAAGCCTGACAATACCCACGGCACGGGCTGTACGTTCTCGTCGGCTGTTACGGCCAATCTGGCCCTCGGACGCCAACTCGCGGACGCCGTCGTGCTCGCCAAAGCCTACGTCGCTGAGGCCATCAAAAAGGCCTACTCCGTTGGCCCGGGCAGGATTCCTCTGAATCACTTCTTCCGCGCTCAGGAAACTCCGCGCGCGGGCGGATTGGCCTTGCCGGAAGTGAGTCCGTAGGCATGCTGCGGCCCAGACAAAGAGCAATCGTGCTGGGATGTTGCCTGCTGATGCTGGTGCTCATGGGGCTGATGATCGCCTTCGGCTTGCATGAGTCTCGCGTTCTGCCCCAGCGACGCATCACCCCTCTCTTTGATCCTGCCGCCGCCCTCGAGTACACCCGGACCATCGCCGAGCAATATCCCGACCGCGTGACCGGCACTCCCGCCGCCGGACGCGCCGCTGAATATCTGAAGGCCCGGTTCCAGAAAATGGGCTATCGCGTCTCGGGCGATCTGTTTAACATGTGGCTGGCCGGCAAGCGAGTCGAGGGGCAGAACGTGGTGGCGGAGCTTCCCGGCGAGGTGCGGGAAGCGGTGGCGGTGATCGCCCACTATGACAGCCAGTTCACGTCGCATGAGGCCGCCGAAGACAATGCGTCGGGCGTGGGGACCCTGCTCGAACTCGCACAGGCGTTGAGCCATCAGCCGCACCACCGCGAGCTGATCTTTGCCGCGACCGACGCGGAGGAGTGGGGCATGATCGGGGCCCGCGACCTGCGCGGATTCTTCCGCGCCCGCCAGACTCTGGCCGTGATCTCCATCGATTACCTCACTCAGGGCCGCCCCACGCTGATTGCCATTGATTGTGAGGGCCAGGGCGCAGGTTATTCGCCGATCTGGCTGCGCGAATTGATCCATCAGTCGGGAGCTCTGCAAGGCGCGATGGTCCAGGGGCCGTTGCCGCTGCAGGAGTGGATCGAACGTTCGGTCGAGGTCTCGGCGCAGGACCAGGGGCCGCTGTTGCGCGTTGGCATTCCGGCAATCAATCTCTCGACCAGTTCTGCCGACCAGATGGGGATGCGCGCCCGCTACCACACCGTTCAGGATGTCTTCGCGAATTTTCAGCCGGCCACCTTCCAGATGGTCGGAGCGACCGTGGAGCAGGCCCTCTCGACGCTCGATAAGGTGCAGCCCGCGCCCCCGCCCGAAGTGAAATACTTGAGCCTGACCGGCGGACGCTGGCTGGACCGGAATTCCGTGGAGTGGCTCCAGACCCTGGCCCTGGTTCCCTTCATGCTGGCCTGCGTGCTGGGCGTGCTGAATTATGAGGACGACCACCTGGACCGGCCGCTCGGCACTTATCTCAGGCCGATCGTGTACCTGATTCCGCTGCTGGCCATGCTGGTGGCGCTCTACGCCCTCACGCATGCCGGCATATTGACGCGCTACGAGTTCTACCCCGCCACGCCCAAAGATCCTTTTCTTTATCGTGCTCCCACGCACGTGGTCGTGCCGCTTCTGGGCGTCCTCCTGATGGGTTATATCGTGGTGCGGATTCTGCGCTTGTTCCTGCCGCCGGCGCCGCAGAGCTTTGCCACAGCCAAGCGCGTCTTCTGCGTCTGGATGTTTCTGCTGGTGGTCTGGGCGCTCTATCTCAATCCGTTCGCCATGTGGTTTTTCCTGGGCCCGCTTGCCTATTCGTTCATGCTGCTCCAGCGGCCGGCGGGTTGGGCGGCGCGAGCCGCGAACGCGTGTTTGCTGTTGCTGGGCGCGTTGCCCCTGGTGGTTCTGCTCTACTTTTTCGGCCGCGAGATTTACCTCGGCTGGAGGATCCTCTGGTACGTTGTGCTGCAGACCGCCTACGGGGTATGGTCCACTTCCGCGGCCGCTTCGTTTCTGCTGGCCCTGGCGTTGTGGGTCCAGTTGTTCCGCCTCGGGGTCTTTCCGCCCCGCAATGCCGCCCGGCGCGTGCGCCTGGGACTTGAGCCGGGCTTGAAGCTCGCCCGCGAGTGAGCCCGGCGGGCGTTAGATTCCTCGCCTTAATAGAAATTAATCACGCATTTATTTCCGTCTCTTGCGGAGTCTATATCTTTGATTCGAGGCTGGCTTCGGTGGCGGAAATCGTCGGCCAGGAGGGAGTTTACATGCTCAGATCGGTGGAGAGCCGCCGCAGTTTGGCCTTTGCAGTCGTGGTTCTTGCGATCGTTGGCGCGGTCGCACCCCACGCCGCCGGGCAGGTGACCGGTGCCCATGCTGCCCTTGATGGCTCCCCGAGCGTGCCACAGGCCCCGCCCGCCGAAGTACCCGCCGAAGTACCGGAGGTTCAGCTCGCGCAGCCGGAATCTGCCGGTCAGGCTCCGCCGATGACCCTCACCTTGAAGGATGCACTCGAGCGCGCCCGCAAGAACGACGCCGCCTACCTCGCGACGGCCACTAACGCCCGCCTCGCCCACGAGGATCGCATCCAGGCCAGGGCGGCGCTGCTGCCCGCCGTCACCACCACCACTCAGGAACTCCTCACCAAGGGTGGAAGCATTCTGCCGACGGGCAGGTTTGTGACCAATGACGGCGTGCACGTCTACCGGGCGTGGGGCGTGCTCCACGAGGATCTCTCGCCGAATCTCTTCACTTTGAATGGATACAAGCGGGCAGCGGCTGCTGAGGCGCTCGCGCAGGCGCAGCAGGAAATCGCAACACGGGGCCTCACAGTCACGGTTACGCAGTATTATTACGGGCTGCTGGTGGCGCAACGCAAGTACGCCACCGCGCAGCAGAGCCGCGATCAGGCCCGGCAGTTTTACAACCTTACCCAGGACTTGGAGAAGGGAGGACAGGCGGCCCACGCGGACGTGATCAAGGCTGAAATTCAGCTTGAGCAGCAGCAGCAGGCGCTCGAAGACTCGAGACTCGCCATGGAGCAGGCGCGCCTGAGCCTGGCGGTTCTCCTCTCTCCCGCCCTGGACGAGAACTTCACGGCGGTGGACGATCTGGACCAGGCACCCGCGCTGCCCTCCTTTCCGGAGGTGCGCGACATGGCAGCGCATTCGAACCCTGACCTCAAGGCGGCCGTCGAGGCCCTGCGCGTGGCCAGCGCCGACGTCTCCGCGGCGCGTCAGAGTTTCATGCCCATGCTCAGCATCGACGCCGATTACGGCATCGAAGCGAACGAATTTGCCCTGCGCGGCGGGGTCAGTGGCGTTACGACTCCGGAGGAACGAGCGTTGCAGCAGAACAATCTGGGTGAGTTCATCACCTTTAACCTCACGTTTCCCGTGTGGGATTGGGGTAACCTGCGCAGCAGGCTGCACCAGTCCGAATTTCGACGCCAGCAAGCCCGGGTCGACCTGACTTACGCGCAGCGCAAGCTGGTTCAAAACCTGTACTCGTCGTACAATGAGGCGCAGGTTGCTTTCGCCGCCGTGGACCGCCTTCGTCATTCGGCCGAGTTGGCCGGCGAGAGTCTCCGGCTCACCAATCTGCGTTACAAGGCGGGAGACGCCACGGTGCTCGAGGTGCTTGATGCGCAGAACACACTGGCGCTGACGCGCAACGCCTACGACGACGGCGAGGCGCGTTACCGGTTGGCGCTCGCGAACCTGCAGACTCTGACGGGGACTTTCTAAACATGCCGGAACCACAACGCCTGGCGGACGCGCGCAGCAGTCTCGCGGCGCTCGCCATCCTGATGACAACCGTGCTCATCGGCGCCGCCTGTTCGAGCAAGGAGACCGCCGAGACTACTCCCACGGCGGCCGTGCAGGTGGCCACCGTGCAAGCCGGGACCATTAAGCGCGAGGTGAGCGCCGACGCCGTGCTCTATCCGCTTCATCAGGCCGCCATCGTCCCCAAGATCACTGCACCCGTTAGTGAATTCTACGTGCAGCGCGGCAGCCACGTGCGTGCGGGCCAGTTGCTGGCCAGGCTTGAAAGCCGCGATCTGGCGGCCGCCGTCACCGAAAATCAGGGAACCTATGAGCAGGCGCAGGCGAGCTATCAGACGGCCGTAAAGTCGGACGTGCCCGAGGCCCTTCAGAAAGCCAAGCTCGATGCCAAGGCCGCCAAGGACACGTTCGACGCTGCGCAGAAGGTCTACACCAACGACCAGACGCTGTACAGCCAGGGAGCCATCCCGCAGAAGCAGCTTGAGGACGCGGGCGTGGCCTTGACCCAGGCCCGGAACCAGAACGAGATTGCCCAGAAACACCTTGAGGCGCTGGAGGCTTTTGCGAACCAGGACGCGCTGAAAGCCGCCCGGGGGCAGTTGTCGTCGGCGCAAGGCCGGTACGACGCCGCGCAGGCCCAACTGAGCTACGCCGAGATCAAGAGTCCCATCGACGGCGTAGTTACGGACCGGCCCCTCTACCCCGGCGAAATGGCGACGCCGGGCTCGCCGCTCCTCACCATCATGGATCTTTCACGTGTGGTGGCGCGCGCTCACCTTCCCGCGGCCGAGGCCGCGCTTGTGAAGGTGGGCGACTCCGCGAGCTTCGAGGCGCCGGGCGTGACCGAGGCCGTGCCAGCCAGGGTCATGCTGGTGAGTCCGGCGCTCGATCCCGGCAGCACCACGGTTCAGGTATGGGTGGAAGCGGTGAACCATGACAACCAGCTCAAAGTGGGTTCGACCGTCCACGTCACGATGGTGGCTGAGATCGTGAAAAATGCACTGCTGGTCCCGTCCTCGGCCGTGCTGACCTCACCCGACGGCAAGACTTCCGTCATGTCGGTGGGTTCGGACGATGTGGCTCATCAGACCGACGTCAGGCTGGGGATCAAGGAAGGGGATCAGGTCCAGGTCATGAGCGGTCTGGAGTCCGGTCAGAAGGTCGTATCCGAGGGAGCCTTCGGCTTGCCCGACGGCACCAAAGTAAAATACGGAGCGGCGGCCGGCGGGGAATCGGGGAAAGCCCCCGAGTAGTCTGGCTCGACACGAATGGCCCAGCTATCGGAAAAGCCCAGCCCAACCGCAGCCCCGCCCGAGCGTCAGGAGGGCGCGGCCTCCACGTACTGGTTCGCGCGCGAATCGAAGTCCATCGTCTTCCTGATCGTCGCCCTGGCGCTGGTGGGCGCTTACATGGCGTTCACCATTCCCATCGCTGTATTCCCCACCACCAATTTCCCGCGCGTTATCGTGGCCGTGGATAACGGCGTGATGCCGATCGACCAGATGCTGGTGACGATTACCCGGCCGGTCGAGGAGGCCGTGAGCGGCGTCCTCGGAATCGAGGACGTGAAGTCGATCACCAGCCGTGGCTCGGCGGAAATCGACCTTTTCTTCAACTGGAACGTTGACATGTTTCAGACGCTGCAGCGCGTCAACGCCGCCATTGCGCGCGTGCAGCCCGAACTTCCCTCCACCGTTAAGATCGAGACGAATCGCCTCGAATTCTCAACCTTTCCGATTCTCGGCTACGGCCTCACCTCCGAGACTGTTCCTCAGACGAGCCTCTGGCAGCTGGCGACCTACACCATCAAGCCCAGACTGAACAGCCTGCCGGGCGTCGGGACCATCCTGATCCAGGGCGGGCAGGTGCCCGAATTCCAGATCACCCCCAATCCCGGCGAGCTTTTAAGGACGGGCGTCACGGTGTCCGACATCCTGAACGCCGTGGACCAGTCGAACCTGATCCAGTCCCCCGGCCTCTTTAACCACAATCACCAGTTGTATCTCGGTCTGATCAGCGGGCAGGTCCGCACTCCCCGGGAAATCGGCAACATTTTTCTGAAGCAGGACCCGTCGGGCGGACCCGTTTACGTCGAGGACGTCGCCGCGGTCCACCCTTCCGTGGAGCCCCAGTACGTAATTGTCACCGCCAACGAGAAGCCGGCCGTGCTGATCAACGTCAACCGGCAGCGCTCCAGCAACACCATGAGCGTCGCCACGGCGGTCAAGTCCGAAATACAGAAGATCGAGCAGACCCTGCCGCCCGCGGTTCACGTCAGCACCTTCTATGACCAGTCCTGGATCGTCGGCGAGTCCATCAAGAGTGTGCGGGACGCCATTCTGATCGGGCTGATCCTGGCGTCGATCGTCATGGTGCTGTTCCTCCGCGACTGGGGTACGTCATTTATTGCCGGCATGGTGATTCCCATCACCATCCTGATCACCTTCATCGCCCTGAAATTCCTGGGGCAGAGCTTCAACCTGATGACGCTCGGCGGACTGTCGGCGGCCGTCGGGCTGATTATTGACGACGCTATTGTGGTGGTCGAGAATGTCGTGCTTCATCGCGAGGCGGGCGAGGGACGATTCGAGGCTGTCGCTCTCACCCTGCGCGAACTCACCGTCCCCTTGATCGGTTCCACGCTGACTCCGATCGTCGTCTTCCTGCCTCTGGTCGCGATCAGCGGCGTCACGGGCGTCTTCTTCCGGGCCCTGGCTCTGACCATCGGCGTTTCGCTGCTCACCTCGCTCACCCTGGCGCTCACCTGGACTCCCAACCTTTGCATCCGCTTCATCCGGCCGAAGGGAGGACTGCCGCCCGCGGCTCGAAGTGCGCCGGCGGAGGAGAACGGTGAAGGCTCCCCGGAGGAGACATCTCAGCAGAAGGAAATCCGGCGTCTGATGGTGGTGGAAGAGCACCTCATGGGAGGTTTTTTCGGCAGGGTCATCAGCTTCTACGACCGCTGGTTCCGCTGGAGCCTGAGGCGTCCGCTGTGGATGCCGGTGCTGGGTGTTCTGCTGGTAATTGCGGCGTATTTTTGCTACCGCAGCATCGGCTCGGACCTGCTTCCCTCAATGGACGAGGGCGGATTCATCCTCGATTACGTAACTCCGCCTGGAGCGTCGCTCGCTGAAACCAACCGCATGATCAATCACATCCTCGGGATCGTGCACTCCGTGCCGGAGGTGGAGAACACCTCCCGCCGCACCGGACTGCAGTTGGGTCTCGCCGCCGTCACCGAAGCCAATACGGGCGATATCTCCGTGATGCTGAAGACGAAGCGTCACCGCGATATCTTTGCGATCATGAACGAGATCCGCCAGAAGGTGACGCAAGCCGAGCCTGCCGTCGACGTGGAATTCACGCAGAAGCTCGAGGACATGATCGGGGACCTGACCAGCGCGCCGCAGCCCATTGTGATCGAGATGTTCTCGCCCGACGCCAGCCTCCTGGACTCCTGGGCGCCCAAGGTCGCGGACGCCATCGGCAAGATCCAGGTGAACGGCAAGAACCCGGTGGTGGACGTGGATAACGGCATCGACTCCACCACCAGCGGCCCGGCCATGGTCTATCAGGTGGACGTGGCCCGGGCGTCGCATGCCGGCTTCTCCCCCCAGAACGTCGCCAACGCCGCCACCGCCCTGCTGGACGGTCTCACCGCGGCGGCTCCCGTGGTGGTCAACGATCGCCCCTACACCCTGCGCATCCGCTTCCCGGACGCCAACCGCTCGTCGGTCGAGGCCATGAACAACACCACGCTGGTGAGCGCGACGGGTCAGACGGCGACCCTCGGGTCCCTCGCCGACATCACGGAATTGCCCGGCCAGACGGAAATCCTGCAGGACAGCGAACAACGCTACGTGGCCGTCTCGGCGAGACTCGAAGGTCTGGACCTCGGACACGGCATAGCGGCCGTGCAGAAGACGCTGGCCGCCCTTCACCTGCCTTCATCCATTCGCGTGAAGTACGGCGGGCTCTATCAGACACAGCAGCAGTCTTTCAAGGATCTCGTGCTGGTCCTCATTCTGGCGGTGGTGTTTGTCTTCCTGGTGCTGCTGTTCGAGTTCCGGAGCTTCTCCGCGCCCATCGCCATTCTGGTGAACGCGCTGCTCGCCACTTCCGGAACCTTCCTGGCGCTCTTCCTGACCGGCACCACCTTCAACCTGTCCTCTTTCATGGGTGTGATCATGGTGATCGGCATCGTGGCCAAGAACGGCATTCTGATGCTCGACGCCGACGCCAAGTTCCGCGAGGCGGGCTTTTCCTATGAGGAATCGATTGTTCAGGCCGGCCGGCGCAGGCTCCGTCCCATCCTTATGACAGCCCTGGCCGCAGCTTTCGGCATGCTGCCCCTGGCCCTGGCGTTTGGCGCCGGCTCCCAGATGCTGCAGCCTCTCGCCATCGCGGTGATCGGTGGGCTGATGATTGCCACCTGCCTCTCCTTGATGGTGACGCCGGCGATCTATTATTTCCTCACGCGAAAGCGCGAGTCCCTCGCCGATAAGACGTAGCCCAGAGCCCGCCTTTGGCTCTGCGGCTTTTCGAGATGATCTGGAAAGACGGCGGGGCCAACAGCGGGCCTGCGCTCCGGACTCCTCCTCTGTGATGTCAGTATTGACTATGAATCGTGAACCCCTCGCGGCGCGCGAAGACTCTGGGCCTTGTCACTCACGAGTGTCGTGCAACAGAAGAAGGTTAACAAATTCGGTTACTGTCACCCTGAGCGTAGCGAAGGGTCTCTGCATTTGTTTTGCAGAAACTACAGAGATGCTTCGCTTCGCTCAGCATGACAATGATCCGCTGACATCTGTTGCGGATTTCGGTTACATGACACCAGCCACTTTTTGCCAATTCGGGTTGCGGCGAGCCGCGCTGGCCTCTCTTTCCGCGATAATCAGCCGCATCCAAGTCCAGCCTTCTGCACCGGTTAGCGAAACGTAGGCTATCCGGCCGGAATCGCCTCTTCCAGCCGCGAATGTAGCCTACAGCATGAACCTAGAGCACTTGACAAGCGCCTTGCCTTGTGCTAGCTTGCGAACTGGGGCGGACGGGGGCGCTCGTGAAGGGCGCCTGAGGAGGTCGTCATGTCTCTGCGCCGCTCTCCCAAGCTCACTCCCGCCGCGCTGGCCGCGCTGGCGCGCCAACGCCCTCAAATCCACCGGACCCCGCACCGCGCGTGGCAAGGCCTGGTCCAGCCTGAACGGCCTGCGCCACGGCTGGGACGCCCGCGATCTGCGCGCCAAGCTCGAACGCACCGGTGACAAGGAAGCCCTCCTGCTGTTTGACTGGATTTTCACCCGCTTTTTCGAGCTCTGCTCCATGGACGCCCCGAGATGCTGGAGCTACCACCTGCGCCTCGCGGCGCGCGTCTGGTGCCACATCACCGGCCGCATTCTGTTGCCGCGGGTCCGCAAAAGTGAACGCAAGGGCTGGTCCGTGCTGGAGGGCGTCTATCGCTACGGTGGATACGTGGTTTGTCCGCGCGACCTGAAAGTACTCAATTATCGCGACGTCGGCATCCGCTTCATCAATCCGTACCCCTGCCGACGCAAGCACGTCAAGTTCTCCTGGATACCCAGGGTGGAGTACCTTGACCCTCCGCCCCGGCTCCCGCGCGCCAGGCGGGTGAGACAGTGCAAAGGCCGCCCGGACGTGGCTCCCGGCCCCGTTGCCCACGCTCCCCTCGGGGCCGGCGATACCCTCGGTCGAGTCCACGAAGGATCAAAAGATGTGGTCGGTCCGAAGCTGGAATATCTTTTGGATTCAACAAACCCTTCCACAAACTCACGAACAGCCACCCGGCCTACCGGTCGTTGGGCCCGTTTGGCGCAACTCGTAGCGCGGGTTTGGGCCTCTGCTGGACTGGCCGACTGGGAAAGGACTCTCGGTTCGGAAAGGGCAGATGGGTCGGTCCGAAGCCGGCCGGATTCGCGGCTGAAAGATCAAAAGATGTGGTCGGTCGGAAGCTGGAATGTGCTTTGGATTCAACAAATCCTTCCACAAACTCACGGAGCCCCAATCGGGCTGCCGGCCTATCCGCTGAGTTGGAGGCCGAACTGGCTGAACTCACCGCCCTCGTTCCTGTTTTCGCGGGACTGTCAGATTTGGAAGAGGAACTGGAGGCTGAGATTCCAGGCGAGGAAGATCCGCCGGATCGCGAATTTGAGGACGAGAGGCTCGATTCCGGCACGGCTGGCTGGGACGACGAAGCGAGCGGCAGTACAGGTCCGGAACTTCTTCGTGGCTTGCGAAGACTCTTGGAGGGTCTCCGCTAGCCACTTGCCACCACCCCTGAAGCCGGTGAGGTTGCCGTGAATTCGTGGCACGCCGTCACGGATTCGACTACAATGCGAGCGTCCCGGGCGGCGCGCGAGGCGCCGGACCCGGTTTCACAAATCTCCTCAAGGGGGTCGAAAATGCCAGACAACGCCGGTTCGGTAAGAATCGCCCGCCTGGTTGCGGCGCCGATCGTCATTACTCTGCTCATCACCCTCCTGCGGCTCGAGGGCGAGCTGCACCAGGGGTCCAGTGTCCTGTTCAATCGAAACGCCGGTGGCGTGGGAGCCATCGTCGGGATCGCGTGGCTGCCCTTTATCTTCGGACCCTACTTTGCGGCCAGGCTTGCCCGCGCCGGCGAGCGACCGGCGGGCAACGGGCGAGTTCTCCTTTTTGCCGCGGTCGGGCTGATCGTGACCATCGGCGCCGGCCTCATTTCGTCGCGAACGCCCGAAGGCACATTGTCCGGAACCGCGCTGATTGGCCTCCTGCTGATGGTGGCGGCGGTGATTGTGCAGCTCATGGCCTGGGGCGCATTGGGCAAGACGCTGCTGGCCTACGCCTTCGGAGCGCGAATCCCGGTGGCCATCGTGATGTTCTACGCCATGCGCGGCAACTGGGGCACGCACTATGACGCGCTGCCCGGGGGCTATGCCGGTCCGGCTGACTTCACGGGCAAGTACGTAAACATGGCGCTGATTCCCCAGTTCATCGGCTGGATCGACTACACCATGGTCATCGGGACCCTCGCGGCCGGCGTTTACCTGCTGATCGCCCATCGCAGCCGGGCCGCGGTGCAGCCGGCCTAGGCTATAAGGAGAGCCCATCGGCTGTAGTGGCCTTGTCCTCACCACCGCACCGGGAATGTCTCGACTTCGGGCGGAGGCGGCGCGGGCAGCGGGGCTACCGCCGGGTTCAGGGATGCGTGCCCTTCTTCAACGCGTGAGCCGGGCCGAAGTCCGTGTGGGCGGCGCCGTGGCCGGCAGGATCGGCAGGGGTTTGGTGGTCCTGTTGGGCATCGCCAAGGAAGATACGTCCGAGGCCGCGCGCTATCTCGCCGAAAAGGTCGTGAATCTACGCATCTTCGACGATGCGGACGGCCGCATGAACCGATCACTCCTGGACCTCGGTTCTGATGTTGCGGTTCTCTGCGTTTCGCAATTTACGCTCTACGGCGAGTGCCGCAAGGGCCGCCGGCCGAGCTATGATCGCGCGGCGCCGGCGGAAACGGCGCGTCCGCTGTACGAACGATTCCTCGACGAGGTGCGCGGGCTGGGCGTTCGCGTCGAAGCCGGACAGTTCCAGGCCATGATGGAGGTTGATCTCGTCAACGATGGTCCCGTCACGCTGCTGCTGGATTCCGACAGGAGGTGAGAAGTGGAGGTTTCCGACGGGCTGCTCGTGATTCGAGGACGGAGTTGGTTCCTGACTACTCGCCCCTCCTCGGATGAAGAGGGGTGGCCGGAGGCCGGGGTGGTCGACTGATTCCAGGTTGACCGGCGGGCGGTTGTGACCCTCTTGACAGGGTTGCGATTCGCACATAAACTCCCCGGCAACCTGAGCGCACGGGGGGGAAAGCCCATGCGCGCACCGAAGCTCGAGGGGAGGTCATGCCATGCGGCGCTTTCATGCGACAGCAGTGCTCGTGGTGGGTCTCAGTCTGTTGACCGGGGTCGTGCCCGCGCGGGGGCAGCAATCGAAAGGCAGCTTCACCGGCCTGGTGACCGATCAGTCGGGCGCCGTGGTGCCTGACGCCAGGGTCACGGCCACCGAGCAGGACACCGGGTTTACCATCACGGCGACCAGTTCGCACGACGGATCTTACACCCTGCCGCTGCTCCCGCCGGGCCGCTACAGGATCGCCGTTGAGAAGCCGGGCTTCAGCCAGTTTACCGAGGGTCCGATTACCCTCGCCGTCGATCAGCAGGCCAAGGTGGACGTGCAGTTGCACGTGGGCCAGGCGAACACCACCGTCGAGGTCGAAGGCGCGCCGCCGGTTCTGGATACGCAGAGCTACTCCGTCGGCACCACCATCGAACAGACCAAAGTCAACCAGCTTCCCTTCAACGGAAGAAGCTTCCTCCAGGCGATGCTCTTTACGCCGGGCGTGGTGCCGGGCACGCAGGGTTCCGAGCTGAACAACAATCGCGGCGGTTCGATCAATGTAAACGGCATGCGCGAGACGATGAACACCTATCTTCTCGACGGCATGAGCGACACTTCCATCGCTGTCGGCACCTATTCGGCCACGCCACCGCTCGATTCTATTCAGGAATTCCGCATGGAGACCGGCGTCTATGACGCCAAGTTCGGCAACTCGGCCGGCGCCCAGGTGAACATCGTTACCAAATCCGGGACCAACAATTATCACGGGAGTGTCTACGAGTACTTCCGCAACAGCGCGCTCGATGCCCGCAATTACTTTGAGCCCACCGTGCCCAGCTTTCACCGCAATCAGTTCGGCCTCAGCATCGGCGGGCCGTTGTCAATTCCCAGTGTCTACAACGGCAAGGATAAGACCTTCTTCTTTTTGAACTACGAAGGGCTGCGCAACCTGCACGATTTCTACAGCCGAGGCTCGGTGCCGGATCTCGCTGAGCGCAATGGCGACTTTTCCGGGTTGCTGCCGCAGGCGCTGGGCGGAACCTGTCCGAGCGGCAACGTGGTGTTGCTCGATCCGCTGGTGCTGTTTAATCCTTCGGCGCCGCTGATGATTCCGGGGAATAACGTGCAGTATCTCGCGCCCTCTTTCCCCACCGGCAAGGTCGATCCTGTGGGTCAGGCCATGGTGAACATCTACCCGAACCCGAACCTGACTGTAGCTCCGTGCTCGGGCGGCGAGAACTATACCGCGGTGGTAAAGCAGAAGATCTACACCAACGATTACGTCGGACGCTTCGATCATCGTTGGGGGTCCAAAGACTCGGCGTTCGTGCGTTACAACCTGACCACGGACTCGGAGTTTTCGCCCTCCGGCCTGCCGACCGGACTGCCGGGTTACGGCACCTTCCGCGACGACTGGTTCATGGCGGGCGGGATCGACTGGACCCACACCTTTTCCCCCACGCTGGTCAACGAGGCCAAGCTCGACTACAACCGCTGGCAGTATCACTGGACCACCCAGGACCAGGGCAATCCGATCGCCTCCGAATTGGGCTTGAAGAACCTGCTGGCGGCGGCCAGAGACATCGGCGTGCCCAACCTGGGCTTCGGCGGCTTCCCGGACTCTCCCGGCTCTGACACCAGCTTTCCGCAAGCCGGAGCCGTGAACACTTTTGAATATGGCGACACCCTGACCCAGATTCACGGCAACCACTCGCTGGCTTATGGATTCCAGTTCCGCCAGATCAGGCGCGGCAATTTCTACGAGGATATTCAGGCGCGGGGCAATTACGGCTTCAGTGGCCAGGTGACGGGCGGCGCCATTCTTGGCGCCCTCCCGGCGCCCGTCCAGGGGGAACTGATGGCGGTCTGCCCGGCCGCGACCTGCAGTTTCGGCAACGGCGTCGCCGACGCGCTTTTCGGCATTCCGACGTCGTGGGTGGACGGTTCCTCGGGGTACATTTCCGGTACGGGCAGCGAGTACGATTACTTTGCCCAGGACAGCTGGAAGGCGCGGCCGAATCTCACCGTCACTTACGGCGTGCGTTATGAGTACAACACGCCCGTCACGGACAAGTTCAACCATCTCGCCGGATTCGACTACAACACGAACGTCTGTGGCAGTCCGGGCGCCCTGCTGGTGTCGGGGACGAGCGCCGCCACCCTCGAGTGCTTCAGCGGCGCTGCGAACACCGCCGCCGGAGCTCCGGTGGGGACATTCGTACCCTCGGGCACGTTGAATCTCGGCAGCACCTCGGCGAATCGCGCCCTGCAGCGTCCGGACCGCAACAACTTCGGACCTCGCTTCGGCTTTGCCTGGCAGCCTTTCAAGAGCAACAAAACGGTGATCCGCGGCGGAGCCGGAGTGTATTACGATCAAATGGTTGGCGAGCTGTACTTCCAGAAGAGCTTTAATCCGCCATTCTTCAATCTTCTCGAAGGCAATCTCCTGGACAACGAGACGGCCGTTTTCACCGCCCTGCAAACGCCGCCCGCGGCGGGAGGGTTGCCGCTCGCCTCCGGTCTGCTTCTTCAGAACCTCTTTGCCTCGCCGTCGCTGGCCGGGGCCCTGTTCCCGACCTCCAATCCTGTCATCGTTAATCTTCAGGACGCGACCGTCTATCAATGGTCGCTCGACTGGCAGCAACAGTTTGGGCGGTCCTGGCTGCTGGACGTCGGTTACGTCGGAACGCGCGGCCTGCATTTGCCGATCGAGTGGGATCCGAACCAGCGGAACAATTCCAACCCGGCGGCCTGCGTCGCCGGCGGTACCGTCGCCTGCCCAAGGCCCTACCCGGATTTCTTGAATCAGTCCTACACCGACTCGGCCGGGAAATCGATTTATCACTCGCTGCAGGTGAAGATGGAGCGCCACTACACGAACGGCATGGCCATCATCGCTGCTTACACCTATGGCAACGCGCTGGACACGAACTCCACCTATTTCGGAACGAACGCCAACTCGAACTTCCCGGAGAATTCCTACAACATCGCTGCGGAGAAAGGACGAGCCGACTTCGACTACCGGCATCGCTTCTCGCTGGCCTACGTCTACAGTCTGCCCTTGGGCCGCTCCTTCGCGCACCTGGAGAACACCACGGCAAACTTCCTGATTGAAGACTGGCAGGTGGCCGGCATCGCCCTCGTCCAGTCGGGCGCCCCCTATACCGTGACGGTCTCGGGGAATCCCAGCGAGAATGGCGACGGCAATGACCGTCCGAATGTGGTGGCCGGGGTGCCCCTCTACCCGGCTCAGCAGACGGTGAATCAGTGGGCACTGAGGTCGGCGTTCTCAGTTCCGGCGCAGTTCACGTACGGCAATGCCGGCCGCAATACCCTGACCGGCCCCGGAGAGGCCACCTGGGACTTCTCCCTGATCCGCGACTTCCGGCTGGCGGAGTCCAAGAAGCTGGAATTCCGGGCGGAGATGTTCAACCTTCTCAACCAGCCGAATTTTTCGTTGCCCGACGGAAACATCGGCGACACGACCTTCGGTGTGATCGGCAACACGGTTCAGCCCATTGCAGGGCAAGCCTCCGGCGGGCCCGGCGATCCGCGCGAGATCCAATTCGCGCTGCGCTTTGTCTGGTAGCGGCCTGGGCCGCCGATACATCGAAATCCGGATAGTGCTGCTGTTAACTCGCCTTGACAGCCCCGTATCGAGCTTCATACACTCGCGTTGGGGTTTAACAAAAACCTGACTGAGCCAGGTTGAAGCTGAATCTAACCCTACCTCGGTGCGCGAGCGTCGAATTAGGACGGTGATTGAATGGCGAGAATCTCAGTTCGGTTCGGTTCCCTGGCGCTCTGCCTGTGGTGTTGCCTGGCCGGGACTGGCTCGGCCCTGGCGCAGACTTTTGAGGGTAGCCTCAGCGGTACGGTGACGGATCCCAGCGGGGCTTCCATCGCCGGGGCCACCGTGACGGCTCAGAACCAGGAAAAAGGATTCACGCGTTCTGTGGCTACCGGCACGGACGGGACCTACACCCTGCCGATCCTGCCGCCCGGCTACTATCGAGTCACCGTACAGAAAGAGGGCTTCCAGGAACAGGTCCGCGGACCCGTCACCCTGCTGGTCAACCAGCACCTCCGCCTCGATTTTGCGATGAAGCTGGGCACCCAAACTGCCACCGTCACTGTCGAGGCTTCGCCCTTGACAATCGAGACGCAGACGTCTTCGGTCGGGACCACGATCGACCATCGGGACGTGTCTGAGGTGCCCTTGAACGGCCGGAACTTCCTCGAACTGGCGCTGCTCGTGCCCGGCGTGTTTCCCGGTACGGAAGGCACCCGGGTTGACAACCGCGGCGGCGCCCTTAACGTCAACGGCATGCGCGACTCGATGAACTCGTACTGGCTCGATGGCCTCGACGACACCTCCGTCGGGGTCGGGCAGTTCACCGTGGCTCCGCCCATCGACTCCGTGCAGGAATTTCGCATGGAGACGGGCGTTTATGAGGCCAAGTTCGGCGCCCACGCGGGTGCTGAGGTCAATATCGTTACCAAGTCGGGAACCAACGAGTTTCACGGCACGGCTTACGACTACGTTCGCAACACGGCTTTCGACGCCCGGAACTTCTTTGACCCGGCCGTTGCTCCCTTTCATCGCAACCAGTTTGGGGGAACCATCGGCGGCCCGGTGATCGTGCCGCATGTCTATGACGGGCATGACCGCACGTTCTTCTTCATCGCCTACGAGGGTACCCGGGAGCTTCGCAATTTCTATGACAACTTCCTGGTCCCGACGGTTGCAGAGCGTAGTGGCGACTTCGGCGACCTGCTCAACCCGACTTGCCCCACCCAGACGGCGCTGCTCAATCCCCTGGCGCTGTTCCAGGGAAACGTTCAGCCCTTCACCAACATCAATCAAGTGCTGCCGGCTGCGGATCCGGTCGGGCAAGCCCTCGCGAATCAGTTCCCGAAGCCCAACGTCGCCAGCGCCTCCTGCGGCGCCGCCAATTACACCTCCCTGGTGGATCGGCAGGTCAGCTATGACACCGCCACCTCCCGCGTGGACCACCGGTTCAGCGACAAGGATTCCATGTTCGTGCGGTATAACATCAATTTTGACCGGGAGTTTCTGCCCACCGGGACCGTGCCGGAGAGCACAACCACTCTGCCGGGATTCGGGACATTCGCGCATAATTCATACCAGATGGGTGGCGTGGACTGGACTCACATCTTCAGCCCCAAGCTTATGAACGAATTCAAGCTCGGGTACAACCGCTGGCAACTTCGCGAGAATAACCAGGATGCCGGCAATCCGCTGGACCAGACCCTGGGGATTCAAGGGTTGAATGACTTCGGTCCGAACGCCACCGGGGTCCCGAATCTTAACTTCTCGGGTTACGACAGCCTGGGCGCCGACGAGAGCGTGCCGGAGACGGGTGCGGTCAACACTTTCCAGATCGGCGATACGCTGACCCACGTTATGGGAACGCATACGTTGAGTTATGGCGCCGACCTTCGCCAGGTCCAGCGAGGGAACTTCACCGTGGATAACATCATCCGCGGGGAATTCGACTTCACCGGACTGATCACCGGGGGGCTGGGGCAGGTTCCAACCCAGCTTCAGCAGGGGCTCGAGCAGCAGTATGGATGCGTTCCGCCTGCCTGTACTCTCAAACTCGGCAACAGCGTGGCTGACGCGTTGCTCGGGCTTCCGGAGTACTGGATCAACGGGTTCCAGGAGTACATTTCGGGATCTTTCGGCGAGTATGATTTCTTCGGTCAGGACGACTGGCGTGTGCGCCACAATCTGACGCTCAACCTCGGGTTGCGCTACGAATACAAGACGTTGGTCAGCGACAAGAACAACCAGTTTGCAAACTTCGACTTCAATAACGGCGCCTTGATGGTGGCAGGAAAGAGCGCGGCGACTCTGGAGACCTTTGATCCGGCCACCCAGACATACTCGCCGGTGGGAACGCTGAATCTGGGGAGCGCGGCCCGCAACCGGGCGCTGCAGTATCCGGACCGCGATAACTTTGCTCCGCGCATCGGCTTCGCGTGGCAACCGTTCTCGAACACCGTGGTGCGCGGCGGCTACGGCGTTTTCTACGATCAGACTTTTGGCGACGTGTACTTTCAGAAGGCCAATAACCCTCCCTTTGTGCAGATCAAGACCGGGAACATCGGCGCCGCGCAGCAGCAGTTGCTCACGGGCCAGATCCTTCCAGGATCGGGGCAGGTCATCCAGCAGGCGCTCACCGGGATCGTGGGTACGGCCTTCCCCACGCTCAGCCCGTTCCAGCTCAACTTCCAGAACGCTTTCATCCAGGAGTGGAGCCTGGACCTGCAGCGCCAGCTGGGGACCTCCTGGCTGTTTGATCTCGGGTACGTAGGCACGCGCGGTACCCAACTGGTCTCTGAAACCGATCCGAACCAGCCGATGAACCTGAGCAGCTTCCCGAATGAGTCCCCGGCGCAACAGCAGGCGATCCTGGCGGCCTGCAGCGCGGGTGCCTGCCCGCGGCCGTATCCGAATCTCTCCGGATTTTCCTATACGCAGTCTGCCGGTAGCTCGACTTACAATGCGCTGCAATTCAAGGCCGAGCGCCGCTTCTCGCGCGGGCTCTCGCTGCTTGCTTCCTACACTTATTCGAAGTCAATGGACAACGCTTCCGGGCCCTTCAGCGACTCGCGCAACGCCAACTTTCCACAGAATTCCTACAATCTCGCCGCGGAGTGGGCCGTGTCGGATTTCGATTTTCCACAACGGCTTACTGTAGCTTACCTCTGGGCGATGCCTTTCGGTTCCACCGTGTCGAAACTGGATAACCGCACTTTGAATTACCTGATCGAGGGTTGGCAGGCGGGAGGGGTGATCAGCGCGGAGTCGGGCCCCGCGTTCACGCCTTTCGTCAGCGGCGGAATCAGCGGCGCGGACGAGGTCCAGATCACAGGCACTAACAACGATACGGATCGCCCGAGCCTCACCGGGAGTTCGTTCTATCCTTCCCGGAAGACGCCGCAGAACTGGCTCAATCCCTCGGCGTTCACTATCCCCGTCACCTTCACCTTCGGGAACGCCGGGCGCAATATCCTGCGCGGGCCGGGACTGGGAAGCTGGGACTTCTCGCTGCTGCGCGACTTCCGCCTCGGCGAATCGCGGAGCCTCCAGTTCCGCGCCGAGATGTTCAACCTTCTGAATCGCGCCAACTTTGATATCCCGCAGCGCGACCTGGCGGCGCAGAGCTTCGGCCAGATCTTCAACACGCTGCAGCCGCAAGCCGGCCTCGCATCCGGCGGCCCGGGCGAGCCCCGCGAGATGCAGTTAGCACTTAGGCTATACTGGTAGCCTCTTCTCTAAGCGACCAGCTCTTGTCACCTGCTTCTTATCTCTGACCTTTGTAGTTTGGCTGAGGCGGGGCCAGTGCCGGAATCAGCTGATAGCCCGGACGAGTCTCATAATCGTTCAAATATTCCCGTACTGCCGGAGTGCTCGCGCGCTCGCCGGCCGCGTACGGGTAGTTCGACATGCGGTAAAAGGGCAGCGGGTCGCTGGTGCGGAAGTACGCGGTATTGGGCTCGCCGTCCTTCGCATAGCCCCGCGCGTAGAGGAAGTAGTCGCGCCGCCATTCCGGACGGATCGGCGGCAACTTCGCCGCATCGAACCTCAGGGTCAATTCATCCCCGGCCGCCATCACGACCAGCCTGTCATCCGCCGCGCTCACCAGATCCTCCACACCGCCGTATCGCGTGTAGCGCCCCGCGAAGGGATTCCACGGCGCGCGGGCGAGTTTTCGCGTGTAGTCGAAGTCATCCGGGTGCAGGTGGCGCGGATCAACGACGGGCCGCGAGAAGCCACGGTAGTGTAAATCCGCGGAACTGAGAGGCAGTTCGAAAAAGCGCGCCTGAAGCGGATTCGCGCGCGAACCTTCTGCTCCTTGCTCGGAGGCGGTGAATCCCCCGACGCCAAACGGATCGGTCAGCCGCCGATCGCCGAGCGTCAGGAAGATTCGATCCCAATAAACGCACAGGCTGGTGACAATCCTCACGTGGTGATCGTTTGACAAAAACTTGCCGTCAAGATCGACGCGGAAGGTTCTATTGGTGCCGCTTGGCAGGCCCATGTCTGCGATTACCGTGACCCAGTGTCCCCTTTTATCGCGCACCTGCAGGTACGGCGAGATCATCGAGAGCTTGCGATTGCTTTCCAGTGAGCGCGATGCATTGGAGTCTGTCCAGAAAACCCAACCGGTGAGCCAGAGCGCGGGGTGAGCCGAGGCGGGGAAGTAGCCAAGGTCGAGTATCAGCGCGTGTGGATCAGCGAGACCGAGGATGCGATCGCGACGGAAGCCCGTGGGGTATCGCCCGTCAACTTCGCGCAGCAGATGCAGCACATTGTGGCCGCGATCGTCTACGGCGGAGGCCAGCGGCCGCTCTTCACCGAGCGCATACATCTCCGGCGCCGCGGGCGAGGACGAGTAGATCTCGCTCGCATAAACCTTCAAGGACGCAGGGTGGTCGATGGCGGCCAGCCGCAACTCGTCAAAGTAATCGGTCTCGCGCATTTCGCTGGTCACTTGCAGGGTGAGCTTGCCGTTCTGCGCCCGCGGTGCAGTTCCGAGGCGCACCACCTGGTCAGGATTCGGACGGATGCGCGTGCCATCGGGCGCGAGTTCGCCGATAGGCGCCACCCCCATGATGTCACTGAGAAAGACGTAGCGGCGTCCATTCCACGCGTACAGGAACGGGCAGGAACTCGCCAGCCGCTCAGACTCGCGCACGTTTGTAGTACTGTCGGCAGCGACATCGATCGAGTTCTCCACGATGAGGTTCGGCCACGTCACGCGAATCACGTCGAGCTTGCTGACATTTCCCGTGAAAACGCGGACAGGGTTTCCTGTGGCCAGCAGCTTCTCGTAATAGTCGCCCGACTTGAATTCCACGGCGCAGCCGACGCCTGCCTTGTTGCTTTTGTATCCGTCAAGCGTTACCTGGGCCCAGCGCTCCGGCGGCCCCTCGAAGACGTGAAATCCATCGTCAGCGGCTGCGGCCACGAGATCAAGCCTCGATGGATTCACGAGCGATGATGGGATGAGCGCGACCGGCGCGGCCGCCAGGTTGGAAGCGCTGACGAGCTTGATTTCCAGAGACTGCCGGAACTGGCCGGCTTGATTGAGGACAGTATGCAGGTGGCCGGCGTTATCGAAAGCGATCAGATCCTCGAATCCGTTGCCATCGAGGTCCGCCACGGTTCCCAGGGCACCGAAGCGGTTTGACTGGCCGAGCGGCAGCGGAGGCGGAAAGGCCGCAGGTTGAAAGCGCGCATTGCCCTTGCCCCAGAGAACGCTGTAGCCTTTGGGCGACCAAAGCACGAGGTCGAAGTTGCCATCGTGATTTAGGTCGGCAACCTGGGCATCCACTGCGGACACTTTTTCGAAATCGGGCCCGGCCGCCGACGTTGCATTCTCGAAGCGATCCTGACCTTGATTGAGGTAGAGCAAAGGAGGCGCGTCCTCGCGCAAGAACACGAGGTCGGCATATCCATCATCGTTGAAGTCCGCGAAAACAGCGCTTCGCATCTTGCCCCGCACGGACCTCAGACCGGACGAGGCGGTGACGTCTGAAAAGGTTGTGTCGCCATTATTGCGATAGAGATGCGTAGCCCCACCTCCGAAGTCATCAGGGAAGCGGAAGGCAGCCTTGTGCGGCGGATCACTGAGGTTCGTGTAAACCGTGGTAAGGATATCGAGAAACCCATCACTGTCGGAATCGAAGGCGATGATGTGCGTATCCAATTCGCCCGGGTTCGCGGTGAGTCCTGATTTGGCCGTGACATCAGTGAAGGTGCCATCACCGTGGTTGTGGTAGACGGTCACGCCGCCGAGTCCGGCGACGAGCAGGCTTGGATGGCCGCTGTTGTCATAATCGGCGAACACCGCCGAGATGCCACGGCCGTCTCCGGGAACGCCGGCTTTCTCCGTGACGTCTGTGAATCCACCTTTGCCATTGTTGTGCAGCAGTTGATTGCGACCTGCCGGCCGGACGATGTACATGTCGAGGTGGCCGTCGCCGTCGTAGTCGCCAATCGCAACCGAGGCGGGAAACTGCGGCAGGATTGATTGCCGGGCGAAGCTCAGCGAATACTCGCCGGCCTTGATCAGAGTAGCCTTGGGAGGTTTCGGCTGTCGGCTGATCGTCAGACCCAGGCGCGAAGCGATATCGACGAGTGTCGGCGGAGTGGCACCAATCGCGGAGGCAGCAAGCGCAGCGGGCGGCACAATGATCGCTCCGTAGCGGCCAGCTTCGAGTGCCGGATATTGGATCGAGATGCTCGGAACCTTGTCGCGAAACTGCTGGTTGATCTTCAGGTATTTCTGCGCGTCCTCGGGGCGCCGGAGCCGCGTGAGGATCGTAAAGACGTGGAATGTCGCCGCCACGTAGAAGTTCTGTCCCCGGCCGAAGCCCATGGTCGTGACGCGCTCAAAGGCATCGAGCGCTTCGGGCAGCTTCTTCTCGGCGAAACAAACTGTGCCCAGATTGAACCATGCCGCCGGATCCCGCGGATCCGAGCCCGTCACGTGCCGAAATTCGGCTTCCGCATCGGGATAGCGCAATTCACGCTTATAGAGCACCCCGAGGTTGTAGTGAACGGCGAGCAGCTTGGCATCCATCTGACGCGCGGTGGTCAGCTCGGCCAGCGCCTGGTTCAGCTGGTTGTCCTGCAGAAGTGCCAGGCCAAGATCAAGATGGTCGGTGGCGAAAGCGTCGCCCGCGCCGACCACCTTCTCGAACTGCTCCACGGCATCGTCGTATTTGCCCTGTTCGTAGTAAGCCTTACCGAGGTTGCGGAACCGCTGGACGTCAACAGGCGAGACTGCCCCTGCCGCGGCCAAGTGGTCGCCCGACCCTTCACGTGTTGCTGCCGGTGTCGAGCGTGCCGCGTGATCGACTATCAGGGTGAGGAAGCCCGCTACAGCCAGCAAAAGTGCTCCAGCGCTTAGCTTCCGGCGTGAGTTGAGTGGTTTGACTTGAGAATGCATGTGACCGCTGATTATACATCGCCAGCTGATAATTTCGGCCGGCTTGGTGGGCTACTTCGTGGACCAGTGGGGTCCGTAGGGGCTGCACGCGGCTCCTGGAGGCAATCTGATATAATCCATTGTAGGCCACGGACTGCACGAATCGTGCGTGACTGGGCTGCCTCCGCGCCGGGGGCCGCCAAGCGTTCCGAGAATCCATCGCCAATCGCTAACACCGCATCGGCCTGAGTTGAGGACCACCAAGGGGTATGGCCAGCATTGAAGAGTCGCGGTACTCGAGTGCGGCCAGCGTCCTCGAGCGGCTCGACGCCCAGCACGTCACAAGCCTCCACTGGAAAATCATGCTCATTTCCGGCATAGGCTTCTTCACGGATGCCTACGACCTCTTTATCATCGGCGTCGTGATGTCGATTCTGAAGGATGAATGGCATCCCGGGAAACTGGAAACCAGTCTGATAACCTCGACGGCATTGCTTTCGGCGGCCATCGGCGCTCTACTGTTTGGCCGCATCGCTGACATGTTGGGCCGCAAGCGCATTTATGGAATCGAATGCCTTATACTGTCCGCGGGCGCCCTGGCTTCAGCCCTCTCACCGAACGTCGTCTGGCTGATCGTGCTGCGCTTCATTTTGGGGATAGGAATCGGGGGCGATTATCCCGTGAGCGCCACGATCATGAGCGAATACGCCGGCAAGAGATCGCGGGGAATGCTCGTATCGCTTGTCTTTGCCATGCAGGCTGCGGGACTGATCGTGGGACCGCTGGTCGCCGCCGGGTTGCTGATCACTCATCTTTCTCACGACACGGTGTGGCGTGTGCTGCTCGCGATCGGAGCCCTTCCACCCCTGATCGTTTTCTGGTGGCGACGCAGCATCCATGAGACACCCCGCTATTCGCTCTCCCGGGGAAACCACGCTGACTTTCACAGCGCCGCACAAAGCATTCTGACTTCAGGCAAGCGCTTGAATGTCGAGCAAGCGCTACCCCACCTTGATGCCGATCCGGAAGTCGCAAACGGGGATGAAGAGGAAGAATCTTTCTGGGACGGATTCACACTGCTGGTGCGCAACCGGCGATGGCTGAAGTATCTGACGGGTGCGAGCCTCGCGTGGTTCCTGATGGATTTCGCGTTCTACGGCAACACCGTGAGCAGCCCGGCGATCCTGAACGCTGTCAGCCCGAATGCCACTCTGCTGCGACGCACCATCATCCAGCTTATGATTTTTACGTTCGCGGCGGCTCCCGGTTATTTCGTTGCCGCCTGGACAATGGACCGAATGGGGCGAAAGCTCATTCAGTGCCTGGGCTTTGCCGTCATGGCTGCGGCCTTCGCGGGCATCTCGCTCGTGCCGGGAATCGACTCCAGGCTCAAGGTTTTCCTGGCGCTCTATGCCGTCAGCTACTTCTTCACGGAATTCGGGCCCAATGCGACGACGTTCATCTATCCCGCGGAATTGTTTCCGGTGAGAGGACGGACCACGGGTCACGGCATTGCTTCAGCCGCCGGCAAACTCGGCGCGTTCGTCGGAGTGTTTCTGTTTCCCTTCCTTATGAACTGGCACGGCTTGACGGCGGCGGAACTGGCGGCTGCGATCGTCAGCGTCCTGGGAGTTTTTCTGACCTTGCTCATGCTGCCTGAAACGAAGCACAAGAGTCTGGAAGAGGTCACGGGCGAGAAAGTCTAGCTTCGTCCAGACATCGGCAAACCCGGGCGCCCCTTTACAACCACCACCCTCGTCTCAAGGGCAAACGATTTGTGGGTTACTCGGGCACCGACACTTGCACCGGTGCCGTGAGCACCAGGCGGCCCCACGCCACCTTGAGCGTGGCGCTGCGGATGTCCTTTTCGGTGTGTGCCAGGGTGATCGTGAGCTTCTGCTCAGTGATGGAGCTGGCAGGCTCCGCCGTCATCGGCGCCGTGAATTCCACCGCTGCCTTGCGGATATCAAAGGCGTCGATGCGATTCTTACGTACCCTTGTCGGATCAATGAATGCCAGGTTCCAGGATGCCCCGTCCGTGGACCGTTGCATCCCAAGGAAGTAGAACCCAGGCGCGATCGACTTGCCGCCGATCGTCACCCGCACGTCGGTGTAAAGGTTGGTCCAGAAGTTGCTCCCCATGCGCCAGGTGTGGCCCTTGGTTATCTTGTCAAAGGTAGCGGGATCCTCGTACTCCTTCTTCCACGCCGGCCGCCCGTAGTTGATGGCCAGTTGGCCGGCCGCAGCATTCGCCTGATCATTCCAATAGAGCAGCCGCGCGGACGCGCGATCGTCCGGGCTGCCGCCTTCAACTGAAACCTTCGGATTCTGCTGGGCGCGGAGCGAACCTGCCAGCAGCAACGCGAGCACACTGACGAGCGCCTTCCCCCTTCATTTTGCCTCCTTGTTCGATTGTGATCGGCAAATGCAGCCCGCTCTATTCTTCGCGCGTCACGCCCGCAGCAATCCAGAAGCGGCCGGGTTCCAGCCCGGCGCGGACCGCGAGTTCATGGGCGAGCAACTGCATGTACAGTGTGTCGACCAATGTTCCCAGGCCGAGGCGCATGGATTCCACGGGTACAACACGCACGTTCGGGATCTCGGCGAAAGGAAGATCGGTGAAAACAAGCACGCGGCCACCATGCGACTGGATGTCGTTCGCCAGCCGCAGCATCAGCTTCCCGGGATCCGTCTTTTTCGCCCGGGTTCCCGGGGGCGACTGGCGGGCGAAGATTACGTAGCGGTGCGTGGGGTTCACGATCTCGATCGGGCCGTGCCGGAACTGGCCGGCACTGATGGGCTCAGCCGCCAGGCGCACCGCCTCCTTCAGCGTCAAAGCCGATTGCATGGCGGTCGACAGATCCGGCCCGCGCGACATCAGGGCCACGTATGGCGGATGATCAAAGAACTCGACCGTAGGCTGGATGAGCTGCTCATGCTGATCGAGGATTCTCTCCTGCGCGCGAATCGCCTGCAACAGTACCTGGGTAAGATGACGATGCGGCTCGCCGGCTATCGAAAATGCCAGGTACATCAGCGCCGCCACGCTGCACATATACGTTTTGGTGCTCACCGTCGCCTGGCGGCCCGCCATCATCGGCAGCAGCAGGTCCGAGCGCCTCGCCAGCGTGCTGCGTTCGACGTTTACCGCCGCTGCCAGGCTCACATCCCTGGGAAGCCGCTGCAGAAGCCGCGTGATTTCGATCGTCTCACCCGATTGTGAGATCGCCACCACCAGAGTGTCGCGCCCGACCACGGGCAGATGATGATGGAGCAGTTCGGCTGTCTCCCAGACTAGGGCGCGCACGCCGCGCGCGGTCAGATAGGCTTGGGCGGGGTAAGCGGCGAAAAGCGAGGCGCCCATGCCGGTAAAGATCACCACCGGGGGCCAGTGTGACACGAAATTGCGCAGCGTTTTGTGCGGTATCGCGCCCGGACTTTCGTAATACTTGCGCAAATCGGTCAAAGCGCCGGGCTGCTGGAGGATCTCCTCCATCATGGTTGTCATGCGATGTCGCCTTTCCGAGCATGATCAGATGGTGCGTCCAAGCGCAGTACAAGACGGCACTCCGGCAGAGGGTTAAAAATGCAGGAGAATGCTCGCAGAAACATCCGCTCGGCGTGTTGTAAGGGAGCGGGGAAGGGGGCATGCTGAAGCAAAGAGGCCGGACCCTGAGGCCCGGCCCCCGTTGCACTAGACTTGAACGACGTTCGCGGCCTGAAAGCCCTTGGGTCCCTTGACCACCTCGAACTCGACTGCCGCTCCCTCCTGGAGGTTGCGATAGCCGTCGCCCTGGATGGCAGAATAGTGGACAAAAACGTCTTCACCCTCGTTGCGCTGAATGAAGCCGTACCCTTTGGCGGAATTGAACCACTTAACGGTTCCTCTTTCTCTATTGCTACTCACGATTTTACTTCTACTCCTTCAATTGTGATGCTGTCTGTTCTCCTGGCCTTCAGGCTGAAAACTAGCAAGGCTACGAGCGCTAACCCGCAACCCTTCGTTTCGAACACAAAAGGTGCTACAAGAGCACAAACGCGATAGTATCGTAGCACAGACGCGGCGCGGAGTCCAGAGGTTTTGCACTTTACGGTCTTGGCGAAGCAGGACCGGGTTAGAGGACTAGCTGACAGGCTGACGCCGGGGATCGCCCCGGGGTTGCGGCGCACCATACGCCCTTATCGCGCAAAAGGCTTCTGGTTCAATACCTTTCCGCCCTCTTCGATCGTATATGTGGCGTTGGCTTTCAGGTCCTTCAGGCTATCTTTCTGGCCGCTCGGCCAGACGATCTGCACGTCCGCCGTAGTCGCCTTGTCGATGCCGAAGGTGAGTGTCAATTCGCTCTGCGAGCAGTAGCTGGAGCCTGAATGGACTGTCTGCCAGTCGTCCGGCAGCGGCTGGCCGGAGAAGTGCACGCTCACGCGCGCGCCGATTCCGTCGCGATTCGAGCGAGTCCCCACGGTTCGAATCCGGATCGCGTTGTTGCGGTCGCCACCCACGTTGTGGAAGAGATAAGCCGGGCCGCCATTCGTGGTCATGAGGATATCCGGAGCCCCGTCGTTATCAATGTCGGCATACGCCGCGCCCCGCCCCACGAGCGCCTTCGAGAACCCCGCCTGTTTCCCGACTTCGTCGAAGCGGATGTTGCCCTTTGGGTTACGGCCTTCATCGTGAAAGAGCAGTGGCGGCTCCGCGTAGCTTACCTGCGGCTGGATGCGGTTAATCTCGGGCTCGATGTGGCCGTCCGCCACGAAGAGATCGTCGAGGCCGTCGAGATCGTAATCGAAAAAGAAGATGCCGAAGGAGAGTGAGAGCAGGCTGGCTCGACCGACCGAGGACGAGGGCGCGATGTCAATAAAGAACTTGTTCTTCTCGTTGTGGTAGAGACCGATCATCTGGTTCGAGAAGTTGCCGATGGCGAGACTCGGATAGCCCGAGCCGTCGAAGTCCACCGAGGTGATGCCCATGCCGCCGCGCGCGATCCCGTCCTCGCTGAACGCAATACCGGCCTGCACGGCCTGCTCGGTGAAGGTGCCGTTGCGATTGTTGTGATAGAGCTTGTTCGGTTGCGTGTCATTGGCGACGGCAATGTCGGGCCAGCCGTCCTGATCGTAATCGATCACGGCAACGCCCAGGGACTTGCCGGTCGTGTCCTCAATGCCGGCCTTGCCCGTGACGTCCTCGAACCGGCCGTTGCCCAGATTGTGGAAGAGCCGGCAGGTGTCTCCGTGATACGCCTCGGGCGTGCAGTAGGACTTGCTGTGGCCGTCAAGCGAACAATAAATATCCGTCCGGGGCGACCACTTGACGTAGTTGGTGACGAAGAGGTCGAGCTTGCCGTCGTGGTCGTAATCGAACCAAACGGCGCTGGCACCGAAGCCGGTGTTGTTGACGCCGGCTTCGCGTGTGACGTCCCTGAACGTGCCGTTGTGCTGGTTGCGAAACAGGCGCGACTGGCCGAGTCCGGTGACGTAGATATCGTCCCAGCCGTCGTTGTCATAGTCGCCGACCGCCACGCCCATACCGTACATCTCGACGGCCAGCCCGGCGCGGGCGGTGACATCGGTGAATGTGCCATTGTCGTTGTTGTGATAGAGCTTCATGGTCCGGCGCTCGCCGCTCGGATGGTCCGGAAAGTCGCCGCCCTGAATCAGCAGAATATCGGGGCGGCCATCATTGTCGTAGTCGATGAAGGCGCAGCCCGCGCCCATGGTCTCGGGCAGATACTTCTTTCCGAACGCACCGGTGTAGTGGACGAAGTCAATGCCGGCCCGTTTTGTGATATCGACAAAATGAACCGAGGTGTCGGCTTCTGTGCCGCCTCGGCTCAGCCACGTATTCAGACCGAACCAGGCTGCCAGGCTCGCGAGGAAGAGACCCGCGATTCTTACAAGAGATGATTTACCCCGCCGCGGCTCGCCGCAACCAAATCGGCAAAAAGTGGCGAGTGGGAAGTGGCGAGCGGCGAGCCCAAAAAATCTTCGCGGGCCGCAGAGAAGTTCGGGATTTGAAGTACAGAGAGCACGGAGAAGACGGAGGGCACGAAGCTCGCCCAGCTCTGATGCCTCAACGCTTCTGTTCTGTCGGCGGTGAAGAAGCGGCTGGTAGTTCACTTGAGCCGGCCTCCCGGCTCATCGAACGAGGCTTGACTGACAGGCCCGGAACGGGCGCTCCGCGCCGCCCGCCTCCCAGTCTCTCCGGCGGGTGCCATTCTCCGGTTCCGGGCGTAGGCGCGCCCGGATTCCAGGCTTCCGAGATCGGCGGAAACGTGCTCGTGGATCGGCTGTGACTCATCGTTATCGTCGGCGTGCGCGAGCTTGTAAGTTCCCGTGATCGCCTGCGCCGCCTCGTTGGCCTTGAAACGCATATAAAGCTTTTCTTCGCGCCCGGAGAGCGCATCGTTACCCAGGCCGCGATAACAGAGCATGAGGTTGTAGTGCGCTTCCAGATCTTCGGGATCGATGCTCAAAGTGCGGTCGTACTCGGCCACGGCTTGCTTGTACTTGCGCTGCAGGAAGAGCATGCGCCCCATCTGGTTGCGATTCACGCGGTCGTTCGGATATCGTTCGGCAGCAAGAGCGAACTGCTGATAGGCCGCCGCATAATCTCCATCGGCCTTGAGAGCGAGACCGGAGAAGTAGTGCGCGCTGGCGAGATTCGGGTTGAGCTTGAGCGCTTTGGCCAGGAGCGGCTTCGCCGCGTCCGTATTGCCCTCCTGAATACGCGCACGGGCAATGTTGACCCATCCGTCGGCATAGTCGGGACGCTCTTGGGTGACGACTTCGAAGGCGCGCTCGGCGCCCTTTAGATCGCCTTGCAGCAGCAGCCCGATTCCATAATCGTTCCAGCGCTCCCAGTCGTGCGGATCAAACGCCATCGCCTCCTGAAAGCTTGAGTCGCCCCGGGGCGCGGCCGCCACCGGAACGGTCTTGGTGTCTTCGGCGATCACCACGATGGGCACGTCGGGGATGCCCTGGATGCTCTCGGAATCACCCGCCGTCGAGCCAGTAAACACCCACTTGCCGTCGTCATAATTCTTCGTCACGTCGGGGTGTGGATGGGACGGATCGCGGACGCCCGCGAACGCCCACTGCGTGTTCCACCAGCTGAACTTGCGGTAGTTCAGCCTGGCCGTGAAGGTGATGTGATCGCCGGCGTTGGGTGGTACTCTGAGCCGGTAATGAATGGCGTCGGCGGCGCCCGGCGGAATCAGGCGGGCGTAGACGACGGCGTGCGTGGACCAGGAGTTGCGCTTGTTGATCACGTTGCCGTGCTCATCGAGCTGCAGCGACTTGTAAAAGTGAGCTCCCGGATCGACCGGACCCTTGCCGTTGTCGGCCGCTTCGCCGCTCCAGAAGATCACGCGGCCTTTGCTGTCGCGCGCCTGGAGCTCGACCCAGCAATCGAACGCGTCCACCGTTCCGCCCGGGAAGAAGTGGCCGACCCTGCGCGTGCGCACCACGACCTCCACGCGCGCCGTCTCGCCCGGATGAAGCACGGCGGGCGCGCGCCCGAGCGGCGCCATCAGCCTGGCCGGCGGCGCGCTGATGGTCAGCGAAGAGGAAAGCCCCTGCGCGGATTCTTCGCCCACGGCGAACGTGCTCGCGAGCTGCGGACCCGCGTTGGCAGCAGCGGAAGGCGCCGCGGTCGACTCCGCTGGTTCCTGGGCTAGGGCGAAGATGTCGATGCTGAGGGAGCCCTTGAGGAATTTCTCCACGTCGGCCACCTGGGTCTCGTCGCCGTACGAGGTCGGCACCGCCGTGTTCGCCGCCGCGAACCGGTGGGAGTGAACGAAGCCGTTGATGTTCCCGAAGTCCTTCGACCGCACCAGCGGCATGTGGCAGTCCTCGCATTCCTCGGGCTTCGGCGGGTAATAGAAGGACCTCGCGCCCTGGCCGGAAATGCCGCTCGCCTGCCAGTTGTCGTAGTCGTCGAAGCCGCGGATCCAGCGATAATGATTCACCGACACGTCGAGGTGGACCTTGTGGCAGGCGGAGCAGAACTCGGGCGTCTGGCCGCGATCCTTGTGGAAAGGCTTCAGAAACGCCACGCGGTGCGGCTTCGGGTCGAGCTTCACGTCGTAGTCGTGCAGAAACCGCAGGAAGCGGTTGTGGCTCTCGGCCAGTTCCGCGAGTCTGGGATACTCGAAGGTGACACCACCCTGGCCCATGGTGCTATCGACGTGGACGACGGCGTGGCAGGACATGCAGCCAAGGCCGTTCTGTCCGGCAGGAGTCTTCTCGATTTCACGGATCGGGTAGCGCTGCATCGTGTCCGCAATCGACAGGGCGTGATCGTGGCAGCCTCCGCACCACAGCGATGACTTGATGCCCACCGTGTCCTGCATGTATTCGATGGCCTTGCGATACCACTGATTGTTGAACGAGGCGTAGTGGTGCATGGAGCTTTGCCACTGCGCGTAAATATCAGGGTGGCAGCGCTGGCAGGATTCCGAGTTCATGAAAAACGTCGATTTGATGGGCCTGCCGTCGGACGTCCTCGCGGAGCTTGGGAACATCAGGCTGTTCGCGCCCGCCCCTTCCTGGTTCATGGTCAGGGGAGGGGAAGAGGGATTCCGGATGATGTAATAGGGATTGGGGAAGAAGTGCTGGTATCCGGCAGCGACGCCGTAGAAGGCGAGCGCGCCCAGCATCACGCCGGTCGACCAGCGGAAAAGTCGAAAGTCAAAGGTCGAAGGTCGAGGTTCGAATTGGATTATCTCTTGACCTTCAACCATCGACTTTTGACTGTCGACCGTCGACTGTCGACTGTTAACCGCTCGCTTCCCCAGATGAATCAACAGCAACGCCAATCCCGCGATCATGCATCCGACGTGCACGTAAAGCTCGACGGTGTGCGGACGCGTCATGCCGGCTGCGGCGAGGTAAACGCCGAATGCGGCCGCCATGCTGAGAAGGATCAGCGAGGCACTTGCCACGGATCCGCGGAAGAATTCGGGATGTTGGATGGCGAGGATGGCGAGCAGCGCTGCGACCAGGATTCCGAGGAAAGGATGGATGAGGTCGTTGCCGACGTAGAAGATGTTGGGGCTGCTGAACGCGGCCACGTAGGCGCTGTTTACCACCAGTGCCAGTCCGAGAATGACCAACCATCTGCCAACTCGCGGCGACTTGTGGGGGTTGCTCACAGCTTGCCTTTGCTCGAAGTAGCCCGCGCTCGTGGGACCGCCTGGACCGGATGGCGTCAATATCCGGATTGTCCTCTGTTCACGGCACTTGACGCCTCGCTGTCCGGCGAGGCGATTCTCCCCACAGCGGCAGGTCAATATGCTAACCGAAAGCGCATCGTGCGGCGCGTTTCTAGCTGATATAAATAGAGCGAATAATCGGTTTATATTAGGCAGCAAGCCGGGGGCGATCGATTTGTAACTCAGTGTCCGTAGCGCAGTTCGCCCGCCTCGATCGCGATCGGAAGCTTGTTCTCCTCGGGGGGCAGCGGGCAGGTGGCGTAAGGCGTAAAGGCGCACGGCGGATTGTAGGCTTTGTTGAAATCGAGGATTACTTCGCCGTTGCTGGGCATCTCGGTGTTCAGAAAACGGCCCGGCGGATAGGTTTCCTTGCCCGAAGTCAGATCCTTGAAGATGAAAAAGAGGGTGTTGTCTTCAGTAACGGGATCGAGCCGGAATTCACGGCCGTGGAGTTTGAAGACCACGTAGCCGGGGCTGGGCGTCCGTTCAATCTGGCCGAGGATGTTGGGCACGGTAAGCATCTTCGGAGGATTGTACGGTACGAACCTTGCCTTGACGCGATACTCTTCTTTGGGCGGATAGTACTCGATCCCGGCGAAGGCCTTGCGCATTTCGCTGTTCTTGTCCTTCAGGCGGATCGCATAGCGGCCGCCGCGCTCGATCACAAACAAGGTCAGGTCGTTGGGACGCAGGACGTCGGGAGAGCCTGAGGAATCGGGCTTGAGGGTGGCAGAGGTCGCGGCAGCGCCGTTGACGGTCGCGGTCACGTTGGCCGCGGATTGAAAGGAGACTACGCCGTCGCGCAGGTCGAAGGCGCCCACTCTTGCCGGGGCGGAACCCTTCGGCAGCACGATATCGCTCGCGGGGTCGGAGCCGACCGTGTTCGCGCCGTGCTTCAGCCAGAAAAGACCAACCACGGTCAGCCAGCCCTCGTCGGAGGTGAGCGCCGCCTCGCGCTGCCGGCGCCACTGCTCGATCTCAGCGCGGTAAAGCGTGTCAGGCTGAGAGATCAGCATCGTGGCGAGAATGGTCATAGGAACCAGCACAAGCAACTCCAGTCAAGCCGTCAGGACAACCTTCCCGTGCGCGCCAAACTCCATCACCGCATAATGCGCGTGCGCCGCCTCGGCCAGGGGGATCTTCTGACCGACGACCGGCCGGAGCGAGCGGCTCTCGAGGCCTCGAACCAGCGCCTCATGAATGCCGTTCAGCTCCTGCTCGCTGGCGTTGAAAAGCACCATGCCCAGGATATCGGCGTCGCGCGACATGGCCGACCGCGGATTGATCTCCACAGTGCCGCGGTTTCCGATCACCACCACGCGTCCGTATTTCGCGAGCACGTTCAGGTCTTTGTCCAGATTGACGTTCGCCAGCATTTCCAGGACAACGTCAACGCCGCGACCGCCCGTCAGGCTCATGAGTTCGTCAAGGTACCCGGCGCTGCGGTGATTCAGGGCGTGATGCGCGCCTTGTTCCTTCACGAGCTGAAGGCCGCGTTCCGTTCCCGCCGTGCCGATCACGGTCAATCCTGCGGCGTGCGCCAACTGGGTCCCGGCCACGCCCACGCCGCCGCTCGCCCCGTGGACGAGCACGGTCTCGCCGGGCCGAGCGTGCGCTCGCTGGAACAGAGCGCGATAGGCTGTGGCGTAAGGCACGCCCATGGCCGCGCCCTGTTCGAAGCTGGCCGGCGCCGGCAGCGGCCATACCTGCGACTCCTTCGAGAGGACGAGTTCCGCGTAGGCGCCGCTCAAAGTGCCGTGCAGGTAGACGCGGGCCCCGGCGGCAAGCTTGTTCACGCCACTTCCGACGGCCTCGACGATGCCGGCCGCGTCGGATCCCGGAGTGTAAGGCAACGCCGGCTTGATGGCGTAAGCTCCGGAACGGATGTAGGCGTCCACGGGGTTCACGCCCGCGGCCTTGACACGTACCAGAACCTCGCCAGCGCCGGGCTTGGGGTCGGGCGTGTCCTCGAAGCGCATCACCTCGGGAGCGCCGAACTCATGTACACGAATGGCCTTCATGGTTTCTCCGATTTTGCACTTTACAACCGCCGGTGCTGTCCTGATTTCGACGTTGCGGGGTGTCCCTACGTTGTAATTGTACTCACTTCGTCACGGCTCGCGGTTTGAGCGGCTTATGGCTTTGTTTCGCATTCCGGACGGCCTCTTTCTGGCTGCGCTTGAGCATTTGACGCTGCATCTTGAAATCTTTCTTCATGCGTGTCCGCTCCTGTTTCGTGATGGGGTGCCGCTTCATCGCCGCCTTGCTCGCGCGCTCCTGTTGCTTGAGGGTCCTGCGCTCGGCAGCCTGCTGTTTCTTAAGCGTGCGCAGATCCTGAGTGGACTGCGGGGCGGCGCTGAACAATCCCGCTGCCAGGAATATCGCGGCGAGAGCATGCAAGAGAGCCTTTCGCATTCAAACCTCCACCGGCTTGGGCGGCCGGACAACACGTCAGGTTAGCACGATCCCGCGCGATTGCGACGTAATGGCCGAGACCGCAAACGAGATCGGCCGACAGACGAATCGCCCGGCTGTAAGCTGTTGACTCTCGATCGTGAACTGTTGACCGCTTTCTTTCATTTCCAAGCATACTACGACCGAAAATGAACCTTCTTGGTGCAGCCGATGTAGCCCCTCTTTTGTTGATTTTAAAGGACGTTCTGGCTTTCGGTCTAGCCCCCCCATTTTGACCTATCCTTATGATTCCGCGGGACATTCTGGCTTTGGCGCGGTGAGTCTGAATCGTATGCCTCCTCAGCAGAATTTGTGGGTCCATTTCGGATCCCGGCAAGGCAGCAAGCGTAGGGTAAAGAGCGACTTCGGCGGCTCGGAAGGTCCGAAAACCGTGCGATTTTCTGAGGGTCAGTTTCAGCCGACTGTTCAGGCCCTCGGTGATACCACCGGAAATCTCCCATCGCCCCGAAACCAGTTGAGAAGCAGGGGTTCATGGTCGCGGAGGCTAGGCCACTTTCTGCATCGGTTCCAGACGAGAGCGCGCGGCCCGCTCATACCACCCCTGCAAAAAACGTCGGGCCCACCGCACTCCTCGAAAAGTCCAGAACCTCTGGAAGTCCTCTTTCAGCAGGTAGGCGCGCGTCGTTTGCACCCGCCGCAAGGCATAGACGTAAAACACCGGGATTGCCCACAGCGGCACAAACTGGAAGCGGCGCGCCGGCAAGGTGTCATGACCCGATCCGGTTTCGCCACACCCCGAACAGACCGGTCGGCTGCGCGCCCGCGCCCGCATTTCGATCCAGCAACTCCAGCTCCTCTTCCGCCCATCGCACGCTTTGGCAAACAAAAGGATTGTTTTCCTCCAGTCGATTCAGAATACTCTTCACTCGCATCCTGTCCCTCCCGCTTCGGGACTGTGTTGGCTCACATACCCTCAACAGGATTGGGGCAGGAAGCGCTACTCCTTAAAGACAATTACATAATATAGTGACAAGTACGACCGTTTCCTCTATACTCTTCGGCATGGGACACCCAGCCGGAGTAAAACGTGATCGAGTGAAACTCGAGCAGCGACGTTTCAAGGCTGCGAAAATGCTCAATCGAGGTCTGGCGGAAGCCGAAGTGGCACGCCGAGTTGGAGTGCACCGCCAGTCTGTTAACCGTTGGGCCCGGCAGTTGAAGCAAGGTGGCACCGAGAACTTGAAGCGCACGCCTCGGGTTGGTCGGCCGCCGAAGCTCACTGCCGCCGATCGTCAGCGCATCGTGCAGGGCTTGAAGCGAGGCCCGGAGGTCTTGGGATACGGCACCAGCCTCTGGACCGCCTGGCGAGTGGCCGACCTGATCGAGCGCGAGTGTGCGGTGAAGTATTCCACGGTACACACCTGGCGTCTGCTGCACGACCTGGGTTGGACGCCGCAGCGGCCCGCGGGTCGAGCCTTGGAACGGAATGAGGCGGCCATTCGGAAGTGGAAGCGCCAGCGCTGGCCGGAGTTAAAAGAAACGCTAAAATAACGAGGCCAAACCATCGTCTTCGTCGACGAAAGCAGATTGAGCCAACGGCCCCACCGGGCACGGACCTGGTGGCCATGGGGTCAGACGCCGGTGCTGCAATTCCACTTCAACTAGAAGACGCTGTCGGTCATGGCGGGGATCACGTGGTGGAACTTCTACTTCAAGCTTTTTCCGGGGAGCATCAAGGGGCCGCAGATCATCGAGTTTCTGCAGTACCTGATGCGGCACTTGCGCAGGCCGCTGCGGGTGATCTGGGACGGTCTGCCCGCCCATCGCAGTGAACGGCGGGGATTCCATCAAAGCTAAGCCAAAGGCGCTATCCAGATCGGAATGTAGGGCCGGTCGAAAACCGCCCCGGAAACAAAGCTCCGCGACCGGGTTGCCCCTGGACGCATCCCGATACCCGTGTGCATGCTACCCGCTGTTTCTCTCGCTGGACAGAGGGCCAGTCTTTCTTCGACAATGACCACTGAGCGTTTCGACCGCGTGCGCGATCCGCTCCGAGAGAGGACCTGAGTTGCCAAGCCCGTCCGTTCAAAGGATTCCCGTCGCTGACTATGTGCGCGGGGAGCGCTCGCCCATTTCCCGTCTCGCGCACCAGTGGGAGATGCATTCCGCCATTCTACTAACCCCGGCCGAGGAGCGGAACATGGTCCGCGAACCGGCGCAAGCCGTGCCCGATGCCATCGCCGAGCGCATCGGTCCTCTGCGGTTGCTGCTGGTTCCTTACATCGCCTGCACCAAGGACGGCGACTTCGTGAGCTTCGCGAAGGCTGAAGGCGAGGCCCACACCTCGGTGTGGATGGAGGTGGAGGGCTCCACCCGCGTCGTGCTGGCCTGCCGCGAACTCGACGCCCACGATACCGGGTTTGAATTGCTGGCTTGCGTGGCGGAACTCCTGCGTCCGCAACTGAGGCCCGATGAAGTTTCGCAATTCCAGCGCCTGCTGGAAGGCGAGCTGCGGCAGGGCGTGACGGGCGAGATCGATGAGGAGGCCGCCCGGGCCAAGCAGGCGCTGGTCAGCCGGGCCGGGCGCCGGCGCCATCAGGAGTTTGAAGCCTATCGCGATGTTTCCCTGGTGGAAACGCTGGCCGAGTACATGCATGGTCTCTGGCACGACGTCCAGATCCGCGTGGGACCGGAGCACCTGCCGCTCGCTCAGCTTCGCCAGCGGCTGGAACTCGTGTCGCGCCTTTTCCCGCCCAACGAGGGGTATAGCGTGTTTGACGAGGGGATCGCCACGAAAGAGGAGCCGCCAGCGAACGATGAATGACGAATGATCGCTGGTGATTGTCCTTGCTTTCCGCCTGCCGAGTGAATATGCTTGCCCGCTCGAAGGAGGCCTGAATGGAGACGTCGCTCCCCTCGTACATCAAAGCGTCAGTTCCTAATCCCCCGAGCGCGCGCGCCCCGTGGTACAAGAACACCGCGCCGTCCTACTTCGGTATCTTCCTGTGGTTTCCGTTCTATCTCACCCTCGCGCAGCAGACGCTCACCAAGGCTTCGCTCGCCACCTGCCTGCTCGGATTGCTTGTCGCCGGGCTGCTCTGCTTCGGTCTCTATTACTACGCGCCGGCGATGCTCGGAATGCAGACTGGGCGCACACTTTATATCGTCGGCACTTCGAGTTTCGGAACCAAGGGCGGCTACCTGATGCCCGGTCTGCTCATGGGCGTGCTGCAGATCGGCTGGTTCGCCGTGGCCACATATTTCGCCACCGATTACATCCTGAAAGGGCTGCACTCGCAGTCCCGGGTGCTCTTTGTCGTCATCGCCGTTCTCTGGGCCTACCTGCTGGCATTCGTAGCCATCAAGGGGATCGCCTACGTGGCGCGCGTGGCGCAGGTGTTGAACTGGGTTCCGCTGGCGATGATCATCATCGTTTTCGCCGCGAACTATGGAGGCCTGCATAGCTACCAACCCGCGGGAACCCCCGACGATGCCGGTGGTTTCCTGACCATGCTGGCGATCGTCATCGGATTCTTCGCTACGGCGGGGGCTGCGGGCGCTGACTTCGGAATGAACAACCGGGATCGGCGCGACGTGGCGCTGGGCGGCCTGGTGGGCATCGCCCTGGCAATCGTTGTAGCCGGTGGGTTGCCTGTGATGGCCGTGGCCGGGCACATCGGCCTGACGTCCGCATCTTTCACTCCCGCCAATCTCGATTTCTCGGCCGCGGTTTCCCAGGTGGGAAAGCTCGCTACGGCGGTCTTTTTCCTTTTCGCGGCAGCGTCGGTGGCTCCCACGTGCTTCTGCACCTTTATCGCTGCCAACAGTTTCGCCACCATGCTGCCCAAAGTACCGCGCGCTGTTTCCACAGTCATCGCCGTCACTATCGGCATGCTGCTTGCGGTCACCGGCGCGGCGCAGAATCTTATCGGATTCTTCACCATCGTTGGCGCCTCTTTCGGACCGATCTGCGGCGCCATGGCGGCCGAGTATCTGCTGGAAGGAGGAAGGTGGGCTGGGCCTCGTCAAGGGGTGAATTTAGCGGGGTATATCGCCTGGGCGCTGGGTTTCATCGTCGGCGTCCTGCCCCAGATACCCGGTGTTCCGGCGGGCTTGGCGCACACTGACAGTCCAGCGCCCCTCTTCTCATTCGTGGCCGGGTTCGTTGTCTATTGGCTGCTCGCCAAAGCCGGCATGCGGCCCGCGGTGGTCGTGGAGGAGTTGGCCGCGGCCCGCGCTTGAGCCGTCGCGTATCGCTCTGCATGTTACGCGAGTTGATACGATTGACACACCGCGTGGAGCCTGTGTAACGTACCAGTAACAAAAGGAGCGCGATGACAGGGGAGAGCGTCCAAGCTGCCTGGGATTTGCTGAAAGAGGCGTACCAGTACCAGATGGGCGGCGACTTCGAGATGGCCGTCGAGCTGTACAAGCGCTCGCTCGACATTCATCCGACCGCCGAAGCGTACACCTTTCTGGGTTGGACGTATCACTTTCAGGGCAAATTCGACGAAGCCATCGCCGAATGCAAGAAGGCGATTCAGATCGATCCTGAGTTCGGCAACCCCTACAATGACATCGGCGCGTATCTCCTCGAAGCGGGAGAGTACGACGCTTCGTTGCCCTGGCTGGAGCGCGCTCTGCAGTCGAAGCGCTACGAGTCTTACCATTATCCGCATTACAATCTGGGCCGCGTCTACATGGCCAAGGAGATGTACGGCAAGGCGCGCGAGCACTTCGAACAGGCGCTGAAGATGTGCCCGGATTACACCGCGGCGCGCGACGCTCTGGAAAAGGTCCGACGCCGCGTGCAATAAGCCCACATCGGCGCGTTTCTGCTTTCCCCTCCTCCTGCATGCCGTTATAATTCCTCTTCGACGAGACCACCATGCCCTCAGCGACCATGCAAGCTGTTGTCAAGCCGGCGCCTGCGCCGGGAGCGGAAGTCAGCCAGGTTCCCGTGCCGGAGATCGGCGCGCGCGATGTTCTGATCCGCGTGCGCGCGGCATCCATCTGCGGAACGGACCTTCATATCTACAGCTGGGATCGATGGGCGCAGCGCCGCCTGCGTCCTCCCCTCGTCTTCGGGCACGAGTTCTGCGGGCACGTCGAGCGCGTCGGCGATGAGGTCAGCGGCCTGAAGCAGGGCGAGTTCGTCTCCGCGGAAATGCACGTCGCCTGCGGGCTTTGCTTCCAGTGCCGCACCGGGCAGAGTCACATCTGCCAGAATGTACGCATTATCGGCATTGACGCGGACGGCTGCTTCGCGGAGTTCGTCAAGATTCCGGCGACGAACGTCTGGAAGATCGATCCGGCCATTCCCGTTGAATACGCCGCCATCCTCGATCCGCTCGGTAACGCCGTACACACCGTGCTGGCGGGCGAGATTGCGGGTATGAGCGTGGCCATCACCGGTGCGGGCCCCATCGGCCTGTTTTCGATCGCCATCGCCAAGGCGTGCGGCGGCGGGCCGGTGTTCGTGACCGAACCGCATCCGTATCGCCAGAAGCTGGCGATCAAGATGGGCGCCGACGCCGTGCTCGATCCCACGTCCACGGACGCGGTGGCGGAGGTCATGAATCGCACTTCGGGCGTCGGCGTGGACGTGGTGCTGGAGATGTCGGGCCATCCCGACGCTCTGCGGCAGGGATTTCAGATGCTGCGGCGCGGCGGGCGCATCTCGCTGCTCGGCATTCCCGCCAAACCGCTCGAGCTCGATCTCGCCAACGACGTGATCTTCAAGGGCGCGATCGTGCAGGGGATCAATGGCCGCCGCGTCTTTGATACCTGGTACAAGATGCAGGCCTTGTTGAAATCCGGGACGCTGAAACTCGATCCGCTGATCACCGACCGCATGCCGCTGGCGGATTTCGACAGGGGGATCCAGATGCTGCTGTCGGGGGATGCGTCGAAGATTCTGCTGTATCCGAACGGACAGGGGCAACCATGAGCGATGGGCGATTGATGAGCCAGCGCCGATGGTTGGGGAGAGGCGATGCCAAAAGCACAGTTACAATATCTCACGGACGAACTGAACAGCCTGAGGGAGCAGAAGCTTTACCAGAAACTACGCATCCTTCAGACCGAGCAATTGCCGGTCAGCCGCTTTGACGGGCGCGAAGTTATCAATCTCTCCTCGAACAATTATCTCGGGTTGACCACCCATCCCAAGCTCCGGCAGTACGCCATCGACGCTACCCAAAAATACGGGGTAGGCTCCGGCGCCGTGAGGACGATCGCCGGCACCATGAGCATCCACATGGAGCTTGAGGAGAAGATCGCGAAGTTCAAGCACGTGGAAGCGTCGGTGGTCTTCCAGTCGGGATTCACGGCCAATGCGGGCACCGTCTCGGCGATTCTGGGCAAAGAAGACGTGATCATTTCCGACGCGCTCAATCACGCCTCGATCATCGACGGCTGCCGCCTGTCGCGTGCCGAGATCAAAGTATTTCCGCACAAGGATATGACCGCCTGCGAAGACGTGCTGAAGAGCCTGGAGAATCACAAAGGGCACAAACTGCTGATTACCGACGGCGTGTTCTCCATGGACGGCGACATCGCGCCGCTGCCCGACCTCGTTCAACTGGCGGAGAAATACGGCTGCATTATGATGATCGACGACGCACACTCCTCTGGGGTGCTGGGACGCAACGGCCGCGGGACGGTGGATCACTTCCAGCTTCACGGCCGCGTGGACGTCCAGGTGGGGACACTCTCCAAAGCGATTGGTGCGCTCGGCGGCTACGTCTGCGCCACGCGTGACACCATCGACTACCTGTATCATCGCGCGCGTCCATTTTTGTTCTCCACGTCGCATCCGCCGTCGGTGGCGGCAAGTTGTATCGCTGCGTTCGAAGTCCTGGAGGAGGAGCCGCAACTCATCGACAAGCTGTGGTCAAACACGCGGTTCTTCAAGTCCGGCCTCCAGAAGCTGGGGTTTGACACGGGTGCCAGTGAGACGCCGATTACGCCCGTCATGGTGGGTGACGCGGCTCTGGCCCACGAATTTTCGCGGCAACTGTTCCAGAACGGTGTCTTCGCCATGGGCATCGGGTTTCCCACCGTCGCCAAGGGCAAGGCCCGCATCCGCACAATCGTTACCGCCACGCACACGGAAGCAGAGCTGGCCAGGGCCCTCGACATCATGGATACGGTCGCCAGGAGCCTGAAGATCATCTAAGCTTCTTGACAGGATAGGGGGATGAGGGCCGATTCGAATGCTCTTTCCCCGCCGCTGGCGCAACAGCGACCCGAACCCTGCCTCGGAGTCTCCGCCACCGTCCTACTGGGTGAGGATCACCCGTTCAAGCGCTGGACGCCTTTTCTGGATCTTCATTATCAGCTGGTCGTCGAGTTCGGCGGCGAAGGCGCAACAGGTCTTTACGACGCCGTCTGGCGGCGCCATCGCGCCAGCCGGGGCTTGTACCGACGTCTCAACTTGTGCGTCGCGCGCGCTATCCGAAAATCTCGGTGTCGACTCGCTGGCTCCCTTTCATTATCGTGCGTCTCACAGCGTCTTTGGAGAGCAGCCGCTCAGGGATTCGGCGGCCTCTCCCTTCGTAGCGCGTCCATTACGGGGTACGGAGTCTCCGGATTCGTACCCCGGCGCGAACCTGGCACACGATGATCTTCTTCCGACCGGATCGCATTCCGAGGGCGAATCCTTCCGCCCACTGGGTTTTGATGGAATGACCCTTCGCGCCCGGGACCAGAAAAATCCACCGGGGCAGCCAGAAAAGAAGCTCAAGGCCCCCTCGAAGGCTCAGGGTTCTCCCGGGCATATCTTCTGGGTCATTCCAGCTTTCAATGTCGCTTACCAGAAGAAGTTCGCCCCGCTCACACCGCGGGAGAAATTCGATGAATGGGCTGTAGGCACCTATGATCCGCGCGGCATCGGCCTGTATGCGTTTGAATCCGCGACGCTGGAATATTCCTCGAGTGACGGCTTCTGTGGATACGGCAAAGGCTGGGGCGGTTATGGAAAATGCTTCGCCGCCACCGAGGCGGACGCCACGGTTTCCAGCTTCTTCGGCGATTACCTCTTTCCTGTAGTCATGCACCAGGACCCCCGGTACTTCCGGCTCGGCCAAGGCTCGTTTGGCAAGCGACTGGCATACGCCCTTTCTCGCGTGTTTGTGACGCACGCGGACTCTGGCCGGACGGTATTCTTCTCGTCGGCGCTCACCGGAACCGTTCTCGCGTCTGCGGCCTCAAATCTGTACTATCCGCCATCAGACCGGGGCTTCCGTCCTACTTTGGACCGGGTTGGGTTGGATCTTGGGAACACCGCGCTCTTCGATACCGCGGCCGAGTTCTGGCCGGAAATCAGGCACATCATGTACCGGGCGATCGGGCGGCATTAGGCGGAAGCGAAGGGCAGGCCTCGGCTCCGGAGTTCGGTCAATAACGCCCCGAACTGACCGCATGAGAAGAACTCGCCTGGTGTCGAACCTTCGGGGTCCTACTACTAAGTGGTTGAAAACATGCCCACTATTTTTCTTGACAGACACATTGCAGATCGTTATATTGTGATTGCAATTTGCGATAGAGCCAATGAGGCTGGGCGAAAAAATCCGCTACCTTCGTTCCGTCGAAGGAACCGTGCGCGGGCTGGGACGCGAGATGACGCAGCAGGAAGTGGTACGCGCCATTCAGAAGGAGCTGAGCAGGACCATCAGCCAGTCATATCTCTCCCAGATCGAGAACGGCGTCCGGCCGCATCTGACGAACTCCACGCGCCTGCTGCTGGCGCGGTTCTTTAAGGTCCATCCCGGTTACCTGGTCGACGATCCTGAGGGTTATCAAACCGAGCTCATTTCACATCTCGCAGCGAGCGAAGATCGACTGGATCTTTGGTTGATCGACGGCTCGGAGCGCTTCCGCCGTGATCCCGAAGTGAGCCAGGCGCTGTTGCAGCTCTCGATACGCAACGACACGCGGCGCTGCCTGGTGCTGATGAACGCCATCCTCGGCACTCCGGGGCTGGTGGACAGGCTGCTCGAAGTGCTGGCGCCTCCGTCTCACGCGTCTCCAGGCGTTGGCTCGGACGGAGTCGGCAGAAGCCCACGGCGGGCGAGGAGTTAACAGCTATGACGTGGGCCACCTTTTACCTGATCTGTTTCGTGGTCGGGCTCGCCTTCTGTTTCCTGATGCTTCTCGGAGGGGCCGGGAAGCTGCATCTGCACGTGCATTTGCACCTCCCGCACGGCGGACATCCGGGCGCGGCTCATGCCGGAGGACACGCCGGAGGCGGCGGCGCGGGACAGGCATCGTTTCTGAACTTCTTCTCGCTGGTGGCCTTTCTGGCGTGGTTTGGCGGCGCGGGCTATCTGATCACGCAGTACTCGCACGTCTGGTTCGCCCTTGGGCTGCTGCTGGCCACGGCCAGCGGCCTCCTGGGCGCCGGGATCGTCTTCTGGTTTCTGGCCAAAGTGCTGATTGCTCATGAGACCTACCTCGACCCGGCGGATTTCGATCTTGTGGGCACGATCGCCCGCGTATCGAGCGGGATTCGCCAAGGCGGCACGGGGGAAATCATTTTTTCGCAGGCGGGGACGCGCCGGGTTTCCGGCGCGCGCAGCGAAGACGGCAAAGCCATCTCGAAGGGTGTAGAGGTCGCGATTACGCGCTACGAACGGGGCATAGCGTATGTGCGGCCCTGGGACGAGATGACGCAGTAACAACGAAGTCAGGCAAGGAGGAGAGATGATACGGGATGCCTGGTTTTGGATAGGCCTGGTGGTGTTCGGGCTGGGCCTGCTGATTATGGTGGGCGGCGAGTTGTGCTTGCGCGCCTCCCTGGGATGACGCGAATTGCAGAGGGAACAAGGAGGGGTGTCGGATGAACACGCAAACGCTGTGGGTGGTTTCGGGACTCGGAATCCTGGCGGTCATCATCGTGATGATGTACCTGGCCAGTCTTTATCGCAAGGTCGGACCGCACCAGGCTCTGGTGGTGTACGGGTTCGGCGGCACGAAGATCGTCAAGGGCGGTGGCGCCTTCATTTTCCCCATGGTGCAGAGTTGCCGCGATCTGTCGCTCGAGTTGATGTCTTTTGACGTGGCGCCGCAGCAGGATTTGTATACGAAGCAGGGCGTGGCGGTCACGGTGGAGGCGGTGGCGCAGATCAAAGTGAAGTCCGACCCGGAGTCGATCCAGACGGCCGCCGAGCAGTTCTTAACCAAGAGTCCGCAAGAGCGCGAAGGACTGATCCGCCTGGTAATGGAAGGCCACCTGCGCGGCATCATCGGCCAGTTGACCGTCGAGGAGATCGTGAAGCAGCCCGAGATGGTTTCGGACCGGATGCGCTCCACCTGCGCCGACGACATGAACAAGATGGGCCTGGAAGTCATTTCGTTCACCATCAAAGAAGTCCGGGACAAGAATGAGTACATCACCAACATGGGCAAGCCGGACGTAGCCCGCATCAAGCGCGATGCCGATGTGGCCGCGGCCGAGGCCGATCGCGACACGCTCATCCGTCGCGCCCAGGCCCAGCGCGATGCTGCAACTGCGAAGGCTCAGGCGGACCAGGAGCGGGTCCTGGCAGAGACGCTGTCGCTTGCCAAGCAGGCCGAAGCCCAGCGCGATCTCGACGTGAAGAAGGCTCAGTATCTCGAAGTCACCAAAAAGCAGCAGGCCATGGCAGACAAGGCCTACGAGATCGAGACCAACGTCATGCAGCAGCAGGTGGTCTCGGAAGGGGTAAAGGTGCAGCAGGCGGAGAAAGAAGCGCAGATCAAGGTGCAGGAGGCGGAGATTTTGCGGCGCGAAAAGGAACTGATCGCCACCGTGCTCAAGCAGGCGGAGGTCGAGCGGCAGAAGATCGAGACGCTCGCCAACGCCGAAAAGATGCGCCTGTCCGTCGAGGCCGAGGGCCACGCCGCGTCCATCCGTGCGCAGGGTGAGGCCGAGGCGGAAATCATCTTCAAGAAGGGTGACGCTGAAGCCCGCGCTATGAACGTCAAGGCCGAAGCCTATCAGGAATACAATCAGGCCGCAGTGGTCGACAAGCTGATCACCAGCTTGCCGGATGTGGTGAGGGCCATGGCGACACCGCTGGCCAACGTCGACAAGATCACCATCGTTTCGACCGGCAACGGAGACGCATCCGGGATGAACAAGATCACCGGCGACATGACCAAAATGGCGGCGCAGGTGCCGGCACTCTTCGAGGCGCTTTCGGGCATGCAGTTGTCGGATCTGCTGTCGAAGGTTCGGCTGATTGGAGACAAGACCGCAAAGCCGGACGACAAGCAGGACGGTCTGACTCGTACTTAGGGGTGATCATGGCGTACCGGTGCAAGTCGGGAGTGCAACTCGCGGAAACGGATGTGCTGGCGGTCTATTGCAGCGACCACCGCATCCAGGCCGGAGTCCGCGAGTTCCTGGACGAAAGTCTAAACCTGCGGGCCAACTACGACTCTCTGGTTGTGCCCGGAGGTCCACAGTGTCTGGTCGAATTCGAGTCGCTGCCCAAGTTCGCCTGGGTGGGCCGCAAGTGGTCGCGAGCGCTGATCCAACTGCATTCCCTGAAGCGTCTGGTCCTTATCGCTCATCAAGATTGCGGATGGTATCGCTGGCTGGAGGACTATCACTCTTCGCGTGATTCCGTCCGGCGAAGGCAGGAGGACGACCTGAAAGAGGCCAAGCAAGGGGCATCCCGGCTGGAGCCGGATCTTACTGTGGACCTGTATTACGCGGCCTGGAATGCAGACGACGCCATGTCCATCGACAGCGTGCCGTCGTGACGAGTGGAGTGTTCGAGAGGTGAAGGGCCATGGGCGAGTAGGGTTTATCGAAGTTGTCTTGGGAAAGGAGTACGAAAATGGCACTGCTTGAACGTGTCCGGACGCTGATCCGGGCCAACCTCAATGACTTGATCGACAAAGCGGAGGACCCTGAGAAGATGCTGAAGCAGCTGATCCTTGATATGGAGAATCAGCTCATGCAGGTTAAGACTCAGGTGGCGGTGTCGATCGCTGATCAGCACATGCTGGAGAAGAAGCAGCAGGAGAATACCGAGAAAGCGGCGGAGTGGATGCACAAGGCCGAACTTGCCGTCGATAAGAAAGAGGACGATCTGGCGCGGGCGGCGCTCGAGCGTCACCAGGGCTACGTCCAGCTGGCGGAAAACTTCCAGGAACAGGCGGCAGACCAGAAGGTGCAGGTTGAGAACTTGAAATCGGCCCTCGGCAAGCTGGACCAGAAGCTGGCCGAGGCGCGTGCCAAGGGCGACCTGCTGATTGCCCAGCATCGGCGTTCACGCGCTTCGCTCAAGGCCAGCCAGGCCCGTATGGCGATGGGCAATACTTCGAAGACGGCTGCCTTCGACCGCTTGCAACACCGGGTGCTCGAGAGCGAGGCCGTTAGCGAGGCGCATGCCGAGATAGCGGAGGATAATCTCGAGGAACGCCTGCACAATCTCGATCGGGAGGACCGGCTCAACCAGTTGCTTGCCGACCTGAAGGCGCGGCGCGCCGCGAGCTGATATCGCCGCCTAATGCGATGGCGTCCATCCGCGATGCCGCGCCGATGGCTCGTTGTATACTGGCCACAGCGAGCCGGCTCGGCTCCGGGGGGTCAAGCCGATTCCATATAGCGGTGGCGCCATGCGCGGCTGGAGCGTTCTGCTGATGTTGCCTCGCCGAGCTCTTGTTGTCCGGACCACGAGACTCGCGATCTGGATTGGGTTGCTCTGCGCTTTCCTTCCGCTCTCGCGCCTCGAAGCCGACGAGTTCACGCGGACAACACACTATTCAACCCGGCTCTTCTCCGGCGGGACACTCGTCATTGACGCGCGCATGGGCGACATTCACGTGATCGGCTGGGACGAGCCGCACGTCGAGGTTGACGCCGAGAAACTGGTGCGCGCGGGCAGCCAGGCCGCTGCCAACCGGCTGTTCGACCGGATCAAAGTGGCACTCGTGGGACGCGACAAATCCGTGCGCCTCTCCACGATCTATCCCTCCCGCAAGCCTTGGCGGCCGTTTCGCGGCGAGTCCAAGCTCACCGTCAATTTCGATATCAAGATGCCTTACGATGCATCTCTGGTCCTGAAGTGCGTGGATGGGGACGTCCGGGTAGAGGGCGTCACCGCCAACGAGCGGCTGCGCGTGAACTACGGCGACGTCGAGATCGATGTTCCCTCGGTGATGGCGCTGCGGTCGCTTTACGCTCACACCTGGCTCGGTTACGTGCAGAGCGATCTGCATGGAAGGGAGCAGGACGGTACGGGCGTCAAGCAGCAGATTGCATTCTGGAACCCCGACGGGAAGCAGGAAGTAGCCGTTCAGGTCCGCATGGGAGGAGTGTTCGTCTACAGCGGGGAGTGAGCCGGCGGCGCCGCGACGCGAAGCGCCGGTGTGAGTGCTTGCGGAGACCAAGAGCCAGAGGCGATAATTTGGAACCCGGGACACTCAAGCTGCGTAACCCTGCCTGGGAACCGAATTCCACAATTGAGGACAGAATCGATGTTCAAGAGGACAAGAATAGGGTTTCTGGCCGCGCTCCTCGTCGCGCTGGCTGTGCCTGGTGTCAGTCGAGCGGATTATCGGAGCGAGAAGCACCTCAATCTCCAGCCGGGCGGTCACTTCGTGCTCGACTCGAGCGAGGGCGACGTCAAGCTGACCGGAAAGCCGGAGGCTGGCGCAGACGTGATCATCACCTCGAGGCGTGACGACCTCGAGCAGTTGTTTGATATTCACTTCGAGGAGAGTGCCGGCGAGGTCCGGGTCACGGTGCGGCGCCGTCACCCGTTGGGCTTCCACTGGCACGACAACCTGAATCTCCATTTCATTGTGACCGTTCCGGAAGACACGTCGGCTGAAGTGAAAACTGGCGGGGGCAGCGTAGAGGTTTCGAGGCTCAAGCGCGAAACCGAACTGTACACCTCGGGAGGATCGATTCGGGCCTTCGACCTCGGCGCGAATCTGCGCGCCCATACTTCGGGCGGAAGCATTGAGCTCGAAGACGTCAGGGGCACGGCGCGCGTGGACACCTCGGGGGGCGACATCAGGGCCTCCCAACTCGATCGCTCGCTGGAAGCGCGGACGAGCGGCGGCTCGATCGATTTGCGGGACATCAAGGGCGACCTGCTCGCCCACACCTCGGGCGGTTCGATCCGCATCGACGGCGCGGGCGGCCGGGTGGATGCCCAGACCTCGGGCGGCTCGGTCGACGTGCGCTTCGCCCGGGGCAATGCGCACGGCGGCGACGTGGATACTTCGGGCGGTGGCATTCGGGTGGCGCTCGATCGCTCCGTGAACATCAATCTGGACGCGGACGCATCGGGCGGCACGGTGGTGACGGCGCTCCCGGTGACCCAGTCGGGCACGCTCTCGCGCTCGCACGTTGTGGGCACTGTGGGATCGGGCGGCGCGCTGCTTCGCGTCCATTCGAGCGCCGGATCGATTCATATTGATGCGCTCTAGTCCGAGACATGCCCACCATCCCCGGGGAGCTGATCTTCACCGCCCGCAACCCTGTCGTTGGCTAGCTATGTAGCCATTCTCAACAGATTGCCCAGTCCGCAGTTGAGCGCATAACCGCGTCGAAGTTGGCTTCGCTTTTGGGGTTTTGAAGGGAAGTGGTGTTGATTCTATGACGCTTGTTGGCTTCGTTTCTCAAAATTTTAGGATCTTTTTTCCATGAAATTCCCCTCCTTGTGAGGTTTTCAGAGCCTAGGTAGGTTGCTGAGAGCTGCGGACCACCTTTCCCCCGCCGGTGAGACCATCTTCCTCCGATATCGAGTCTTATTGCCATTTGCTTATTAGCATATCAAGAATGCAGAAGAAAGTCCAAAAGAATTAACCTTCGCGAATTCTGGACGGGGTCCCGCTCCTGCAAGCGCGCCTGGCACGGGGTGAGGCAACGCGACATCGTGGACGCCCAGGGTGCAGCAGCCGTCCAGGGCTTGCTTGCCGCCTTTTTCCGCGGAATGATATCATTCCCTATCAGCGATTCCATCGTTCGCTTCGACGGATCAATCTCCGTTACCCTGCAGGGAGAATATTCGTGCCGGAAACGCCTCAGTACGATTTTGTGGTCATCGGAAGCGGCCCTGGCGGGTATGTCGCCGCCATTCGCGCCGGGCAGTTGGGATTGAAGACCGCCCTCATTGAAAAGGACGACAAGTTCGGCGGCACGTGTCTGCACTGGGGCTGCATTCCCACCAAGGCGCTGCTGTTCGACGCCGAGGTTTACGACTACTTCAAGAACGCCCGCGAGTTTGGAATCGACTGCAAGCAATTCGCGCTCGATTGGGACGCCGTGCAGGCGCGCAAGGGCAAGATCGTGGCCAAGCTCGCCAAGGGCGTGGAATTCCTGCTCAAGAAGAACAAGGTGGAGATAATCGCCGGTTACGGGCGCCTGGCGGGCAATGGACGTGTCAGCGTGACCGACGCCAAGGGCAAGTCGCGCGAGTTGCTGGCCAGGAGCATCGTGTTGGCCACGGGGTCCGAAGCCAAAATGCTGCCCGGCCTCGCCGCGGACGGCAAGACGGTTCTGACCAACAAGGAAGTTCTGGGTTTGAAGGAGATTCCGAAGTCGATGGCGATCATCGGGGCGGGCGCGGTCGGGGTGGAATTTGCCTCGATCTTCAGCCGGTTGGGGACTGACGTAACCCTGATTGAAATGCTGCCGCGCCTCGTGCCCCTTGAAGACGAAGAAGTGTCCACCGAACTCGAAAAGGCCTTCCGCAAGCAAGGCATCGTGGTTCACACCAACGCCACGGTGCAACAGGCTTCCTCGGGACGGGTGGCGTCGGTCACTTTTGCCGGCCGCGATGGCAAGACGATCGCTCTCGAGGCGGAGGCGCTGCTGGTGGCCGTTGGGCGCGCTCCCAACACGGCGGACGCAGGCCTCGACAAGACACGCATTGAGCTGGAGCGTGGCTTCATCCGGGTGGACGGCTTCATGCGCACGGCAGAACCCGGCGTTTATGCCATCGGGGACATCGTGGCCGCGAGCCCGCAGCTGGCTCACGTCGGTCACGCCGAGGGCATCGTCGCCGCCACGCACGCGGCGGGCAGGGCGGCGGAGCCGATCAATTATCAGCAGGTGCCGAACTGCACCTATTGCGAGCCCGAAGTTTCGAGCGTCGGCTTGACGGAACGCCAGGCGCGCGACGCCGGCTTCAAAGTGAAGACCGGCAAGTTTCCTTTCTCGGCCAACAGCAAGGCCGACATTCTGGGCGTGCGCACCGGGTTCGTGAAGATCGTCAGCGACGAGACCTACGACGAGATTCTGGGCGTCCACATGATCGGTCCGCGGGTGACGGAGATGATCGCCGAGGCCGTGCTGGCACTGCGGCTGGAAGCGACGGCGGAGGACCTGGCGCACACCATCCATCCGCATCCGACGCTGACGGAGGCGGTGCTCGAGGCGGCCCACGCCGCGCACGACTGGGCGATCCACATCTAGCTGTCGGCCGCCGGCGGTCAACCTCGGCCAGCGGCCGAGGGCTGCCAGACTGACTGCTGGCAGCCGATTGCCGGGCGCTGGCGGCCGCGTGCGCGGGTTGACCGCTGAAGGCCGGGGGCTGAAGATTGCTTTGCATCGTCGAAAAACTCGGCACGGTTGATTACGCGGCGGGTCTGGCCCTGCAGCACGAGCGCGTGGCGCAACGCAAAGCCGGCGCGATTCCGGATACGCTGTTGGTGCTCGAACATCCGCACGTGTATACGCTCGGCCGCAACGCGCATCGCGAGAACGTGCTGGCTTCGCCCGAGTTCCTGCGATCGCGCGGCGCCGAAGTGTTTGAGACCGACCGTGGCGGTGACGTGACTTATCACGGTCCGGGCCAGTTGGTCGGTTACCCGATTCTCGACCTCGCACGGCACCGGCGCGACATCGCCTGGTTCATGCGGTCGCTGGAGGAGGTTTTCATCCGCGTGGCCGCGGACTACGGTTTCGATGCCGGACGCGCGGCCGGCGCCGCGGGCGTCTGGGTCGGGAACGAAAAACTGGTGGCCATGGGCGTGCACATCTCGCGCTGGGTCACGTCCCATGGTTTCGCTTTCAACGTGAACACCGACCTGCGCTATTTCGACTGGATCGTGCCTTGCGGCCTGCGCGACAAAGGTGTCACGTCGCTTGAGAAGCTGCTTGGCAGACGCGCGGACATGGGCGAGGCGGCCGAGCGGGTCGTCGAGCATTTCGGCGGAGTCTTCGGATTGGAGATGACTCAGCGCAACGCGCAGATGTCTGGTGCGGGCGTGTAAACTGTACGGACGCCCCTTAGCAGAGGATTCGCCGGGCGGCCACGAGGGTCCTCCCACAACATGGCTTCGAAACTCACGCGCTCCCAACATCACGACCTTTACTACTACCTGCGCCTGAACCGCCGTGTGGATGAGCAACTCACCAATCTTTACCGGCAGGGCAAGGTCGTAGGGGGCGTCTATTCGAGCCTCGGGCAGGAGGCGATTTCGGTGGGGACCGCCTACGCGCTCGGGCCCGACGATTTCCTCGGCGGCATGATCCGCAACGTGGGCGCCATGCTGGTGCGCGGATTCCCGCCGCGCGACGTCTTCCTGCAGTACATGGCGCGCCGCGACGGTCCCACCGGCGGGCGCGACGCCAACACGCACTTCGGCGATTTGAATCGCGGCGTAATCTCGCCCATCAGCATGCTAGGCGAGCTCGTGCCGCTGCTGGCGGGCGTCGGACTGGCGGCGAAGATCCGCCAGGAGAAGCGCGTGGGGCTCACCTACGTCGGCGATGGCGCCACCAGTACCACGCCGTTTCATGAGGGTTTAAACCTCGCCGCCGTGCTCAAGCTGCCCCTGATCGTGATCGCCGAGAACAACGGCTGGGCCTATTCGACCCCGGTCGAGCGCCAGATGGCGAACACCCGGATTGTCGACCGCGCCAAAGGTTACGGCATCGCGGGCGCGGCGGTTGACGGCAACAACGTGCTGGAAGTCTACGAGGCCGCGCGCCAGGCTCGGGAACGCGCGTACCGCGGCGAGGGTCCGACCCTGATCGAAGCCCGGACCATGCGCATGAAAGGCCACGCGGAACACGACGACGCGCGTTACGTGCCCAAAGAGACGATCGAGAAGTGGCGGGCTCGCGATCCGATTCTGAATTACGAGAAGTTCCTGGCGTCGAAGAAGCTGATGACGGCGGAGGAGAAATCAGCGATCGAAGCGCGCATCGACAAGGTGATCCGCGAGGACGTGGAATTTGCCGAGTCGAGTCCGATGCCGGCGCCGGAGGCAGCGGCGAGGCCGGTGTGGGCGTGATGGATCGGGTCATCGGGCTATTGGGTGATTGAGAACTAGATGCATACGGAGCTACAGCTCAACGTTGCCGGTCAGCGGCCTTCTATTCGGTCCAATAGGGCTGCGGAATTGTCGAGGTCTACGCCGGGCAAGGTTCCACCACTGGCTGTTGAAACGGGTAGGCTGAATGGTTTGCGCCGTCCAGTGGAACGCGTTGGTGATTCCGCCCAAAGCGACTCTGGGAGCTGCCGGCTAGGTTTCCTCTTGCGAGTCTGTTTCCGATTTGGACGCGTGGATCTCATCCACCAGAGCATAACAGGTTCTGAGTCGTGTGCAGTACGACTCAGCCACTGTCAAAACCGAAAGCGTGTAGAAATCACGAGAGACTGATATGGGTCTTATCCTGTCTATCGACCCCGCAATCAGAAGGGCTGAGGACTTCGGTTGCGTGCTAATTAAGGAAGCGCGGGGCAGCGCGACCGACATCAGCTTCGTGCCTCCGAGCCAACTCGGTATTGTCTTTCCGCCCGATCCAGCCCAGTGCGCTAAGGCGCTGGTCAAGTTCTGCCGAGCACGCAGTGTCTCGGTCATGTTCATCGATGGGCCGCAAGGCTGGAAGCATCCCGATAGCGCGCTCGGGTTCCGGAGGGCAGAGGCTATTCTAAGGGCCCCTGGCAAGACGGGGACATGCGGAAACGTGAAACCGAGAACCTTGACGCGCTTTGTGGAGTTCACAACAGCTCTCTTCGCCGAGCTTGTCAAGCGCGACTGTGCTCTGGCTTCGCAAGATGTGATAACTATCAGCGCGGGCAAGCTACTGGTGGTGGAATCCTTTCCGACATCGGCGTGGAGGAAACTCGGTCTCGCGCCGCTACCCGCTAAGCCCAGGACGACTCAGGACAACATTCGCGGGAGGCTTCGAGAGCTTCGCGAAATTTATGGTTTCCAAGACCCTGGGACACCATCACATGACGAATTGCAAGCTCTGGTCTCGGGTTTGGCGGGAGTCGCAATTCTGGCTGGCAATAAAGATGGCTACCTTGCGGAGGGCGAGGCTCCCGCGAAGGTTAACGGTTGCTGGGTGGAAGGGTATATCGTGAACCCCCGGAAATCGCCGATGACCCGATCGCCCGATGACCCGATCACCCGATCGTCTGATTCCGCGACTCGCGAGAAGATGCTCTATTACCTCAAGCTGACGCGCGAGGCGGAGCATCGCATCGAGCGCGTGCTGTACCGACAGGGCAAGATCGTGGGCGGGGTGTACGTGGGGCGCGGGCAGGAGGCCGTCGCGGTGGGCGCTACCATCCAGCTTCGCGACGGCGACATGACCTTTCCCAGCCATCGGGATTTCGCCGCCTGGGTGATTCGCGGCTTTACGCTCGAGGAGATCTTTCTCAACTGGCTGGGCCGCGGCAACGGCCCATCGCGAGGTCGCGACAATACCGGCCACTTCGGCGACGTCAAGCGCGGCCTGATTCCCATCATTTCGCCGCTGGGCGACACCTGTCCGCTCGCCTGTGGCACGGCGCTCGTGCAGAAGCAGCGAGGCAAGGGTGAGGTGACGCTGGTGCACTTCGGCGAAGGCACCACCAGCCGCGGCGACGTTCATGAAGCCATGAACATGGCCGCGGTGTGGAAGCTGCCGGTGGTCTTCATTTGCAACAACAACGCCTACGCCTACTCCACGCCGACCGAGCGGCAGTATGCGGTGACGGAGCTGTCGGTGCGCGGGCCGGCTTATGGCATGCCGGGGGTGACCATCGACGGCAACGACGTGCTGGCGGTTTACGAGGCCGTCCGCGAGGCGATTGCGCGGGCGCGGGCAGGGAAGGGTCCTTCCTTCATCGAGTGCAAGACCTTTCGGATGACGGGCCACTCGGCACACGATGCCGCCGAATACGTGCCCAAGAGACTGTTCGAAGCTGCGGCCAAGAACGATCCGGTGACCCGATTCGAGAAATGGATGCTGCAACGCAAGATCGTTACGCCCAAGGGCCTGCGCGAGCTGGAGAAACAGATTGCGCGCGAGATTCAAGAGGCGGGCGTCTTCGCGGAGTCGAGCCCGATGCCGGACGGAGCTGAGGCGGTCGAGGGAGTGTATTGCGGGGAGAAGTGCTATTGGAGGGATCGGATCATCGGGTGATCGGATCATCGGGTCATCGGCTGATTTTGGGCGACATGGATACATCTTGGAGCGAAGATGGAGAGCAAGCAGGAGCAGATGAAGGCGCGAACGCGGGAGTTCGCGATTCGCGTCGTTCGTTTGTTTCGTGCATTGCCCAAAACAGAGGAAGCTCGGATCATCGGCAGACAGGTGCTACGTTCTGGTACCCCGGTTGCAGCCAACTATCGGGCAGTTGGCAGAGCGCGGTCCAGAGCCGAGTTCGTTTCGAAGATGGGCACCGTGGTTGAGGAAGCCGATGAGACTGTGTTCTGGCTCGATCTCTTGGTAGCGACCGGCACTGTCCCGGAGCACAAACTGAGAGACTTGCTCGCGGAGGCAAACGAACTGCTCGCAATCTTTGCAGCTTCGCAGCGAACCGCGAGGGGCACTGCGATGACCCGATGATCCGATCAGCCGATGATCCGATTGGTCGGATATGGAGATACCATGCCGGTTCTAACGCACCTCGAGGCAATTCGCCAGGGCATCTGGGAAGAGATGGAGCGCGACCCGTCGGTGTTCCTCATCGGCGAGGATATCGGCGAGTACGGCGGCGCCTTCAAGGTGACGCAGGGAATGCTCGACAAGTTCGGCGCCGACCGGGTGATCGACACGCCCATTTCGGAATCGGCGATCGTGGGCGCGGCCGTGGGCGCGGCGCTGATGGGGATGCGGCCGGTGGTCGAGATGCAGTTTATGGACTTCATCGCCTGCGGATTCGATCAGATCGTCAACATGGCGGCGAAGATTCACTACCGCTGGGGGCCGGCCGTGCCCATCGTCATCCGCGGACCCTCAGGCGCAGGCGTCCACGGCGGCCCGTATCATTCGCAGTCGAACGAGATGTGGTTTGTGCACACGCCCGGGTTGAAAGTGGTGGTGCCGGCGACGGCTTATGATGCCAAGGGTCTGATCAAGACCTCGATTCGCGACAACAATCCGGTGATTTTTTACGAGCACAAGTTCCTCTACCGGCGGATCAAGGATGAGGTCCCCGCCGACGATTACGTGGTGCCCATCGGCAAGGCACGCATCGCGCGCCAGGGCGCGGACATCAGCGTGGTGACCTACGGGGCCATGGTTTGGACGGCGCTTGAGGCCGCCGAGCAACTCCAGAAAGAGGGCATCTCGCTCGAAGTGATTGATTTGCGCTCGCTGCTGCCTTACGACGAAGAAACCGTGCTCGAAAGCGTGCGAAAATGCAACAAGGTGATTCTGCTGCACGAGGACACGCGAATCGGCGGATTCGCGGGCGAACTGGCGGCGGTGATTGCCGAGAAAGCGTTCGAGGACTTGGACGGGCCGATCGTGCGCGTCACGTCGCCCGATACTCCGGTGCCATTCTCGCCGCCGCTGGAGGAGTATTTCCTGCCGAATGCGAAGAAGGTGGCGGAGGCGGCGCGGAGATTAGCGGCCTACTGATCGCGAGGTAATCATGCCAACTAACGTCATCATGCCCCAAATGGGCGAGAGCATCGCCGAAGGCACCGTCACCAAGTGGCTGAAGAAGGTTGGTGACCGGGTGGAGCGAGACGAGGCCCTCTTGGAGATCTCGACTGACAAGGTCGATGCCGAGATCCCGTCGCCCTCTGCCGGAGTGCTCACCAAGATTCTCGTCGCGGAGAACCAGACGGTCGCGGTGAATGCCATCGTCGCCGAGATCGACGGGGAAGGATCAGGCGCTGCGGCGGGAGGACCCGAACCGGTCAGGCCGCAGTCGGCCGCTCCTTCAGTTCCGCCCGCTTCGGCTCCACCCACCCTTCCGATTTCGGCGGACTCCAGGGCTGCGATTGCCACGCCCTCTCCGGTTCCCGCACCCGATGGGGATACTCGTCCCACATCACAGCCGGCAAGTCAGGCCCCTGCCACGCCGCAAGCCTCACCAGCAGCGCAAGCCGGGCGCGAACTTGGTGCGGCGGGGATCGGCGGCAATGGACACAAGGTTCGTTCTTCGCCGCTGGTCCGCCGCATCGCGAAAGAGAATCAGGTCGATTTGAGATCCGTCACGGGCACGGGCCTCGGCGGCCGGATCAGCAAGAAGGACATCCTTGATTACCTTGCCGCCGGCCCGGCAGCAACCCAGGCGGCAGGTGAAGCACGGCCGAAACCGGCAGTGCTTCCTCAACCGGACACGTGGCAGGCTCCGGGGCCACAGCAACCCGCGCCGGCGCCCGTTAGTCCCCTGACCTTCTCTGGTGCGACTCAGGCAGTACCGATGACGCCGATGCGGAAGCAGATCGCCGAGCACATGATCCTGAGCCGGCGCACCTCAGCGCACGTCACTACGGTATTCGAGGTCGAAATGACCCGTGTCTACCAAATGCGGGCGCAGAACGCGGCGGAATTCGAGCGACGCAACGGCCAGAGGCTCACTTTCACCTCCTTCTTCGTCAGAGCGGCGGTGGAGGCGATCAAGCAGTATCCGATTTTCAACGCTTCCGTCGACGGCGACAACGTTATCTACAAACGCGACGTGAACATCGGAATCGCTGTGGCCCTTGAGACCGGCCTGATCGTGCCCGTGGTGAAGCACGCCGACGAGAAGAACTTCCTGGGTGTGGCGCGTGCGGTCACGGATCTCGCGGAGCGTGCGCGCACCAAGCGCCTGAACTTCGACGAGGTACAGGGCGGAACGTTCACCATCACCAATCCCGGGGTCTTCGGGAGCCTGTTCGGTACCCCGATCATCAACCAGCCGCAGGTGGCCATCCTGGGCGTCGGCGTGATCGAGAAGCGCGCTGTGGTCCGGAACGACGCCATCGCCATCCGGCCCATGGCCTATCTCGCGCTCTCGTTCGACCATCGCGTGATCGACGGCGCCATGGCGGACCAGTTCCTGGTGAAGGTTAAGACGGTGCTGGAGAACTGGAGCGAGGCGGTTCTGTGAGCTGCCTGGGAGCGCGGGCATCCTGCCCGCTTTCCTGGCCGGCGAGGGGAGAACATCGTCGCGGGCTTGATGCCCGCGCTCCCAGAGGTGAGGTATAGTAGGCGTCAGCGGCCGATCGCGAAGAGCGTCATTTCCGGGTGGGGTCATCCGTAGGACACCAAGAGGCGCCGCGGGCCAAGGCCCTAAGGTGGCGCGAGGGGGTACAAATGGGTACGGCCGGAGCAGTCGTTCCGCAAGAGCAACCTTCGATGTCCTTCCTGTCACGTGTCGCAGGTGTGTTCTTTTCTCCCGGAGAGACCTTCGACGATATTGCCCGCAAGCCGAACATCCTGGCGCCGCTAATTGTGGGCATCCTGAGCACGGTTGCGTTCAGCGAGGTCATGCTCGCCAAGATCGGCATGGAACGTATCATTCGTGGCCAGCTGGAGCAAAGCGGCAGGGCGTCGAGCATGACGCCCGACCAGATTGAGCAGGCCGTGACGCAGGGAGCCAAGTTCGGCGCCATCTTCACTCACGTGATCGGCCTGGTGGCAGTGCCCATCGTCATGCTGATTATCGCCGCCGTCGGACTGGGGATTGTAAACCTGATCTTCGGGTCGAAAACCAAGTTCTCGACCGCCTTCTCCGTTACCTGTTATGGGAACATGGTCGGCGTGTTGGGCACGCTTTTGGGCGTAGTCATGATGCTGTTCGGCGATCCGGAACACTTCAACGCCAACGCACCTGTACCGACGAGTCTGGGTTTCTTCCTCGATCAGGCCCATACCTCGAAGCCCCTGTTCGCTCTGGCCACGTCGCTCGACCTGTTCACGTTTTGGTTTATGGCCCTGCTGGGGATCGGCTTTGCAGCCGCAACGAACCGCAAGGCAAAGTCGAGCTCGGTGTTTTTCGCGTTTCTTGCGGTCTGGGCGCTGTATGTGCTCGGCAAGGTCGGACTGGCGGCGATTTAAAGAGGATTACGGAGCCGCTGCCGTAGTGGCGCGCTGCCACCAGCGCCGGGAATCGCCGCTGAGGACACCGGCGTCTACGGCCGACCGAGGACTATTTGAAGTTTGAAATCACCCATCGGGATCCCGGCACGCGCGCGCGGGCCGGGATCCTGCACACCCCTCACGGCCCGGTTGAAACTCCAGTCTTCATGCCGGTCGGAACGGCGGGCACGGTTAAGGGGCTCAGCCAGGAAGAGCTCGAACGTCTCGGCGTCCAAATCTTGCTCGGCAACACCTACCATCTCTACCTGCGGCCGGGCCACGAGCTGATTCGCGATCTCGGGGGCCTGCATCGATTCATGAGCTGGCCGCGCGCCATCCTGACTGACAGCGGCGGCTACCAGATCATGAGTTTGGAGGGCCTGGGAAAAGCCACTGAGGACGGCTACGAGTTTCGCTCGCACCTGGACGGATCCCGTCATTTCCTGACGCCCGAAGGAGCGGTCGAAATTCAGGTGGCTCTCGGCTCCGACATCATGATGGCGCTCGATCATTGCGTCGAGTACCCGTCGTCCCCGCAGGTCGCATCCGCCGCCACACAGTTGACAACCCGGTGGGCGAGAAGGTGCCGGGCGGCCTGCGACGGGCATCGGGAGTCGGGCATCGGGAGTCGGACTCTGGGAATCGAGCCTCGACTGCCCGGTCCCCACTCCCCACACCCGACACCCGCTCTATTCGGCATCGTCCAGGGCGGCATCGATCCCGACCTGCGCCGCCAGAGCGTCGACGACCTCGTTGGAATCGGCTTCGAAGGCTACGGGATCGGCGGGCTCTCGGTGGGTGAGCCCAAGGCGGCGACCTACGAGGTGACGGAATCCACGGCTGAGCGCCTGCCGGAGGACCGGCCGCGATACCTGATGGGTGTGGGTACCCCGCAGGATCTTGTGGAATGCGTGGCGCGTGGCGTAGACATGTTCGATTGCGTGATGCCGACGCGCGAAGCCCGACACGGCGCCATCTTTACCTCTCAAGGGCGGCTGATCATCAAGAACGCCCGTTACGCCCGCGATACCGGGCCGCTCGATCCCGCCTGTGGCTGTGGGGTCTGCGCCCGATACAGCCGCGCCTACTTACGCCACCTGTTCTCCAGCGGAGAACTGCTGGGGCCGATGCTGGCTACGCGTCACAACCTCCACTTTTATCTTGACACCATGCGCGAAATTCGTGACGCTATCCGATCCGGAGAGTATAATGGCTTAAGGTCCAGGAAGGGTTGTGGGCCCCAGTCGTCAGTGACTCCGGACACCTGAGAGAGGGGGCCGGGGAGATTAGGTTCCTCGCAGATACCGCCGGTCCCCGGCGGATGTATTCATCAAGTTCTCTGGCCGCGTACGCGGCGGATCGGCCACATGCAACTCAATTGTTTTCTTATCGCAGCTTCGTCCAACTCCGGATTGGTGCAATTACTTCCGTTCGTCCTCATCTTTGGCGTGTTCTACCTCTTGTTAATCGTTCCGCAACAGCGGCAGCGAAAAAAGACCCAGGAGATGCTGGCAAACCTGAAGAGCGGAGACCGCGTCGTAACCTCCGGAGGCATTTACGGAACCATCATGGGATTCCGTGATAATGTCGTCCAACTCCAGGTTGCGAACCAGGTGAGGATTGACGTGTCCCGGTCGGCAATTTCCGGCTTGCAGCCGAATGAGTCGGAGGCTGAGGCTTCCAAGAAGAAATCCTGAGGATTCAGGAATCAGAAAGGCAGTTAAAGAATGGAGAAGGTTCGCACCCGGGCGATCGTGATTCTGGTCGTAGTCGTGGCCTGCGTGATCGGCATTGTCGGCCTGCCCAAGAACGTGCAGGAGCTGAGGCAGAACATCAACAGCCGGATTCACCTTGGCCTGGATCTCAAGGGCGGGACACACCTGGTCTTACAGGTGCATGTGAATGATGCCGTGAACCTGGTATCGGACCAGGTGCTGCAGCGGCTGCGCCAGAATTTTCAGTCCAAGAACATCCCCTACCTCGATATCCATAAAAATGATCTGACCCATATTCTTGTTAAAGGTGTACCGCAGAACCGCATCGCTGATGTTCAGCGCATGGTGAGCGATCAGTTCTCGGACTGGACACTGGAGGCGGCGCCCGGCGACCCCAACTCACGTGTGCTTACGATGAAGACGCAGGCCCTGCTTCAGATCAAGAGCGATACGCTTGATCAGGCGCGCGACACGATCAACCGGCGTGTGAATGCCCTGGGTGTCACTGAGCCGGAGATTGCCAACTACGGACAACAGGGTGACTACGAGCTCGTGGTGGAATTGCCGGACGTCACCGATCCCATGCGCGTGAGAGACATCATCCAGGAGACGGCTCTGCTCGAGTTGAAGATCGTCCAGGATGGGCCTTTCCCGTCGCGCGAAGCGGCGCTGGCGGCGCACGAAGGGGTGCTCCCGCCCGAGACCCAGCTGCTGGCAGGACAGCCGGACTCCGGCGATACCAGTTCGGGCAGCGGTGACGTGTGGTACATCGTTAACCAGATTGCTGCCGTTACCGGACGCGATCTGACCGGCGCCCAGCCTTCCCAGGACGAGAACGGGCGACCCGACATCGATTTCACGCTTACCCGGGACGGCGCTTCGGCCTTTGGCCAGGTGACGGCCGCGAACATTAACAAGCGGCTGGCAATCGTTCTCGACAATCGCGTGATCTCGGCGCCGGTGATCCAGACCCAAATCCGCGACAGTGGCCGCATCACCGGTTCGTTTACTCCGCAGCAGGCATCGGACCTGGCCCTGGTGCTACGTTCCGGTTCGCTCCCGGCCTCCATCTCAACCATGCAGGAGGAAGTCGTCGGGCCGTCGCTCGGAGCCGATTCCATCCGGCACGGAGTTTATGCCTGCATTGTGGGATTCGTGGCCATCGTGGGCTTCATGCTGTTCTATTATCACGGCGCAGGAGTAAACGCCGACGTGGCCCTGATCCTCAACCTGGTTATCCTGATTTCCATCCTGGGCTACTTCGGAGCCACGCTGACGCTGCCGGGAATTGCGGGAATCATCCTGACAGTCGGTATGGGCGTGGACTCCAACGTCTTGATCTTCGAGAGGATTCGGGAGGAATTGCGCGCCGGCAAGGCGGTCTCGGCGGCCGTATCCGGCGGTTTCGAGCACGCCTTCGTCACGATCATTGACACCCACGTGACCACAGTCGTCTCGGCGGCCATCTTGTTCACTTTCGGAACGGGGCCGATCAAGGGATTCGCCGTCACGCTGACCATAGGTCTGATCGCCAACCTGTTCACGTCGGTCTACGTCTCCCGAGCGATCTTTGACTACGGGTTGGCCAAGCGCAGGGCGGGCCAGGCGCTGAGCATCGGCGTCTGAAATCTGAAGGTGGTTGCGTCGAAAGCAGGCGCAATCGAAGCTGGGATCTGCCTTGAAATCAAGCGTTTACTTAGAAAGGTTTTGAAGTGGTTGATTTGGCGTCCCGGTGCGGCTTGGCAGACAACAGTCCTCCAATGCCCTGGACGCTACAGGGCAGGCCGCGGGCATCAAAATTCTGATTCGAACCGGGTTCGGAATTGGAACTCGTTCACGCCAGCCGGTGTCGAATCACAGTAAGGATGAATGAATGGAGTTTTTCCACGAGCCGAAGTTTGACTGGATGGGGAAGAAGTGGTATTTCATCGCCGCCTCCCTATCTTTGGCAGTGTTGGGAATTGCCTCGATGTTCTGGCATCACGGGCTGACCTACGGACTCGATTTCCGGGGCGGCACGTTGGTCTACGTAAAATTCGCCAAAGCGCCCCAAATCGATGCCATCCGGCACGAGCTGGATGCCGCCAATCTCCGTGGCGCGAGCGTGGTACAGTACGATACCGCCGACAAGCACGAGTTCGCAATCGGACTGGACCTGCGCACGACATCGTCTGCGAAAGCGCTCGACGAAGGCAAGCAGGACATCGTTAACGTGCTCGACAAGCTCTACGGCCACGGTCCTGAGGGCAAGACGGATTTCAACAACGCGGGTGCCTCCGTTATTGCCGACCATCTGATCACCGCCGACCCGCTGGGGCTTGCTTCCAAGGGGACGGAGGCTGCCACCAGGCAGTATCAGGACCTCGCCACCGCGATGCTAAACTACCGCAAGAGCCCGGCGCACGGCGGGCTGATCGGCTCGTTCGACGAGCTGAAGAGTGTGCCCGGCGTCACCCAATCTGTGATCGACGCGCTGAATCACGACTTCTATCTGTCCAGTTACTCGGTATTCGATACCCAAATAGTTGGACCCAAGGTCGGCGCCGACTTGCGGCGCCAGGCCCTCTACGTGACGCTGGCGGGACTCGGCGCGATGCTCATTTACATCTGGTTCCGGTTTGAGCTAATCTACGGCGTCGCTGCCGTGATCGCGACGTTTCACGACGTGATTATCACGCTGGGGCTATTCTCCTTGCTGAACAAGGAAATCACGCTGACGGTGATCGCCGCCTTGCTGACGCTCGTTGGCTATTCCATGAACGACACCATCGTGGTTTTCGACCGCATCCGGGAGAATGTGAAACTCAATCGGCGCCAGAACTTCAAGGATCTCATCAATCACAGCGTCAACCAGACGTTGAGCCGGACAATCCTGACTTCGGGCCTCACCTTCCTGGCTGTTCTGTCTCTGTATCTTTTTGGCGGGGAAGTCATTCATGGATTCGCGCTCGTGCTGGTCATCGGCGTGATTATCGGCACTTATTCGTCTTTCGCGATTGCCAGCCCGGTCGTCCTGGCCTGGCAGAATCGGGCGGTCGCTCCCGGCGGGGTGCCGGAGAAGCCGCGGGCCCCGTCGGAGAAAGAGAAGGTCCGCCCGGCGCGAAGAACTGATCGGGAGGCAGCAAGCGCACGACGCTAGACAAGCGGGCCGCGTATCGCGGCTCTATTGACCGGAGGTAGCAGCCATGCCTATGTTCGACGAAACGTTGCTCGAGTCATCAGGGAAGCGGGAGCCCGTGCTCAAGTCGATTCACTGGCTTATCTCGATCGGCGTGGGCGTGCTTGGCTACATCCTGGGGTACTTCACACTGGGCCTGGTTTTCGCGGGCACGGAAGGCGGAGCCCTGGCCACTCAATCGCTGACCCTGGCCATCATCCTGGGCTTCTACGCGATGATGATTTGTTATGTCTGGTCTGACACCGGACATTTCGGATTCAGCCGCCCGCTCTGGGTGGGGATCACATTCATTCTTCCGCTGCTCGGTTTCGTCATCTACCTGATGTACTCGGCCTCGACGAGTGGCGACTGGAAGCGGGCCACGATGCCGATTGCCTATCTGGTTGAGGCGATTATCCTTGGCGCCATCATCCTGTACCCACTGATGTATACCCAGACCCTGCCCCAGGCGCAGTTAATGACGATGCTGGTAGCTCCTCCTCCTCCGCCTCCTCCTCCGCCTCCGGCCCCGCCGGCGCCCAAAGTGGTCATCCACCACGTTTCGATGGAGGACCTGCTCAAGGCTCCTACCGTGATTCCCAAGACGATTCAACAGGTCAAGGACACGCCTGAGCCACCGCAGGCCGCTGGAGTGGTGGGCGGCGTTCCGGGCGGCGTGCCCGGTGGAAGCATGGGCGGAGTGATTGGTGGCATGGTTGGTGCGCCCCCCCCGCCGCCTCCTCCGAAGCCGGCTACGCCCAAACGCATCACGGTTGGCGGGCAGGTCGAGGAATCGAAGAAGATTTACGCTCCGGCGCCGGAATATCCGCAAATCGCGAAGATGGCCCGCGTGCAGGGCCTCGTGCGCCTGGCGGCGGTTATCAGTAAGGACGGCACCATTCAGGACTTGCATCTGATCAGCGGTCCGCCGCTGCTGGTGAACGCGGCCATGCAGGCCGTGGCGAAGTGGCGGTACCAACCGACGCTGCTGAATGGCGAGCCGGTGGACGTGGATACCGAGATTGACGTCAATTTCACGCTACAGGAGTAGCAACGGATCGGGAAAAAGCTCGAAAACCATTTGAGGAGGAGTGAGGCACTATGTTAGGAACATGGCTCGTGAGTTTGAGTCTCTGGCTTTTGCAGGGCGAGGCGGGAACGCCGGGCTTCGATCCCATCAGTATGTGGCGATCGATGGGCTGGCCGGCCCGCGCAGTGGTTATCGTGCTGGTGTTCATGTCGGCGTGGTCGATCGGAGTCATGATTGACCGCTGGATCGCTTATTCGGCCGCCCGCAAGCAGTCCCGCGTTTTTGCCCCCGCCGTGGCGGGCGCTCTCAAGGACGGCAAGATCGACCAAGCGGTCAACATTGCCGAAGAGAACAAACGCAGCCACCTGGCCAAAGTGGTGACGGCCGGACTGCAGGAATTCCAGGCGCACCAGATGTCCGCCGAGATCCCCGGCGAGGAGATTGAGGCCTCGCGGCGCGCACTGGAGCGGGCTGCGGCCATCGTCCATGCCGAGCTGAAGCGCGGAGTTTCCAGCCTGGCAACCATCGGTTCGACCGCTCCCTTCGTGGGACTGTTCGGCACCGTGCTCGGCATCATCCACGCCTTTCAGGGCATCTCGGCCTCGCAGTCGGTCGGTATCGGCGCCGTGGCCGGCGGTATTTCGGAAGCTCTGGTGACCACCGCCATCGGTCTGTTTGTGGCCATTCCCGCCGTCTGGCTCTATAACTACTTCACTAACAAGATCGAGGCGTTCGACGTGGAGATGGACAACTCGTCTTCGGAGCTGATCGACTACTTCATCAAGCGGTCCGGACACGGTAAGCCGGCGACAGGGAGATAAGAAACCATGGCTTTTCATGCCAAAGCTCCACCAACGGTTTCCGACATCAACGTGACGCCCCTCGTCGACGTCATGCTGGTGCTACTTATCATCTTCATGGTTATCACGCCGATGTTGCAGAAGAACATCAGTGTGGACCTGGTCCGAGCAGCCAATCCCCGGGCCATGCCCGACGATGATCGGGAGGATGCCATCGAGGTGGCAGTCACCCGTGATGGGAAGATAGCCTTGAAGAAGAACTTCATGAGCGTTGATGAGCTCACGCCCAAAGTGCGGGACATGATTTCGGGCCGTCTCGACAAGACGGTCTACGTCCGGGCCGATGCTCGCGCCAAGTACGGCGACGTCACCAAGGCCGTGGACGCGGTGCGCGCGGCGGGCGTCGAGCAGTTGGGGTTGATTACCACGCAGATTGAACGCCCCGGTATGAGTCCGGCTGCAGTTTCGCCGTGAATGAACAGCGAGACGGCAGTGGTTCAACCGGGGTGGTGACCGCGTTGCGCGCAGGAGGCGCGGCGCCCTGAAGGAGGGTTTTCGATATGGCAATGGCGGTTGGCGGCAAGAAAGGGGCCATGGGTGATATCAACGTCACCCCGCTCATCGATGTCCTGCTCGTGCTCATCATTATTTTCATGGTGATCACGCCGCGCATTCCCCACGGGCTTGATGCCTTGGTGCCTCAGCCCAACAAAGACAAGCAACCGGACCAGTCGGTCCTCAACCGCACGATCGTGGTTACCATGGACGCGCAACGGCAGGTGGCTATCAACCAGCAGCCTGTCGACATCCGCAGCCTCAGCGAGAGGTTGGTCGATATCTTCAAGACCCGCAACGACCGCATCATCTTCGTGAAGGGCGACCCTACGCTGACCTTCGGTGATGTCGCTCAGATTATTGACATCGCCAAGGGGGCGGGTATCGACAAGATCGGTCTGATGACAGCAGCTGTGGAAGCAGGCAAGTGACAGACCCGCCCGTTCGCGACGGGTTCACGGAGGACCGCTCATGAGACGCTATTGGATTGCGCCCCTGGCCGGTGTGCTGCTGCTGGTTGTGGCGGCAACCGGGTGCGACAGGCTCAAGGCGCGCGACCAGCTCAACAAAGGCGTAAACGCCTTTCGCAACGCCCAGTTTCAGGAAGCCGTCGCCCATTTTCAACAGGCGGCATCGCTCGATCCCACCCTCGAAGACGCCCGTCTGTATCTGGCGATGTCGTACTTTCAGCAATACGCGCCGGGCGGCGCATCCCCGGACAATTTGAAGATGGGGCAGCAGGCGATACAGTCTTTTAACAACGTGCTGGAGCTTGATCCCAAGAACACCACGGCGCTGGCTACGATCGGCACGATTTACTACGACATGAAGGATTTCGACAAGGCCAAGGAATATCAGCGCCGCAGGCTCGACATCCAGCCCAATAATCCCGAGCCTTACTACTGGGTCGGCGTGATGGATTATGCCCTGGCCGCCAAGAACGACAATGACATGCGGAAGACTGATCCGAAACTGGCCCAGATCGGTCCGAGTGGCGACCTTCCGCCCCTGCCGGAGAAGCTGAGGTCGCAGCTGGAGGAACAGAACTCCAAGCTCATCGACGAGGCCATGGACGCGCTCAACAAGGCCATCAATCTCAAGCCGAATTACGATGAGGCCATGGCCTACCTGAACCTGATCTACCGCCAGAAAGCCGACATCGAGAACGATTCGTCGACGCGCCAAGCCGACATCAAGCAGGCGAACGACTGGCTGGCAAAGGCCATGGAGGCGCGCAAGACTACAGGAGCGAGCGCGGCGGGCGCGACCGCAGCCCACTAATCTTCGAGTTTAGTGCAGGTCCTTCCGTCTTATGATCCTTGACGATGGCGTCCGATCGGGATGCCATCGCCGACGGCGCGCGTTTTCACATAGTAGTCTCGTTGTGTAGCCTAGATCAGGGGTGGGCCTGGCCTGGGCGGCGCGCCGGGTGTTTCTCCCAATTCCCTCAACAGCGGGTCGGGCACGAGCGTTCTCAGGCTGGGGTCAAGCTGGAGTCCGCGTTCCAGTTCTGCCCGGGCCTCCCGCGAGAGCGCGCCCGGGGACGAAGCCAGCAGCAGGCCGAATTCCAGGTGCGCCTTGGCCATCTGCGGTGCGAGTTCGATGGCCCGTCGCAGCTCCTTTTTGGCCTGATTGTCCTTATGCTTTTGTCTGAGCGCCAGGCCCAGATAGAGGCGGGCCATCGCGTCGCCAGGCCGGGTCTTGAGAGTGGCCTGAAACTGCTCGATAGCGGCATCGGGCTGGCCATGATCGAGCAGAACAATGCCCCAATTTCTGTGGGCGACCGCGTAGCCGGGTTGGGCCTGAACGGCCCCGGCGAACTCGCGGATGGCGCCTTCGGTATCGCCCATCGTGTCGAGGACCCCGCCCAGGTTGTTATGGGCCGGGGCATAAGCCGGATCATCGGCGATCGCCTGCCGCAGCGTCGTGGCCGCCTCGGCCAGTTTTCCCTCGTGCCACAGCGCGAGGCCCCGGTTGCTCTCGTCCTCCGCCCGCAGCCGGAGGTGCTCCCGCCGGAACAGCTTGCGAGCCTCGATGAATTCCTGATCTGCTCTTTCCCGGTTGCCGGACTGCCGGAGCGCGTTAGCGTACCCGTTGCGAGCCGGTAAGGAATCAGGCCGGACCCGGACGGCCTTTTCAAAGTGAGCCGCCGCCTCGGCGGGGAGGCTCTGGAGCAGCGAGATCTGGCCGGCTCCCGTCAGCGCGTCGGCGAAGCCGGGGCGCAAATCGAGCGCCTTATGGAACGCCGCTTGTGCGCCTTGCAAGTCGCCCTGCTCCATGAGGATCTGGCCGAGGCCCGTGTAAATGAAGACGGCAGCCGGTCCGCAGTCCGCTGACTGATCGGGGCCGGCGCAGAAGCAGCACAGGGCCGGCTCCAGGTGGAGCGCTGTTTCGTACTGTTCTTTCGCCTTGGCGAAGTCTCCGACGCGTACGAGCATATTGCCGGCCAGAAAATGCGCCGAAGCGTCCTTTGGGGCGCAGGCGGCCGCCCGGGTGAAATCATCGGCGGCCAGCCACCATTTTTCGTTCCCGGCCGCCAGGCGTCCGGAATGCATCCAGGCTTCGGAAAGCTGCGGATCGAGATTCGTAGCCTTGGTGAAGGCGGCCGCCGCCTCCGCAAGGTCGCCCCCCGCCTCGAGCGCCTTGCCGAGATCCAGCCAGGTTGCGGCCGAGTCGGGCTGTTGCAGCAGCCTCTGCCGGGCGAGGGCGACGGCGCGCAGGATCTGGTCCGGGCTCTGCGGGACCGTTGGCCTGCCCTCGGCCGTGACCGAGGGGACAGTCGAGATCGCGGAGGACATGGACTGCCGCGCGGCCGCCCGGCAGTCGGCGGCGGCGAGCGCCAGCAAGGCGCCGAGCAGCGCCGCGCCGGATTTTACCGCCCGGCTCAACCGGGTGGTTTTCCCCTCGACGAAAGTGAATTCCTGATTGGTACCGAGAGGCCCATGGCGCTCCACCGCTCCGTTGGGCCAGCGAATTTCCACGCTGTCGATGCGGGTGGCGGCGCCCAGGCCGAAGTGCAGCCGCGGATCGCAGGTGGAGACGTAGCTCTCGCCGGCATGAACCTCGCCGAGCTGGGTGAGGCCATTGGCGGTGACGCGGACGCGCGCGCCGACGGCGTCGCGATTGGATTTCGTGCCGGTGAGCTTGAAACGTACCCAGCCGCCGCGGGGAGCCGGAGCGGGCGCGTAAACAAACGGAGCCTCGTCAATGTTATTGACGACGATGGAAAGCCGGCCGGAATTGTCCAGGTCTCCGAAGGCGGATCCCCGGCTGCTGCGCTTCACCCCAAATCCGCTCTGCTCGCTCGGGACCAGATCAAACCGCCCGTTGCGCAAATTGCGGAAGAGCAGGTTCGACTGATTGTAGGAATTCCCCGCCAGGTCCGCCTGGGGATAGATGTGGCCGTTAGCCACAAACAGGTCCTTCCAGCCGTCGTGGTCGAAATCCAGGAAGCTGGTGCCCCAGCCCAGAGGCTTGTAAGTGGCGGCGCCCAGGCCGGCGTCCATGGAGACGTCATCAAAAGAGCCCTTCCGATTGTGGTAGAGAGTGTCGTAGTCCTCAGAAAAATTGGTCACCAGAAGGTCGATCCAGCCGTCGTTGTCGTAATCGGCGACCGCGATTCCCATACAGGCCTGGGCCCGCCCGTCGCCGCTTAACGCGCACCCGGTTTCGAACCCGATCTCTGTGAAGGTGCCATTCCTGTTGTTGTGATACAGGAAATTGGGCGTGGAGTCGTTGGCCACAAAGATGTCGAGGGCGCCGTCGTTGTCGAGATCGGACCAGACGACGCCGAGGCCGTAGCATGGGTCCACCTTGTAAAGGCCGGCTTCGCGGCTGACGTCGCGGAACTTTCCGTTTCCTTCATTGTGGTAGAGGAGATCGGGCAGGGGCCGCAGGCCGCGCGGGCCGCAGGCCACGGCGAGCCCCTGATAGCGGCAGAAATCACTCGATTCGGGGCGGGGAATCTGGGCCCGGTCGTAATCCACGTAGCGAGCCACGTAGAGATCGAGACGGCCGTCGCCGTCGTAATCGCCCCAGGCGCAGGCCGTGCTCCAGTTGCCGCCCTCCACACCGGCTTCGCGCGTGACGTTGGAGAAAGTTCCGTCGCCGTTGTTGTGGAAGAGCGCGTTGGTGCCGAAGTTGGTGACGAAGACATCGGGATGGCCGTCGTTGTCAAAATCGGCCACCGCCACGCCCATCCCCCAGCCCTCGTTCAACAAACCGCTCGGCTTGGTAACGTCCGTGAAAGTTCCATCGCCGTTGTTGCGGAACAGGCGGCTGGAGGTGCGCGGCAAGGTGGGATCGTTGAGGATTTCGAAGGTGGAGCCGTTTACCAGAAAAACGTCGAGAAGGCCGTCGTGGTTGTAGTCAAACAGCGCCACGCCGCTGCCGATGGTTTCAACCAGGTAATCCTTGGCGAGTGAGCCGGAGCGGTCGCGAAACGCGCTCAGTCCGCATTCCACGCCGATCTCGCGAAACCAGGGACCGGGCGCGGCCACGGGCTGGCCGAGCGTCCCGTTCCGAAACAGGGGAACGATCAGACAGGCTCCCGCGGTTCGTCGCAGGAACTCCCTGCGCCCCTCGTTGCGCGATCCTACGCGCTCCCTCACGTAAGGCGGCCCCTCCGGCGGCCTCGGTATTTCCTTCATCATACCACCGCAAATCATTTGGAGCGCAAGCCTCCCTTGGCCGCTACTTCGTCCTCGCCGTCCATGAAAGGCGGGCAGGGGCACCCACGCTCCAAATGACAACGGGCAGGCCACCATAATTGCCAAAAAGAGCCCTTCTTTCGTCCGAAGCGTGTCCTTTGTTACTTCAGTTTTCATTTAAGTCATTTCCCATCAACAAGTTATTGAAATTTAGAGTTAACTCATGTGTTTTCAGCGACCTAGTGGGTTCCCTAAATGCCGTCCCTTTATTTTCAACAACCTGGTGGGTTCGTTCGTAAGATTTCAAAATTTTCCCCGCCCTTCACTCCCTTGGCCAAGCCAAAATCGCCTTCGATTAAGAGTGTGGACCAAGAAAATGGGACAATGGAGAAAATTGAGAAAATCGAGAAAATTTATTTTCGCTGTAGATTCAATAACTTGGCGCGATCTGCTCGCCGCAGGCAGGGCCAGAGGGGCCGAGCGATCAAATACCCTGGGCAAGGCCCAGGGTCCCAACCTTTGCCTCAATGTGAGAAATCATGAGAGCCTCGTGCGTTTCGTGGCACGTCCTTGACAATCCTGCTCCGAGGCCCAATAATGAATTCGAACGAACGTTCGATTGGGGCTCGGGCGTTCGGCTGGGGTTCATGGCGGGAGCGTCAACACATTCGAACGGCAGCGGCCGTGCCGCGCGCGGGTCCGAGGCCTATGACCGCAAGCTCGAAGCGATCTTACGGCAGGCGGCGGCGGTCTTTCGCAATCGAGGCTATCACCAGGCCTCCATGCGCGACATCGCTCGCGCCACCGGCGTGAGCCTGGCCGGACTCTACTACTATTTCTCCAGCAAAGAAGACCTGCTCTACCTGATCCAGCGCCATGCCTTTGAGACCATTCTGGCGGCGGCGCGCGCCGGGCTCGCGGGCATCGAGAGGCCGGAGAACCGCCTGCGTGCGCTGATCGGCCTTCATCTGCGCTTTTTCCTCGAACATCCGAACGAGATGAAGGTGCTGACTCATGAGGAAGAATGGCTGAGCAAGGAGCGCGGACGCGAAGTGCGGGGCATCAAGCGCGCGTATTACCAGCTCTGCTTCGACCAGGTGGAGCAACTGTGCCGGGAGCGCGGGCTCAAGGGGCTCAACACGCGTCTCACGGTGCTCTCGCTCTTCGGGATGATGAACTGGATCTACACCTGGTACAACCCCGGGATCGACCCCGATGCAGAAGGCTGCGCCCGCGCGATGGCCGGCATCTTTCTCGACGGCGTCCTGGGCAGCTCGGCCCGGATCGAACCCTCTCGGAGTTTGGGCGGCGCCTCGCCAAGCGCGTCAAATGGGCGTTCCGAGAGCGGGGTCTCAAATCGAAAGGGAAGGGCTGCGTTCGAGCGATCCGCCGCGGCGGAATCGCGAGTCCAAATTTAGAAGGAGAATGTTCTTATGGCAACCACGGTCACGGCTCCGAGCACGGGCAGCTTGGTCAATTACTCCGCCGAAAATGGAATCGGCTGGATCGAGATGAACGATCCTCCGGCCAATACTTATACCTATGAAATGATGCAGCAGCTTGACGCCGCCGTTCTGAAAGCGCGTATGGACACGGGCGTTCATGTGATCATCCTGCGGGGCGCCGGCGACAAGTTCTTCTCGGCCGGAGCCAACATCCGCATGCTTTCGAGCGTCACCCCCGAGTTCAAGTACTACTTCTGCCTGCACGCCAACGAAACGCTGACTCGCCTCGAACAGACGCCCAAGCTGGTGATTGCAGCCCTGAACGGGCACACGGTGGGCGGCGGGCTCGAGATCGCGCTGGCGGCGGACATCCGCCTGGCGCGGCGCGACGCCGGCAAGATCGGGCTGCCCGAAGTCGCGCTGGGCGTGCTGCCCGGCACCGGCGGCACGCAGCGCCTCGCGCGGCTGATCGGCAAGTCGCGCTCCATCGAGCTGATGGCGACCGGCCGCACATTCTCGTTTGAAGAGGCGGAAGAGATAGGGCTCGTGAACCAGGTGTTCGATCGCGACGATTTCTTCGAGCAGGTGGTGGCATACGCGCAGCAGTTCCTGCCGCCCGGCAAGGCTTCGCGGGCAGTGGGACGGATCAAGCGCTCCGTGCAATCGGGCCTGGAAATGCCCTTCTCGGAATCGCTGGCGCTCGAACGCGAGCTGCAGCAGCATCTGTTCCAGAGCGAGGATGCTCACGAAGGCCTGGTGGCGTACGTGGAGAAGAGGACGCCAAATTTCAAGGCGAAGTGAGGGAAGAAGGGGGCAGAAGACAGAAGTCAGGAGTCAGGAGTCAGAAGTCAGAAGTCAGAAGTGGTTGTTCGGATTCTGACTCCACGACATCGCTGTTTAACTGCCGGCGCTCTGGTGAGAATCATGTTTTCGAAATTCCGGATTCTAGATTTTGAATTCTGAATTCTGGCACCTGACTCTGACTTCTGACTTCTGGCTTCTGCCTCCTGACCCCTGGCCCCTGGCCCCTGACTTCTTGCTTGCTATGCGCATTGCTCTCTCACTCTCGGAAAAGGACCGGGCCAACGGCGAACAATCGCCGTACTTTTGCGCTCTCGTCGCAGCCGGAGCCGGCGCCGAGGAGGTGACGATGTTGACGGCTCGGGATACCGGGCGGCTTCGCGCGCAGGAGTTCGACGGTATCCTGTTCGCCGGCGGAGAAGACGTCGATCCCATGCTCTACGGTGAAACGAAGAAGTACGACAACGTCAACGTGAACCGCGCCCGCGACGAGTTTGAGCGGGGCTTGCTGCACAGCGCGCTCGATCGCCGTCTGCCGATTCTGGGCATCTGCCGCGGCGTCCAGCTGATCAATGTCGAATTCGGCGGAACATTGTACCAGGACCTCGGCGAAGAATTCGTCCCGGAATTCGAGCACCAGCAGGCGGAAGCGGGCCGCGGACGCGGCGAACTAACTCACACCGTCACCGTGACGGAACCGGAGTCGTTGCTGCACCAATCGGTTCAGGGAAGCTGCCGGGTCAACAGCCTGCATCATCAGGCCATCAAGTACCTCGGACGCGGTCTCAAGGTGAGCGCCCACTCCGAGGACGGTCTGGTGGAGGCGGTGGAAGCGGCGGGTGACTATCCGTTTCTGCTGGCCGTGCAGTGGCACCCGGAGGAGCTCACGGAGCACGCGGAGCAGATGAAGATCTTCAAGGAGTTCGTCGCGAAGTGCCGTGAGAGAAGCCAGAAGTCAGAAGCCAGGAGCCAGCAGGCCTGATGAAATCGGTGGGACGCGGTCTCGGCATGGAAATGGGCGCGCGCTGCCTCCGGGAGTTGCCCGACTATTTGCGGCCGGGGCTGCGGCTGGTTTTTGTAGGATTCAATCCCAGCGAGTACTCCTGCAGAGCCGGCCACTACTATGCGTCTCCCGGCAATCCCTTCTGGAGCTTTCTGTATGAGGCTGGGCTGGTCCCGGAGAGGCTGAGCCCGCAAGACGACTATCGCCTGCTGGAATTTGGCATCGGGATAACGGATATTGTGAAGCGCTGCTCGAGGTCATCAAGCGATCTGGGCGGCGAGGATTATCGATTGGGAGCGCCGATGCTGCGAGAGAAGCTGGAGCGGGCGGCTCCCAAGACAGTTGCTTTTAACGGCAAGGGCGTATGGGAAAAGTTCACCGGACGCCCCTCGAAGCTTGGACCGCAGCAGGGCGCAGCCGGTGGAGCGCGCGTGTTTGTTCTGCCGTCGACCAGCCGTCGGAACGCCCGATTGACGCACGAGCAGAAGCTGGACTATTTCCGAACGCTGGCCGACTGGGTGAGCACCGATGCATGAAGATGCAGTTCTGCTGCGACGCCAGGACGGGGTCGCGACCCTCACGCTCAACCGGCCGGACCGGCTGAACGCGATTGACGATGAAGTCCGCCGTGGACTGGCGAGTGCGCTCGACGCGGTCGAACATGAGCGCGCGATCCGGGTGGCGGTGATCACTGGCGCCGGACGCGGCTTCTGCGCCGGCGGCGACATCCAGAAGATGGTGGAGCTCAAGAAGGGCTACCACTCCGCGACCTTTCGTGGCTACCTGGAGGCTGGCCACGCCGTGGTGCGCAGAATCCGGGAGATTCCCAAGCCGATCGTTGCCAGCGTCAACGGACCGGCGGCGGGAGCGGGCATGAATCTGGCGCTGGCCTGTGACCTGCGGATTGCCTCGGATCAGGCCACCTTTACGCAGGCGTTTTCGAAGATCGGTCTTCACCCCGACTGGGGAGGAACGTTTTCGCTGCCGCGCCTGGTTGGCCTCGGCAAAGCCCTGGAGATCTTCTGGCTGGGCGAGCCGATTCCGGCGTCCGACGCGCTGGCCCTGGGTCTTGTGAACCTCGTGGCTCCGCACGATGCCCTCGGCACTGAGACCGCGCGCCTGGCCGGCAAACTGGCCGCCGCGCCGCCGCTGCCCATGGCGTTGCTGAAGCAGTCGTTCTATGAGCGCATCCAGACCGAGCTCGATCGCGTTATGGAACAGGAACTGGAGGCGCAGATGAAATGCTTCGCCTCGGAGGATTTCAGCGAAGGCTTGCGCGCTTTCACGGAAAAGCGCGCGCCCAAGTTTCGGGGTCAGTAGGGGCGGTGTCCTCACCGCCGCAGGGGAAGGCGACGGGTGCCGGGGACATCGCGGCTACGGCGGGTTTTCATAGGAGGGGCGAAATGCTGAGAATCTCGAATTTCGATGATTGGATTGACTACTTCTACGGCTGGCAAAAGGATATCGGACTCGATGCGCCGGAATTCCGTGAGTACAAATTCGAGGCGAAGTACGGCGAACTGCCCAACAGTGAGATCGAATTCGGCGACTACAAGGGACGACTGCGCTGGAAGTCGGTGATGCACATTCCTGATCAGCGCATCCGCGATGCGGCGCTGAATCTGATCGTGTATCAGGGTGACACTGAATTTGCCTCGGTCGAGCAGCAACGCCATCTGTTCGAGACCGCTCCCAGCCGCTACGACTACCTGAGCCTGGTGCGGGTGATGACCGAGGAGATGCGCCACGGCTGGCAGATGAGCCATCTGCTGGTGAGCCAGTTCGGCCGCTCGGGACGCATCGAGGCGCAGAAGCTGCTGGAGCGCCGCGCCTTCACAGACGATCGCCTGCTGGGCGCGTTCAACGAGATTGTCGATAATTGGCTGGACTTCTACACGTACACCCAGTTCGTGGATCGCGACGGCAAGTTCCAGTTGACGATGCTCTCTTACTCCGGATTCCAGCCTCTGGCCCAGAGCATGCTGCCCATGCTCAAAGAGGAATCCTACCATCTGGGCACGGGGAACAATGGACTCCGGCGGATTGTTCAGGCGGGCCGCATTCCGATCGAGGTCATGCAGCGCTACTACAACAAGTGGTTGCCGACGTCGTTCGACCTTTTCGGCACGGACCACTCGTCTTCGGCGCAGTGGGCCTACGTCTGGGGGCTGAAAGGCCGCTACAACGAGCGCGAGGTGGCCGGCACACAGGCCGACAAGGAGCAGTTGAACGACAACGCACGCATGCTGTATCGCGAAGAGGCGGTGAAACTGACCGATCTGCTGAACAAGCTCATTCCCGCCGGGCAGCCGAAGCTTGTGGTGCCCGACATCCGGTTCAATCGCCACATCGGCAGGTACAAGGACCAGGGCTGTACCGTCGAGGGCAGGGAACTGTCGCGCGAAGAGTACGAGAAGTATCTGCCGACCGTCCTCCCAACCGAGGAAGACAAGGCGCTGTTGAAGTCGATCATGAAAGAGAAGGACTGGATCGTGTCCAAAAAGGAGGAATCGCAATGACCGCCGAGGAGCGGATCCGGGAACTGGATACGGATCAGTCGTTTCTCAAGGACCTGAGAGGCGCGGCGATGTATGCGCCGGGATCCGCGCACCTGTCTCCTGATCAGGACATCTGTACCAACGCCATTCGCCGAACGTCGAGCCCTGAAGAGGGAAAGTGAACACCAGTCTGGAATGTGTGCCTCCAGTAAGAGTTGAGCGACGTGAACGCGTTCTTTCGCTCACCCTTGATCGTCCGCCGCTCAACATCCTTGATCGGGACACAATCGATCGCCTGCGTGGAAAGCTGGAACAGGCGCTCAGCGACCCCAACGTAAGGCTGGTCGAGATTCACGGCAATATCAAGGCGTTTTGTGCGGGCGTAGAGATTCGCGACCACTTCCCGGATCGCGCAGCGGTGATGCTGAGCGAATTTCACGCGCTCATCCGGGCTGTGCTCTATGCGCGTGTGCCCGTGATTGCCGTGGTGCAGGGATTCTGCCTGGGCGGCGGCATGGAACTGGCGCTGGCGTCGGACTTCGTGGTGGCGGCTGACGATGCGACCTTTGGCCAGCCCGAGATCCGCGTCGGGTGCTTCGCACCGGTGGCGTCAGTACTGCTGCCGTGCCTCATTCCGGAGAAGAAGGCTTTGGAACTGCTTCTGACAGCGAAAACGGTCTCCGGAACCGAGGCGGAACGGCTGGGGCTGGTGAATCGTGCGGTGCCGGCGCCGGAGCTCGATAGGGCGCTCGAGAACCTCCGCTTCGAGTTGCTGAACAAGAGTCCTGCGGTGCTCGCGCTGGCGCGCAAGGCGGCGCGGCTCAACAGCCGGACAGGGTTCGAGGCGGCGTTGCGCGAGGCAGAACGAATCTACCTTGACGACCTGCTGAAGACGGCGGATGCGACCGAAGGTTTGCAGGCATTCCTGGAGAAGCGCGAGCCGGAGTGGAAGGGCTGATGACTAAAGAACTCGTCCAGCTTCGAATCAATGGGCAGACGCATGAGCTCGAAATCGAGGCCAATCGCCTGCTGCTCGACGTGCTGCGGCGCGATCTGGGCCTGACCGGGACGAAGTGCGGCTGCGATGATTCAAGCTGCGGCGCCTGCACGGTGCTGGTCAACGGGCAACCGCAGATGTCCTGCCTGATGCTGGCCGCTTCTTACCAGGACGCCGAGATCACCACTATTGAGGGCGTGGCATCCGGGAATGGAGCCGGCGAGCTTGATCCACTACAACGCGGATTCATGATCGAAGGTGGCGCACAGTGTGGATTTTGTACACCGGGCATGATTCTGAGCGCGAAACATCTGCTCGACACGAACCCCGAGCCTACCGATCAGGAAATAGCCGAAGCGCTGTCGGGCAACCTGTGCCGCTGCACGGGGTACCTGCAGATTTTCGCCTCGGTTCGCAAGGCGATCGAGCTGATGCGGGAGCGCCAGCCGCTGGAAGCCTCGCCGCGATAGCATCGCGCATCAGCATGGGCCGGCATTGAATGGGAGTCAACGGGATGGGCCAGGCGGTTTTGAAATCCCCTATCGGCGCTCGCGTGCCGATGATCGACAGCGCCGACAAGGTCACCGGCAAGGGCGTCTACACCGATGACATGGCGCTGCCCGGCACGCTTGTCGGCAAGATCCTGCACAGTCCTCACGCGCACGCGCGCATTCTGTCCATCGATACCTCGGCCGCCGAGCAACTTCCCGGCGTCAAGGCTGTGGTGACGGGGCGTGAGACGCCCGTGAAGTATGGCATTCTTCCCGTGGGCCACGACGAAACGATCTTCGCCTCTGACAAAGTGCGCTACGTGGGGGACAATGTCGCGGGCGTCGCGGCCGAGTCCGCGGAGATTGCCGAGCAAGCTTTGCGTCTGATCCAGGTCGAGTACGAGGTCCTGCCCGCCTGGTTTGATCCCGAAAAGTCGATGCTGGCGGAAAGGGATCTGATCCACGAAGAGAAGCCGCACAACCTCGAGAAGGACTATCACCACCACTTCGGCGACGTGGAGAAGGGGTTTGAAGCCGCCGACTACATCCGCCAGGACCGTTTCGTCTGCCCCGAGGTGACACACGCGGCGCTCGAACCGCACTCGACGCTGGCCCGGTACGACTCCGAAGCCGGCACCATCACGGTCTGGTCGTCAACCCAGGTCCCTTACTATCTGATGCTGAACCTCGCCTCCACCCTGCAGATGCCCGAGGAGAAAGTGCGGGTGATCAAGCCCCTGGTCGGCGGCGGATTCGGCGGCAAAAGCGAAGTGATTCCGCTGGAGCTTGCCGCGGCCGTGCTGTCGCGCAAGGCCCGGCAGCCGGTGAAGATCACCTACTCGCGTGAGGAGGTGTTCTACGCGCACCGCGGCCGCCCCGGACAGATCGTGGAGTTGAAAACCGGTATCACGCGCGACGGGAGCCTTACCGCCGTCGAGGCCCGGATCATCCAGGATGGCGGCGCGTACTGCAGCTACGGGGTGGTGACCATTCTCTACTCCGGCCAGCTTTTGAACGCCATGTACGACATTCCGAGCGTGAAGTTCGATGGCTACCGCGTGCTGACGAACAAGCCGGCGTGCGGCGCCATGCGCGGGCACGGCACCGTGAATACGCGTTTCGCCTTCGAGCAGCAGTTGAACCGCATGGCTTCGGTGCTGGGGATCGACCCGGTTGAGATCCGCCGCCGGAACCTGCTGAAGCCCCCTTGCATGACCGTGAACAATCTTCGCGTGCTCAGCTACGGGTTGCCGGAGTGCATCGACAAGGTCGAGGAGCGCTCGGGGTGGCGCGAAAAATACAGAAAGCTGCCGTATGGGCAGGGAATCGGGATCGCGTGCAGTCATTACGTGAGCGGTGCGGCGAACGCCATTATCCGTTCCGGTGCGCCGCACACCACGGTCAATTTGAGCATTGATCGCGACGGAATGGTGACGATTTTCACCGGGGCGTCCGAGATCGGCCAGGGCTCCGATACGCTGCAGGTGCAGGTCGTGGCCGCCGAGCTTGGAGTCGATCTCGATCGCGTCAAGATCATTGCCGCGGATACCGCTCGCACCCCGGTTGATCTCGGCAGCTACTCGAGTCGGGTGACCTTCATGGCCGGCAATGCGGCAATCGCCGCGGCCCGTGACGTCAAGAACAAGATCCTCACGGCCGCCGCGGCCAGGATGGTCACCACGCCGGAGAACCTGGTGATCGAAGGGAATCAGGTGATGTGCCTGGACGATCGGCGTCTGGCGATGAACTTCGCCGATGCTGTCCGGCTGGCGATCGCTGATGGCGCGGAGACGCTCGAGGGTACCGGCAGCTATCGTCCGCCGCAGGAGGCCACGGGCGGCAGGTTCAAGGGCGCCGGCGTGGGACCGTCTCCCGCTTACAGTTATTGCGCGCAGACCGCCGAGGTCACGGTCGACCCTGAGACGGGACAGGTGACCGTTGACCGCCTGATCGCAGCTCACGACTGCGGCAAAGCGATCAATCCGATCTGCGTTGAGGGCCAGGTGATCGGCTCCGTGTGGATGGGCCTCGGCCAAGCCGTGCAGGAAGAGATGATGTGGCGCAGCGGCAGGTTGATGAATCCCGGCCTGCTGGAATATCGCAGCGCTTCGACGCTCGAGTCGCCGCCGATCGACACGATTATCGTGGAATCGAACGATCCCGAGGGACCGTTTGGCGCGAAGGAGGCCGGCGAGGGTTCGCTCGCCGCCACGATCCCGGCGGTGACGCATGCGATCTACGACGCCGTCGGCGTGTGGATCGATACCCTGCCGATTACCCCGGAGAAGGTCCTCAGAGCGATTGAAGAGAAGAAGAAGGCGGAACTCAGAAGGTAACGATAAGGAACTCTCGGTGAGCTTACCCTCTTTCGATCTTGCAAGACCGCGGACTTTGGACGCAGCACTTACCGTGCTCCGCGCTCATGGCCCTGACGCCCAAATGGTCGCGGGGGGCACCGATCTCATGCCCAGCATGAAGCAGGGCCTTTTCAGCCCCCGCGTTCTGATCGACCTGAAGGGGCTGCGCGAGCTTGACTTCATCCGCTTCGATCGCGGGCGCGGGTTGGAGATTGGCGCTTTGACCACGATTTCCACGCTGGCGGCGTCGCCTGTAATTGCGCGTGAATTCGCGGTGTTGCACGAAGCCGCCGGGACTGTGGCCAGTCCGCTGCTGCGCAATATGGGAACGCTCGGCGGCAATCTCTGTCTCGATACGCGTTGTCTGTACTACAATCAGTCTGAGTTCTGGCGCGGCTCCCTCGGCGGTTGCATCAAGAAGGACGGCACCGTGTGCCACGTGGCTCCGGGCAGCGATACCTGCTGGGCGGCGTTTTCGGGTGATACTGCGCCTGCACTGCTGGCGCTCGAGGCGGCGGTCGAACTCGCGAGCCCTCGAGGACGTCGCGAGGTTCCGCTCAAGGAACTGTTCGTGAACGACGGTCTGGTTCGATTGACGAAGGCGGCGGATGAGATCCTGACGGCGGTGCGCGTTCCGTCAGTGAACGCCGGTTGGCCGGGGACCTACCGGAAGCTGCGCATCCGGCAATCGATCGATTATCCGCTGGCCGGAGTCGCGGTCGTGATGCGTAAGCAGGCGGACGGCACCTGTGCCGGGGCGCGGATCGGGCTTACGGCCGTGAATCCGGCTCCAAAGCTGGTCGCGGCCGCGGAACGTCTGGCGGGCCGGACTTACGACGCGGCGTTGGTTGAGGACGTCGCGCGCGAGGCGACTCGAGTGGGAAAGCCACTGAAGACCTCGGCCTCGTCGATGGAGTACCGCCGGCAGATGATCCAGGTCTTTGTACGTCGGGCGCTGACGGAATTGTGGCACAACGGCTGTTGAAGGCCGAGAGTCCACAACTCCCGAGCCCGCGGAGCCGCCTTGGGGGGCAGTATGATCGCCAGGATTCACTTCCTGAAGGGCGATATCACCGCGATGGACGTCGACGCCGTGGTGAACGCGGCCAACACCGACCTTCAGCTCGGCTCCGGGGTTGCGGGCGCAATCCGCACTCACGGAGGACCGGCGATTCAGGAAGAATGCGACCGTGCCGGGCCCATTCCTTTGGGCGGCGCCGCCGTGACCACGGGCGGGCGGCTCAAAGCCCTTTACGTGATTCATGCCGCCAGCATGTATCTGGGCGGACGGACAACGGCCGAATCCCTCAAACTTGCCACCCACAACAGCCTGCTGCGCGCTGAGGAGAAGGGCCTCAAGAGCATCGCCTTTCCGGCAATCGGCACGGGCGTGGCCGGATTCCCGATGGCCGACTGCGCCCGCCTCATGCTGACCGAGACTCTTGAACATCTCAAAGTGCGCACCAGCCTGGAGAAGATCTACTTCGTCCTCTACGACGACGACGCCCTCAAGACGTTTGCGGACACCTATCGCCAGTTGACCGCCCGCGCTGTGCCGCAGTGATCAGACGACGCCTTACTGCTTGACTTCGCTCACCTGGGTGTTATTCGTGTAAGGTTTCTGGATGTACTGGTTCGCGAGGTCGATCGCGCCTTGCGTATTGTCGTTGGTCTGAAGCGCCCGCTGGTATTCGTTAAGAGCCCGGTCGCGCTGCCCGGTGATATCGAAGATCCGGCCCAGCATCAGGTGGCTCCAGACCTCCACCCACTTCGGTTGCAAATCGCCATTCAGCGCGTCGCGAAACGCCTCCACGGCGGCGTTAAAGTTCCGCATCCGCAACAGGTTCTCGCCGACACGGTAGTGAGCGAGCGAGCTGTTCTTGTTGAGAGTCAGCACCTGCTCATACGCCTTGATGGCCTCAAGATACGCCTGCTGCTGCACGAGTTGATCGGCCTTGGCCATTTCCACTTCGACGCGGATCTGATCGTCGTACTTCAGCAGTCGGCTGCCGGGGTCTACTTCAACTTTCAGGGGGCGGGTGAGCGTGTCAATGGTAAAATCGGCCGTGGTGCCCACCATGTCAACGCGCGAGGTGACCGGCTTTCGCCCTTCGACGACGACACGAATCTCGACCGGCATGCGGAAGATGTCGAGGTCCTGCTCGATCTTGCCCACCACCTGGTAGCCCTTCTGCGTGCGATAAACGGCCCAGGTGCGTTTGAACTGCGGCACTCCCGTGGAATCCACCCATTGGGCGAAGAAGTACGTCAGTTGCTGCCGGCTCGATTGCTCCGCCACCTTCTGGAATTGCGCCGTGGAGACGCTCTTGTAGGCGTACTGGGCGGCCATGGCCTGCAGCGTCTTCCAGAAGGCGTCGTTGCCGATCACCCAGCGGAGCATGTGAAACACCATGGCGCCCTTGTCAAAGACGATCGACTGGTACTCGGGCGTAAACTCATGGAGGTGGGAAGCCTGGGCGATGGGCGATACTTCTTCATGGCTCAGCGACTGGACCATGACGTTGTGCATGGTGCTCTCAAACGCCGACGCGCCGGCCGACTCTTCCGTCCACAAGGCTGACGAATAAGTGGCCAGGCCTTCGTCGAGGAAGGCATCGTCGCCGGTTGCGGGACTCACCAGGCAGCGCCACCATTGGTGCGAGATTTCGTGGGCGAGGATCTCCGCATTGACCGGGGTGGTCAGCGTTCTCGAAGCCAGGGCCACGATTCCGGGCGCCGAATAGCCGCCCACGGTATCGTCGTCAATCTCCACCAGCGACAGGTGATGATCCTCGAGAGGGCCGAACTTGTCGGAGAAAAAGGTGAAGATCGAGCCGGCCGCCGCGCCATAGCTTTGCGCAATCTTGTCGTGACCGGGTTTGAAGTAGAGGGTGACGTCGGCTCCGACGGCCGTCGCCGGTTCCACCGAATACTTGCCGGCGATGACGGTGCCCGGAAAGGACGCCTTCTCGTAGTTGAATGAGTACGTCACCGAATCGCCGCTGCGCACCGGCGACGCCGCTCTGCCGGAGGCGATGACCACCTCGTCCGCCGGAACGGTGATCGACATGCTCGCGCTGAAGCGGTCGAGCGGGTTCTCGTCCACCGGGAACCAGTGAGCGGGATAGAGAAGGTACGAGCCCTCGGGCGCCACATACGCGAGCTTCAGATCTTCGACCGGGCTGCCTTCAGCCGAAGCCAGGGTGCCGCCGTAATCGACGTTGAGGGACGCCGTCTTGCCCGTGGTCTGCGGGCCGTTCATGGCGAGGGTGAGTTGCTGCCCCTCCTGGTGGAAAACCACGTTCTGCCCCGTGCCATCGGTGGCATTCTTCACCTGCAGACTGCTGGCGAGATTGAAAGTGAGCGTGCTCAGATCGCTTTCGGGCACAAAGTCGATCCGGGCCGAGGCCGTGATGCCGTGCGTGGCCGGGGCGAGCGTCGCTTTGATGGCGTAATGCGTCACCTGGAAGCGCGCCGAAGCCTCGGCCTGCGCTGCAGACGGCGACGGCAAAGTGAGCATGGCGAGGAGAAAAAGGGCGGCGCCGGCCAGCGAAACCAGGGCGCGTGGTGCAGACGGCACGTGAACCCGAGCGGGAGCAGGTTGTCGCATAACGTTGGAATTCTTCAGGGGGCGAATAGCCGGCAACAAGCTGCCAGCGAGGGGGTAGCTGGACTCTTCGTACCTGTTGCTATCAACGACCACTCGCCCCCCGCTATATTCTTTGATCGTCGTTCAACCGGCGCGGTTGCTTGCGCCGGACGCAAATTTGTCAGCGCACTGCAAGGCGCTTCGCGCCCGCCGCCGCCGCGTCGAAATCAGGACGTTACAGCGCGGCCACGGGGCGCAATTGCGGCTGCAGCATCGCGGCCACGGCTTCGGCGGCGCGCCGCGCCGCGCCGCCCTGGCCCAGGCGCGCCCGAACACGGCGGAAATCCGAAAGCATCCCGGCGCGCGCCTCGGGATTATCGAGCAGCCGCTCGATTTCATCGGCCACGCGGCGGCCGGTGAAATCACTCTGCATCAGTTCGGGAACCGCCGCCTTGTGCGCCAGCAGGTTCACAATGCTGTAGTACTGCACGTCGACCATGAAGCGAGCCAGAAAGGCGGTGCTGGGTGCCAGCCGGTAAACGACCACCATAGGACATCCAAGAAGCGCCGTTTCGAGAGTGGCTGTGCCGCTGGCAACGACGGCGGCGTCCGCATAGCGCAGCACCTCATGGGTGGCGTTGGCGAGCACTTTGATAAGGCCGCGATCCGCCGCGTTCCTCTCGATCCTGGCGTGGATGCCGGCGGCGTCCAGCGTAGGCGCTACCGGAAGCACAAACTGGCGCCGTCGGTCCGGCCGTCGCCGGCGGAGCTCCTGAGCGGTGTCGATCAGCCCGGGCAGAATGTAGCGAACCTCGCTTTCGCGGCTGCCCGGAAGCAGCGCGATCAGCGGCAGCGCCGGGTCGAGCCCGGCCTCAGCGAAGAGCTCGTGGCGCGAAACGCGCGGCGCCGCGATCTCCGGCCGGTCGAGCATCGGATGCCCGACATACTCCACGGGCACCCCGGCTTTGCGGTAGATCTCTTCCTCAAAATCGAAAATGCAGAGCATCTTGTCCACGCGCCGCTGCAGGTGCCGCATGCGCCACTTCTTCCACGCCCAGATCTGCGGGCTGACGTAGTACACAACCGGGATGCCCTGCCACTTGAGCCGTTTCGCCAGGCGCAGATTGAGCGAGGGCGCGTCAATGAGCACAGCCAGCGCCGGACGATGCCGTTCCGCTTCTGCCAGCAGGCGGTTGAATGCCCGGCGGGCGCGCGGCAGCCCGGCGATCACCTCGGTGATGCCGACCATGGCGAAGTCGCGAAGGTCCGCCACCAAATCGACGCCGGCCTGCTGCATGGCTTCGCCGCCGCAGCCCCGGATTTCCACCTGGCCCAGCAACGCTTTGAGCTCGCTCGCGAGTTCCGCGCCGTGCAGATCGCCGGACCGCTCGCCGGCCACCATGAGGATTCGCGTTGTAGGCTCTGTGCTCATCAGAAGGCCGGAGCGGCTCGGATTCCGAGCCGGCCGGCGAGTCATTGACCATTATACCCTCGGGACCTGCCGCCCTGAGTTTGCCGGCGGCGCCCGGTACGGCGTCGCTGATGGCGGCCCTCGACAATTCGTCATTCAATCGGCGCAAGCGGAAATCCAGATTTTGACACTCTCCACGCTTATTTAGGGGCCGTGATGAGATATTGCGGCATGTCTCCTCCTGCATTGGTCTCCAGCCGGTGCGGTTAATCCGGCCTCCAACGACGAACGGCCAGACCGTAATTCTACAAGGCGTCGGGAAATTCTATTCTGGGAATCGTTTAGTTCGTAGCACCCGCCGGGCGTGCGTGGCAGGCCGGGGCGACCTTCGGCGAGCCCGGCAAAAGTTGAGGAGCCGCTGTTTGTCCGTCCAAAACGAGCTTCGCTCAGCATCGACCTGCCTCGCCGAGAGACCGGCCGTGTAAGGAATATCGCGCGGTCCAAGGGTCTGGACGAGACCACACTGCTTCGGCAGTGGGTTCTTGAAAAGCTTGAGCAGTATCCCGCCCATGGACGGTCAGCTCGCGAAGCACAGCCCAGGAAACCACGCTGGCAACGTACGTAGAGCCACCCCGGGACCTGCGTGGCAGGCCGGAGCGACCCTCGGTGAGCCCGCCAAAATCGGAGGGTGCCTGAGACCTTCGGTCGCGGGTGTGGCACGGTCAGGAGATCCTGCCACAACGAGTGCGTTTTCGCCCTGCGGCCCGCCGCCAAAATGGGCCTGACGCGATGGGTCAATTTGCGCTGTGCGTTGCATCTGTGCCGCGAATCTCTTAATCTCTTGGTGTGCCGGAGGTGAGCCGATTTCTGGGGATCGTCATCGCGATGTTCTATAACGAGCATGTGCCGCCCCACTTTCACGCCGTCTACGGGGAATACAAGGTGACGATCGAGATCGAAGGCGGTGTTACTTCGGGACGATTTCCACGGCGAGCGCTTAACTTGGTAACGGAGTGGCAGCAGGAGCACAGACGCGAGCTGATGGAAAACTGGGAACGTGCTCGGGCGCGCCTGCCCTTGAGGAAGATTGAACCTCTGGAGTGAACGATGGATTATGACGTTGTCGAGGCCAGCCTCGTCTCAGGGTACACGCTGAGAATTAAATTCCGCGACGGAACCGAGGGGGAAATTGATCTCGAACCGGAATTGTACGGACCGGTTTTTGAGCCGCTGCACGACCCGGAGCAGTTCAAGTTATTCCGCGTCCATCCGGAACTGCACACCATCGCCTGGCCGAACGGCGCTGACCTCGCGCCGGAGTTTCTGCATGAGCATGTGCGCATAGCGGCTCGGTGATCCCGTCGCCACCGCTGGTGGCTGCCGAGGATATTCTGGATTTGAGCGCGGTGGCCACGACATACAAGACAATGTCGTGGCCACCCGCGGTGCGCCCTGGCGGCAGCGGAAGCGACCCGCTTATAAACAATATCGGGGCGCACGTGAACGTTGTTCCGGCATCGAGGGCGTTCTACTCAAGTCCCGCAGTGAAATACTACACGCCGCAATGAGCAGGAGGGGTAGCATGGATCGGAGGAAGAGTTTCTCTTGGTTTGTGGTCATGGCCGCCACGCTCACCTTGTGCGCTCCAGTCCTTGGTCAGCGGAATGGGTTGGAAGAGAAGACGATGAATTACGGCGGGGGGTGGTGGTTGTCCAGAAGCTCGATTGAACAGCGCGGATACTTAAATGGAGATGCCGATTGCTATACCTCCCAGGTTAACGGCAAGTTGAGCAGCGTTCCGCCTGAAGAGAAAATCCAGGCGTTCGTGAACCAATTTTACGAAGATCCCACGCACTGGTCAGTGCCCGTTTTCCGCGTCATTCGGAGGTTCGATTCGAGCGACGCTACTTCTCACAAAGTCCCGTCCGGGGGAGAGAGCTGGAGCGAATCTCATGGCTACTGGGACGGCCTCTGGTGGAAAGGCGGCACAATCGCGAAGCTGTCGCAGCTAGGTTATGTGGAAGGCTTTCTGGCATGCTACGAGGGCGAAGCGCACAGCCCTAGAGGAACCTTTTCAAAATCCCCCGCTCAGTATGTCTCCCTCATCAGCGGCTGGTATGAGCGCACGGGAAAGGAAGACGCGAAGATCGCTGATGTACTCTTCAAGTTCCGCGATCAGGAGCAGCACCCCAAACCGGAGAGCAGATAGAACGTGCCTTTCTTTAGCTGCGGAGCCGATCGGTCTGTCAGTTCTGGCTAGGTCACCGAGGTGTCCAGCCAGCCCTCGGTGGCAATGAAGTGAGCGATTAGTGCCCGTTGCTGGCGGTTAACGTGCGGCGCTTGAGAGCGCCGTAAGGAGCCGTGCTTCGCACGGGGTGGGGGTAGGGACACGTCACCCCAAGTTGGGCGCTGTAGAGCGCCGGATGGCGCTCTTGGTTAACTTCCTTTCGTCCCGCCACTTAGCAAAACAGCGGCGCTCTGGAGCGCTCCAGGGCGCTGTCCGTTAACTTGTTGATTTTCCTGCCTTCGTAGCAAACTATCTACCTGCGCCCCCGGAGGCCCACTGTCCCGCCTCAGCTGAAAATGGAGAGTCCTCCCGTTAAGCATGGGCCGCCCTTTCAGGGTGGTTGTATGAGTCAGAAACTTCTTCAGAGAACTCGATGGCCGTCGAGTGGTTCAATTAGAATTTGAGATACAACCGGCTCGGCAGCTAAGGCCGCATTATCTCTGGCGCATTTCTGCCCGACGTTAAGCATGGCTCCGGTGTAGGCGGTTGTGTGGATGGTGGCGGGTGTTGTCCTGCGAAGGAGAACGGCCCGACCCCGATGGGGAGATTGTGCAAGTTCCGTCAACCGGGCCGAGCCGGGTTGATTCCACGACGGAGAGCCTACCATGAAACCCAAGCCCCAGGAAAAAACCAAGAAAGTTACTGCGCGTCGGACGCCGAGCCATTGGCAGGAGATGAACCGGAGGCAACGGCGGCAGATGATGCGGAAGATCCAGAGTGACACCTTGAGTTTGGACGTGGTCCATCCCGACGCTGCTGGCATTGACATCGGCAACGAATCCCACTACGTGGCGGTCCCCCCGGACCGGGACAGCCAGCCGGTACGGCGTTTCGGATGCACCACAGCGGAACTGAGGGCAATGGCCGATTGGCTGAACCAATGCGGGATTCAGACGGTCGCCATGCAATCCACGGGCGTCTATTGGATTGCCGTGTTCGATATCCTTGAAGAAGCTGGTTTTGAAGTGTACCTGGTGAATGCGCGCGACACCAAGAACCTGCCGGGGCGCAAGAGCGACGTGCAGGAGAGCCAATGGCTGATGAAGCTGCACACCTACGGGCTGTTGCGGAATTCGTTTCGGCCACCCCAAGAAATCCGCACGATGCGGACGTACTGGCGCCAGCGCAATGATCTCGTGCGGAGTGCGGGCCGGCATATTCAGCGGATGCAAAAGGTGCTGACGCAGATGAATGTGCAGTTGGCGAACGTGTTGAGCGATGTCAGCGGAGTGACCGGACAAGCGATCATCAAGGCCATTCTGGGAGGTGAACGCGATCCGCATAAGCTGGCGGCGCTGCGGGATCCTCGGGTGAGGGCGAGTGAGGAGCAGATCGCGCGGTATCTGGAGGGCCACTGGCAAGCAGACCTGTTGTTTGTGCTGAAGCAGGAACAGGAGGGTTACGAATTTTGCCAACGGCAGATGGCGGCCTGCGATCGGCAACTCCAGCCGTATCTCCAGCAGCGAGAGGATCGGAGCGCCGGAACCCCTCTGCCCGAGGAGACCCGAAAGGGCCGGCTCCATAAATACGGGCATCAGCCGCAGTTCGACATGCGCGCCGAGTTGTTCCGCATGACCGGTACGGACCTCACCCAGATCGATGGTGTCAGTGTGATGACCGCGATGACCATCCTCAGCGAAGCCGGATGGGATATGAGCCGGTGGGAAGACGAGAGCCATTTCGTTTCCTGGCTACGCCTGTGTCCGGACAATCGCATTAGCGGCAACGAGATCGTTGGCAAAGGCCGGCTGCCGACCAACAATCGGGCCAGTATCGCCCTGCGCATGGCAGCCAGCACCTTACGGACGAGCCAGACTTATCTGGGAGCGCAATTTCGTCGATTGCGAACCAAGCTGGGTGCCCCCATTGCTATCAAGGCCATGGCGGCCAAGCTGGCCCGCTTGGTCTACCGCATGCTACGGCACGGAATAAAGTATGTCGACCGAGGAACGGAATTCTACGAGGCTCAACAGCGCAAGCGAGACATTCACCATCTCCAGCGTAAGGCCGCCGCGCTAGGGTTCCGGATCGTCGAGGCTCCCGCAGCTTGATACCCGAAGTTTCTGGGGAGATAGCTACAACGGAGAGGGCTCATGAGCAACGAACGCCAGCATCACACCCCCGAGGAGAAGGTGACCATTCTCCGCCGGCAGCTGGTCGATCGGGTTCCGGTATCCAGTTTGTGTGACGAACATCAGGTTCATCCCACGGTCTTCTACCGCTGGCTCAAGCAGTTCTTTGAGAACGGAGCCGCGGCCTTCGGGCCAGCGCCTCGCGCGGACAAACAGGTCGAGGCCCGCGAGGAGCGCATCGCGTACCTCGAGGCCAAGCTGAAGAAGAAGGACGAGGTGTTGGCCGAGCTGATGGAAGAGCACGTGGCCCTAAAAAAAAGTCTTGGGGAGATCTGAAGAGCCAATGGGTTCCCCACGATACCCGCGACCAGGTGATCGACTTCGTGCGCCGCTGGAAGGAGCGCACCGAGATCGCAGCGCAGAGGTTTATTCGCTGGCTGGGCGTGGCCTCCAGCAAGTTCTACGACTGGCGGACGCGCTACGGCCAGGTGAACGAACACAACCGCTGGATCCCTCGCGATTTCTGGCTGGAAGAGCGGGAGAAGCGGGCGATCATCGATTTCCACGACCGCTACCCGCTGGAAGGCTATCGGCGGCTGACCTTCATGATGCTGGATGGCGACGTGGTGGCGGTGAGTCCGGCCAGCGTCTGGCGAGTGCTGCACCGGGCGGGGCGCCTCACGCGCTGGAAGGGGAAACCCTCGAGCAAGGGCCAGGGCTTTCAGCAGCCGCTGGGGCCGCACCAGCACTGGCACGTAGATATCTCCTATCTCAATCTGGCGGGGACGTTCTATTACCTCTGCAGCGTGCTGGACGGCTACAGCCGGTATCTCGTGCACGGGGAGATCCGCGAGTCGATGACCGAAGCCGAAGTTGAGATCATTTTGCAACGAGCCCGGGAAGAGTTCCCGGAGGCCGCGCCCCGCATCATCTCCGACAACGGGCCGCAGTTCCTGGCGCGCGACTTCAAGGAGTTCATTCGCCTGTGGCGGCATGACCCACGTGCGCACCTCGCCGTTTTATCCGCAGTCGAACGGGAAAATCGAAAGGTGGCATCAATCGCTGAAAGGCGAGTGCGTCCGGCCGGGAGTGCCGCTGTCGATCGAGGACGCCCGCCGCTTGGTGAGCCGGTACGTGGACCATTACAACCGGGTTCGTCTTCACAGCGCCATCGGCTACGTCACGCCCCAGGCCAAGCTGGAGGGACGGGAGCCCCAGATCTTCGCCGAGCGCGATCGGAAACTGGAAGAGGCGCGGCGGCAGCGCCAACTCCATCGTCAGCAGGCCCGAGCTGCGGAATCAACTCCGGCTCACGAGGGGATCTGCCTTCCGCCTCTCGCCGCTGGCGAGGGCTCTTCGGCGGCGCTAAACTGATTCGGTCGGGTGAAACCGAAGCCGGCTCTGGTGGAGACCAACCGTGCCGAGGGATAACCCGGTGGGCTCATCGTGTCGATGAAGTCGGGAGCGTCCGAGCCATAGGGCTCGCCGCTCCCACTTCCCCAACTCAGGCCCAGACCTCATCGAACGATAGACCCCCATGCCTTAAAAACTCCCGCCGCGAAGCG
>DASYZG010000023.1:0-1512 GCA_035946575.1 Terriglobia bacterium | reverse complement strand
CGACTTTACGATGCCCTCCTTCTCAAGTTCGCCGCGGGCGAGAGTAAGAAGGTTTGGTTCGACACGTCGGTTGAAAGGACCAGCGTCAGCAATCTTCTGCTCTAGCAGGGTGTTGAGAAATTCCTCTCCGATTGGATCGACTGCTTGTTTAGCATCTGTATAGTTCAATGAGGGCGGTGGGTTGAGGAGGAAGCGAAAGATGCGGGGACACGATCGGCCACAGAGTACGATGCTGACCTTGGTGAATCCCGAGCAGCGAGTGCCAGCCAACCATCCGATCAGGCTGATCAAGGAGTTGGCTGAGGTGGCACTCAAAGAACTCTCGCCGCTGTTCGAGCAGATGTACAGTGAAGTGGGCCGGCCCTCGATTCCGCCGGAGCGGTTGCTGAAAGCCTCGCTCTTGATGGCGCTGTACACGGTGCGCAGCGAGCGGATGTTCTGTGAGCAGTTGGATTACAACCTGTTGTTCCGCTGGTTCCTGGATCTGAACTGGGACGAGCCGGGCTTCGACCACTCCAGCTTTAGCCGCAATCGTGCGCGCTTGCTTGAGCACGACGTAGCGGGCGAGTTTTTTCGCACGGTGGTAGCAGAAGCGCGCGAGCTGAAGCTGACCAGCGACGAGCACTTTACGGTTGACGGCACGCTGATCGAGGCGTGGGCGTCGCTCAAGAGCCTGCGCCCCAAGGGCGAGAAGCCTACCGATCGTACTCCGCCTGATGATCCAGGCAATCCGAGCGTGGACTTCCGCGGCGAACGGCGCCAAAACGCAACCCACCAGTCGACGACCGATCCTGAAGCGAGGCTGGCGAAGAAGGGCGCCGGCAAAGAGGCCAGGCTCTGTTACACCGAAAGCGTGCTGATGGAGAATCGCAACGGCATCATGATCGATCTGCGCGTGGGTCAGGCGAGCGGTCGGGCCGAAAGCGAGCAAGGCTTGGAAATGCTGCAAGAGCTTCACGGACCGCGCCGGATCACGGTGGCTGGCGACAAGGGCTACGACACGGCGGCGTTCGTGGCGAGCTGCCGCGCGCTCTATGTCACGCCACACCTGGCGCAGAATGACCGGCGGCCGGGTGGCTGGGCACTCGACCTGCGCACCACCAATTGGCCGGGCTACGCAGTCAGCCAACGCGTGCGCAAGCGGGTCGAGGAGATCTTCGGCTGGATCAAGACGGTCGGTAACTTCCGGCGCACGCGCTATCGGGGCGTCGAGCGGACCAGTTTCGCCGCTTACCTGGTCGGCGCCGCCTACAACCTGCTGCGGATCGCAAAGCTCTGTCCCAGCGTATGAACCGAGTTGCCGGCGAGCCGCATCACCGCCAATCCGGTAACTCCCGATCCACAACCCCGATACTCACTTGTCGCCTTTCATCAAACCAAGTCGGTTTCGCGATTCGACCCTTTCATCAACAGCCTTGTATGTTGACGAGGTGGTACAAGAATCAGAGTTGGTGGTGCGGCAGACCGGTGCATCCTTGGGAGAAAAATCCCGTCTAGCAGCGAGGGTCGCCG
>DASYZG010000022.1:0-10924 GCA_035946575.1 Terriglobia bacterium | reverse complement strand
GGAAAGTGGCGTGCGGATATACAGATACGCGGCAAAGTTCGTGGTCCCGCGGCGCCTGAAGATCACCAATGGCCTGGGATGGGGGTTTGTGCTGCACAACCCGGTGCCGTCCCGGCGGCGCCGGGTGGGTCCGGCCTGGATTCCGGAGGTCGAGTACATCGAAGGGAGGCTGCCGAAGGCCCACCGGGTGCGCGGAGGCTGCAAGCCGGGGGTGGAGATTTTCCATTCCGGCGCCGAATCCCGGGAGGGGCGGGGACTGGGGCATGAGCCGGAGACCCGCGGCAGGCCGGAACCGAAGCAATCCCGCTGGGGCGCGATTCTGAGGGCCGTCGGCGGGGCCGGAAGCTCGATTCTTCAGAGGCTCGGAGGATCAGCGAGGCGGGGAGACCCAGTTCCCGCGCCCCCCTGCTGGGATCAGGAGGGGCCGGGGGTGGTCGACTTCGGTTCCTCGCGAGGAGAGCCCTGGGACGATCCCGCAGACTACGAATCCGAATCCATGGAGGAATTTCTGCTCAGGCACAAGTTCCTTGCCAGGCTCGCGCTGAAGGCCGCAGAGTGGGCTTCGCGAAAGTCTTCCGGCTGACGGATGAAAGCGCGCTGTAGCGGCGGTGTGCTCACTGCCGAACCGAAATGACAGTTCCTGATGCACCGCTGGCGAGGAAACCGCTGCGACAACGCGGGGCCGGCCGGGCAGCTATGCTAAAATTTTAAGGTCGGTGTGTATCAGGCGCGTTCGCGCACAGTTTGCGATCTATGCCGAAAGTTGGAATGGTGAGTTTGGGCTGTCCCAAGAACCTCGTGGACAGCGAAGTGATGCTCGGGCAGCTTGCCCAGCGTGGTTGGGAACTGGTGTCCGCGCCTGAAGACGCCGACGTCCTGATCGTCAACACCTGCAGCTTCATCGAACCTGCCAAGCAGGAATCCATTGATACGATTTTGGAGATGGCCGGGCACAAAGGCGCCGGCCGGGCGCGCCGCTTGGTGGTGGCCGGATGCCTGGTCGAGCGTTATCGCCAGGAAATCCTCAAAGAGATCCCGGAAGTCGACTTTGTGATCGGCACCAACGAGCTGGAGCGCGTGGTGGAGGCCTGCGCGCTGCCGGAGGATTCGCCAGAGGACGCGAAGGGCGGCTCGAATTCCGAAGCCCGCGAGCGCAGTTCGAGCCATCCGTTTGACCCCTACCTCTATACGGAATTCACGCCGCGGGTCCTCTCCACGCCGTCCTATTTCGCCTATCTGAAGATCGCCGAGGGTTGCGACCATCCTTGCAGTTTTTGCGTGATCCCTCAGATGCGAGGCAAGTTCCGCTCGCGGCGATTCGAATCGGTGGTGCGCGAAGCGGAGAACCTGGCCCGGCAGGGCGTGCGCGAACTGGTGCTGGTGGGGCAGGACACGACCAGCTACGGCGGGGATCTGGGCCTCCGCGACGGACTCGCATTGCTGCTCGAGCAACTCGCCCGCATCCCGGAACTGGTTTGGGTCCGATTCCTTTACTGCTATCCGAACCGTCTCACGGATCGCCTGATCCAGGCGGTGGCCGGCGCGCCCAAGATCGCGCGCTACTTTGACATTCCCTTGCAACACGCCAGCCGCGAAGTACTTAAGGGCATGAAGCGGGGCTCCGACGGGAAACAGTTCCTGAAGATGCTTGGCAAGATACGTGCCGCCATTCCCGACGTCACTCTGCGTACCACCATGATCGTGGGATTCCCCGGCGAGACCGACGATGATTTTCGCGCGCTCTGCGATTTCGTGGAGGAGGCCGCGTTCGACCATCTCGGCGTCTTCACCTATTCGAACGAAGAATCGAGCGCCGCCTTTGGTTTGCCTGGCGCCGCGCCAAAGAGCGTCGCCGAGCGCCGCCGCCGCAAGATCCTGAGCCTGCAGCGCCGCATTTCGCGCCGCAAGCTGCGCGCTCGCCTGGGCCAGCGGCTCCCGGTGCTGGTGGAGGGCCGGGCCGAGGAGACTGACTTGTTGTTCGCGGGACGGCTGGAGTCGCAAGCGCCCGAAATCGACGGCCGCGTGCTGATCAACGATTTCGATGGGCCGGAGCCGGTCGCGGGCGAGTTCCGCTGGGCGCGGATCACCGAGGCGGCGGATTACGACCTGGTTGCGCGGCTGGAAGCGGAGCGGTTTGCCGAGCTTGCGCCGGCGCGCGATGTTCCCCAAGCTGTCCGGGGATCGGCCGATGCGGCGCCGGGCACCGCGCGGCCGGGCGCGGCGCGGCTCGTTCAGATTCAGCCCGCCGCCCCTGCGAGGTCAGGATCGCACGCGGCGGCTCTATGATGGTGTTGTTGTGCGCTGTCCGATCTGCAAGCGCGAGACCACGTGGGAAGGAAACCCCTGGCGGCCCTTCTGCGGCGAGCGCTGCCGCCTGATCGATCTGGACAACTGGCTGGCCGGGCGCTACCGGATATCATCGCCGGCCGGCGAGAGCGAGTCCGAAGAACGCCAGGACTCGGCGGGGAGCGAGGTTGGGGAGCGCGACGGCAATGGGGGCCATTGAACGGCCGGGCTTGGGCGTAGGGGTCGCGACGTGCGGCGGGTTGGGCTACATTCCGGTCGTGCCGGGAAGCGTCGGCGCTGCTGTTGGAGTCGGGATCGTTGTTGCGCTGGCACGGCTGCCGGTCCCGGATGGGTGGGTTTCGATGGCTGTGGGCGCCGGCGCCCTGCTGGTGCTGGCGCTCGGTGTGCCCGCCGCCACGGCGGCCGAGACCTATTTCGGCCGGAAGGACCCCGGTCACGTGATCGTGGACGAAGTGATGGGTCAGATGATCGCGCTGGTGGCGAGTCCACGCCTCGGATGGAAATGGCTGCTGGGAGCTTACCTGCTTTTCCGCGTTTTCGACGTGGTCAAGCCCTTCCCGGCGCGGCGCCTGGAACGTCTGCGCGGCGGTTGGGGCATCATGCTGGACGACGCAGCGGCCGGATTCTGGGCATTGGCCGCTCTTAGTATTCTGGAATACGGGCTCAAATGACTCTCTGGAAGAAAAACAGCAAAGCCGGACCAGCCGCTCCCGGCGCCGCCGCTGTAAAGCCCCGCATCGAGCAGGTCGCGCCGGGCGCCGCCATTCCCGGCGGCGAAATCGACTTACGTGGCAATGGCTTCACCGAGAATGGCCACACGCGCCCCCTGGTTCGCTTTGGCGACCGCGAGGGAAGCCTGTTGCTGAGTTCCACGAATCGCCTGCTGGTCCGCGTGCCGGAAGGCGTCACCAGCGGGGACGTGACCGTGGATACGGGCCGGGCGGTCAGCGCTCCCGTTTCGGTCGCGGTGGGGCTGAGTATCGCCGAGGGGCTGCACCCTGTGGCCAATCCCGCCGTCGACGCGGCGGGAAACATCTTCAGCACCTTCAGCGGCAGCCGCGGTCAGAAGGTGCCTGTTTCGGTCTATAAGATCGACAACAATCGCTCCATGCGCCCGTTCCTGACCGATCTCATGAACGCCACGGGCCTGGCGTTCGATGGCGACGGAATCCTGTACGTCTCGAGCCGCCTGGACGGCGTGGTCTACCAGGTCACGCCGGACGGGCACCGTGACGTTTATGCCGAAGGCATGGGCGTGGCTACCGGGCTGGCCTTTGACGCCGACGGAAATCTGTATGTGGGCGATCGCAGCGGTACGATCTTCAAGATTAGTCGCGAGCGGCAGATCTTTGTTTTCACCACCCTCGAGCCCAGCATCGCCGCCTACCACCTGGCTTTCGGGCCGGACCGGCATCTGTACGTGACCAGCCCGACGACTTCGAGCTTTGACCAGGTCTTCCGCGTTTCGCCCGCCGGCGATGTCTCTTGCTTCTACCGCGGACTCGGCCGCCCGCAGGGAGTGGCCTTTGACGCGCAGGGGAACCTCTATGTCGCGGCCAGCCTCGGGGGCAGTCGAGGTGTCACACGCATCACGCCGGACGGCCACAACGCGGAACTCCTCATCTCGGGGCAGGGAATCGTGGGGCTGGCTTTCACGCCGCACCGATCCCTGGTGGTCGCGACCGGCGACGCGCTGGTGGAGTTGTTTTTGGACATCGAGGGACTGGGTTTTTGAGTCAATGAATCATCGAATCGTTGCGCGATTGAAAGATCGGGAATTGAGGGATTGCGAGATCGGGTGATCGGGTCCTTCCTCCGCCGATTTCGGCATTGAGTTAATGACCCGATGACTCAATGGCCCAATTTCTAACCACCTCCCCATGGATGCCGAGATCATCGCCGTCGGGTCCGAGCTGCTCACCCCCTTCCGGCAGGATACCAATTCACTCTACCTCACAGGCAAGTTGAATAGCCTCGGAATCGAGGTGCGATTCAAGACCATCGTGGGCGACGACCGGGAGCGGCTGGCCGCCTGCCTGCGCCAGGCGCTCGATCGTTCCGGGCTCGTGATCCTGACCGGAGGGCTGGGTCCCACGGAGGACGACGTGAACCGCGAGGTGGCGGGCGACGTCCTCGACCGGCCTCTGCTCGAGGTACCCGAGCTTCGCAAGAATCTCGAGGAACGCTGGGCGAAACTGGGACGCTCCATGCCGGCCAACAACCTGCGCCAGTCGCTCGTTCCCCGCGGGGCCGAGTGGCTGCCCAATTCGCGCGGCACCGCCCCCGGACTCTGGATCGAGCAGGACGAGCGGATTGTGTTGCTGCTTCCCGGTCCACCCTGGGAGATGGAAGCCATGTTCGAGGCGGAGTGCCTCCCCCGCCTGGAGCGGCGCAGCTCCGGCCGCCGCCTGCGCACGCGAACGTACAAGGTGGTCGGATTACCGGAATCCGAAGTGGACCGCCGCATCGCCCCCGCCTACAAGCCGTACTTGAACCCCGAGACCACCATCCTGTCGGTGCTGGGCACGATCGAGGTTCACTTGCGCGCTCACGGAGCGCGCGAGGCGGAGGCTGACGCTCTGCTTGCCGAGCTGGGTGACAAGATCGAGCTCGCCCTGGGCGATCACATCTTCTCGACCCGCGGCGAGTCGCTGGAAGAGATTGTGGGGATGTACCTGGTGATGAAGCAGAAGACGGTGGCCGTGGCCGAGAGTTGCACCGGCGGACTCCTGGCCGAGCGCCTGACGCGCGTTGCGGGCAGCTCGAGCTTCTTCCTTGGCGGCGCGGTGTGTTACAGCAACGAGCTGAAGACCCGTTTTGTGGGCGTGCCGGTGGAGATCATTGCCGCCGAGGGCGCCGTCTCAAAGCCGGTGGCGCAGGCGTTAGCTGAAGGCATTCGACGGCGCACCGGCGCGTCAATCGGCGTCGGCATTACGGGTATCGCGGGTCCGAGCGGTGGTACGCCGGAGAAGCCGGTGGGACTGGTGTTCATCGCCCTCGCCGACGACCATTCCACCGAAGTGCGGCGCTTTCAGTTTCCCGGCGATCGCGAACGTGTCCGCACGTGGTCGTCGGTGGCGGCCCTGGAGATGATTCGCAGGAGAGTCAGAAAATGAGGAAGGTAAATTTCCCCACGCTTTAGCCTGGGATTCTTCATGACACGTCGATCAATTCTCCAGGCGGCCCTCGGGGCAACAGCCCTGCCGGCGATTTCAAAAGGCATGCTGATATCCAGGCCGGTGGGCAGGTCCAGCGACATCCGCGTGAAAGAGCTTCGCATCGGCTACGAGGATTTTCCCTACCGCGAGCCTTACGAATTCGGCGGACGGAGCGTGGATCGTACCACGCTGCTGAATGTTCACTGCACCGTGGAGACGCTCGGCGGCCGGGTGGCTGAGGGGTTCGGCTCCATGACACTCGGCAATCTATGGTCGTTTCCTTCCCGGACCCTCGGCTATGATGCAACGCTGGAAGTCATGAAGCGGCTTGCCGCTCGGATCGCGAAGGTCACCGGCGACTATGATGAGCCCGGACATCCGATTGACATCAACTTAGCTCTCGAGTCGAATTACCTGAGGGCGGCGGTTGAATTGGCGCAGGAGATGTATCTTGATCAGCCGATCCCCAAGCTCTGCACTCTGGTTACTGCCAGTCCCTTTGATGCCGCCATTCATGACGCCTTCGGGAAGGCCCACGGCCTCAATTGCTATTTGACCTACGGCCCCGAGTTCATGAGTCACGACCTCGGTCATTACCTCGCGCCCGAGTTCAAGGGCGAGTATCCCGGTCGGTACCTTCTGCGCGCGCCCAAGCCGTGGGTGTGGTGCAACCATTCGGTCGGGGCGTCCGATCCCATCGAGCCGTCCGATGTGAAAAGGCCGATCGGCGACGGGCTTCCCGGGGACCTGGCGGATTGGATCGCCGCCGACGGGCTCACTCATCTCAAGATCAAATTGGACGGGAACAACCTGGAACGCGATGTGGCCCGGTTTGGGCACATCGATCGGGTGACGGCCGGAGTTCAGAAGCGGCGCGGCATTCGGCACTGGTACTATTCGCTCGATTTCAACGAGCAGTGTCCGGACGCGGGCTACCTCCTCCGCTTCCTCGATCGGGTCAAGACGGCATCGCCGGACGGATACGATCGCATTACCTATCTCGAGCAGCCCACGAGCCGCGACCTTCCCGACACGCCCGCACAATCCCTCTTCGAGATTTCAAAACTGAAGCCCGTGGTGATGGACGAATCGCTGACCGGCTACGACGCGCTGCTGCGCGGCCGCAAGATCGGCTATACGGGTGTCGCGCTCAAGGCGTGCAAGGGGCAAAGCCAGTCGGTGCTGCTGAATGCCGCCGCGCAGAAGTTCGGAATGTACATGACGGCTCAGGATCTCACCTGTCCCGGCGCTTCGCTCATTCAGTCCGCCGGGATCGCCGCCCACGTACCCGCGATCGATACGCTCGAGTCGAACGCCCGGGAATACGTTCCGGCCGCGAATCGTCCCTGGCTGCGGAAATTCCCCGGCTTGTTTGACGTCCGCGACGGCAAGCTTCGAACAGCCAGGCTCGACGGTCTGGGGTTGAGCGCGGTGTGACCCTGGAGTGAGGCGAGATGCGAGAGGGCCAGTCGGACAACGCGAGCCGGCGGCAGTTCTTGAAGGCCGCGGTGGCGGCTGGATCCGGCCTCGCCGTAGTCCCCACGGTCGGAGCCGACAAGAGCGCCGTCGATAATGCAGCTACTGCGACCTCGCCTGCCGAACACTGCGTGACGCTCGAAGCCCCGGCGTCCTGGACTGAACCTCCAATCGATGTAAAGCCGCTTGAGTTTCTGCCAGACCATCCCCTGCCGGGGTTGTCCGGGACCTCAACCTTGACGTGGACCGGCGATCTCTCCGTGAGGATGATGGACGGAGCGCACCGCTACACGGAGCGGAAGATCGGCGAATCTGTTGAAACCCGGCAGAGGCACTGGAAGCGAGACTTCAGTTCTCGCGCGGCTTACGAGACATCGGTCGAGCCCAATCGGAAGCGCTTTGCGCAGAAGATCGGCATCGTGGACGCACGCTTGGCGCCGTTTATGGAGCGGTTCGGTGACTATTCTGCCGGTGTCTTGGTCGCCGAAGGCGAAGCCTACCAGGTCTGTCAGGTCCGCTGGCCGGTCCTGGAGAACGTCCTTGGCCTCGGCTCTGTGCACGGTGAGGGTCTGTTGCTTGAACCGAGACAGACGCCCGTCGCATACGTCGTCGCGCTGCCGGACGCGAATCAAACTCCGGAGCAGTTGGTGGGTTTATCTCCGGGCCTCGATCAGCACACGCAATTTGCCCGCCGCCTGGCCGAAGCGGGTTGCCTGGTTGTGATTCCCACGCTCGTGGACAGATCGAGCCAGTGGTCGGGCCACGCTGAGTACAGCATGACCGGCCAGACCAACCGCGAATGGATTTACCGCCAGGCTTTTCACATGGGCCGGCACATCATCGGCTACGAAGTGCAAAAGGTACTTGCCGCTGTGGACTGGTTTCATACCAGAGGTGATGGAGCACGCATTGCCGTCGCCGGCTACGGAGAGGGTGGCCTCATCGCCTTCTATGCCGCGGCGCTCGATACGCGCATCGGGGCCGCGCTGGTGAGCGGCTATTTTGACTCGCGGCAAAGAGTCTGGTCCGAGCCCATCGATCGGAATGTCTGGGGACTGCTGGAGGAGTTTGGGGACGCGGAACTGGCCACGCTGGTTGCGCCCCGGGCGCTGATCGTCGAGTTCAGCCGGGGTCCGGAGGCATCCGGTGAGAAGGGTGACCTGGCTGCCTCAAGTTACGAAAGCGTTGCGGCCGAATTCCATCGCATCGACACCATGCTCAAACCGGGATTTCAGTCCCGGCAACTCATCAGCGGCCCGGGCGGACAATTCCTTGGACCTGGATCGCCGGCGGCTTTGCAGGCGTTTCTCAGCGCGCTTGACCTCAACGTGCCCGGCCTCAACTCGCCGGTTGCGCCGCCGGGTGCGCTGCCCCACGATCGCCGCCCCTCATTCCGTGCGGCTGACCGGCAGAAGCGGCAGGTGAGAGAATTGGAGGCCCACGTCCAGAGCCTGGTGCGAAACTCCGAGCACGCCCAGGAGGAGTTCTTCCTGTACAGGTTGCAGCCCGGCTTCGCCGATCGGCGCTGGACAACGCAGTTGCGATTCGAGCCGGTGTCGCCCGCGCATTTCATCGATCGAGCCCGATGGTACCGGGAGTACTTTTGGACGGAGGTTCTGGGCAAATTCGACGAGCCGTACCTGCCCCCGAATCCCCGCAGCCGCAAGATCTACGATACGGAAAAGTGGACCGGCTACGAGGTGGTCCTCGACGTCTGGGAGGACGTTTTCGCCTGGGGAATCCTGCTCGTGCCCAAGGATGTTAAACCCGGCGAGCGACGACCGGTTGTGGTCTGCCAGCATGGACGAGGCAGTGTGCCCGTCGACGTGGTCGAGAACACGCGGGAGGGGGAGTCTTACCACCAGTTCGCTGCCCGCCTGGCGGAACGCGGCTTTGTGACCTTTGCGCCGCACAATCTGTACCGCGGCGAGGACCGCTATCGCTGGCTCAGCCGGAAGGCGAACGGCGTCAAGGCGTCCCTGTTCTCCTTTATCATCGCGCAGCACGACCAGATCCTGCGCTGGCTCGCGACCCTTTCCTTCGTGGATCGGGAACGCATCGCCTTCTACGGGCTCAGTTACGGCGGCGAGACGGCGGTGCGAGTACCGTCGATCTTGGAGCGATATTGCCTGTCAATCTGCGCCGGCGATTTCAATCACTGGACACCGAAAGTTGCGGCCACGGATGAGTGGTTCAGCTTCATGTATTCGATTGAATGGGAGATGCCGTATTTCAATATGGGTAGCACGTTCGACTATGCGGAAATGGCTTACCTGATTTTCCCGCGGCCGTTCATGGCAGAGCGCGGACACCATGACCAGGTCAGCCGCGATCGCCTGGTGGCCTACGAGTACGCCAAGGTGCTTTGGTTATACACGCAATTTGGCCTCGCCGGCCGCACCCAAATGGAGTACTTTAATGGCGGCCATGCGATCAATGGTCAGGGTACTTTCGAGTTTCTGGCCACGCACCTGGCCTAGCTTGTTTCTGTCTGCGCGGACGGCAACAACATAAAATGCGATGTGGGCGCCACCCGCGGCAAGGCTCGATCGATGGCGCTTCATTGGGAGCGGAGCCGCGGTCATCCGATTGACGGAGGCTGCCCGGTGTTGTTAGAGTGAGCACAACCGATGCGACTCAAGGAGACACCACTTATGACCGGCATCCAATTCGTAACCGACGAGAAAGGCCGCAAGGTGGCCGTTCAAATCGATCTGAAAAAACATGGCGCGAAATTGGAGGATTTTTGGGACGGTCTGATTTCGGAATCGCGTCGCAAGCAGAAAGGAATACCGCTTGAAGAGATCAAAGCGGACTTGGTAAGAGCCGGGCGGATGCGTGAGTAATTATTCCGTTGAGATGAAGCCGGCCGCACGGAAGGAGCTCGAAACCTTGCCGGATAGCGTGCTCGCTCGCGTCGTCAAGAAAATCGAGTCTCTGGGCCATGTGCCCCGGCCCGCGGGATGCAAAAAGCTCAAAGGTTACAAAGATCAGTGGCGCCTCCGGGTGGGTGACTGGCGGGTGGTGTACATCATTGACGACGCGGCGAAGCTCGTCAGCGTCACACGCATTGCACACCGGCGCGAGGTCTACGAGCGATGACGGTAGCAGACCCTCGCTGTGGTACGGCCTCCTGACCGTGCCGCTTTCGCCCGGCAGAACGGTATAAGAGTACAGAGAGAGTACGGAGCCCTTCGGTCGAATGGATGGCACGGTCTTCACCGCGCCACAGCAACTTGGAGGCAGAGGGGTGGCGCCGCGGGTGGCGACGACATTGCTTCTGATGTCGTCGCTGCGGCCTCTCCGACTACGCACGCCCAGGCCTCACCGGGTTGTTTCGCATCGGCGTGCCGGGCCAACCCTTGGGTCGACCTGAGGCCGGGCAAGTCCCCGGGTCTTGCGCATTTCTTCTCCATCCCCGGAGTTCGTGTCGCTTTTTTCCCGCTTGACTTTGGCCGAACCATGGTATACTAAACAGTAAGAGTGCTCTGATGTCAGCGCTGTTGAGCCTCGCCTGCCCGGTTTCAAGACAATCGCTTGAGAGATCATATCGTGGCCGACAAAGCCACCCAAACCCATTGCGATTAATCACTTCAAAATCAGAGGTTTACCCCAACAATCACCCGCGCCAAACCCATTTCAGTTATCCTCAATTCTTTCAGAGCGTTAACCCTACAAAAGGAGCCTTTTTCAGCAAAAAGATAGTTGCAGGCCGGCAGGCCGTCCTTACGCATTGGTATCGTCTTCTCTGTGGGCCCGCCGGCACGCGCGAGCCCGAAGAGCGTCGTGCCGCGCCCGGTGACCGGCATCGCAGCCCGCTCGGTCATAATTGCACAAAGCCGGTAAGCCCAATTGGCTCAATCCTTGTTGCCCCGAAAAGGCCCAGAAGCGCAAAAAACATCCACGCCGCCAAAGCCAGAATGTCACGTGGAATCAATAGGATAAGCCAAAAATGGGGGCTAGACCGAAAGCCGGAATGTCCT
>DASYZG010000021.1:0-11844 GCA_035946575.1 Terriglobia bacterium | reverse complement strand
TCTGCTGGAACTCCCGCGTGTACCGTGGCTTCTTCACCTCCAACTCCTTTCCCTGCAAGCTGTGCAAAGTCAAACTGTCTCAGTTTGAGGGTACACTCCAAAAATGGGAAAAGGGAGAAAAGTGAGAAAAGTGAGAAAATTTGAAAGATTTATTTTCGTAATGGATCCAGTAGTTTAGCACCCACACGCTATCGGCAGAGCCGCTGGTGTCAACTCCCCAGCCGAGATCGCTCTTCTGGTGGGCAAATGAACTGAAATGGAGCCTTCTCATCGGCTCCGACATCTAAGAGCGCTGTGGCGGAAGAATAATTGATCAGGGTTGAAAAAAGTACTTGATTTGAGGTACGAAAGCAGGCTATTGTACTTAGAAGTATTGGTGGAGTTAATACAGAAGGGGGGACAGCGTGCTGAAACGGCACGCCAAGTTAATGTAGTTAAATCTCAGGCTCGTCCGCGCAGGATCGGCGAGCCCTGTAGTTCTTGTCGGGTCGCTTGGATTGTAGCAGCGACGTCCGGACTTTTGTCCGGCGTCGATTCAAGAACTGGAGGGCACGATGAAAGGCTTGCTCGTACGGGGCTGTGCTCTGTTATCCCTGCTGGTTTTTCCGCTGTTCCTGACTGTTCAACCCGCTTCCGCACAAACCTCCGTAGCTTCATCCGTCAGTGGAATCGTTACCGACCCGTCCGGGGCCGTCATTCCCAGCGCGAACATTACGGTGACCAATCGTGGAACCCAGGCGACTTACAAGACGACCACCAATGCCTCCGGGTACTACACGGTCCCCAATATTCCCTCCGGCGACTACGACGTGCGGATCGAAAAGGAAGGCTTTGAAGCCTGCCTCAATCGCGCCGTACACATCGACCCCGCCCAAACCGTGGAGAGTAATTGCGCGCTGAAGGTCGGGCAGGTCTCGCAGACCGTGGAGGTGCAGGCCTCGGCGGTGACCGTCGATGTCAGCGACACGAAAATGGAACGTACCGTCGACTCGACCCAGATGCAGCAATTGCCGGTGAACGGCCGGAACTTCGTCAGCCTGCTCGGCCTGCAACCCGGCGTGGTTCAGAGTTTTTCGTTCAACAGCTTCCAGGCGATGAGTCTGTTCGCATCGCAATGCACCCAGGTAAACGGCCTGACCGGCGAATCGAATAACCTGCTTATCGACGGGGCCCCGTCAACGCGAACGCGCGCCAACGGCGCCACCGTCGGTATGCCGAGCATGGACGCCATCGGCGAGGTTAACATCATCACCACCGGCTACATGCCGGAGTACTCCCGCGCCGCCGGCGGCCAGATGGTGGTCAACATGAAGTCGGGCACCGACCAGTATCACGGCGACGTTTATGAGTTCCTGCGCAACGATGCCCTGGATTCACGCTACTTCTTCTCCTCGACCGTTCCGAAGCTCGACTACAACGACTTCGGGTTCACCATCGGCGGCCCCGTGATTCCCCACAAGCACAAGCTGTATTTCTTCTGGGCGGAAGAATGGCAGCGCCAGGTCAACGGCAACACCGAGGTCGGCCAGGTCCCAACCACCGAGGATCGGGCGGGCAATCTGGCCCCCTACTGCCAGGCCTTCGCGAGCAGCTGCCCCAAGGTTCCGGGCTATTTGAACGGGGTGGACGGGTTGGTGGCAGGACAGCCATTCCCCAACAACGCGATTCCAGCGCCGTTGCTGAGCCCCAACGGGCAGGCCATGGTTTCCCACTTCTACCTCGCGCCGAACACGAAGACCAACCTCAGTACGCTGGATCCCTACGAAGGCGGTAACAACCTGATTTACCTCTACAACACGCCCAGTAATGCGCGCATGGACGACATCAGGGCCGACTACAACATCAATGAGAAGAACCACCTCGCCGTGACGCTCCGCCACTACGCCAACAGCTCGGTCAGCCCGACGGGAAGCAACGGAGCGTCGGCTTTGCTCCAGCAGGGCTTTAGCTTCCCGAGCCGCGGCGCCACGATCGACTACACGACCACCTTCAGTCCCACGCTCCTGAACGACTTTACGATCACCTCGACCGAGGACATCGTTCACGTCCTCGTGCCGGGCGGGTCCTTCGGGGGAAACGGCGTCGACAGGAGTTCGTTGGGAGTGACGTTTCCCTACATCCTGGGCGCGGCAAGCAAAGACATCGCCGGGAAAATCCCGACCCTTATCATGCAGGGGGGATACGAACAGGTCAGCGGTCTTCCCTACCCGTCCGGAAGCACCGGCCACGTTTACACTCTCCAGGATGTGCTCACCAATATCCGTGGCAACCACACTCTGAAGGCTGGCTTCTGGTTTGAACACGACGGCGAGAACGATCACGACCAGGTCCGGGTCTCGCCCGGAGGCGGCGTCGGCAACAACCTGAACGGTCAGTTTGAATTCAACGCCTCCGGCAGCAACACCACCGGCGCGGGCGTTGCGGACGCCCTGCTGGGCAATTTCGACAACTATTCCGAACTCGGCTGGCGCGACTACACGCCGTGGTATGCCCACCAGATCGGCGTATTCGGGCAGGACAGTTGGAAGGTATCGCCTCACCTCACCGTTCAGGGCGGTATGCGCTGGGACTACTTTGCGCCTTACCAGAGCACCTGGTGCAACTTCGGCATGTTCGATCCTCTGTTCTATTCGTTCACTCCGGGGACCCAACAAGTGGTGGATCCGACGACGGGGTTCATTAGCGGCGGGAACCCTTACAACGGTATCGCCACGCCCTGCCAAGCCTTACCCAAAAACGCCGTTGGACACTATGCGGTGCTGGGTCAGCAGTTGACCGCCGCCAATCTGGCGACCGTCAACCAGACGCTGCGCAATCTCGGCATGCAACGCGGTCTCTCGAATTCAATCCTGTCGAGCCGCTGGAACGACGTCCAGCCCCGGCTGGGCTTCGCCTGGGACCCCAAGGGCGACGGCAAGACTTCGATTCGCGGCGGCGCCGGCATCTTTTTCAACCACAACACCCTCAGCGATGTCACTCTGATGGGCGGCAACACGCCGTTCCAGTTGGCCACGGAGACCTTTAACGGCCGGGCCGACTGCCCCGGCGATGCCTTCCCCGGCGCAGGAAGCTGTTCGGCGCCGACCACGCCGCCGAACCTGCCAATTCCGGAAACCGGACAGGACCTGGTCAACAAGACACCGGTGGTGTACTCCTGGAATCTGAGCGTGCAGCACGAGTTCTTCAATAACACGCTGGTGGACGTCGGCTACGTCGGCAACCGCGGGGCGCATTTCCCCATCAACGCGGACTTGAACCAGCCGGCGATCGGTACATTCAACAATCCGGCAAACAGCGCCATCAACCAGGATGCCCTCCGGCCCTATCCCGGCATCGGCGGCGCCATGACGGATCTCCAGGAGGCCCAATCCGAATACAACGCGTTGCAGGTCAGCGTGCAGCGCCGATTCACCAACAACCTGCAATACAACGTGGCCTACACCTACTCGAAGTGCTTTGACATGGCCGACAGCATCTACACGGTGGTCGCAGACACCTACAATCCCAGGTTTAATTGGCAGGTCTGCGGCTTCAATCAGACCCACAACCTCACCGTGACCTACATCTACGACATCCCCTTCCTGCGGCACGACACCACCCTCGTAGGCAAGACCCTGGGCGGGTGGGAAGTCTCAGGCGACGTGGCACTGGTCAGCGGATTCAACAACACCGTGTCTGCCAGCTCCGACTACCTGGGCAACGGCGCGCAGAGCATCGGGGCGACCTTGCCGGCTTACGTCAAGCCGGGCTGCAACACGCGAGGCAGTCGCACGTTCGCCCAGTTCTTCAACACCTCCTGCTTCTACGAGCCGCCGACGAACACCGGACCGGGGAATACCGGCTTGGTGGGCTCGGCTGCCTACAACATCATCGAAGGTCCCGGAGTGGACAACTTCGATTTCGCCTTGATCAAGAACGGCACGATCTGGGAACGGCACAACGTCTCGTATCAATTCCGGGGCGAATTCTTCAACTTCTTCAACCACCCGTCGTTCAATGGAGTCGATTATGGTGTGACGGACGGCGCCTTCGGGCAGGTGAATAGCGCCGTTACCCCACGCAACATCCAACTTGGCTTGAAGATACTGTTCTAGTGCGCGTTGTGGGGGCAGGCCTAGTGCCTGCCCCTCCCCTCAACACGCATCCGCAGATAGCACAGGGCGAATTTGGCGCAGCAAGCCAAGCTGTCGCAGTCGCAGACTCTTGCTTGTCACGCTCTGTCTCCGATGGTATTCCTATCTAATGAAGAGTGCCTGTGCCGGGCTCGTGCTCTTTTCACTGCTGGCCTCGTCGATCTCCTCGACCGGCCAGACGTCCTCGCCAGCTCAAGCCGACGTTCAACAGGGCCAGGACGCTTTTCAGCACGGGGACTTCGCCGGCGCCGAGCAGCATTTCTCGGCGGCCCTGCGATCCGGCCCCAATCTGCCTGACGCTGCCCAGGTGGAAGCCAATCTGGGGCTCGCCTACTACGCGGATCATCAATTCGCGAAAGCCGTCGCTGCCTTCGAGCAGGCTCTGAAGCGCGATCCTTCGATTGAGATCGCCAAGGGCTTTCTGCCGGTCAGCCAAGCCGCCGCCGGAGACTGTGCTCGGGCCACGCCGGGGCTCGATCGCGAGTTCGAGTCGAATCCTGACGTCAAGCTGCGGCGCATCCTGGGCCTGAGCCTGGAAAGGTGTGCCGCCGAAGCCGGCGATGAAATGAAGGCCGACGCGGTCACGCAGAAGTTGCTGGCCGCCTACCCTGACGATCCGGACGTGCTTTACACCGCCGGCCAGCTTTACGGCCGGCTCTCATCCGAGGTCAATTTGAAGCTGATGAAGGTGGCGCCCGGCTCGCCGCGAACCTATCAGCTGATGGCGTCGGTGGCGGCCGCGGACGGCAACTGGAAAGGTGCAATCGACGCCTACCGCAAGGCCCTGCATCTGCAGCCCGGTTTACAGGGCGCCCACCTGCAGATCGCCGTCCTCACCCTGATGCACTCGACCGATCCGAACGCCTGGCACCAGGCGATCACGGAGCTCAACGAAGAGCTGAAGGTCGACCCCACGAGCGCCGAGGCGGAGTACGAAATCGGCGAGGCCTACCGCAAGCACGATCAGCTCGAATCGGCAGTGGCCGCCTTCCGCAAGGCCCTGGCTCTCGATTCGGAGGCCGTGCCCGCGCGGCTCGGCCTGGCAAAGGCGCTGCGCCAGCTCGGCCGCAGGTCCGAGGCGCTGACGGCACTCGAGCCGGCAAGCCGGTCCGCACCCAACGACCCGGACGTTCACTTTGTGCTCGCGCAGATTTACCGGGATCTGGGCCAGACGGCTGAGGCTCAGAAAGAGATGGCGGCGTTCCAGCGGCTGCGAGCCACGGCACCCGCGCCGCAAAGGCCGTAGGGACGGCCGATCACCTCATCGCCGAGTCCTTCACGTCCTGCTGCGCTTCGATGCTCTCGGGGAACGCCTTGAGATATCGTTCGTAGGTCATGTGAACCATCGCCGGTTGGTTCTCATCCCCGTAGACTTCCGCCAGCACGCGGTAAGGCTGCTCCATAACCGGATCGAGCCGCAGGGCCTTTTCCAGGCGCTCAATCGCCTTCTGAGAATCGCCGGCGGCCTTCCAGGCAAGCGCCGCATGGATGTAGTTCGACGGATTGTCCGGCTGGGCCTGAATCGCCCGTTCGAACACGGACGCCGCATTCCTTGCATCGCCCGCCCCCAGCATCACCTGACCGATTGCCGTCAGCACGGGCGCGTCGTTGGGGAATTTCGACCAGCATTCCGTGAGCCGCCTGGCTCCGCTTGAAACCATCGAAACACTCTTGATGCGCTCGCCGACCTCGACCTCTGCCAGTCCCAGATTGCGCTGCTCGAGGGCGCTCGTCGAGGGCGAGTGCCAGGCTACCAGCGTCTGCTTATCGCCCACGCGGGGTCCCCCACCGGAGTTCACAGCCGGCGCCGCGCCGGCGGCGGTCTCGGGCAGCGGCCGGCGCGCGATGCGATGATCGGTGAACACCGTGTGTCCGCCGTCGGAGACGGGACGGTGAGGCATGTGGCAGCCGATGCAGTCGTCGTTGGGTTTGGGATGAGTGCGCAGCAGCCCATCGCCGTGGCACCCGAGACAACGCGCGCGGAACCAGGCCTTGGCGTCGGTGGGCTGCCGGTGGGGATCATGGCAGGTGCCGCACCAAAGTTTTCCGTTGCTGCGCCGGAAACAGGTGCTCAGCGCGAGTTGCTGGGCTTGGCTGATGACCCTGAGCGCGTCCGGCTGGCTCGGGTCGCGCGAACTGGCAAAGACATAGACCGAGAACACGTCTTCCAGATCCTGCGGCGGCTGAAAATCGCTGAGCTGCCTGCCCGGATTCGTGATGCGCGCCTCGCCGCTCAGGTGGCACTGTTCGCAAACGCTGTCGCGGGCACGAGCCGGCAGCTTGGCGGGATTAACAATCGAGCCGGGAACCGGGTTCCGCAGGTGAGCCTCCGCGGGTCCATGACAGCGCTCGCAGGTGATGCCCTCCACCGTAATGGGCGGGTCCCGGTAACGGTTCAGCGAACCTCCGACCGGCTGTGCCTTGCCGACATGACAGAAAAGGCAATCGGCAGTCACCGGGCGCTGAAAATCGGGCTGCGGGTTCTTTTCGTATCCCGGGGCCATGTCCCAGCCGCGCCCCGCGTAGAAACAGATCGGCGACTGAAACAAATGTCCGCCGGTCTCGACCAGATACGCGACCGCATGCGAGCCGGAGCCGATGGCGTAGGCCGGCTCGTAACTGCCCGAAAAGCCGTCGCGCTCCAGGCGCTGGACCATCTTCAAGCCCTGCTTCGAGCCGGTGAGTTCCACGGAGAACCGGGCGTTCGAGACGGCGTGCGAAAACGCGCCTGGCGGCTCGCAAGTGATGCCGCTCGAAGAGTGGGCCATCTGGGTTTCGAGATATCCGGCCGTTTCGGCGGGGTGACACCGGGCACAGCGCAAGTCGCCCGTGGCGGCCCGTGTAGCGAGCTCGGTGAGGGCCGAAGCGAGCAGCGGGACGTTCAGAAGCATGATAGTCAGAATACCCGCGAGCTTGAACGTCCGGCTCATCACGCGCTTCGACCATCGTAACCCGGCGGAGCCGGAGGTCAAAAGGTCAAAAGTCGACGGTTAACAGTCGGCAGTTGAAGGCCCTCCAGAAGTCGTTCCCAGCCGCATGAAGGAGGGGCAAACCGGGGGCACCGCCAGGCTGCTCTGCTCAGCGCTGCTCGGCCCAGCGGATGAGTCCCGGGACGAACGGCACGGTGAGATCCGCATGATCAGGCCGCACACGGATGGTGAATCCGTACTTCCCGCTGCGCTCGCACGGAGCGTTGGCCTCAAACCAGAACGCATGCTCCCCGGCGTCGCCGGCCGGTTGCATGCGAATGGCAGCGTGGTCAGACAGGTCGCCCGATGGACTGACGCGCCCGATGAAGAGTTCGACGCGAACGTCGTCCGGCGCGAGCGGCCCCAGCCGGACGCTCGCCCGGGCGTGAAGACTCGTTCCCACCGGCAGCGCTCCGTTGGACCGCTGTTCAACGGTCTCGACACGCACCTCCGGCCAGGCGCTGCGTACGCGTGCCACCCAGGCCGCGAGCAATTTCGCGCGCGCGGTGCCTTCGGCTTCGAGCACGCGGTACCGTTCGTGAGCCTTCAGGTAGAACTGCTCGGTGTAGTCCTTCACCATGCGGTTGGTGCTGACCAGCGGACACACGGTGGCGATGGACGCCTTCATGCGATCGACCCACCGGCGCGGAATGCGGTCCTCCCCGCGATCATAAAACGTGGGGATGACGTCGTGTTCCAGCAGATCGTAGAGCGCTTCCGCCTCCACCTGATCCTGATAGTCGGGGTCGTTGTAGCTCTCGCCTTTTCCGATCGCCCAGCCGATGGTAGCGGCGGAGTCTGAAGCTCGCCGGGCGCGCACGCCGTCAGAACTCACCTCGCGCTCCCGCCACACTTCGTCCCACCAGCCGTCGAGCGTACTCAGATTCAGCGCGCCATTGGCGGCGGCCTTCATGCCGCTGGTTCCGCTGGCTTCGAGCGGCCGGCGCGGCGTGTTCAGCCAGACGTCGACTCCCTGAACGAGGTAGCGGGCCACGCTCATGTCGTAGTCCGCAATGAACACCATGTGCCGGCCGAGTGTGGGCTGGCGCGTGAGTCCGTTGATCTGGCGGATCAGCTCCTTCCCGGCGTCGTCGCGGGGGTGGGCCTTTCCGGAGAAGATAATCTGCACGGGACGCTCGGCGTCCATCAGCAGGCGCTCAAGGCGCGGCAGGTCGCGCAGAATCAGTGTGCCGCGCTTGTAGGTCGCGAAGCGCCGGGCGAAGCCGATGGTGAGGGCGTTCGGATTGAGCACCTCCTGGGCGGCCGCGATCTCGGACGGGGGCGCCCCGCGCTTCACCCACTGGGCGCGCACCCGGCCCCTGACCCAGGCCACCAGGCGGTCGCGACGCCGCTCGTGGCTGCGCCATAATTCTTCCGGCGAAACGGAGTAAATGCGGTTCCAGGTCTTCTGATCCGCGGGCTCTTCGTGCCATTTCGGGCCGAGGTAGCGGTCGTAAAGCTGATTCATCTCCAGCGAAATCCAGCTGCGGAAATGCACGCCGTTGGTAATGTGCCGGACGGGGACCTCGTCCGTGGGAACCGCGGGCCACAACACCTGCCACATCCGCCGGCTCACCTCGCCATGCAGTTTGCTGACTCCGTTCGAATAGGAAGCGAGGCGCAAGGCCAGCACGGTCATACAGAAATCGCTGCCGTCGTCAGGATGCTTGCGCCCGAGCGCCATGAATTCCCGGCTCGACAACCCGAGGCGGCCCGCAAACGCGCCGAAGTAGCGATCCATCAGGTCCGGCGAAAAATAATCGTGCCCGGCCTCCACGGGCGTGTGAGTTGTGAAGACAAGGCTTGCCGAGGCGAGTTCGCGGGCCTCGGCAAAGCTGAGGCTGCGGCCCTCCATCAACTGCCGGATACGCTCGAGGGCGAGAAAAGCCGAATGGCCCTCGTTCATGTGATAAACCGTCGGCTCGAGGCCCACTGCGCGCAGGGCCCGGTAGCCGCCGATGCCGAGCACGATCTCCTGGCGGATACGTGTTTCGCGATCACCGCCATAGAGCTGGTCGGTAATCACGCGATCCTCGGCATTCGGGTTGGCCGCAATGTTGGTGTCGAGGAGGTAGAGAGGCACCCGGCCGACCTGCGCCACCCAGACCTGCGCCCGCACCTCGCGGCCCGTCAATTCGACGCCCACCGTCAGGGGTCTTCCGACCACGTCGAGCACTGGACTGACGGGCAGATTCGTGAAGTCGTTGGCCTCGTAGGATTCCTGCTGCCAGCCAGCCTGATTCGTGTACTGGCGGAAGTAGCCCTGCTGATAGAGAAGGCCCACGCCCACCAGTGGGACTCCCAGATCGCTCGATGATTTCAGATGGTCGCCGGCAAGAATGCCCAAACCCCCGGCGAAGATCGAGAGACATTCGGTGATACCGAACTCCGCCGAGAAGTATGCCGTCAGCAGCTTGCTGTCTGCAGGCTGCTGGCGCTTTCCGAACCAGGTGAGGTTGCCTTCCAGGTAGGAATCGAGGCCACCCGACACGCGCTCGAGGTGGCCGAGAAAGGCGTCGTCGCGGGCGGCCGCCTCCAGCTTCTCCTGCTCGATCACGCCCAGCATGAGAACGGGATTGTGGCCCGTGGACTCCCATAGATCGCGGTCCAGGCGGCGAAAGAGCTCGATGGTCTCGTGGTCCCAGGTCCAGTGAAGATTGCAAGCTGCGGCGCGCAGGCCTTCGACGGCCGAAGGCAGGGCGGGAATCACGTCGAAGGTTCGAACGGGTTTCACGGTCGAAGTCTCCGCAGGTCCGGGAGCATCTGATCTGCACCCTCTTTGCCTGTCCCCTCGGCCTCGCCCGGCCTTCCCGCCGGCCCCCTTACCTTGAACCGTACCGTGTTTCCCGCTTCCGGTCAACGCGAATACGGGCGGGTGGCTTCGCAATAGCCTGTCGCGCGCGGACGTTTGACCAGTTGCGCCGCCGACGTGGTACTCGGGGCAGGCACAGGAGATTGCCCCTACCGAGAACACATGTGGCGCTACCACATGAACCGTGCTATTCTTATGTGGCAGTAACACAGGAGGGCCGATGGCGAAATCGAAGCTCGATCTCTTGCAAGGGACCCTGGATGTGATGGTGCTACAGACGCTGGCGGTACTGGGATCGCTGCACGGCTACGGCATCGCCCGCCGTATCGAGCAGGTGAGCGGCAACCAGGTGCTGCTGAATCAAGGGACGATCTATGCCTCGCTCGTCCGGTTGCAGAATCGAGGATGGATCACGGCCGAGTGGGGCACTTCCGGCAACAATCGCAAGGCGAAGTTCTACTCGATTACGCGGCAGGGCCGCAAACAGCTCTCCGAGCACACGGCTTACTGGCAGCGCCTTTCCAGCGTCATGGGCCGGGTGTTGGCGATGCAGGAGAGAGGAGGGCGGGGATGAGCGGCCAAGTGAGGGAGATGGTGAACCGGTTGAGAGCCTTGTTCCGCAAGCAGCCGCTCGATCGCGAATTCGACGCCGAGATAGCGTTGCATCTTGATCTTGCCATCGAGGAGAACCTGCGGCGCGGACTTTCACCCGACGAGGCGCGGCGACAGGCTCTCGTCAGTTTCGGCGGAGTCCAGCAGGCCAAAGAGCGGCAGCGCGACCGGCGCGGATTGCCGGCGCTCGACGTCCTGATTCAGGACCTGCGTTATAGCACCCGCGTGCTGGCCAAGAGCCCCGGCTTCACGGCTGTAGCTCTGCTGACGCTGGCGCTCGGCATCGGCGCCAATAGCGCGATCTTCAGCGTAATCGACGCGGTGCTGCTCAATCGCCTTCCCTTCCCGGACCCCAACCGGCTGGTGCTTCTGTGGGAGCAGAATCCTCCGCGCAATTGGTACCACAACGTGGTGTCGGCTGCCAATTTCGTCGACTGGCGGAAGCAGAACCACGTCTTCGCGGGAATGTCAGCGATCGACGAGCGCACTTACGATGTCAGCGGATCCGGAGAGCCCTTCGAGGTGGATGGTGAGCAGGTCTCCGCGAATTTCTTCGATCTCCTGGGAACGCGCCCTGCGCTCGGTCGCACATTTGTTCAGAACGAAGACCCACCCGGGGGCGCGCAGGTGGCGGTTTTGAGCGACGGGCTCTGGAAGCGACGCTATGGTGGCGACCCGGCAATCGTCGGGCGCAAAATCACGCTTAACGGCGCGAGCTTCAATGTGATCGGGGTCATGCCGCCAAGCTTTTATTTCCCGGCGCCCTCGGGAGCCAGGCCCGAGCTTTGGCTCGCCGGCCTCGACCTGCGCCAGCCTGGGCGCACCTGGCATGAGTACGGCACCATTGCCCGGCTGAAATCAGGCGTGTCCATCGAGCGGGCGCGGGCGGAGATGGACACCATCGCCAATAATCTCGCAAAGCAGTATCCCGAACAGAAAGGCTGGAACGTGCAGGTGATCAGCCTTCACGAAAACGTCGTCGGCAACACGCGCCCGGCGCTGCTTATTCTGCTGGCAGCGGTCGGGGTAGTGCTGCTGATCGCTTGCGCGAATCTCGAAGCGCTGCAACTTGCGAGGGTTTCGGCGCGCGAGAAAGAGATGGCGATTCGCAGCGCTCTGGGCGCCGGACGCGGCCGCGTAGTCCGGCAAGTGGTCACCGAGAGCGTTCTGCTCGGCGTAGCGGGCGGTGGCCTCGGGCTTCTGCTGGCCTCGTGGGGCACCCGATTTCTGGTGGCGCTCGCTCCCGCGGATACGCCGGGTCTCTCTTCGGCGCACCTGAACAGCGGAGTACTGGGAGTCACGCTCCTCCTCTCCCTGT
>DASYZG010000020.1:0-2289 GCA_035946575.1 Terriglobia bacterium | reverse complement strand
AATCTCGCCGACAAGGAAGCAGCCGACGCGGCCAATCGGATTAAGTCGGAATTTCTCGCCAATATGAGCCATGAGCTGCGAACGCCATTGAACGCAATCATAGGCTTTTCCGACAGCATGCGCTTAGGCCTCTTCGGGCCGTTGCCATCGCGCTACGAGGAATATGCGGGCCTGATCCAGGAATCCGGTCAGCACCTGCTAAACCTCGTTTCTGACATTCTTGACCTGTCAAAGATCGAGGCAGGAAAGTTCGTGCTTGACCCGAAGCCCATCGACCTAGTGGTTCCTTTCTGACATTTGAATCCCGTTTGGGATTCCCAGGCTGTGCAGAACGTGCGATTCTGGCGCATGCGAACGGGAATATCCATCACGGTGAAGGCCTCGGACCGCAAGCGGCTGAGGGCAATTTTGAGGGACCGCAACGCGCCGCAGAAGCACGTCTGGCGAGCCGAGATCGTGCTGCTTACGGCTGACGGCCTGGGAACCAACGAGATCATGCGCCGGACGGACAAGTCCAAGACCTGCGTCTGGCGCTGGCAGGAGCGGTTCATGCAGGAGGGCGTTGCGGGCTTGCTGCGCGATAAGACGCGACCCTCGCGGGTAGCGCCGCTTGGCCCGGAAGTGGCTGCGCGCATCGTGGCGCGAACCTCGAGCAAGCCGCCGGGAGAGAGAACCCACTGGACCGGGGCGCTGATGGCCGAGGCTTGCGGCATCAGCGCCAGCGCGGTGCATCGCATCTGGCGCGCCCATGGCCTTCAGCCTCACAAGGTCAAACAGTTCAAGCTCTCCAATGACCCGAAGTTCGTGGAGAAGCTGCGCGACGTGGTGGGGCTCTACGTCGATCCGCCTGCCCATGCCATCGTCCTTTCGTTCGATGAAAAGAGCCAGATCCAGGCGCTTGACCGCACCCAGCCCGGTCTTCCCATGAAGAAGGGCCGCGCCGGCACCATGACCCACGATTACAAGCGCAACGGCACCACGACGCTCTTCGCCGCGCTTAACGTGCTGGAAGGCAAGGTAATCGGCCGCTGCATGCGGCGCCACCGCCACGAGGAGTTCATACGCTTTCTCAACACGATCGAAGCCGAAAGTCCGGCCGGAAAGACCATCCATGTCATTCTCGACAACTACGCCGCTCACAAGCATCCCGCCGTTCTGGCCTGGTTGGCGCGCCACAAGCGCTTCTCTTTCCACTTCACGCCAACCTCCTGCTCCTGGCTCAATGCCGTGGAGGGCTATTTTGCGAAATTGTCCAAGCAGCGTCTGCAGCGCGGCGTCTTCCGCTCCGTCGCCGAACTTCAAACTGCAATCAACCGCTTCATCGAGGAGACAAACCTGGCGCCAAGACCCTTCATATGGACCGCCGACCCGCGTAAAATCATCGCCGCCGTCCGCCGGGGGCACCAAGTGTTAGATTCGATCCACTAGGCCGCCGGTCCGGCCAGCTGAGTCTCGCCCACGGTCGCGCCTTCACGCTGTATCAGCGGATAGACGATTTGCGCCATCAGCCCTTCGGGCATGTTTGGGTCCTCGATGCCATAGGTCTCGGGCAGCGCGCCTTGCGGCATGTGATAGGTGCCGAACATCCAGTCCCACACCGGCAGCGTGCCCGCGAAATTGCGATCGTAAGTCTTTTCGTCATGGTGCCAGCGATGGAAGACGGGGCTGGCGATCACATAACGCAAGGGGCCGAACGTCCAATTGAGATTGGCATGGACCAGGCATGACAGAAGGACGTTGGCGGGGCCCATGACGATGAAAATTTCCGGCGAGACGCCGCACAGAAGCGCAATGATATCGGCGGCCGCCGTGCCAAAGGCCAGATTGAGCGGATGAAACCGCGCCGCGCTGATCCATTCCAGCTCGCGCGGCGCATGATGCACGGCGTGGTATTTCCACAAGGCGCCCTGGTGAAAGGCGCGATGACTCCAATAGAGCAGGAAGTCGGTCCCCACCAGATAAAGCACGGCCTGGAACCATAGCGGCAGAGTCGACACCGGTCCGTGGCCATGGGCATAGAAGTCGGCGATTTTCTGGCCGTCATTGATGTGAAACAGCCAGATGGTGAGCGTGACCGTCACCCAGACGCGCAGATAGCGCGTGAATATCGACAGGAAAACCCAGTAGGCAAAGTCGGTGCCGAGCCCCTTCTTGCGCCACCAGGGCTTGCCCGGGTTGCAAGGTGAAATCCTCGACAGCACGGCGAACGCCACGCCCGCCACGGCAAGCCAGGGCAGCACATGCCAAAGCGTGACCAGAATCTGATCCAGGACTTCGAGGGCGATCTTC